>JAITXT010000018.1 GCA_031284585.1 Acholeplasmatales bacterium
GGTGATGTTAGTGTATGGATCTCATTTGAAAGTAATTATTTCACAATACAAAGTATTGATGATTTATCTATAGTACTAGAAGGAACTTATTCTTTTGATGGATTAAATATTGTATTAGAGCCTTTTGAATGGTATACTAATTATCCAAGTGTTATAGTTTTAATAAATAATGAAATATAATGCGTAAAGTAACGTCTATTTTATCAATTGTTTCGATAATTATTTCAGCTTCTTTTCTTAGTTTTTATTTAGTTGATATATTAACTTCACCTGATAGAGTATTTTTAAAATCTCTATCAAGTGTAGTAGAAATTAAAGCATCCACAGATGATATAGAATCATTTGGAACAGCAGTTATATTTTCAGATACTGAGTTAATTACTAATTTTCACGTTGTTTCATTTACTAGTGATTCAATAGTATATATACATGATTTAATAGAGATAAGATTTCCAAATTCTGATATTTATCAAGAAGTAACTGTAGAAAGATATGATACTAGTTTAGATTTAGTACTACTCATTATGAATGATACTAGGGGGAAGAGTGTTAAGATAAATAAACTAAATTATTCAACTGGTCAGAATGTCATACTTTTAGGAAATGGGAACAATCTAGGGATTAGTATCACTACAGGAGTAATAAGTAGAAAAGAAGTAGGAATCACTTATAATAATAATTCAAATAAATATATTCAAGTAGATGCTACCTCAACTAATGGAGTTAGTGGAGGAGCTTTACTAGATAGATATGGAAGACTTATAGGTATTATTACTTTAAGATTACTAGATAATAATGGAACACCTATATATGGATATGTTTATGCTGTTCCTATATCTAGTGTATTAGAGTTCTATAATCTAGATAATAAATAAGAATTTTCATACTATTCATCTAAATGTAAATAACTATTTCGTCTTTAAATATGTATCGCATGAGAGTTGCTACATATAAATCTATTCCTTTTATACAAAAGTATTCGACCATCTCATTTAAAAGTTTCTGTGTTATTATAGATAACAGACAACTCGGGCATATTCTCTGATTGAAATCTCTTTTGGTTTTTCATTTAGAGTATGGAACATACATATCACCTACTATTTTACCAATTACCTTTCCATATAGTTTAGTTGGATAAGATTTAACAGGAGTTCTAACACTTTTGGCTTCTTTAACATAAAAATTACCCTGACCATCTGTTTTTTAGAACAGTGGCATTAGGTCTTTCCACATCTAGCACTTCTTTAGGTATAGCATATTTTGTTTCCAAAAATCACCCTTAATATCTAATTGATAAATGTTAAATAATGTGGTTGTTTAGCATCTACAATTATTAAACAATATTTTAATTATTAAATGCTAATTATTTATCGATTTTTTGTATTAACCATTAATTATTAATATTTTCCATTTATCTTGAAAAAAAATAACAAACAGATCATTTTTTGTCTCTAAAACTGAAGATTTATTATTTTTGATTATTTCAAACCATTAAAAATGAGATGTTCTTGAAAATTAAATTTTTTATAAATTTGCAGTCCCATTACTTTGGAAAGTGATAGATGAAGGTTTATACAATTTTGTTATATTTCGAAATAATAAAAGTAAATTTTATTGTGGTGATTTAGTTTCAAGAGCAAGGTGCGCTATATTTAGCACAAAAATGAAGAAAGAAAAATAAAAATTTTGAAAACAAGTCTTTTTGTAACATCTTTTGATATGTTGTTATATAATCAAACATATATGTATTTATATGTTAAAGTAGATGAAATTGGGATACAAAATATTTATTATTTAAAAAATAATGTTGATACGTGGGGTGAGTAATGGATTACATAATATTAGGATTATTAATAGCTGTATTTTTAACAGCAATTATAGTAATAGTAATAGTTATAAAAAGAACTAAAAACACAAATAATGATAAAAACGATAATTCTAAAGAAATAGTTTTATTAAATGAAAAGATAAACAAAAACTTATCTGATTTTAGAGTAGATATCGCTAATGATATTAATAAAACTAATTCATCTAATAACAGTAATTTTTCTCTTTTATCTAATAATCTAATAGATAAAATAAACAATTCAAACACACTTAATCAAAAAGAGTTTGGTTCTTTAAAAAACGATATTTCTAATTATTTAAATAGTAGTATTTCTAAAATTATCGAAGACAATGAACTTAGGCATAATAAACTATCAGAAAGTTTAATCCAAAATATAAATTTAAGAATTGATTCAATTGATAAAAAAGTTGATGACAAGCTAAGTGAAGGATTTAAAAATTCAAATGAGACATTTACTAAGGTAATAGAACAATTAACTAAAATTGATTCTGCTCAAAAAAATATAGAAAAACTTGGTACAGATGTTGTTTCTTTAAAAGATATATTAGCTAATAAAAAACAACGCGGAATTTATGGTGAAACGGCTTTATATCAAATATTATCTTCTGTTTATGGAGATAATGATAAGTTATATTCAAAACAATATAAATTAGATTATAAAGTTGATGGTAGTGACGTTGTGCCAGACGCGGTTATTCATTGCCCTTCTCCTATAAATGACTTATGTATTGATTCTAAATTTCCTCTTGAAAACTATCAAAATATGTATAATAATGCCTATAATGATGCAGAAAAAGATGGTTATAGAAAAGCTTTTAGGTTAGATATCGAAAAACATATCAAAGATATTTCTAAAAAGTATATCAAAAAAGATACAACAGCTGAATTAGCTCTTATGTTTATACCTAGTGAAGGAATATTCGCGGAAATAAATTCTAATTTTCCTGAATTAGTTGAAAAGGCTAATAATTCAAAAGTATGGCTCACTTCTCCTACTACGTTGTTAGCTGTAACTGTATTAGTTAATACAGCTGCTAGAAATATAGAACTTAACAAAAATGCTAAAGTTGTTAAAACTAGTTTAGATGAATTAGCTAAACAATTTGATTTTTTTGGTAAAAGATGGGAAAAACTAGTAACTAATGTTAATAATTTAGCAGATGCTACTAAAGATATTAGTACAACTAGTCAAAAGATTCAAAAACAATTTGATAAAATCAAAGAGGTTGATATATTAGATTTAGAAAATAAAGAGGTAATAGGTAATAAGAATAACTAATAAATAATTACAAACAAAATATACTAAAGTAGAAAACAAATTAAAAAAGTCTACCAATTGGTAAATATTCTTTGAATAAGGAAATGAGTTATAAGATTTAATAAAACCACTTTCTTCTAAATCTCTTAAAGCATTTGTTGTATGACCATTATTAGTTAATTTGGTTTTTTCAATTATTTCTTTTCTTGTTAATCCGCTTTTCTTAGAATTGAGAGCTTCAACTATTAACAAATGAGTATTATAGTTAGAAAAATAGTAGAAAACAAATCATTGAATTCATTTTTTAAAAGTGCATTTTTACTAAATATTATTTCATCTACATTTTGGGAATAAGACAATCCCGCTTTCAAAAGTTCTAAATAATATGGAATTCCGCCAAAAACCATATATAGTTCTGCTATAGTGTAGTTCGAATAATCAATATTTTTGCTTATTAGAAATTCTTTGGTCTCTGCTAATGTAAATTGTTCAAGATAAATTTTTTCTGTAAGTCTATTATACAATCCGCCCTTATTATGAAAAATTTTTTTAACAATCCAAGAGATTGATGAACTGCACACAATTAAAAAAAATATCTTCTCTGTTAGATGCAAAATCGTTCCAGAAAAATTCAAGTGCTGACAAAAAAGTTGAACCCTTTGTATCACACCAAGATAACTCATCTATAAATATTATTTTTTTCTGCGTAGTCTCTGCTTTAATAATTCTAAGCTTTAGATTGTGGAATGCATCAGTCCATGAAGATATAGTGTTATGAGAATTAAGACTGTTTTTAAAGCTTTCAAGCTGAACTTTTCTTGTGAAATTTAGCGAACCACTAAAAGAAAAGAAAAAATCTACGTCTAATGCGTTTTTGATAAGAAACGTTTTTTCAATTCTTCTTCTGCCGTATATTACTAAAAACTCTGGCTTATTGCTCTAATATAGTTCCTTAAGTTTTTTAATTTCATATTCTCTAGCTATAATTTTCATAATTTTCTCCATTACACGGGCGGAAACAATATTTTTTATGTACTTTCCGCCCACTTACTTTTAATATTTACAAGTATTTCATTAAATGATAATCTCAATTTTTTATGAAGATTTCTTTTTATATTAAGCGCTATAATCTAAATAATGTAAAAAAAAATAATATATTACTTTTTTTGTTAAAATTAATTATTACAAAGGAGATTTTTAAATGACAATAGCTAACAAAATTACTTTATTTAGATTTGCTTTAATTCCCATAATGACAATTATTATTTATGTTGAACCACTTAACGAGACACTTTCTTTTTTTAATAGTATTAGTATTAAACAGTTAGTACTTGGAATTCTTTTTATTATTGGATCTTTTAGTGATTTTTTAGATGGTTATTTAGCGAGAAAATTAAATCAAGTAACTACTTTTGGTAAATTTCTTGATCCTATCGCAGACAAAGTTTTAGTTATATTAGCACTTTTATATTTAAACAACGAAGCTACTTCTTTTGTTCCCTTGTTTGTAGTAGTTATTGTTGTTTTACGTGAGTTTATAGTAACTGCGGTAAGACTAGTAACTGCAGAAAAAGGAATTGTTATTTCTGCTTCTATTTTTGGTAAAATTAAAACTGTTACCCAAATGGTAGCAATCATTCTTTTATTCTTTAATGATTTCGGAATTAAACCTTTTTATTCAAGTGATTTTATTAGTTTAAGTTTAGGATCTATAATCTTATATGTATCAGTAGTAGCTGTAATATTAAGCGGATATGATTATGTTTATAAATCAAGAAAATATTTATTTGAGAGTATTTAGGGAAAAATAAAATTTTTTTACTATTATAATATAGAAGGTGATTAAAATGCAAGATGAAAAAGATAGCAGATTAGCTGCTATAAACGAAACAATGAAACAATTAGAAAAGCAATTTGGTAAAGGAGCAATTATGCGCCTAGGCGAAGAAGCGGATCATCAGATGGAATCTCTTCCTACCGGTTCACTATCTTTAGATATTGCTTTAGGAATTGGAGGTTATCCAAAGGGAAGAATCATAGAAATCTATGGTCCTGAATCGAGTGGAAAAACAACCCTTGCCCTCCATGCAATTGCTAGTTCACAAAAGTTAGGAGGTTATGTAGCCTTTATAGATGCTGAACATGCACTTGATCCTTTATATGCTAGAAACTTAGGGATAGATATCGACAATTTACTATTATCTCAACCTGATAGTGGTGAACAAGCATTACAAATAGCGGAAGCACTTATTAAATCGTCTGCTATCGATGTAATTGTAGTAGATAGTGTTGCGGCTCTAGTACCAGAAAGTGAACTTAATGCTAATATGGGAGATGTCTCAGTCGGTAATCAAGCAAGACTAATGAGCCAAGCAATGAGAAAATTATCTGGTATCTTATCTAAAACTAATACAACAATTATCTTTATTAATCAAATAAGAGATAAAATTGGCGTAATGTTTGGAAATCCAGAGACAACTACAGGTGGAAAAGCACTTAAGTTTTATTCTAGTGTAAGGTTAGAGATAAGAAAAAGTGATTCCATTAAAAATGGTGCGGAAATTATTGGAAATAAAGTAACTATTAAAGTTGTTAAAAATAAAGTTGCACCTCCTTTTAAATCAGTATCTATTGATTTAATATATGGAAAAGGTTTCCCTGGTACTGGTGAAGTTGTTGACCTAGCCTCTGATTTAGGTATAATTGTTAAAAGTGGTGCTTGGTTTTCTTATGAAGGTGAGAAAATAGGTCAAGGACGTGATAATGTTAAGATTTATTTAGAAGAAAGAGTGGATTTACTTAATAAAATAAAAAATCAAATTTTAGATCATTATGGATTTAAAAGATAAAAAAAGGGAGTAATCCCTTTTTTATTTTTTATATATTTTATAGTAATTAATAATAAAAGAAATATAAGGCTAGAAAATGGGAGATTGTTCCAATAGCTACAAAGATATGCCAAACAAAATGAAAATATTTGATTTTAGGAAATACATAAAATAGAACTCCTATGGTATAGGAAATTCCTCCTATAAGAATAATTAAGAAACCTTGTAGACTTTGAGCGTATATATATTTAAAATAAAAAATAGCACTCCATCCTAAAAGCAAGTAAAAAGCTAAATGGATATATTTAAATTTATTTATCCAAATTGATTTGAAAACTACTCCAGTAATAATAATTGTCCACATCAAAAATAAAAGAATATTAGATATAGTTAAAATTGGAATACCAAAAAGAGATTTTTCAAATTCTTGAATTTGTAGTAATAATGGTGTATAAGTTCCACCAATTAAAAAGTATATAGATGTATGATCTAATCTTTTAAAGACTTGCCACTTGGCTTTATTATCTGATAAGCCATGATAGATAGTACTAAAACCATATAAAAGAAAAACTGATATAGCAAACACTGTTGCTCCTAAATAATCTTTTAGACTATCTGATTTAAGAATTAGAAATATGAGCATGACAAAAGAACTTAATGCCATGACCAAATGACTTATTGAATTTGCTATTTCTTCCCCTCTTGTTTGTGTATCTTGTTGTTTCATAATATCACTCCTTTTTTTAATGGTATAATTATATACGTAGATACAAAATAAGAAAACACCCAAATAAGAGAATACTCTCTCTTTATTAAAGAGATAATATTTAGAAGTTTTTAATGCAAATTCTATAGTTAGTAGAATTCACTTTTATTTGAAATTTACTAAATCTATGACACGTTTACCTGTTTTTAGTTAAATTAATGCTTAAATTTTCATTTATATGATAAAATATTAAAGCCTACAGGAGGTATGATGAAAATAACTTTTATCTTAGATGATTTCACAACATTATCTAATGGTACAGTAATTACTGCCCATAGATTTAGAGATGAACTTATTAGATTAGGTCATGAAGTGAAGGTTGTCGCAATTGATGTAGTAGGAGACGATATGTTTCCTTTAAAAGAAAAGTATATTCCTATAGTTACGGAATTCTCTCATAAACAAGATACTCATTTTTCAAAACCAGAAAAATATACGCTTGCCGCAGCAATTTATAACTCGGATGTTGTGCACTTATTTGTATGTTGGAAAACCGAACAAAAAGCACGTAAAATTGCTAAGCAAATGGGTATTAGTTGTACTTCTGCTTTTCATGTTCATCCATATAATATTTTATTTAATATTGGATTAAATAAATTCAAACTATTTAATGACTTTTTATTTTGGTTTTGGAGGAAGAACTTTTATAATAAAATCAAAACTATTCATTGTCCTTCTAAGTTTGCATTTGATGAATTAAAGAAACATAAGTATCGGGCGAAACTTCATGTAATTTCTAATGGATATGATCCAGCCTTTGTTAAAAAAGAAGTTACAAAAGATGAAAATTATTTCACGATTTTGATGATTGGACGTTTTGCGAAAGAAAAAAGAAATGAAACACTTATTAAAGCAATTCTAAATTCTAAATATAAAGAGAAAATAAAAATTATTTTTGCAGGAAGAGGTCCTAGAAAAAAACACTTAGAAAAGATAAGTAGTAAACTTCCAAATAAACCATTATTTTCTTTTTATACCAAAGAAGAATTAGTAGATGTTATCAATAAAGCAGATCTTTATGTGCATGCTGCCGAAATAGAGATAGAAGGAATTAGTTGTATCGAAGCCCTAGCTTGCGGAAAAGTTTGTTTAATTGCTAAATCGAAATATTCTGCTACTTCTCAATTTGCAGTTGATGAAAATTGTCTTTTTAAAGTTAATGATTTTCTAGAGTTAAGAGACAAAATAGATTTTCTTATCGAGCATGAAGAATATAGATTAGAATATGAATCTAAGTTTTTGGAAGAATCTAAATATTACAAATTAGAATATTGCGTAAGTAAAATGGTTGAAATGTTTCAAGAGGCAATTGCTGATAATAGAACATTACTAATTTCTGAGAAAAGTGAAAAAGGTAAAAGAATGAAAAAAAGAGTGAAAAGAGGAGCTATTAAATCTATGGTTTCTATGATTATTTACTTTGCTCTAGCTCTACCTGCACTTGCTGTCAATAAAATTTTTTATGGTTTAAAAATAAAAGGTACTCATAATGTTAGAAAAGTATTAAAGAAAGGATTAGGTGCAGTATCTATTTCTAATCATGTTCATAATTTAGATTCAACTTTTGCTGCACTAGCTATGTTTCCTAAAAAACCAACATTCACTTCAATTCCTAAGAACTTTGAATTACCGATTGCGGGTAAACTTATTAATGTCTTAGGATCAGTTCCTATTCCTCTTTCAAAAGAAGAATCAAATGTCTTTTTCTTAGAATTATCTTCTAAACTTCAAAAAGGTGAATTAGTTCATATTTTTCCAGAAGGTGAATTAGTAGCATATGATAAAGAATTACGTCCTTTTAGAAAGGGGGCTTTTTATCTTGCTTATAATGCAAAAGTTCCTATTATTCCTATGATTATTACTTATAGATATAGAAAAAACAAAGATAAAAAACCAAAGATTACATTAATAGTTTCAGAACCTATTTATCCTAATTACAAATTATTAAAAGATGATCAAATAGCTGATTTAAAAAATAGATCAACTCTTAAAATGAAAGAACTTGAAAGTAAATATTTGAAATAAAAAAAAGACCTATTAGGTCTTTTTTATTAATATTTATGCTTGTTTTAAACTATGAGGATCTAAGTTTTTTAAAGAAAGAGATAAGTAAACTGTTTTAGTGTTTTCGATTCCAGCGATTGCTTCATTATATTCTACTTTCAAATATAAAATAGGATCATCTACTCTTACAAACCATAAAGGAGATGTAGGAAGTGTGTAATTAAAATTAATAGTAGAGGAAGAAGAAATTCCTTGAGCAAGGCTAAGTTGTGAACCAAGCCCTCTATACTCCACCCATTTTGTTTGAAGAAGAGGGGTTACTCTAAAGTTTTGAAGATGAACGGAAGTTTTTTCTTCAAATGTAAATGAGAATTTATAACTACCGCCAGTTAATTTATCGCTAGCATCTTTCTTAGGAATTGTAAGAGTATCCCAAACTATATCTATTTTAAAATCACGGTTTGAATCAATTTTATCAAATTTTGTAACGTATACTGTATTAGGAGTCGATTCAGCTTCAAAAAATACTTTATTGTTTTTAGTATAAGGTATTAAGTAAATAAAAAGAATGACTAAAAGACCAATAAATAAGGCCATTCCAATAAAGATAAGTAATTTATATTTGTATAATAATCCTAATTTAGTATTTGGTATGTCTGTTGCCATGAAAATCTCCTTATTTAAAAAAATACTATTTATTATTATATCAAAAAACGCAATTTTTTAGATAAAAAAGCATATATTTAGAATAAGTTTTGGATTAAAATTATTTACTAAATTATTAAATACCATGAAAAGGGCTTAATGATGTATTTTTCAATAAAAGATCTTAAAAATATAGGATTTTTTAAATATACGAAATTTGAAATATGAGTACTTTATTATTTAAAAATAAAAAAATAGTTGTATAATAAAGAAGGACTGAAATTGATCTTATTAGAAGATCTTTATATATATGTCTAAAAAAATAACAAAAGGAAGGTATAAGAGTATGGATTGGTACATTGTACTTCTTCTTGTTTTACTTGCATTAATCGTTGGTGCTTTAATTGGTTTTTTTGTTCGTGTTTGGACAAGAGAAAAGAGCCTAAAAGCAGCTAAAGATGAACGCCAAAAAATAATTGATGATGGAAAAGTAGAGGCAGAAAGAGCCAAAAAAGAAAGTGTACAAGAAGCTAAAAAGGAATTTCTTGAATATAAGAAAGAACAAGAAAATGACCTTAGAGAGCGCAGAAGTGTAGTTGTATCACTTGAAAACAAATTATCTTCAAGAGAAGATCAGCTCAACAATAGAGCAAATAATATTGATAAAAGAGAAGATCAAATTTCTGTTAAAGAAGAAAAACTTGAAGAAAGAAAAAAACACATTGATAAATTATCTACAGAAGCGGACGAGTTAAAACGTAAACAAGAAGAAAAATTGCTTGAGATTGCTGCATTAACACAAATTGAAGCAAAAGAAATTATTATGCAACGAGTTAAAGAGGAAATGGCTGTTGAAATTTCTATCTTTATTCGTGAAGAGGAAGAAAAAGCTAAAAACGAGGCCGTTAATAGGGCTAAAAACTTACTTGCACTTGCAATGCAAAAGTATGCTGGAGAAACAACCAGTGAAAGAACTATCTCAGTTGTTGATTTACCTAATGATGAAATGAAAGGTAGACTAATAGGCCGAGATGGTAGAAATATTAGAGCAATTGAAGCATTAACTGGTGTAGATTTAATTATTGATGATACACCTGAGGCAGTTGTTCTAAGTGGTTTTGATCCTGTTAGAAGAGAAATCGCAAAAAGGGCCCTTACTTATCTAGTATCTGATGGAAGAATTCATCCAGCAAGGATTGAAGAAGTCATTGAGAAAACTAGAAAAGAAGTAGAAACATTTATTCGCGAAAGAGGTGAAGAAGCAGTATTTAAATTAAATATTGGTAAAATTCATCCTGAGTTAGTTAAATTAATTGGTAGATTACATTTTAGAACATCCTATGGACAAAATGTATTAAGCCATTCAGTAGAAACAGCTTTTTTAGCTGGTAAACTAGCAGCTGAAATTGGTGAAAGTGAATTACTCGCAAGACGAGCTGGACTTCTTCATGATATTGGTAAAGCAGTTGACCATGAGATAGAAGGTGGGCACGTTGAAATTGGTGTTAATATTGCTTCTAAGTTTAAAGAACCAAAAGAAGTTATTGATGCAATAGCAAGTCACCATGGTGATAAAGATCCTGAATCTATTATAGCAGTACTAGTTGGTGCATCTGATGCCTTATCAGCAGCAAGACCAGGAGCTAGATCAGAATCAATGGAAAACTATGTCAAGAGACTAGAACAATTAGAAGAAGTTTCTTCTAGTATTCCAGGAGTAGAAAAGAGTTTTGCTGTTCAAGCAGGTCGTGAAATAAGAGTTATGGTTAAACCTACTGAAGTAGATGACCAATCTACTTTTAGAGTAGCAAGAGAGATCAAAGAAGCTATTGAGAGTAAACTAACTTATCCAGGTACTATTAAAGTAACTGTAATTAGAGAAACTAGAGTAACTGAAGTAGCAAAATAAATATTAGTATTATAACAGGGTCTTTTCTTTGAAAATGACCCTGTTATAATTTAGAAAAAAACAAAGGAATTATTATTAATGAAAGAAATAGATGTATCCAAATATTTTAAACCCAATTTAAAGAATGCTAGGAAGAGAGTAAATAAAGATACTTTAGTTTCTAATTTTGTATTACTAGATAAATATAAAGACTTAGGAGTTGGAAAAACTTATACAGTTATTACTTATGGATGTCAAGCCAATGAAGCAGATAGTGAAGTTTTTTCTGGTATCTTAGAAAATCTAGGTTATGAAAGAGATATCCTTGAAAATAGTTCAGATTTAGTAATTATTAATACTTGTGCAATTAGAGAAAATGCTGAAGATAGAACTTTTGGTGAACTTGGAAGATTAATGAAATATAAAAGAAAAAATCCTAATATGATTACGATTCTAGCCGGTTGCATGTCTCAAGAAGAAAAAGTAGTTGAAAGAGTACTTCAAGTATATCCCCAAGTAGATATAATTATAGGAACTCATAATATTTATAAACTTCCTGAATATATTTATAATTCTTTATTTTCTCATGAAAGGATAGTAGAAGTATTCAGTGAAGAAGGCTCTATTATTGAACAATTACCAAAAATTAGAGAAAACAAGCATAAAGCCTGGGTAAATATTATGTATGGTTGTGATGAATTTTGTACTTATTGTATTGTTCCTTATACAAGAGGCAAAGAAAGATCAAGACAAAAAGAAGAAATAATAAAAGAAGTATTAGAATTAATAGAATCTGGTTGTATAGAAATTACTTTACTTGGTCAAAATGTAAATGCCTATGGTAAAGACTTTAAAGAAATAAACTATACTTTCAAAGATTTACTTTCTGATTTAGCAAAGTTACCTATTAAAAGAATTAGATTCACCACAAGTCATCCGAAAGATTTAGATTTTGAAACGATTAAAGTTTTGGGATCATTTGATAATATTATGCCTTATTTACATTTACCTGTTCAATCAGGAAGTAATTCTATTCTTAAAAAGATGAATAGACATTATACGATTGAAGAATATTTAGAAAAAGTAAATTATTTAAAAAAAGAAATTCCAAATGTAAGTCTCACTACAGATATTATCGTAGGGTTTCCAAATGAGACAGAAGAAGATTTTTTAAAGACTCTAGAATTAGTAGATACTGTTAAGTTTGAAGGAGCTTATACTTTTATTTATTCCAAACGAGATGGAACTCCTGCTGCTACTTTTATAGATAGTATTTCTGATTTAGAAAAAAAAGATAGATTTAATCGGTTAAAAGAAGTAGTTGATAAATATTATTTGAGAGGAAATCAAAGGTTTCTTGGTCTTATTGAAGAAGTTTTAGTCGATGAAGTTAGTAAAGGGAATGAGTTTAATTTAACAGGATATACTAAAAACAATAAAAGAGTAAATTTTCAAGGCGATAAAAATCTCGTAGGTACATTAGTTAACGTTAAAATAACTAGTGCTAAAACGTGGTTTCTTATGGGTGAAATAGTAGATAACGTTACCTATTTGAAATATTTGATGGCTAGTGACCCTAAGATAATTAGATTTAGAAAATTAGAAGAACTAATAAATAATGATCCTATTTTTAAAAATAAAATTAATGAAGTAAAAAGTGTTCAAAGAAGAAGAAAACTAAATGAAACGGATGAAAATAAAAAGAAATTAGATGAAACTATAGCCGTTTTTATGGATTATCCATTAGTCAGAGAATATTTTGATTTATTTGATTATGCTAAGGAATTAATAGATACTATTAAAAATATAATAGAAACTGAATTAAGCAAAGATATTACTTTAGAAAGGTAATTTTTATAAAAATTTTTGAATTAATGACTTTATCCTTTACTTTTATTATTTAGATTATGTAAAAATAAAAGCTTCTTTATGAAATTTATAAAATAAATATATTTTTAATCGTTAAAAGGTATAATAATAGTGTTATTTTTCTTAAGCTTGCTTAGGAAGAAAGAGGTGATTAATGAAAATTGGAGTTTTAACCTCAGGTGGTGATTCGCCTGGAATGAATGCAGCCATAAGAGCTGTAGTTAGGGCAGGAGAAAAGTACAAATATGAGATCTATGCAGTTAAAGATGGATTTAGAGGACTTTTAGATAATGAAATTAGTCTTCTTACTCACGAAGATGTTTCTGGAATGCTTTCTTTAGGAGGAACTAAATTAGGTACCTCTAGAGTTCCTGAATTCACAGAATTAGAAGTACGAAAATTAGCAGTTAAGAATTTAAATGCTCTTGGAATTTCTACCCTTGTTTGTATTGGTGGTGATGGTACTTACCATGGTGCTATGGAACTTCAAAAAATGGGTATTAATTGTATTGGATTACCTGGAACAATTGATAATGATATTGCTGGAACTGATTTTACAATTGGTTTTCATACAGCTTTAAATACTATTGTGGAAGCAATAGATAAACTTCGTGATACATCTTCTTCCCATCAAAGATGTTCAATAGTTGAAGTAATGGGACGGAGAGCAGGTGATCTTGCTCTTTATTCAGGTATTTGTGGTGGGGCTGAATTTATTATTACTAGAGATAATCCTCTTGAAAAAGAAA
>JAITXT010000025.1 GCA_031284585.1 Acholeplasmatales bacterium
GGATTAACTATTATTGGTCATAACATAGGTTCAGTATTATTAAATATCTTGATTTTAATATCACTAATTTTATTATCTTTCTTATTTAACTTGAAAAAAATTAAAAAATATAACGCTAAGGATATATTTAAATTAAACTAAAAAATATTATTTAGGTAAAGGGTAAAAAAAATAAAAACTGAAAATTTATAAAAATCAAACTAAAAAAGAATAATGATCTTTTTCTATTTTAACTATTTTAGCAACCAAAAAAGAAGAAAAGCGAATGCTTCTCAATGGAACACTTATTTGAGTGTTTTTAACTTCTATTAAAATATGGTGATCTTTTAAATTAGTTGGTCTAGTTACTTTGGTTAATATAGAATCTCCATTATATTCAATAACCATAATAGAGTTATCAACATACGTAGTGATATTTTGCATTACTAGATAGTCTTTTTCACATTCAATTATATACATAGAATTATAAGGATTGGATATTTTGATTTTATCAACTAATTTAACAATACCAGAATCATCAATAACATACTTATCAAATCTAGTAATTGGAAACTGTAATATTAGTTCATTTGATAATAGAAAATCAATATTAACGTTATAAAATGTAGCAATTTTTTTTAACATAAAACTACTTATTCCGGTATCTCCAGTTTCATAAAAATAATAGTTTTGTCTAGAACAACCTATTGCTTTAGCTACGTGTTCCAAAGAAACACCTAAATTGAGTCTTAATTCTTTTAATCTAAAACCAAGAATTTCATCAAATTTTTTTTCCATAATACTCTTATTTCTCATAAAATTTCCTTTTCCTTCATCAATTAAATATTTACTTACGTTAATTATATGAAATTTTTTGATTTTTAAAAGGTTGAAAACACTGAATTATTCAATGTTTGTTGTTAATTACATATTTCAACTTAAATTTTCCGTAAAAATCTATTTTGAATGATATTAAAATGTTGTATAATTATAATAAAGGAGGTTGTAACAATGGTTCAAAGTAAAGTAAGGCCAATTTATCTACCAAGAAATTATTTATTTAAAAGAATATTTAATTAAGGATTAAAAACAAGTCAAGTTATAGATAGATTAAGTATTGACAAGAAACAGTTTTATACGATGGAAAACGGGCGAAAAGGGCACAAACAAAATCCTATTCTTTTTTATAAGTTATCGAGAGTATTAAATTGTGATTTAGGTGAGTTAATTAAAGATGAAGTAAGGTATCAAATTGATGGGGTAGAAAAAGGATATGCATACTCAGGCTCTTAGACTTTAGAGGAGTTTATGGAGATAGATGACAAAGGAAATATATTTTATAACATTTAAAGATTTATTTTTAAATTACCTTGATAGAAAAGATACTACTAAAAACTCATACTTGATAATCTTAAACAGTTTCACTTCTTACTTAAATTCAAGAAATATTACTGACCCAAAAAGAAATGACGTCTTGAAATATAAAGAAGAACTACTAAAAAGATTATCAAGTGCTAGTATCTAAAAACATATCGTGGTATTAAGAAACTTCTTTAGATATTTAAAAGTAAATGAATTATAAGATGATATTACCTACCAGATTCTCTGGATATAAAGTTGAAACTATGTTCAAGAGAAACTCGTTATCCTTAGAAGATTCAGTTGTTGAAGATATCGATATCATGTCTAATGAAACTGTACTTCATGTTCATGGAGAAGGGAAAGACACCAAAACTGAATTTAGTAAACTATCCACTAAGCTTATCTAAACAATCAAGACTACCTTACCTTACTTGATCCTAAAAAGAAATATGCAAAGGGCAAATTACTTTACAATTTCATTTAAACCAAAAAGATGGACCATATCACTATTTGAATATGATTCATTATTAAACCAAAGAAGTTATAAGAATGTTAATTGAGTATGTTTAAATCGTAGAAAACAATTCTTATATATTATTAAAAAAGCAAAGAATAAATTAAAGAATTACTTGAATTAATACATTGTGTTAAAGGAGACAATAAATAATGGAGTTTTATACACTTAATGAGATTGCAGAAATATTAAAAGTAACAAGAAAAACAATTATGAACTATATCAGGAATGGTAAGTTAGTAGCATTTAAAATGGGAACTAATTTCAGGGTATCAAAAGATTCCCTAATTAATTTTATTGAATCAAGAAAATATATTCCAAAATAAAAAAAACAATTAAAAAAATATTTTTTTTTAAAACTATAGTATTATTATAATAAGTAATGAAATAATAAAATTAACTGATTGATAATTGAAGATTTAATGAATCTTAAAGTATTCATAAATATAAATGACGGTTAAAAGAATAAACTTTTTATAAACTTATTGAATTGATTAAACAGGTACTTGGAGGAGAAAGTGAAAATTAAATTAGATTTTTTTTTAAATAATTATAAATTATTATATAAGAAAAATATATTTCCTACTATTGAATTAAGTAGTTTCGAAGATTTTAAAAATGAAATAGATAAATTCTTTTTAGTTGATATAGATAAAACTACTATTTATGCGTGGGAAGTTATTATTGATGATCTTGATGAATCGTATTTATTTGATGATTTATTAGATTTTTTGATTGCTCATAACATAGGATTAGATTTTTTGGGGCATAAGATTATCTCTAATTACTATTTATTAAAAATATATCAAAAATCAAAACTTTCCGAACCATTAGCGACTATATATAATAGATATTTAAGTGATGATGAAATTAGCAATGAGGAATTCATAGATTTTGTCAAAACTAATTATAGCACAAAAGCTATATATTGGTTCTGTTCAGATATTTATTTTAGGCCAATTCTAACTGAAAGTGAATACAGTAAAGCGTATTTTTTCTGTATTAATTTTTCAAATCATATTAATTTATCTAATGGTGAAGTCAATATTCTTAAACGCCATCTGGTAGCAAGAAATACTTCATCTTATCTATTGATGGATAAATTAGCTAAAAGTAAAAGAAAGGAAGTAATACAAGGTCTTTTATACAATCCTAAGCTAAATATTAAATTGCTAGATAAAATTATCTTAAATAGTAAAAATGTCTTAACTCATGATTTATTACTTTTAAAAGTTCATTTAAATAAATAATAAGACACTTTAAATATAATTTATATTATTAGAATAGAAAGAGATAAAAACAGTAATTTATTACCTTTTATTAGTTGATGGATGTATTAAAAAAAGGAGGTACACATGAAAAAGAAAAGAACTATTATCACTACACTTATTTTAATTGTTTTTTTGGGAGTTACTGTATTTTCTTTTAGTCCAGAGAAAAGTGTAGTAAAAATGATTCATTATATTGATAAAAATGAAATTAATAATTTAGATTCTTATTCAAATAATAATAAAAGTATTGATAAATTAAAATATTCATTTTTAGTAATTCCTGAAGCATATAATCCGACAGTTTTAGAATACGCTTGTAGTAACGAAAATTTAGATGCAATAAAAGTTTTGTTAGCAAATGGAGCTAATCCTAATAATCCTAAAGGAATACCTCCTTTGTTTGCTACATTTTATTATTCTTCTCGTACAAAAAGTTTTGAAATCATAGATATTTTAATTGAAAATGGAGTGGATTTAAACAATAAGTTTCAAAATTCTAATGTGCTTCATTTCCTGATAGAAGAGATGCTTTATAATAGACGTAGTAGCAATGAAATTTTTGAATATATAAGAACGTTAATAGAAAAATATAATGTAGACTATAAAAACTGTTCATATTGGGGAAATTTAATTAATGATTCAGCACTTTACGGTAACTTTGAATTACTTGATTATTTTTTAAATGAAAAAAATATTTCTTTGAATGAAGTTAATGAGCAAGGAAATTCAGCACTTCATTATGCTGTCTTTGGAAGAAAAGTTGAAAGTGTTAAATATCTTTTAGAACTAGGTATTGATAGATATATCTTAAATAATGAAAAAATGTCCCCCTATGATATTGCGGTTAAGTATGGATATCAAGATATTATAGATTTATTGAAATAGAAATTTGATTTTATGAATAAAGATTTGAGAATAAAAATAATTAATTAAAGGAGAATTATAAATGATATACGATTTAAATAAAGAGCAAAGACAATTTGTGAAGAAGTACATTGAAGACAATAAACTTCAACATAATGAGTTAAATGAGCAAAATGGTGTAATGTATGGTTGGGTTGAAATTACTAAATATGGAGATGAAGGAGATTTTATAAATATAAATTATTATCAAAAAGTGAGAATAACTTATTATATTGATAACGAACCTACTTATAACTGGTTAATTGAAAAAATGAAATTAAATACAAAAGAAGTAGTATCCAAAAAATAATAATTTTTTATTTCCATGGTTTTTTTCCATCTAACCAGCCATTTTCTTTCCAATATAGATAGTCTGTTGTGGAAGGATCTCCTTTCTTAACAAGGCTTTTATGGATTAATTTCTGAGCAATACTCATAACTGTAAAGAGTATTCTTATTTTCAAACGTGGTTTTTTGATTTCTTTTTGAACTTTCTTGGATATTTTATCACATTGCTTCTTAATGTTATTTTTTCTTTTGAGAGAAACTTTGCTCCAATCTATATCATAAAGAGCCTGTTTGATTGAATACCTTTTAGCTATTCCCCAAAAGTCTAAACTGTCTCCGATATCCTTAATTACATTATTCATTCCTTGACCTACTGCGTTAGTAATAATGACAGCTTTTTTAGTAAACATTTCTTTGGCTGGTGAATGTGCCATCCATTTTGTTCCAAAATGATCAAGAAGTGCTTTTACTTGTCCAACTACGTGAAAAACGTAGACTGGAGAGGTAAAAACTATTAAGTCTGAATTTATTATAGAATCCCATATCGGGCTTGTATATTTAGAGTGCGGACAAGCACTTATATCTTTATTAAAACAAGTTTTGCAACCTGTACAAAAATTAGGAGAATCTTTAGGTAAATAATATTCTACTATATCGTTATCTAAACCCATTGAATTTAGAAACATTTCTTTCATCTGGTAAGTACAACCTTTATAAGAGGTTCCATTTATTATTATTATTTTCATACTCTTATTATATCATAGTTCCTGATATAAACATTCATATACTTTTTATTATCAAAAAAGCATATTATTAAATTTATTTTTATAATAAAAAATATAAAGTGATTCTATAAATTATCTAGCCATATAATTTGTTAGATAATAAATAGTGAAAATATCTTCTTGAAGCAATTTTCACTTGTTTTAATAACTATTATTTTGATGGATTAGTAGAAATATCAAATAGAGGGAATAGTACAAATACCCTGGATGATAAAATAGAAGTTTTAATAAATGGAAGTGTAATTGAAATAATATACTAGAAGAGTCATAAATAGAAATGCGACGTTAGAAGAATTTATCTTTTTTATGATATAATTTGTTAATAATTGGGGAAATACATGAAACAAACTGTAGAAGTGCTAGAAACTGTTCGCCATACTTGGGGGACTTATAAGTTAATAGTAGATATTAAAACTAGTAACATCTTTCAATTTAATCTAGGAATTAATAATTAATATGGGTGATATGATAAACTTTGATCGTGAAAACGATATTGTGATTTTAAAATCTAAAAATGGTTCTAAAAATTCTACAGATTTAATTAGTAGCATTCGTCAATCTTATTATTTTGGTAATTTCACTGGATACGATGTTGAATTTACTAATGGAAATAAATTTTTTTATAAAAAAGAAAACGTTGAAATACAGCACTTTATCCGCGACGTAAATATTAAAGATAAAATTGTAAATGTTGATGAGAAAATATGTTCAAATATTAAAAGTGTAAAATTGTTTAAAAATGGATTTTATAAAGTTACTTTTAATAATGGTAGTTCAAAGTTAACTACAAATTTCAATCTTGAAATAGATAAAAGATCAACTACCTTGGATCGATTTAATTATTTCAAAAAACTTGCAAGTTACCAAGCAAGTTTATCAAATGATGATGAATCACCTGAAATTTATCTATTGAAACAATACGAAAAGATAAGAGAAATTAATGAAAATTCAGTTTTATCTAAATATTTATTAGGGAAAGATATTTCACCTATGAAAAATAATAACATTATAATTTCACCTTTTGATTTTAATAAAAGTCAAAATGATGCTACTCAAAAAGCTTTTACTAATAATATCTCTGTTATCGAAGGTCCTCCTGGGACAGGGAAAACCCAGGTAATCCTTAATATTATTTCTAATATTATTATAAGAAATAAAACTGTTGGTGTGATTTCAAATAATAATGCAGCTGTAGAAAATATTTACGATAAATTAGATGAATTAGGTTTATCTTTTTTTATCGCTAGACTAGGGAAATTCGAAAACAGAAAAAATTTTTTTGATTCAAACAATTCTCTCAAGATAGATAAATTTATTGATGAGGAAAAAGAAAAATTTGTAAATTTTCCTTTTGAAGCACAAAGAAAATTAATAAATAGTCTATATGAAACGGAACAAAAAATTTACCTTTTACGAAGTGAACTTTCAGAAATTCAAATAGAATATAATCATTTTAAGGAAACTAATAAAATAGATATTTTGGAAATAAATTCTAAATTCGTACTTTCTTCATCTAATTTCATCAAAATGAAAACAATACTTGAAAATGTGAGAAAAATTAAATGGTCTACTAAAAGATTCCTTAAAAAGAAGTGTGGACTTAGATATAAACCTATATTGTTGGAAAAGATTATTTTAACTTTGGAAGTAAAATATTTCTCCTTGAAGATTGAAGAAATTACCAAAGAAATTGAAAATTTAGAACATTTTCTATCAATAAATGATTTTGAATCCTTAAAAGAAACTTATAAAAAACAGTCAATGTTATTTTTTAAAAAAGAATTATCTTTAAAATATTTAAGTAAAAGTGATTTAAAACTCTCATTTGATGATTATAAAGATAATTTCAATAAATTTATTGATTTTTATCCTGTTGTTCTTAGTACTTCAAATTCGATTAATAGTAGTATAAATAAAGATTTTTTATTTGATTATCTAATTATTGATGAAGCTTCTCAATCTGATTTATTAAGCACTGTGGTCGCTATGAATACAGCAAAGAATTTAATTGTTGTAGGAGATTCTAAGCAGCTATCGCAAATAGAAAACGAGAATTTGTACGAATTTTCAAGTGAATTATCTTTATCACTTAAAATTAATAGTGAATATCAGTATCGTAATAACTCTATTTTATCATCGATTAAAAAAGTATTTCCTCTTGTTCCAACAACTCTATTAAAAGAACACTACCGATGTCACCCTAAAATTATTAATTTTTGCAATAAAATGTTTTATAATAATGAATTAATAGTAATGACTAAAGATTCTGGCGATGATCCTTTTAGTATTATTCATACTGTACCAGGTAATCATGGTCGTAGAAATCCTTTTGGCTCAGGTTACTATAACGATAGAGAAGCAGAAGAAATATATAGTGATATTACGGAAAATTATTTAACAAATATTAGTTACGGAATAATTAGTCCTTTTGTTTCGCAAATAAATGTTATTAGTAAGAAGTTTGAAGGATTTAGTTTTAAAAGTAATCAATTTAAGTGTGAAACAGTTCATAAATTTCAAGGGCAACAAAGAGATTTAATCTATTTATCCTATGCTATTAATGATTTATCAGAGAAAACAACTGATAATAAGGAAAATAGACTTTATAACTTTATCAATAATAAAAAATTATTTAATGTTGCAATTTCAAGAGCAAAGAAAAAAATAATTTTAGTCTTATCTGATAATTTATATTCAAGTAATAATAATTTAATTGCTGATCTGATTTCCTATATTAATTACTATTCTACTTCCGTGAAAAGTGGTAAGGTTGTGTCAGTTTTTGATCTATTATATTCGGTCAATAAGGATAAACTTTTAGAATTAGTCAAAATTTCTCAGTTCAAAAAAATAATTCACCCATCGGAGGAGATACTCGCAAATGTAATTTCAGTATTATTAAAAGAAAATTATCCAAATTATTCTTTTTCTATGCACATTAACTTAAAAAAAATAATAAATGATTATTCTTCTTTCAATGAAAAGGAAATTAAATATCTCAAGCATCCTTTTACTCATGTTGATTTTCTAATCTACGATAGGATAACTCATGAAAATAAACTAGTTATTGAAGTTGATGGAGTTACATTTCATGAAAAAATAAAAAAGCAATTAGAACATGATTTACTTAAAGATAGAGCTTTAAAAGCTAATGGATTAAAAATATTAAGATTAAAAACTAATGAAGCAAAAGAGGTATCTAAAATTAAATCTTCTCTCAGTTAAAAATATTTATCTCTTTTTTTAAATAAATATTAGAAAATAAATAACATTTATTGTTAAATAGTTAAAAATGTTGTATTATTTAACTATAGTCCATTTAAATGGATGAATTTAGATTATTAAAGGAAAGGTTATGATATGATTTATTTATTATTTGCTTTAGGATTAATTGGTGGAATTTTACTCTTGATAATAGGTGCTAATTTCTTTGTGACAGGTGCAAGTTCAATTGCAAAAAGGTTGAAGATATCTCCACTTATCATTGGATTAACTATAGTTGCTGTTGGAACTAGCCTACCAGAATTAGCTGTTTCAGTTTCTAGTTCAATTACTGCAGCAATAAATGAAACTACGGCTGATATTTCTCTTGGGAATATCATTGGTTCAAATATTGCTAATATTTCTTTAGTAATGGGTGTATGCTTGTTATTTGGAATTGTAGAAACCAAGAAAAGTATTAAATTATTTGATTTATATTTTTTCTTTATTTCTGCTTTCTTATTAGTATTTTTCTTGTATCTATTTGATAATGGCGAACCGGCAATATTAAGGTTTGAAGGAATATTTCTTATTTTCATTTTTCTTATCTTCATAGGTGCTTTGATTTATAAGACTAAAAAAGGTAATTACAATATAGCTAATTCACTTGAAACAAATGAAACTCAAAAACCTCCTCTTAAAATAGGATTAGCAATTCTACTTTTTCTACTAGGATTAGTAGGAGTTGTAATTGGCGGAGTTTTAACTACCTATGGTGCTGAAAATCTTTCGGTTAGTTTATTAAGTGATGCATTCGGTATGGATGTATCTAAAGCAAGAACTTTGATAGGCTTATCAGTGGTTGCTGTAGGAACAAGTTTACCTGAACTAGTAACTAGTGTAGTTGCATTAAGAAAAAAAGAAACAGAACTATCTTTAGGAAATGTTGTAGGTTCAAATATATTTAATATTTTATTAATTGTGGGTATTTCTGGTTCGATATTTCCACTTTCTGCAAATAAAGATATTCTTTTTGATTCAGTAATTTGTTTGGGTCTTACAATTATTTTTTCATTGTTTATTTTATTAACCAATAAAATAGGTAAGAAAACTGGCCTTTTCCTTATATTATTCTATATTGCATACTTAGCTTTTATTATCATAAGATCAATTTAATTATTTTATAAATATTTGGCTTTGTTAACTCATTTACCTTTCTAAGTTAATCTTATATTAAAATTATAATCCCTTTTTTAAATTAGGTAAATCTAATGCGTCTATTATACTTTTATATATTTGGATATCTTTATTGAGTAATTCCACCATTTTCTCATAGCTATGAAATAAGGTAGTAGATAAGTGATTTTTTGAATCTTTTAATCCAATAAATAATTGTTCATTTTTAAAGGTTAATAATAATTTACCAGGATATTTGTCCCGTAATAATTTGCAAAGATTCTTATCTAAACTAGAGAATAGTTTAATTGTTAAATCAATATCATTTGTATAAATATGATATATTGGATCAATTGAGATTAAGTTATTATCGAGCATAACAAGATTTTCTTTTTCGAAATATCTTTTTTTCTGAGTAATTTTAAGTATATAACGTGAGGTCGTTCTAATATTAAAAACTATAAATCTTCCATTAAAAGCTAATATAGGAATACCTTCAACACTGTGAGCTGTTGGAAGAAAAATGATTAGAAAGATTACTTTTAAATCTGAAGATTTAAAAAAAATATCATTATATTTACCTTCTAAAAAGTTTTTAGAGCTATGTATCGCATCTTCTTTGAAAAAATGACTTGAGGAAACGAGCGAGTCATCAATTGATTTTTTTTCATCAAAATAATATGGTTCATATGTATCATCAATTAGAAAAGTAACAAGTTTCGTTTTCGTTTTTTTAATAAATAAATTAGTGAATAAACAAAAGAAAAACAAAGTAATAAGTAATAGAAAAACATGAACTAGGAAGATTATGATTTGACCAGTAGTATTAAAATGACTAATAAAAAAATAAGCAAAAATATATATAAAAGAAATTATAGATAAAGTAACAAGTAAAATTAAATATTTTTTTTGTAAACTCTGGTAATAATCTTTCATTTCTCCACCATTTATATTAATATTATATCACTCTGAAGTGATTTTATTTTACAAAATAACTGTTTTGTTTGTTAATATATTTAATTTATAATCTCTAATATCTATAAGAAATAAATAGCCAATCTTAAATAAGCGATAAATAAATAGGTGAGAGTGCTAGATTTATTAATTAAACAATGCACTAATTTCGTTATTGATAGCTTTATTTGATATAATTAATATAGTTTAATGTTATTTTATTTGTGCTTTAAGTCGTGGAGGTTAATTTATGAAAAAAATAATTGTATTTCTTTTATGTGTTTTTGCTGGTTTTGTATTGGTTAGTTGTAATGATACTAATAAAGAAACAAAGTTTAATGTTACATTTGTAACTGAAAACAATGAATTTGTTTTAGAAGTTAAAGAAAATTTTGTTATTGGAGATCTTCCTAGTTCGGTTTTATTAAATGCTCAAAAAGAGTTCCTTGGATTAGTAGATGAAGATGGTGAGTGGTTTGATCTAAAATTGACTCCAATTACTAGAGATATAAGGCTCACAGTAGTTTATGAAGACAATTCTAAGAGTTCTACTGTTTTGGTTTATAAATATAATTTTCGTTTAGATGATTTTCCTGAATCAACTAAGAAAAATAATTCTGCTGGAGAAACTTCTCCTTTAAATGGATTAGTTTGGAGTTATGGTGCTTTAGCCTTTTTTGGAGCTTACCAACTAGGTATTCAAATTGGTTCAAAGAATAATCCTCAAATTACTCCTTGGACTTTAGAAACTCATTTACCTGAGGGAACAAAAATTGTTTCTTTCAAAGTAGGTTTATGTACTGCTGCTTCTGGAGTATCTACATATTCTATCAAGATTGGTGATTATATTTATAGTGGCGATATTGATGCTACTAATGATATTGCTTATTATGGAGAAAGTGTAAGTTTAACAACAACAGCTTTTTCATTAACTCTTCAAGCAACTCAAAGAGCTATTTATTTAGAATCTATTGAATTAGGTTTGGAATTACCTGAAAATCATGGACTTAATATTGTTGGTTCGGAAATTCTTCCAGAACTATCACCAGTAAGTATTGATTTACCTGTTTTATTTTCTTTAGCATCTCTAAATTTAGTTGATTATTATTCTAGTTCAACTGGTCTTGCTGGAGAAGCTTTAAAGCTTGCTCTTAGAACAAAACTTTCTAACATGACTAAAAGAAGTTATGGTGACGCAAGATATGTTCTTCAATATACTGATGAAGCAATTGGACATGATGGTTATTTATATGGATTATATGACGCTGATTTAATTAGAGCAACTTGGGATTCTGGTTCAACTTGGAACAGAGAACATGTTTGGGCATGTAGTCAAATGAAAATAACTAGTCAAGATCGTCCTGATGAGAGTACCAAAAATCATACTAGTGACCTACATAATTTAAGAGTTGCTTGTGGACCTACTAATGGACATCATGGAGATAGTTTCTTTGATTATGTTGATTCAAGTACCGCAATATTCCCTAATGTTGTAGATGGAGGAACAATTCCCGGATCACATAATGAATCATTAGATGATGATCATAGAGGCGATATCGCTAGAATTCTATTCTATATGTGGACTAGATATGAAGGTTTAGTACTAGGTGATGAAATTAGAGATATTAATGATGTTAACATGGGTAGATTATCTGCTTTATTAGAATGGCATATAGCTGATCCAGTTGATGAATTTGAAGTAAGAAGAAATAATCGTATTTACGAGTATCAAGGTAATAGAAACCCATTTATTGATCATCCAGAATATGTATCAGCTATTTTTTCTAATTTAAATACGTCTATCCAATATTATCAATTTCAATCAGTTAATACTGCGATTAAAATATTCAACTTTTTTAGAAGTGAATTTATTATAGTTGATTTTAAAATTTATTTATAGTTTATTTTTAAAAATTTTAAATTTTATTTTTTCATTATCAAGTTTTATTTCTACATTTAAAGATAATTCCTTTTAAAAATTAGGAGAAAAAATGAATAAACAAAGTCTTACGCCGTTCTTAACTAAATTAATTGAATACGCAGAAAACAAAGAAATCATTTCTTTTGATGTTCCTGGTCATAAGTTGGGAAGAATTAATGACGATTTGAGAAATTATTTAGGTGAAAAACTTTACAGATTAGATTGTAATTCTCCTATTGGTTTAGATAATTTAAATAAACCCAAAGGAGTATTGCTTGAAGCAAGTAATCTAATGGCAGAAGCATTTAAAGGAAATAAAGCTTTCTTTTTGACTGGTGGTACAACTATGGGTATTTTATCCTTAGTAATGTCAGTAGTTAAATCAAAGGAAAAGATAATATTACCAAGAAATGTTCACAAGTCAACAATTAATGCATTA
Source organism: Acholeplasmatales bacterium (assembly GCA_031284585.1). Taxonomy (GTDB): domain Bacteria; phylum Bacillota_I; class Bacilli_A; order Acholeplasmatales; family Acholeplasmataceae; genus JAITXT01. Next base: position 12,794 of record JAITXT010000025.1, read on the forward strand.
ATACTTTCAGGTGCGATTCCAGTATTTATATATCCAGAATTTGATGTAAAATTAGGTATTTCCAATCAAGTAAGTTTTGAGGATGTAAAAAAATGTATTGAAGAAAATACAGATGCAAGAGCAATTCTTTTGTTAAATCCAACATACTTTGGAGTTACATGTGATATCATGAAAATAGTTGATTTTGCTCATCAATATAATATAGTCGTACTTGTTGATGAAGCACATGGTTCCCATTTTGGGTTTTCAAATTTATTACCCTTATCAAGCATGGAATGTTATGCAGATGCTATGACAGCATCTCTTCATAAAACAATAGGTAGTTTAACGGAATCTTCAATTATAGTAACTCAAGGTTTAAGAATTGATAATCAAAAACTTAAATCTACAATCAATATGCTTCAATCTACATCCCCTTCTTCACTTTTACTTGCTAGTCTAGATTCATCTAGAAAATATTTCTATGAACATGGTGAAGAAGATATTAAAAGAGTTTTGGAATTAGCTTTAGAGGCAAGAAAAAAAATTAATAAAATTAAAGGTCTTTTTTCTCCAGATAAAGAGTATTTTACTAAAAACGGAAGTTTTGATTATGATGAAACAAAATTAATCGTCTATATTAAAGAAATTGGATTACCAGGTCCACTCGTATATAAAAAACTTTTCTATGACTATCAAATTCAAATAGAACTAGCAGAACCAAATTTAATATTAATGGTTTTAACATCTGGAACAAATGAACATGATCTTAATAAACTTGTTCTTGCTTTACAAGATATTTCTAAAGAATTCTATAGTGATCCAGAAATTGATTATGAACCACCTGTGGTGACTTATAAGTATCCTGAATATAGTGTTAGACCTAGAGTTGCTTATCACGCTCCTTATAAATATATTTTATTAAATGAAGCAGAAAACGAAATAATAGCGGAATCTATTATGATTTATCCACCAGGAATTCCTCTAGTAATTCCAGGTGAAATTATTAATCAAGAAATAATTAATGAATTAATATATTATCAAAATACTGATTCCCTAATTTTAAAGGATACCGATGGTATTCTAGTTAAAGTAATTGATAAAGAGAAATGGAATAAATATTTGGAGGATGAAGAAAATGAAGAAAAATAATATTACTTTTCAAAGTTGTGAAGCTAATTATAACGAATCTCAAGTAGTAATTTTTAGCGCACCTTTGGATTGTACTACTTCTTTTAGACCAGGTACTAGATTTGCAGGTAACGCTATTAGAGTTGATTCTGCTGGAGTTGAATGGTATTCATGTTATCAAGATAAAAGTTTAAAAGATTATAAAACTTGTGATTTAGGTGAAATATATCTTCCTGTTGGGGATGCAATTAAAAGTTTAGATCTTATCTATAAGACTGTTAAAACGATTTTAAATGACAATAAGTTTCCAATTATGATTGGAGGAGAACATCTTGCAAGTTATGGAAGTATTAAAGCAGTATATGAGAAATATCCTCTTTTAAGAGTAATACACTTTGATGCGCATACTGATTTAAGAGAAAAGTTTCTCGGAATGAAATTTTCACACGCAACTTTTTTAAGACATGTTCATAATGATTTCTTAGGGGATGATAAGATATTCTCATTTGGAATAAGAAGTGGTGATAAAGAAGAGTTTGAATGGGCTAAAACCCATATATTCATGAATAAATTTAATTTAGATCATCTTGATGAAGTAATCGAAAAAGTTAAAGATTATCCAGTTTATGTCACTATTGATTTAGATGTACTTGATCCTTCTATCTTCCCTGGTACAGGGACTCCTGAGGCTGGAGGAATAACTTTTAAAGAGTTTTTAGATGGAATTTTAAAATTCGTATCTTTAAATAATATAGTGGGTTTTGATATGATGGAGTTATCGCCTAGTTATGATCCTAGTGGTGTTTCTACTGCTGTAGCTTGTAAAACTTTAAGAGAATTAATTTTAATTGCACATAATAAATAGTATGGATAATAATTACGATTATATCATAATAGGTTCTGGACCGGCTGGTTATGTACTTGCTAGTAAATTAGGTGAGATAGAAAAAAAGGTTTTATTAATTGAAGATAAAGAGTTAGGTGGCGTATGTCTTAATAATGGATGCATTCCAACAAAGACAATTTTAAGATCTTCAATTTTATTTGAAAATATTACTAAATCAAGTGATTTTGGAATTGAGACAAATGGTGTTTCTTTAAATTATTTAAAGGTTCTTGAAAGAAAAGAACAAGTAGTAAGAAGGTTAAGACTTGGGGTTAAAGGACTATTAAGTAAGAACAAAGTGAGTGTTATATCAGGGCACGCAATTTATAAAGATAATAGTATTTTTGTAAAAGATATTTCATATTCCTATCAAGATTTAATTATTTGTACTGGATCTATAAATTATGTTCCAAATATTAAAGGTTTAGATAATAATAAGTTTGTTATAGATAGCGATACTTTTTTGAACCTTGATAAACTTGAGGATAATGTAGTAATCATAGGTGGCGGAGTAATAGGACTTGAAATAGCAGGTATCTGTCTTGGTTTTAATAAAAATGTTACTATTTTAGAAAAATATAGTATTCTTCCTTTGTTAGATGAAGATATTAAAAAAGAGTATTTGGGTACTTTAACAAAGAAGGGATTAAAATATTATGAAAATTGTAATATTCAAGAAATTAAAGAAAATAAAATTTATTTAGAAAATTTAGATGTAATTGAAACTAATTTAATTATAACTGCTTGCGGAAGAATACCAAATTTAGAACTCGCTAAAGAAGCTGGGCTTGAAACTAAAAAAGGAATAATTGTAAACGAAAATTATGAGACTAGCATTCCGCATATTTATGCAATAGGGGATGTTCTTGGTCGTGATATGCTTGCTTATGTAGCTACATCACAGGCAATAAATCTTTTTTCTTATTTTACCGGAAAAGAATTTAATGCATCAACTCCGGTTCCAGTTGGTATTTTTACTAGTATAGAGTTATCATATATCGGCAAGACTGAAAAAGAACTAAATTTAGAAAACATAGAATATAAGAGATTTATATTCCCTATTATGGTTAATGGTAAAAGTAGATGTGATGGTGAAACTAGTGGACTAATTAAAATATTAACGAGTATAAATAATAAAATTCTTGGAGTATTTATTATCTCTAGTGATGCGAATGAACTTATCAATTATTTTTCTTTGATTATGGAAAATAACCTTGATATTAAAAGTATTTCTGATACCTTATTTATTCATCCATCTAAATCAGAGTTAATTTTTGAAATATCTAATTTTTTAATTGAGAGGAGGATTAATTTATGAACGAATTAAGAAAATATATTCTTCTTTATAATCCCATAAGTGGTGGTGGTAAAGGTAAAAAAAGAGTTGCGAAAGTAATTAGTTGTTTTAGTAAATATGGAATTAAAATAGATACTTATGAATCAAAAGAAAAAGGAGACTTTCTAATTAAAGCAGGGGAGTTTGCGTCTCTTTATGACTATATTATTACTATAGGAGGAGATGGAACTATAAACGAAGTTATTACTGGAATTATGGGACAAAGTAAAAGACCTGTGGTTGCTGTATTAAGAGGAGGAACAGCAAACGATATAGCAGGGATGTTAAAAATTCCAAATTCAATTAAAAAAGCGGTTCATCTAATAGTTAATTCTAAACCTTGTTATACAGATATAAATAAAATAAATGATAGATACTTTGCTTATGTTGCTGGGACTGGTATTTTTACTAAATTAACCTATGAAATATCTAGAAAAACTCTTAAAAACTTCGGATATCTTGCTTATATTTTTGAAGCTGCTAAAGATTTATTTAATGATTTTATTTCTAATAAATATAATTTTACTACAGTAGTAGAATATGATTCTGGAGTTATTTCTGGAAAATTCATGTTAATATTAATACTTTCAAGTAGAAAAGTAGGAGGGCTTAATTTAGAAAAGTTTTCTAAATCAAAATTAAATGATGGGTTACTTGACATGAGACTTTTTTCAAGTGTTAAGTTTGGTAAAATATTTAGATTATTTAAGTTTGTAATTACTTCAGGTAGAAAAAATATTCCTGATTATCATATAACCTCATCTAAATTTAAAGTAAGTGTGGCGGAAGATATATCTTGGAATGTAGATGGTGAATTTGCTAATAAAGGAACTGTTGATATTGAAGTAATTAAAGAAGCAATTCCTTTTATTGTTTCTGATAAATCTCGCAAGAAATATTATTAGCCGGAATAGCTCAGGTGGTAGAGCAACTGTCTCGTAATCAGTAGGTCGCAGGTTCGAATCCTGTTTTCGGCACCAGAAAAATTAGTTATTTTATTAATTCAAAATATGAATTTTTTAATTTGATTTGTCCAAAACTCTTAATACAACTATTAGTTGTTCAAAAACAACTAATAGTTGTATTTATCCATTGATTTTAGATTATTTTTTAAGTATAATACATTTAAGGTTAGAGGAGATACTCAAATGATAAGCGAAGAAATTATTGGGAAAAAAATAAGTGAAGCGAGAAAAAATAAGAATATGACACAGAGAGATTTGTCAAGGTTATTATTCACATCTCCACAAGCAGTTTCGAAATGGGAAAGAGGTGAATCTCTTCCAAATTTCATAACTTTTAATTATCTTGCTTTAGCATTAGAAGTAGATTTAAATTATTTTCAAGTATTATCCATAAAAAGTGATGATATAAAACTAGATGAATCAAGTAGTTTAAATGAAAATAAACCAGAAGATATTCTAAAAAGTCAAGATATATCAATTAATATGGGAGCGTCAGTTTGGAAAAATGCTGATTTTTCTGGATTAAAAAATATCGGAAATAAATTTAGTTCTTCAAACATTAAGAATTGTAAATTTAAAGATGCTGATTTTTCATCTACTATTCTAAAGGCAAATAATGTCTCTTTAACTGAGTTTTCTAATTCTAATTTTTCTAACTCTAAATTAATTGCTTCTCTATATGAAAACTGTCACTTTGATCTTGCATGTTTTAAATATACAGAATTAGTATCATCTTATTTTATTAAATGTGACTTTACAAGTTCAACTTTTGATGATTGTTTAATTAAGACCTCTCTTTTTTCAGATAATATAATAGGTGAGGTTAATTGGTTTAAGACAAGGTTTATTAGTAACCGTTTTAAAAAAATGGAATTTTCAGGGGAAATTACCGAATGTTCTTTTATTAATAACATTTACAATAATCTTAAATTTACGAATTCAACTCTTAAAAACTGTTTTTTTAAAGGTGGTAACATAAAAAGAATTATTTTTGAAAATTGTTATGTCGATAAATTAACCTATGCATTTTTAAAAAATGCGAAAGTAAATTTAGATTTAGTTACTATTATTTAACATAAAATAAAAATCAATAACTCTCTTATTTTATCTAATTCATTTTAATTTTTTTTACTTGTAAATTGTTGTATAATTTTATAGAAATAAGATATAAATTTAATTAAAAAAGATCTTTTATTTAAATTTATAAGTTGTTCTCTTTTTAGAATAGTAATTGTTAGTAACAAGATATTTTCTTATAGATATCAGTTTAAATTTCTATTTCTATTTGTATAATTGGAGGTAAATATGTTTAAAGGTGGAAAAAAAATTTTCAAATTAATTGGTTTAATTTTTTGTGTCTTTTTAGTATATAGTTGTTCTCAGGATAATGTTATTTTAAATAAAGAATTTTATGTAACTTTCGAAAGTAATGGTGGTACTCATATTAATCCGATAACTGTCCTAGAAAACGATTTATTAATTATGCCTACTAATCCCATAAAAGAAGGTTACATTTTTAAAGGTTGGTTCACTGATATATATCTTAGCTCTAGATTTGATGAACTAAGTGTGATTGAAGATAATATAACTCTATATGCAAAATGGGAATTAAAAGAATTAGACGGAATTATTTATAGTAAAATAGAAAGCGGGTATTCGGTAACAGGATTTCGAAATGAAAATTTACAAACTTATGACTTACTCGTTATTCCAGAAACTTATTTAGGATTAACAGTTACAAGAATTTCAGCAAGAGCATTTTATTTAAATGATTATATTTTTAATTACAGTTTGCCTGAAAGTTTAGTAGAAATTGGTGATTATGCTTTTTTTGGTGCAGTTATGAATGAATTAAATATTCCTTCAAGTGTGAAAATAATTGGTGAATCTGCTTTTTCTTATTGTAGTTTAATTACTTCAATTACTATTTCAAATACAATTGAAGTAATTGGGGAAAACGCATTCGCAGAATGCTATAATTTGAAAGAAGTAAATATTCCTTTTGTTGGAAGCAAAAGAGATTCTACTGGAAATGAACAAAATTTTAAATATGTTTTTGGAAATTCAGAATATTGTCATTACGATAAAGTAAATATTACTGATGTTGATAGGATTAAAGCATATTCTTTCTCTAATGTAGGAAATGTTTATGAAATTAATTTTCCTGAAACTGTTACGGTAATTGAAGATTATGCTTTTAGTAATTGTAGAAATATTACAGAGATTACAATTCCAAGCGGTTTAATTTACCTTGGAAGAGGTGCCTTTATTAGTTGCAAAAATTTAAAAAATATAATTATTAATGCTCCTCTTTCTATAATTAGAGAATATACTTTTGCTGCCTGTTCTGAGCTTGAAAATTTTATATTTCCAGATACAATTGAAATCATCGAGGGAAATGCTTTTGAAAATTGTGATAAGTTAAATAACATTACATTCCCAGAGAGTTTAAAAACAATTTTAAATAGTGCTTTTGCTAGTGATTCAGGATTAACCAATTTAGTAATTCCTAAAACAGTAACCTATATTGAAGAGGGTGCTTTTGCTAGTTGTTATAGATTAGTTAGTATTGAGATTCCATTTGTGGGGGATTCCGCTGACAGCCCTAAATATTTTGGAAGTATTTTTGGAGGGTTTGATAATGTATCCAATAGTATTGTCGTACCTTATTCAATAAAAAAAATAACAATTACATCGGGAGATAAAATTTATCCCTACGCGTTTTCTGATTGTCCTGGTATTGAAAACATTTATTTGACTGAAACTATAAAAGAGATAGGTTCTTATGCGTTTTATAAATGTGAGAGATTAAATTATATTTCTTTTGATTATGTTACTAGTATTCTAAGTCACGCTTTTGATGAGTGTACTTTTCTTTCTTCTGTGACAATTAAAGATATTACTGTAGTTATTGAAGAATTGGCTTTTAATAATAGTATTCATTTGGTAATAAATGTAATGCTACCTGAGAAACCTATTACTTGGGATGATAATTGGGCAGGAAATACTTCATCTATTCTTTGGAATTCATGACTAATATTATTCTTATTTAAGGTCGTAAATATTAATTTTTATCTTTAAATCTACAAATCTATAAGAGAATTATCCAATTTATTATTTATAATGCTTTTTATAATAAAATATTAAGAGGAAAATGGAGGAAATTATGGCGATTAAAAAAAATATTCATTCAATGGATGGAAATGAGGCTGCGGCTTATTGTGCTTATGCATTTACAGAAGTAGCAGGTATCTATCCAATTACACCTTCTTCACCTATGGCACAATTTGTGGACTTATGGGCTTCTAACGGAAAGAAGAATTTATTTGGTATGCCGGTTAAGGTTATTGAAATGCAAAGTGAAGCAGGTGCTGCGGGAACAGTTCATGGTTCTTTACAAGTTGGGGCATTAACAACAACTTTTACTGCATCTCAAGGTCTTTTATTAAAGATTCCAAATATGTATAAAATAGCAGGTCAATTATTACCTGGAGTTATGCATGTTGCTGCAAGAACACTTGCTGCACAAGCTTTATCTATTTTTGGTGATCATTCTGATGTATATTCTACTAGACAAACAGGATTTGCAATGCTTTGTTCTACTAGTGTTCAATCAGTTATGGATTTAGCAGGAATTGCACATTTAGCAGCTATCAAATCAAGTGTTCCTTTTATGCATTTCTTTGATGGTTTTAGAACAAGTCATGAAGTTAATACGATTGAAGTTTTAGATTATGAGGTTTTTGATAGACTATTAGATCGTGAAGCTCTTGCAAAGTTTAGAAGCAAAGCTCTAAACCCTATTCATCCTGTAACAAGAGGTTCAGCTCAAGGTGAAGATGTATTCTTTCAAACTAAAGTACTTCAAACAAGTGCATACGTAAATCTTCCTGATATAGTTAATGATTACATGCAAGAAATTTCAAAAGTTACCGGAAGACATTATGCACCTTTTGTTTATTATGGAGCAAAAGATGCTACTGATATAGTTATTGCAATGGGTTCTGTAATTGATACAGCAAGACAAACAATTAATTATTTAAATTCTAAAGGTTCAAAACTTGGATTAGTAAGTGTTCATCTTTATCGTCCTTTTAGTGAAAAATATTTACTTAAAGTAATACCAAGTACAGTTAAAAGAATTGCTGTTTTAGATAGAACTTTAGAACCAGGTTCTACTGGAGATCCATTATATTTAGACGTTAAAGCAGTTTTTTCAGATAAGAAAAATGCCCCTTTTATCATTAATGGTAGATATGGTTTATCTAGTAAAGATACAACTCCTGCTGTTGTTAAAGCAGTATATGATCATTTAAGCAAAGAAGGCAAAAATTTATTTACTGTTGGTATTGAAGATGATGTTACTAATACATCAATTCCAGTTGACTATTCTTTTGTTGTTGATGATCCTGACACTAGTGATTTACTTTTCTTTGGTTTAGGTTCTGATGGTACTGTTGGTGCTACTAAGAATATTACTAAAATAATTGGTGATCATACTTCTCTATATTCTCAAGCTTATGCATCATATGATAGTAAAAAAGCTGGTGGAATCACAAGAATGCACGTTAGATTTTCTAAAAATCCTATCGAATCTACTTACTTAGTTAATAATCCTTCTTTCGTTTCTTGTTCGATAGATACTTATCTAAGAAAATATGATATGCTTAAAGGTTTAAAGAAAAATGGTACTTTCTTATTAAATACTAGAGTTAGTTTAGATGAAATTGATACACTTCTTCCTAATAAAGTTAAGAGACAATTAGCTCTTGCTAATGCAAACTTTTATGTTGTAAATGCAACTGATGAAGCATACCGTATTGGTCTTGGAAGACGTATTAATACAATTATGCAATCTGCTTTCTTTAAATTAAATGAACATTTACTTGATTTTTCGACTGCAAGTAGTTATATGAAAGAGTATGCAGAAAAAAGTTATGGCAGAAAAGGCGGAGATATTGTTAAACAAAACTTTGATGCAATCGATGCTGGTGGAGAGAAACTAATTAAAATTCCTGTTAAACCTGAATGGGTAAATTTAAAAGATGAAGTTAGCGTTGCTACTGATAGACCATCATTTGTAAGAGATATTGCTGACGTAGTGAATGCAATTGAAGGAGATTCTTTAAAAGTATCTTCTTTCCTTGGTTATGAAGACGGTCATATGGTTAATGGTTCTACTGCTTACGAGAAAAGAGGAATTGCTAATTTAGTTCCTAATTGGAATAGTAGTGCCTGTATTCAATGTAATAACTGTGTATTCGCTTGTCCTCATGCTGTAATTAGAGCATTTTTACCTAGTGATGAAGAAGTTTCAAATGCACCAAAAGGATCTAATATCGTTCCTATTAAAGGTAAAGTATTAGATAATAAATATTTCTCTATTCAGGTATCGTTACTAGATTGTACTGAATGTGGCGTCTGTGTTTCTGTTTGTCCTGTTCAACCTTCAAAAGAAAGACCAAGTGTTATTCCTGCTTTAAAGATGGTTGAAATAGAGAAAGAATTAGAAGATAATCGTCAAGAACAAGCTAATTATTTCTTTAACCATGTAACATATAAAGCTGTTGGTAGTGATTCTGTTAAGAATCTTGGATTTAATCAACCTTTATTTGAATTTTCTGGTGCATGTGCTGGTTGCGGAGAAACTCCTTATGTTAAGACATTAAGTACATTATTTGGTGATCATTCAATTATCGCGAATGCTACTGGTTGTTCATCAATTTATAGTGGTTCATTCCCTTCTACTCCTTATACTACTAATATTGATGGTTTTGGACCTGCTTGGGCTAATTCCCTTTTTGAAGATAATGCTGAATTTGGATTTGGAATGAAGATAGCAAGAGAAACTCTTAGAGATAGAATTCAAACAATTCTTTCCCTAAACCTTGAATCTATGCCAGAAGTATTAAAAGGCTTAAGTGTTAAGTGGCTTGAAAATAGAAATAGTTATCAAGAAACTCTTGCGATAAAAGATAAACTTATCAATGAACTTTCTAAAATTGATAGTCCTTATGCAAAAGATTTACTTACATTAAAAGACTATTTCGTGAAAGCTACTCAATGGATTATCGGTGGAGATGGTTGGGCTTATGATATTGGTTATGGTGGTATTGATCATGTTATTGCAAATCAAGAAAATGTAAATATTTTAGTTTTAGATACTGAAGTATATTCTAATACTGGTGGTCAATCAAGTAAATCTAGTCAAACTGGAGCAATCGCTAAATTTGCAGCAAGTGGTAAAGCAACAAAGAAGAAAGATTTAGCTGCTATTGCCATGAGTTATGGTCATGTTTATGTAGCAACAATCTCCCATGGTTATAGTCCTGCTCAAGTTATTAAAGTTTTAAAAGAAGCAGAAAGTTTTGATGGTCCTTCACTAGTAATTGCATATTCTCCATGTATTGAACATGGTATTAAAGGTGGTTTAACTAATTCATTTAAACAAGCTAAACTTGCTACTGAATGTGGATATTGGCCAACATTTAGATATGATCCACGGAGAGAAGAACTTGGAGAAAATCCTTTCACTTTAGATTCTAAAGAACCTAAATGGGAATTATATCAAAATCATCTTCTTACTGAAGCAAGATATTCACAACTTACTCAGATTAATCCTGAAAAAGCAGCATGGTTGTTTTCAAAGAATTTAGAAGATGCTAAAAAGAGATATAGAACCTATCAAAGGTATCAATCACTAGATTATACAGCTAAATAAATTTAGATAAAAAAACGAGTTCCTCTAAATAAGGAACTCATTTTTTTTATTTATTGTTCGAAGGGGTTTTCTATATTATTGTCAGGAGTTTCAACAGGTTCTGTAGTCAAAGGTTTTATAATTTCATATTTGCGTCTATAAAGTAAATATGAAGATAACACAACAAAAACAAAGGCTATAATCCAAGTTAAATCAAAGGAGAAATCTACGATCACAAATGCATAAAGTACTATATCAAATATTAGTCCTACTTTAAATAAGGCGTTTAAGTGAGTTCCTGGTTTTCTTATGGCAATAATATACGAAATTATGATAAGAAATAGGGGACCAAATGTTAAACTAGCCGCCAAAAAAATTATTATTGGGAACAATGATTGTATTTGTACTAGTAATTCTGGATTAGATTCAATCAACTCTGGGTATTCTGTTTGAATCACTTCATCAATAATATTTTGTCCACCAAAAAATATAGATAATACTCCTACCCCAAGGAAACAACTAATTGCTACTACCACTATAAAAGAAACTTTAAAAAACATATTTTGACCTCCACGTATCTTACATAAATTATATAAAAAAAGGTTTATTAAATGTGAAAAATGATTATAAAAAAAAATTTTTTTCGAATAATTAATGATTAATACTATAAAAATTGCTTATTTTATCAATTTTATTTAAAATATGATAAAATAATAATCGTGCGAGTGTAGTTCAATGGTAGAACTTCAGCCCTCCAAGCTGACCATGGGGGTTCGATTCCCCTCACTCGCTCCAGAAAAAAAATATACTTTTAACTGATATTGAGAGTTAATATATTTAAAATTTAAAATATTGAAAGGAACTAGAAATAGTTCTTTTTTTACATTGCAAGATTTCAAATAGATTTTAAAAAAATACTTTAAGAACTAATTAGTATTATTATCATCTGTTACATCATCGAAATCAATCTTATCAATTTCAATACCAATATTTTTATTGATACCACGTTGCTCTTCACTTAATAAAACAATTAAGTATTGAACAATTTGAATAACTTTATCAATTAGAGTTTTGGTAGTTGTTAAGATAAATGTCGCTGTAATAGACAACAAAGTAATTCTTAGTTCTGAATCTAATGATAAATTAGTAATATATAATAAAGCTACTATTGATAATGCAAAAACAAATATTGCTAATAAACTACCAATTATTACATTTTTCATAAAGAACTTATTAAGTGTTTTTATTTTGTCTTTTTGAAACTTATTTGATTCATTTTTATTTCTTTCTTCTTCCATAAATATACCTCCTTTACTAATGAATACAAAAAAAGAGAGTAAAAACAACAAAATTTTAATAATTTAAAAATAAAATGTTGCTTTTTTGATTTAAATTTGTATTAGATAGGAGAAGAGATAAAAAATCTCTTAAAGGAGAGAAAGTAAAATGAAAGAATTTGATGTAAAAAAGTTTGTAAAAGAAAAAAAGGGATTTAAAAAGGTGATTGATGAAAATACTATATTTAAAAAAGATAGTAAAACATCAACAGATGAATTCATTTCTAAAAAAGTAGAGATGAAAGAGGTTTTTAGTGGTTTAAAAACCACTAAAAGAGAATGGGTAGCGAGTAATTTTAGGGGAAGTATTTCTTCTAAATCAGACGCTAAAGATTTAATAGTATTCGAAGATGATTCTCATAAGGTAATTATGAAACCTTTATTTGGTACTAAAGTTACTGATATTATTAAATCAGAAAAAGGTTTTATATTTAAAGAATTAATAAAGGGGACTGATTTAGAGTACATTGTAAGCGAAAGAGGCTTAAAGGAAAACATAATTATTAAAGAAAAATTAGATAACTATGAATTTTCCTTTTCCTTGAAATTAAAAAATCTAAAGCTAAAAATAGGGGATGGATCTAGAAAAATATTTCTAGATAAAAAAACAGGGGAAGAAATATTTGAGTTTACTGATTTATTTATGTATGATGCTTTAGAGGAACAATCAAGTAAAGTATCTTTGGAAATAAGTGATATAAGTAGTGATGAATTAGGAATAAAACTTATAGCAGATAAGGAATGGATTGAAGAAGATAAAAGAGAATTTCCAATAATAATTGATCCTGGAATTGTGATCCCGACTAATGTAACAACTAGGGGATTATGTAATGATAGTATAGCTTTGCCTGTAAATGGAAAATTAAAGTTAGGAAGAGAAGGCAATCAATTAAACAAGGTTGAGTTAATTATTAACGTGAGTAATTTTATAGATTTTTTAGATAACAGAACAAATTACCGTGCGATTTTGACATTTAAGTTAGAAAACGGAACTAGAGTACCTAGTTCAAGTGGGTTTGGAGCATTTATTGATAATGTAAAAATATTTGAAATTAATGATCCAACTGGGACTTTCGAAATTGATTTAACAAGATATATACAAAATTATATTAAAAATAATTTAACGACCCAATTATTAGTTTTATTATGTCCAATTGATAATTTATCTGGCACTGTAACTGATTACTGTTATCTATTGGGTAGTTTATTAGCAGCTCCTTCACTAACTGGAAAAGATGTTTCTGAATGCTCATTTTCGGAAGAAAATCCATTAATCTCATATGATAATGGCACAAGTGGAGTATTGACAGTTAATCTTTTCTCGGGAGAAATTGAACATGTTCATCACGATTCAAGTATTAATTTTACAGGTTCATCAATAGATATTAATCATATTTATAGTTCAGAACTTTTCCATGGAAAAAGTACTAATCAAGTAAATAGTTATTTTGGAAGAGGATTTAAATCGAATTTTCATCAATATATAAAAAAGACTGAAAATACTATTACTTATTTTGATGGATTAAATCATCGTCATATATTAACAGAAAGGTGGTTTTATAAAGTAGATGAAACAAAAGTTTATATTGCAAAAGACGATGTTTATTTAGATTTTGATCAAAAATTGAAAGTTAATGTTGGTGGATTAATTTATGAAGTAGAATATGAGGTTAGTAATGATACTGGTTTATCCTTTATTTCCGCAAGCACTTTATCTGGATATAAAATGCAAAGAAAGAGAAAGCTTGATAGACATTATTATATTGATCTTATAAATGGAACGAAAATAGAAATATTTGAAGTTCCACTTAAAAAAGGATTTTTTAGTGTTCCACACTTTCGTTCAATTAGTTCTCCTTTTACAACTATCACTCAACCTGAATGGTATAAAAAACCATTTAGTAATATTCAAAGTGACACAGTAGGAACATGGACAAAAGAAGTTTTTTTTCCATATTCTGCTATTAGTAGAATTGATTTAACATATAGTGAGCCTGGGGGAAATGTAACCCCTCTTAATATAGAATTATGTTTATTAAAAGATGAACAAGGATATTATTTTTCTGGCTATGGAAGTAGAATTCATTTAATTCAAAATTCTTCATTAAGTGATTCTAATGATCTCTATTTTTATGAAACAAATGATTGTAATGCCAAAATTGGTGAAAGAAGAATTAATGTTCAAATAGAAGATAAGTATCTATTAGAGACAGAACCTGGTTTAGATTTAATTGAAAATGAAGATTTAATGACAATAAATTCTAAAATTTTAAGTATGGACGAATATATTTTAGATTTAAAAAATAATTCTACAAGTATATCTAAATCACTTAAAGAAATGCTTGATGCATTTGAAGATTTTCAAAAAAATATTTTAAGATCTCAAATTGAAAATTATCTAAATAATCTTTTAGTTACTGGATCAGATGAAACTGTAATTAATATTAATAATAGAAATTCATTTTCTTGGAATTCTACAATTTTGAATCAGCACGAAACATACCTTAATTACCAGAAAAAAATAGAAGAAACTACTATAAGTTTGAATTTAGTAAATGAGAAATTATCAAAATATGAATTAGAATTATTAAATCTTCAAGGCGAAAAAGAATATTTAATAAAGATTCAAGAAGATACAATAAATAGTTTAATCATTGATAAAGATTCAAATATTTTAGGATTTGATTATTATGGCAAGTTAATTTTAGTTGAAGATTCAAAAGAAAATAGGATAGATATCATCTACAAAGATAATAAATTAACGGAAATAGTTTCCATAAATGAAAAAGTTATATTTAATTATGAAAATAATCTTTTAAAGGAAATAATTGATAATGTTGGTAGAGTAACAAGTTTTAGTTATGATACAACTGGAAAATTGGAACTCATAAGTTATCCATCTACAGGAGATGTTTTATCTACATCATTATCTTCAACTACGGATAAAGGATTGTCTCAAATAGTTGATCAAAGTGGACTAACACTTGATATAGGATACAATAAAAAATTAGGTACATACACGATTAAACAAAAAATTACTAAAGATGATATATCAAATGACGGAATTACAGTTTTAACAACTCCCAAAGTAATTGCATTTAATTCAATTGATTATCTTGGGTTTAGTATGAGGCGAGTAAAAGATGAAAATAAAGGATTTATGACTATATATATTATGGATTTAAGTGGAAAAATGATATCAAAATATCATAATGATAAATTAAATATAACAACTCAATTTGTGAGTTATAATGCTAATAAACTTACTAGTAATGTATCAAGTACAATTGGATTAGATACTTTGAAATCTTTAAGTGTAACAAATGTGATAGCTGCTAGTCCATTAGCATTATCTATAAGAAGTACTGGAATAGAAAATTCTATTAGCATTTTAAGACAAAGATTAATAAATAATATGGGATTATTTTTTCTAGATTTAGGTGGTTACATAGATACAGAATTAGAAGGACAAGTAATTACATTAGAGGTAAATGTTAATGAACCAAGTAATTTAATCACTTATACAAAAACCTTTGACAATCTAACAAACGGATACCTAGCAATTCCTTTTATTTTTAATAAAGAAACTTCTACAAGTATTCTTTTCAAAGTTACTGCGACAAAACCCATTGTTCAATCAAAAATTCTTTCAGCAAATTTTTTAACTGGATACGGCTCTATTTACACTTATGACAATGATAATATCATTAAAGAACAAAGTGAAACATCAACTACAACATATGAAAATTATATTAATAACTCACCAACTATTATTAAAAACATTGATGAATTTGGTAAGTTAAGAACCTCATATATATCTTATAATAGAGACGGAAATGTGACCTTTAGAAAAGATTATTTAGGAAATTGTCTGATAACAATTTATAATGATAAAGGAGAAGAGACTGAAACTAGAAGTTATAATGAAAAGAATCCAGCAGATTATACTAGTAATAAAGTAAATGAGGAGGAAAGTAAAAGTAATATTAGTTATGGTATATCTTATGAAACAGGCGAATTAAAATCAATTTTATCAAATGTAGGTGGACAAAGTAACCAAACATTATTTGACTATAAATATGGTTTATTAACAGGTATATCACACCATGGTCAAAGCATCTTGTATACTCTTGATGGATTAGGAAGAAAGAAGCAAATAAAAATTAGTGGAGTTCCACTCCTTGTAGCAACTTATAGTGATGAATATGATAGTTTAAATGTTTATAAAGGTTAAAAGAATATAATGACAATGAAAAAGGTAATTGGTAATACTGATACAGTTATCGAAACTACTATTAATGAAAGAGGTTTATTAAAATCTACAAAGATGGATAGTGAAATTATAAATTATACCTATAATACTAAAGATCAATTAATAAGTAAAGTAGATACTTATAAGCAAGAATCAGATACAATTACTTATAATGTTCATGGTCAAGTAGCAACGAAAACAATTACTAAAAATGCAGCTAGTGTATCTTTAACGAACTATTATACAGATAAGAAGTTAACTAGAATAAGAGAAACATTACCACTTACAGCAACAACCGATACGTATATAAATTATGATTCTGATGATAGAGTTATTGAAATAATTCAACCTAATAGTAATCATGTCAAATACGAGTATGATTATAGTGGAAGAGTAATTAAAGAAACTATTAATTTGGAAGTAGAAAAACTTTGTAATGAGTATGATTACTTAAGACTTGAAGATAATCAAACAAATCTTGTAAAAGAACATCAAATTAGAGTTAATAATGTTTTGAAAGATATTGTTACTTATGATTATGATTCCAATATGAATATTGTTTCAATTGTGACAGATGACAATAATGAGACTAGATATCATTACGATTTGCTTAATAGATTAGTAAGAGAAGATAACTTAAGACTAAATAAATCAGTTCAGATTAAATATGATTCTAGTGGCAATATACTTTATAAGAAAAAGTACCAATATTCACTAGAAAATAAATTATCAGGAGATTTTGAAAAGGATTATTATTCATATAAATGTGATGGATGGAAAGATCAATTAATAAGTTTCAATAATGAACAAATAGTCTATGGTGTCCAAGGAAATCCTATAACTTATAGAAACAATCAATTAGAATGGACAAATAAACTTGAATTATCAAAGTTTGGAAGTAATATTTATACTTATGATATGAATGGAATTAGGAAGAGTAAAAAGATACATGGATCTACTGAAATAACAATAAACTATTTATTAGATGGAACTAGAATCTTAAAAGAAAGAAGTGATAATAAAACACTAATTTATAATTATTTACTAGAAAAAATAACAGGATTCGTGTATAATAATAACGAGTATTTATACCAAAGAAATATTCAAGGTGATATAACTCATATTTTAAATGGATCTCAAGTAGTTGTAGGAGAATATGTATATGATTCCTGGGGTAACCATGTAGTATTAAATGGGGAAGGTGAAGTAGATACCTTACTATCTAGTGTAGCAAATATTAATCCGTTTAGATATAGAGGATATTACTATGATGTTGAGACTAGGTTATATTACTTAAACTCAAGATATTATGATCCTGAAACAGGAAGATTTATTAGTGCAGATACATTAAGCATTCTTGATGAAAGTATGTTACAAATTAATGGGTTAAACCTTTATATGTATTGTAATAATAATCCAGTGATGTATATTGATCCTAGCGGAAGAGCATGGTGGCATTGGGTAGTAGGTGGATTAATAATTGTTGGTTTAGCAGTTGCAGTTGTAGTAACTGCTGGTGCTGCAGGAGTAGGAATAGGTGCAGCGTTCGCAGCTGGATTTACTGGAGGAACTTTAGCTGGTACATCTGGAGTCTCTTTAGTAGCAGTAACCATTTTAAGTAGTGGTTTTGCTGGTTCAGTAATGGCGTCAGGTATAGGTACTTTTGCAGGAGGTTTTGGGTTTAGTGATGGAAAAGTAACCTGGGATTGGAATGGAGCTTCAGATGGTTTTATGTGGGGAGCAATTACAGGTGCAATAGGTGGTGCAGCGAGTGAAGCACTTAGTGGAATTGGCGAAGGTCTTAAGCATGGCGGGAAATTTTCCGTTCAAGCAGGGATCAATGACGGTTTATCAGGCGGAATTACTGCTCTTCAAGGATTGATAACAGATAGTTTTTCTTGGTTAAATGTAATAACGTCTTCAGGTTTCGGTGCAGTGGCTGGTTCTTTTGGAGCAAAAAAAATTATTCCGGTCTTAGAAACGTTATCTTTAGTTCGGGCTTAAGTCTGGCTGAAGCGATCGTTGGGAAAATAATTGAACTAATGAATAGACGAAATAAAAGTTTATTTGCAAGTCTTAACTATAGATTTGCTTATTAGGAGGATGATAAATGGCTATATTAGGTTATTGTAGTATTATAAATATGTTGGTTCTATACACGATTAGAGCCATTGATGGTACCTGCAAAACGGACCAAAAAAAGAGATATAAATTAAATATTTGTAAATATTTTTTTGTCCGCTATGGTTTATCAACAAAAAAAGGTGATAAAAAAGGGATAGTAGATGAATATAATCATAGTACTATAAGCCAAAAGGCCTTAATAATGCAGATACTCAATTATGCATATTGGCTAATTTGTCTGGTTATAATCATTATTGATGCAATTAATCCA
>JAITXT010000004.1 GCA_031284585.1 Acholeplasmatales bacterium
TTAGAAAACTTTTTACTTTTATCTTTGATAAGTTGTATAAAGTAACCAAGTTTTGCTTTAAACATTGTTCTTCTTAATGATTTATTATTTCTTTTTCCACGCATAACCATTGATCTAATGATTGTTGATAAAATTTAATATGATTTTCTAAACTTTTAATATGATCTTTTAATTTTTGGGGAATATTAATCGAAAATAAATTGTTATTTGAATCATAAATTGATGTTAATGTTTTAGCACCTAGATCGATTCCGCATTTATTAATACGATTTGGATTATTTGGTATTTCTTCATCAACTTCAATTTGAAAATTAGCTAACCATTTACCAGCTCTATGAAATATAGTAACAGTTTTAACTTGATGATTATCATATGGAAATCGAATTTCTTCAGTCATTTTAATCCAACGAAATTCTCTAATTCCTTTTAATCCATATTTATCAACATAATATTTACCAAATCCAATAGCAAAATAATAATTAAACTCATTTTTATGTTTAATATCATCGTTCATATTTTTTGGAGTTTTTTTAAAACGTTTATGAGTTTTATCTTTTGAATATGATAATGTAAATGAAGTTCTATCACCAGATTTTTTTTTACGTCTTGGTTTATTAGTTTCTTTATTAAAAAACTTTTTAGAAGCTTCTTTCAATCTACTACAAGCTGTATCTAAAATTGTAATTGGAAATTGGGTATCATAATTTGTTTGATTATCGTATATATATTTAGTTATTTCTTTAGTATTAATATATTTTCTAGTTTTATGAATATTAATTTCATCTAATTGTTTATACCATTGTTCTACAGCTTTTTCGTAAATTTCTTCTGAATATTTAATACATTCCCAAAAATATTCTTCTTGAGGCTTAGTAGGAAGAATTTCTACTATTTGAGATTTAAAAACTTTCATAAATTCTCCTTGATAGTGAGATTTTAAAATTTGTTTAATATAAAAATTTTAGAATAAAATTTTATTATTCTATTAATATGATTAGACTATATCTTTGACTTAATAATTAAGTCATTCCGCACTTCAAGTAAAATTAATTACTTTACTCCAATTTAATGGATAGTCGTTGAACCTTGTTTAAGGGCTGCTGATCAACCAAAAAGATGATTATACCAGCAATTCACGGAATTTTATTAATTAAATATTTCTATTTAATTTGCCTATCTAAAATAAGCTTGAATTGGTTGCTGAACTTCTAAAATCTCATTTACCGGAGTAATAGATCCTAAAGCTCTCAAACTAAATCCAATATCGATATGATCCTCAAAAATTAACCTTGCTAAATCAGGTCCACGAAAACCAGATAAAGTAGAAATCTCTGCTAATATCTGATTATCTTTAAACTCAATTTTGTTAATTACAGATCCACAATTCTTAATCTCAATAATTGCCGCTCTTTGTTTGAGTTTATCACTAGGAGCATCAAACAAAGGATGGTCAATTTCTTGAAGTAATTGTTTATTATTCGCTTTTGGAGTTAATTGACTAACAATCGATTCACATATGGTAGTGGAATAACGTCTTTTATTCGCATTAACCATATTGGCTTCTTGAAGTCTGGTTTTAAACTTAAGTTTATGATCTCCAGAATTCGTTTTACTTTCTTCTAAAATGACAAGTTCATTATTTGGAATAAGTAATGGTGTTTCAATTAAAAAATCGTAAGATTTCTTTTTTTTTACCATTATTTTTTCTCAATATTTTCATTATTTATTTTAATTTGTTCCACGAGTTTTTTAGATAATATTAATAATGTATTATATTTTAGAATTTTTCCAAATCTTAAAATTATGTCTAAATCATCTGAAAAGAAATTCTTTTTTTCTAATTCATTTTTAAATTGAAATAATCTATTCAATAGATCTAATTTCTTTAAAGAAATAAATTCTATTGGATCTTGTGAGTTCAATTCTTGACCTTGACCTTGAATTTCAGAGGGTTGAATATCCGAGACTTCTTTATCTAAATCTTCTGGATTATCAACAAATTCATCTGATTCTTCCGGTATATCATCTTTAGTTTGTCCAGGTATTTCAATATTATCTGGAATATCTTGAGGAATTTCTAATGGTTTACCAGTTTCTGGATCAATAGGAATTCCATTTGGATCTAATAGAGATGAATTACCGATATCATCAGCTTCAAATATATTTACATTATCATCATCATCTTCATCAGCGGGGATATATAGCTGAGGGGAAATAAATTTATTATTCTCTAAAATTAAATAACTTTCCATACATCCGAATATAGTCATTTTCTTTTTATGCCCCGCAAAAAAATTATAATCACTAAATATTATTACTTAAACAGTAAAATAACTAGTAAATTGAACAGAAATAACTGCACTCTCTACCTGTTTAACAGGGTAACGAGTCCACTTAACAGGCTGACCAGCATCGGCTTCAGCCTTAGCAACATCTCCAACAATATTAGTTCTAAAAGTAACCCAAACAACCCCATTGGGACTGTCATCAGGAATAGTTACATCAGAAATATAAACAATTCCTTTGGTTTTCTTTACAAACTCTTGAACTGATGCAGAATTAGAATCAGATTCAATGTGATCAAGAAAAACATTTTTTGATTCACGAATTTCTAGAGGATTAATTGGATCAGTGATCTTATAAATTGAAAGATCAAAACCAGTCCAATCAACTCTTAGAAAGTCTGTATTATACTTAAATGTTTTTGATCCTGAGTACTCATTTTTTAAATTTGAGGTGTAGGACATTTAAATTATTCAAACTCCATATTAATATAATTATTATTACATACCCATATTTGTATTAGCTTCTGCTCCAATAGCCGCCCCGATTTCTGAATCGATACTATTTTCTAAATTGTATTTTTCAGATTTCTGAATTAACTGTTTCCAGTTAATATACGGCACATATTGCTCTAATAATAATATAGGATCTATTTTTAAATTAAGGCTATTTAAAGTTGTTAAAATATTATTAATTGTTGTCATACTAGTTTCAATTAGTTGTAACATTAAAGTAATTGGGGGAATTAATAATGCTTGAGAATATTGAGATGGTCTAAAATTTAATTTTAAAATATCTGCAA
>JAITXT010000014.1 GCA_031284585.1 Acholeplasmatales bacterium
ATATCATCAGATATTTTAAATATTTCATCCATTTTATGTGAGATATAAATAATACCAAATCCTTTTTCTTTTAAGTGATTTATAATCTCAAATAGTTTTTCTATTTCTCTATCTGCTAATGATGAAGTTGGTTCATCAAAAACAACTACTTTGGAATCTATTGAGACTGCTTTAGCAATTTCAACCATTTCTCTATCACATACTGATAATCTAGATAGAATTTGAAGAGGATTTATTCCTTCAATCTTTAAATCATCAAAAATTTTATTTGCATCTTTTTTCATTTTGTTATGATCAACAATAAACTTCCATTTCTTAGGAAATCTTCCTAAAAACATGTTTTCCATTACACTTCTTGTTGTAATTTGATTTAATTCTTGTTGAACCATTGATACTCCACCAGCAAGTGCTTGTTTCGGGTTGTGAAAATTTATATGCTTTCCAGCAAGAATAATTTCACCTTGATCAAGATGATAAACCCCAAATAAACATTTCATAAGAGTAGATTTTCCAGCCCCGTTTTCACCCATTAAAGATAAAACCCTTCCTTTTTTAACTTTAATCGTAACATCATCTAATGCTTTAACACCAGGGAATTCTTTACTTATATGATTCATTTCAAGTATATATTCATATTTAGTTTCATTTACATTTTCTTGAATATTGTCTTTTAAATTATCAATCATAAATACTCCTTTCTAAATAAGAGAGCAGAATTAACTGCTCTCTTATTTTTTAATAAATTCTAAATTACAATTTAAGCTGTGAAAATTTGATAAGGAATTCTAATTTTTCTTACAGTAGTATAAGTATAATCTGTTCCTTGAGTGTAATTATCAGAATGCCCACTATTTGCATTCTTAATGAAAGCTACGAGACAAGTTGCCATTGCATCACCATCTTGTTTGATAGATCCTGCCATTTTACCAGCTTTAATAGCTGTTTGAGCAGTAGCTGTAGCATCAACTCCAACAACTGGAATAGTCTTAGATTGATCTCCATTGTTATAACTAATACCATTTAAAGATTGAACTGCGCCAAGAGCCATATCATCGTTGTTAGCAATAACTAATTCGATTGGTGAATTTCCACTAAAAGGATGTGCTGTTAAAGCAGCATCTATAGCTGTTTTTGCTTGATCTAAAGACCATCCAGCCATATGAATACCTAATTCAACTAAAGCAGGTTTTCCAGCAGCAACTAATAATCTATTTGCTTCTTTGACTGAAAATTCAGTTCTTCCATTTGCTTCTGGATTGTCAGTATCAGCTCTTAACATGAAATAACTTATTTTTCCGTCTCCATTTAAATCATATTTTGCATAGTTAGCATTTAAGATATTAAATATTAATGCACCTTGCATATAACCAGCTTCATTAGGATCTGTTCCAACGAAAGCTGCTTTATCGTATGATTCAATTACATCATTACTTACTTCACGGTTGAAGAAGATAATTGGAACTTTAGAATCTTTTGCAAGTTTAACTACTGTGTCACCAGAACCTGTGTTCACAATATTTACAACTAATAAATCACTTCCATTAGCAATTGCAGTCTCAATTTGAGTAGTTTGAGTACTTTGCTCACCTTTACCATCATAGAAAGTATAGGTAAGTTTTTCAACACCTGCAGCCTTTAATTGTTTGTCAATTTCAGTTCTAACAGTTCCAATGTAAGTGTCAGCGTAGTCATAAATAAAAATATCTACTTTGAATTCGTCGTCACCTTTACAAGCTACTAAACTTACTACAGTTAGAGCCAAAACACTTAATAATAATAATACTTTTTTCATAATAATCCTCCATTTGCTTAAATTATACACTATTTTAATTAGAATTAAAATGGAATTTTTAACAATTAAGATGTAATATTTAACAATGAATTTGTCTTTGTGATAATAATTCCATCAATAAAAACAAATTTGTCATTAATAATAGTATAATCCTCACTTATTCTAGATGTGAATCCTAAGAAATATTCTAAAATAGAAATAACAGCCAGACTTTGAGATAAGGAGTCATTTAAAATTGTTCCATACATTAGACCTTTTTTAATCGAATCTATTCCAACAATTGTACCATCTACTCCCACAACACATATTGGTTGATTGAAAGTTTCACTTTCATTAAAAAGTTTTATTTCTTTAAAGAAATCGATAGCTCCAAGAGCCATGTCATCGTTATTAGAAAATACATATTCAATATTTTCAAACTTATTAAATAATTCACTCATAACTTTAAATGCTACATCTCTTTTCCAATCACATACTACAACATCTAAAATTTCTAAATCATATCCATAACCATATAGTTCACTAATTAAATAACTTGTTCTATTTTCGGCATCTTGATGACCTTGTTCTCCTTTTAAGACGATTGCTTGGATTTTGGAATCGCTATTTCTATCAAAAGTAGGATTTAGACTTTTAGGATTCCCTGCCACTTCTTTAATCATTTTAGCTTGTAATTTTCCTTGACTACTAGGATTAGATCCTACGTAATAGACATTCTTATAAAATGAAATATCTGATAATATAGGTTCTCTGTTTATAAAAATAATAGGGACATTTTTACTTTCTGAAAGTTCCGTGATTGTTTTACAAGATAATCTATCTACAGGATTCACTATTAATAAATCAATTTTAGAATCTAGGAGTTTTATTACTTGTTTGTTTTGAACTGTTTGGGAGTTAGAAGCGTAGTCTATGGTGTAATTTACTCCAGAAGGCAGATTCTTAATAATGTTATTTGCATATTCTTTCATATAGGTATCTTCTTCATAATAAATTAAAATACCTATTTGGATACTTTTAGTAACACAAGAAAAAAAACTAAATATATTTAATAAAAATAAACTAATAAGAAATACTTTCTTCATTTGAGACCTCCTTAGGTACTGTAATTGTTACGGTAGTTCCATTATCAATATCGCTTTCAATAATGAATTTTGCTTCTCCTAAATAATATAGTTTAAGTCTTTGATATGTATTTTTAATTCCAATTCCTTGATTTGATGTGTAGTTTTCTAAATTGTCATATAGTTCTTTTACTTTTTCTTTGCTCATTCCGTAACCATTATCTTTAACTTGATAAATAATATTTTTTTCATCGGTTTTAATTAGGATAGTTATATTCCCATCATCAGGATAGTTCTTCATTCCATGATTAATTGAATTTTCAATGATTGGTTGAAGTAATAACTTTATAGTTTCTAAATTTTCTATTTCTTTTTCATCATATATAAATTCATAAGTAAATATATTATTAAATCTAATACTTTGGATAAGTAGATAATTCCTTGCATGTTCTATTTCCTGTTTAACAGAAATAATATTTTTTCCTTTCGAAATACTAATTCTAAATAATTTAGATAAAGCAATAACTAGTTTTGTGGCATCTTCATTTTTATTTTGTTCAATCATCCAACAAATAGTATCTAAAGTGTTATATAAAAATTGAGGATTAATTTGGTTTTGTAAAGCTTTAAGTTCGCTTTTTCGTTGAGCTAATTGTTCTTGATAAATTTTTTGCATTAAATCTTCAATTCTATTTGACATTTGGTTAAATGACATGGCAAGTTCATAAGTCTCTTTACTGCTTTTATATTTAGATACATTAATTCTTTCTAAGCGGTACGAGTAATTCTGCATTCCTAATCTTAAATTAGAAATTGGATTCACGAGACTTTTAATAATAAAATACACAGAAAAAACAGCTATTACCATGAATACTAAAGAATAAATGACTAGATTCCTATAAAATATGCTTTCTGCTTGCGTTATTAAAGATATATCTATAAATACAGCAATTCTAAGTTTAGTATTAGGAAGAGTTTCTAATGATATTTGAAATGTCGTATTATCGTATTTTGTAATTTGGCTTCCTAAAATTAGTTTTCTTAAGAGCGCGATATCTTTCTCTCTTTGAAGGTTATTAGATGAATAAATAGCTCTATAATTAGAATCAATAATTAATAGATGTCCATCCTCACCTAAGTTAGAAGTTTTAGATAAATCGATAATATTAGAAAAATCGATATCTATTTTTAAAACTCCATTATTAAGTGTTTTATTAAATGTTACATACTTTGCTATGACTAAAGTAAGAGAATTACTTTCATCAGGAATAAATATTTGATGAATCGTAGGATTAGTAATTGCCTCATTTAAAATAGTTTGATTGGAATTGGAATCTTCTTGATCATTATTAGTTGTAATAAGAGTAGTCCCTATCGTATCGAAAAGTGTTATTCCCATTACTTCGGTTGAAGAATCACAAATATTCAAAAAATATGTTTTTACGGAATCTTCTTCCGTTAAAGGATCAATTCTTTCGATATATTTAGATATCGAATTTGAAAAATTGATGATTCTTCCAAAATATGCTTCGTAATTATAAACTATTTGACTCTTTATTTCATCGGAATAAATATGAATTGAATTATTAATACTATTTGAATAAGTTCGCATAGACGTAAAAATTATTATTACTGTAAAACTTATTAATAATGTTAAAGTAACTAAAAGTATTTGAATATTTATCGATAACTTTTCTCTCATTTCTCTATGTAGTTTTTAGGAGATACACCACTATATTTTTTAAAACAGTGAGAAAAATAATAGGGATCCTGGTAACCTACCATTTTAGAGATAGCGGTGATTTTATATTTATTACTAGCGATTAATTTTTTAGCATAATCTATCCTTAAGATAGTTACATATTTTACGAAAGTGGTATCACTATAAGATTTCAATAAGAAAGCTATATAAGATGGGCTTAGTCCAATTTCTTTCGATACATAGTGAAGGGATAGCATAGGATCAGTAAATGAATTATTTAAATAATCTAAAAGATATTTAGAATTAGTTTCTTGAATATTAAATATTTCTTCTTTATTTGCTTTTTTTATAGCATTTATTAATTCGGTAAAGTAATTTAGAGTAGTAAAAATATTGTTTTCGGAAAGTATTTTTTGATATATATCAGTATTAATAGTCATAGAATTTGTTTTTACTTTATTATTTGAGGTAGAAATAATCGTATTTAAACATTCAGAAATAAATAGTTGAAATGCGATATGAGATTTATTTTTTAATTCACTAATTTTTTGATTAATAAATAATATAGCATCCCCAGTTCCTTTCGAATTAATAATA
Source organism: Acholeplasmatales bacterium (assembly GCA_031284585.1). Taxonomy (GTDB): domain Bacteria; phylum Bacillota_I; class Bacilli_A; order Acholeplasmatales; family Acholeplasmataceae; genus JAITXT01. Next base: position 5,156 of record JAITXT010000014.1, read on the forward strand.
TTACTTAGAGCTTTGTACCATTTCTCTTCAACAAATTCAAAATCAACTTTATAATCAGAAGGAGGATAAAATACTTCATTTTCCTCACTTGCAAAATCTAATGTCCGTTTTGTTTCTAAATAAATATTATAGAAAGAATCATTTGTTGTAAATACTCTTGAGATGCAAGCATAAGTTTTAAAAGAAAATTTAACTTTGAGTTTATTAATGAGCGATGTTAAAAAAGTTCCAAGTTCATAGATATTTGGATCAATTTCTAAAAAAATATATAAATAGAAATATTTATTTCTTCTGAAAAGAATAAAATCATCTTTATAAATACTTTTAGAAATTTCATTTTGTAAAAATAGATAACCTTCATCAGATAGACTAATTTCTGTTAAATTATCAAGAGAAAAAAGAACTAAATGAATAAACTTGTTTTCAAGGATAATATCGTTATCTTTAATACTTAGGATAGTTTGCGTATTATCACTATTATTATCAATTAGACGTTTAAAAAGATTTTCTAAAATACTAATTTTATATTTATTTTTTTCTAT
>JAITXT010000024.1 GCA_031284585.1 Acholeplasmatales bacterium
CCAAAAATAGTTTCATCATGTTCAAGAAGATACTCAATAATGTCATTGTTAGTAATCTTAAATAGATCAAGATATAATTGAGGAGCAACTCCCATAAAATTGATGTATTGAATTAAGACCTTTTTATCAAGCCCACCTCTAAACGTATTTTTAATATACTTCTTGTTAACTATACTTTGAAGAATATCAGTAAAGTATGAATTCAAAGTAGTTGCTTCATAATCTGGTAACAATAAAGGGGCAGCAATCAAAGAAGCATACTCAACATTTTCTGTGATCATAGTTCTCAAATTGAAGTAATTGGTGTTACTTATGGAATCTAGTTCTGTTAAGTAGTCACCATTTAATCTACAGAGTTTTACGATCTGTCCTGCTGAGTTCTTTGCTTCTATGTACTTATATGTAGTCTCACCTTGAGCATTTACATAAGGATCATAATACTGATAGACGTGTCTTCCAGTCTCTAAATCTTCTGCTATTGCAGGAATTCCATTCTTTGGGATAACAAGTCTTTCAACTTCAGGAGTCATGCATTCGCGTTTTGAGTAAAGTCGATTTGCTTGAGTAATGTTATCTACTTCTATAAATGATGATACTGCAAAATCCCCATATCCATTTAAGTATTCAGGTAAATAACTAACATATTGAGTTGGTCTTTCTAACATTTCATAAGGAACTATAGATACTAATACTCTAATTTGTTCATGATCATCTGATTTATTTTCTAGACTTGGACTAAACTCTAAGCCATCATCATCTAATAAAGAGATAAAAGTGTTATTTGTATTAAAACTAAATGGCCTTTTTAAGAAAACACTTGATCCAATTGTTGAATTTTCAGTCACATTTATAGTATTATTAGTAGTATAATAAACTTCAATATTCTTTATTTTAGAATTTCTTGTAATTTTTAAACGTTTATCATTTTTTTCATTTATATTTGAATATTCTTCAAAATTGTTTTGATATAAAATAGAAACATCATTTTCATATTCAGAAATTAAATAAGATGTATATCCTAAATTTTCTATTGGATTATTATTGATTTCATTTTTACTGTATAATTGAGATTGTAAATTGATCCTTAACTCATTGTTTACTTTAAAAATTTGACTAAACCATAAATTAGAAGAACTCTCAATGGTTGAACTATCGTATGAATTTATTTTTGGAATTTTATTAGTTCCAGAAAACAGATCTTGTCTCTTAAAGTTAACTCCATTATCAGTACTGACAAAAATTACAGGATATTTAATGAGCAAAATATTTTTTGTGTCATTTGGATAATATTCATACATTAAAGAAAGATTTTTATTTTGAATAAAATTATTAGCAAGGATGTATCCTACGTATATGTGAATATTCTTGTTTATGTACTTTTCACAAATAGTAAATCCTTTTTTAGACTCTAAATATGGAATCAGTTCTAAAGTTTCATAAACTCCATTAAGCCCAATAGTTTTTTCTAAATATAAATTATCAGCTTGTAAATTAATTACGTAATGTTCGTCAATATTAGAAAAATTCCAGTTATTATAATTTTCAATATCTTCACGAGAATTGGTAAAATCTAAATCTAAAGTAATAATATCATCATTATGAGTTTGAAAATAAAGATAATTCTCAGTAAGTTTAGCATCTTTAATGTTTCCAGCATCAAAAAAGTTTTTAAATTTTTTACATCCTAAAATAATGGCATAATAATCTGCAAGATAACGAATATAATTTTGTTTCTTTAAATATACTAAAGAAGAAATGCCCATTTCAACTAAAATATCTTGAGGTGCATTCCACTGATGTAGAAGTTTCTCACCAAGATTAATTATTTTTCCTTTTTCAGTCTGTATTATCTCTAATCCTTCATGGGTAATTACAAGTGGAATCTCTTCTTCTGTTTTATAAAATATAGGTTTATTATTTAATAACCAAGTTTTAAATGAAGTAAATATAATGCTACTATTTAAATTAGATTTATTTAAATTTACGATATTTTCATAATTTTCATTAACTAAACTCCATAATTCAAATAAACCTGTTCTTATTTCTCCATCACTTAAATAATTAATTTTTTTATTCATCTCATTAAATAATGAATATGTTATATTTTCTACAGATGGAAGTTCAGCTCGTTTCCAATGAAAAAATTTAGAAACTCCAGATTTTTTCTTCGTTAAAATATCATATAAATTAGTTGGAGAATAAAGAAATAAAGTAGATCCTATAACTATAGCTTGGTATTCATTATTGTTATTTAAGACCCATTTATTTCCTACATGTTTTTTAATTCTATTTTGAATAAAAGAATTAGACACAGTAGGACTATAAACCCCTTCTAAAATTTTAGAATTATAAGGGATATTTTTTTTATCTTTAAGTACGATATCACTTATCATAAATGTTTCTTTTTTCTGTTCTTTAGAATTTTTTTCTATTTTTATTTTAAGTCTAGTAAAATTTAAATTATTATTAAATCCAATAGGGTCTAAAATAAAAGCACAGACAATTGTATCATCTGATACTTCAGCTCTAGGTAATGAATGAATATTTAATCCCCAATCTAATTGATTTTCTTCATCTATATTATAGAACCACCCACAAATATAACATTCACAATGTACTACATCTGAACCATTACTATGAACTAAAAAATCATGATTAGAAAGTATTGAGGTTGTTACCGTCCATTTTTCAGTAAATTTATCATAAATCCACATTTGTCCTATATTTTCAAAAAACCCGATTGAAATAGTAGCTTTAGAATTTGTTGTTTTTATTTTTGATACATTTAATGAAAGTATTTTATAATCACTTGGTTGATTAAGAACTATCTTGTTAGATTTCCAAATTCCATTACTATCTCCATCAACACTATCTTTTGTTATAGATAAAACATCTTTTTCTTTTTGTTCATTTCCTTCTGATGTTAAAAAATACTGTAAAGCTTCTATCTTTGAGTCATCTGATTCTGAACACCCTGAAATAGTTCCATCAATTTTATCAAATTTATCTTTGATCACATTGTCATTTACTAAGCCACTAAAATAGATAATATTTTCTTCTAATTCTTCTGCTTCGATAATCGATAAATCTCTAGCTAAAACATATCCAGAAGTAGTATTATCAAAAATAGATTGATAATTTTGTAATTGTTCAGAGGTTAGTTTACTCAATTCTTGAGGTGTTCTATAATCAAAACTTTCTAAAATTTTAATGAAATCATACGTATTTACATCTATGCCAGGATTTTGAAAGACTACATTTTCTCTAGATTCTCCATCAAGTTTATCTAATTTGATTGCTATTATGTCTGAATAATTTTTATCTAAATTTTGTCCAGTTAAGGCTACTAGCCATCTATTATTTGGTTTATCATAAGATAATGAAGTTAAATTATTATATGAATAAGCAGCTTCTCCTGAAAGTGGATAAAAAGGCTCTAAATTTAGTTTACCTTCAGGAATAGCTTGTATTGTTTTGTATTGATTTGTAAACACGTATCCAGTTTCATTAGCCATTATAAATTTATCTTGTTGATAATCAATAAACTTTATAGAATTTAATTCACTACTTGAAATCTCAATAAATTGTTCGGTTGATGGAGTCGTTATTGCATATATATCTTTTATCGTATCATTTATTCTTAAGTAACTTAAAGCATCTTGCAATTTAGAGTTCTTTGCAAATGAGATATAGTTCGGAGTAACGAGATCAATCTCACCTTCTAATACGAGTGTGTTCTTGTAGTAAGAGAACAATTTCTCAGTGTCAGTGTTAGAGATGTTTCTAGTTACTGTAAAGTCCTTTACCTCAGGAGAGTAGATCTTTTCATTTGTGTCGAGCCACTTAGCATTTTCATAATGTATCTCACTCTCTTTGAACTGCTCAGGAACACCATTGATGGTTCTTACTGGCAGGATCTTCTGCAACTCAGTTGAGAACTTAAGTCTGTTTGAAGTTAGAACTGGCTCCTCTCGATCTTCATATCCTATTGAGAGATACCCGCTTGCTGGATTAAGTTCTGTAACTTCTGAGTTTTCAACATATCCACTAACGTAGATTCCCTGAATGATCCCCTTAATGTTGCAATAAGATGAATAGAACGTTGGCTCTAAAGCCTTGTTGTACAATGAACGAACATTGATCTCTTCAACTTGTAGAATCCTGTCTAACAGAGACAGCCCATCTGAGTTGAAGGTGATGCCATCAATTGAGGTGATCTTTGGAACTGTCACATACTTGTCTTCTTGCAATACGTTTTCTAAGTCATACTCACCATAGATATGCAACAAGTTTTTGAAGAACTTATGTTCTTCTTGCTTGATCGCTTTCTTCTCTAATGAACCACTGACAGTGTTATATGTGAATAACTTATTGTTTGGCTCATCATAGTAGATGTTCTCTTCTGTGAGATTGATGCCAGAGACTTCTTCTCCCAGTGATCCGTCTTCGTTGTAGTCCCAGCCATCTGTAGTAAAGTTCGGCTTGAGCAAGAACTT
>JAITXT010000027.1 GCA_031284585.1 Acholeplasmatales bacterium
AAAGTAATTCTTTCCAAAAATAAACTTCTTTTTGCATTTTTAAGTTGCTTTTTTTCTTCCTTAAGCGCTAGAAAACTATCATTAAATTTGTTTTGAAATTCAACTTTCAAAAGATTTTCATTTTCTAAGTATTTATTTTTTAGTAACTCTTTCTTTTCTTTAACTGAATCATCGTCTATACCTAAGAGATCAATCTCCTTGAGCGCATTTTCATATTCCTCTTTTAATGAATCCTTTTTTGAAGTATATGCTTTCCCAAATAAATCAAAAGATGATACAACACCCTTCGTAGTATATTTTTCACTACCATTTAAGATAATTTTATCGACTTTACTAAAAGAATTTAGGTGCAAAGCAATAGTATCGCCTACTTTAAAGTAATCGATAATAGCTTCTTCTCCAGACATCATTACGGCTCCACCAATTGGAATAGCTCTAATGGTATATAAAGTTTCTCCTTTTCTTTTCTTATAGAGCGCAGGTCCCATTCCAATTCCATATTCAAAACATAAAACCGAAGCTCTTTTAGCAAGGAAAAAATGTCCAAGTTCATGAATTCCAATTATTAGAACAAGAACTAGTAAGAAAACAAGAATAGACCATGTAACTGAACCTACTTGCTTAAGTGTTGATAAAACATCTAATATTTTAATTATATTAATCATTTATATTCTCCTTTTTATAAAAGTTAAATTATCTCACTAGAATGATTCTAATGCATTACTAATAATTATATTTCTTATTGATAGATTTCCCTACCTTATAGTATAATTTACATATATTTCTTATATTAGGTTTCCCTTTATAGTACCCATTAAAATATTCTAAATTGATATTTATTAAATCTAAAAAAGATATTTTATTCTCTAAAAAAAGTCTTGAAGAGATAGTATTTGCACTAACCAAACAAACTCTATTTAAAGGGTTTTCAATCAATTTAGAATACCTAATACTATATAAAGGGTATAGTTTCTCATCAATATTTAATAATTTATAATCTTTTAATTCTATTTTATTCCCACTAAATTGATCATCTTTTAGAGCATGGAAAATCATAATTTTCATATCATTAGAAGAGGAAAATGAGTCCATATTTCCTGAATAATCTAAAGTTAAAGCATGAATATTACTAGTTCTTTCAATAAATGCTTCGATTTTAGAGTAATCAAACCCAAAAAGAAAATGGGCTTCAATAATTTCATAGACTTTATTTAACATAGTAGCAGAATCAATAGTAATATATTTACCCATATTCCAATTTGGATGTTTTAAGACATCACTCGCTTTAACGTTTACTAAATCGTCTAATTTATAATCCCGTAATGCCCCACCCGAGGCAGTAATAATAATCTTATCCACTTCAGATTTATCTTTTTTCTTTAATAATTGATAAACTCCTTGATGCTCAGAATCAATTGGTGTGATAGAAGCATTTTTTTCTTTTAGCAAACTATTTACTATTTCTCCTCCTACCACTAATGATTCCTTATTAGCAAGAAGTAATTTAGATCCCACATTAATAATTTTTAAAGTAGGAAGAAAACCAACAAATCCTGGTAAAGCATTAATAACTATATCAAATTTTGATGAAGAGATAATTTTCAAAAGTCCAGAATCACTATGAAAAAATTTAATATTAGGAAATTTATTCTTATATATTTTTAGTTCACTTTTCTCCCTTAAGTGGCAAAACTTTATACTTTTAAATTCATTTAAAACAGATAAATTATAATCATAATCCCTAGAAAGTGAAATTCCAACTAATAAAAATTCATCTCTTAATCCATTTAATACTTGAGTAGTTTGTCGCCCAATAGAGCCACTTCCACCTAATAAAAGAACACTCTTCAAATTAAAAACCTTAATCCAATAGCAAATTCTTCTAATGGTGGTAAAAGAGGAATAATTCTATTTATAATTGTAAAGAAGAAAATAAGAACCATGGAAACAAATAACAAAGAATCAAATCTATCAAGTACACCACCATGTCCTGGGAAAATCTTCGAAAAATCTTTTAAATTATAATCTCTCTTAAATTTAGAAGCAACTAAATCACCAATTTGTCCGAATATCGAGGCAAACAAAGTGATAGGAACTATAACTAAAGCCTGAATATAAAGAGGAGATGATCCAATATCACTAAATTGACCTAAAAGTGTCATCGCACCAGAGGCATTAAATATGTTTCCAACGTCTGTCCCTGGAACAAAAATGTATCCATAAAACAAAGCATATAGTACCGCAATAATAGAAGCAATTACTGTTCCTATAATTGCACCTTCTACTGTTTTATTAGGACTAATTTCAGGACATAATTTATGTTTCCCAAAAAGCATCCCTCCAAACATAGCAAAACAATCAGTTAAGCTCGTGATTATAAGTGCATAAATAATAAATCTCGTACCAAGCAATTTAAGATTAATAATTGATGAAAACCCAATTCCTAAATAGAAAACAGTTGAAATAATTTTTCCTGTATCTTCAGAACTAAAATCTTTAACAAAAATTTGCATCGTGAATATAGCAATCACGATAACGATTGAAGTCATAAGTAGGCTATCAACTTGTCTTATTTTAGACAAAGTATCAAGTCCATGATCTACTCCAATAATACCAATGAAGAATACACCACCCGCAGAAAAGAATAAAATCAAGACACAAGCAATCGTAACAATTCTGGAATATTTAGTCAAAGGATTCTTTTGTGCAAACATATGAAACATCTCAAAACAAGCAATTATCATTAGGACAGTAATAAAAGCAATAAATGCTCTTTCTAAAACAGGAAAAGCAATTAAACATGTAATTAACGAAACTAAAATGGCTGCTGTAATAACTCTTTTTTTCATGATAACTTTCCAAACCTCCTATTCCTCTTACTATAAAAAATTAACGCTTTTTGAAACTCACTTTTACCAAACTGCGGCCAATATTTTTTTGAAAAAAATATTTCTGCATAGCGGGACTGAATCAAGCAGAAGTTAGATAATCTAAACTCATTACCAGTTCGAATTATTAAATCTACTTCTTCTTTTATCCAAAGTCTTGATAAAAGATCTTTTTCATCTTTAACCTCACTTTTAATATTTAATATAAGTTCATCTATTGAACCATAATCAAAACAAATATTAACCGTTAATTTATCATTGTCTTTAGTTAAATTTTCAATTTCTTCAAAAGTACTCTTTAAACTATTAGATATTCTATCTTTCCTACCGATAAATTTAACTTTATAATCTACTTCTTTTAGTTTATCTTTATATTTATTATAGTATTCAATTGGAGTCTTCATTAAAAAATCTACTTCTTCTTCGCTACGTTTCCAATTTTCAGTCGAAAAAGCAAACAAAGTTAGATTTTTTATACCATAAGAAATTGCTAATTGAATAACATTAAAAATATTTCTTCCACCTAGTAAATGTCCATAAGTTCTAGGTTTTTTCTTTTTTAGGGCATATCTTCCATTACCATCCATAATGATTCCAATATGCTCAGGGATTTTTTTAATCTTTTTCATTTTTTTCTAATCTCCCATGATAATAACCAACAAAACCATTCACAATACCATAAATTCCATTAGAATCAACGGAAATCAAACTTAAGATATCTCCCTTTTTTACTTCTAAATCAAAAAGAGATAACTCTTTAACCATCGCAATAGTATTAGAATCTTTATATTCTAAGACATATTTTTTATCTACAGTAATTTCTTTTTTAGAAAGAAGATGAATACCATTAAGGAATTTATCATCAACCTTAATAACTTTAATGATATTTTCATCATACTTTATATAAATCCCGTCTTTTTCTTTTTGAGGATCTATGGCTTTATATTTTTCGTATTCATTTGCATCATATGCCACAAAACTATTCTTTAAATCATTTGTAAATTCAATTAAATTAAGTTGACCACCATGATGAACAACATTTCCTCCATCAATAGCTAAGATATTATTTGAAGCACTATAATAAGGTGAATTACAAACACAATCCGCTGAATATAGAGATACAGGAACATGACCAACAACAACTCTCTTTTGATAAACATATTCTTTTTCATCCGCAAAATATAATCTTTCTAAAGAAATCATTTCCGTCAAATCACTTAAATCTTCTTTTAAAATTCCAGCATGAACATATATATTTTTAGAATCTACTAAAACGTGAGGTCTATCTAATAAAAAATCAATTAGTTCATGCTCTTTTTCGTAAAGAATTTTACAATATTCAGGAAATTTCAAATCACTTAAACCATGTTTATTAAGCAATTCAATAACAATTGAGTTTCTATTATTTAAATAAGATTCAATTCTACTTTCAATATAGTTATCTGGATTCTTGATAATATCAACAACATCGTCATTATTGCCCATCAAATAATAAACTTCCGTAGATTTCATTAATTCTCTCACAAATAATACAGTATTTAGACTTTCATCTCCCTTTTCAATTAGGTCACCCACTATAATTAAAATATCATTATTATTAAATTCTGCTTTCTTTAAAACTTCTTTAAAAACTTTAAGATTTCCATGAATATCACTAGTAACTAGGATTCTTTTATTCAACTTATTTTCAAGAAATTCAACTTTGATCATCTTTTTTTCCATTTTTCTTATAATATTAGAAGAAAAAGTGATGAATATCACTAAATCTTAAGTAATTCATCACTTTTAATTTTAATTTCCTCATCAACTTTTTTAATGAAATTATTTGTCAATTCTTGGATATCCTCAAGATATCCTTTAAGATCATCTTCAATTAGTTCCATCTTTTTAATCTTATCGTTTCCATCACGACGAATATTTCTAATAGAAATTCTACCATTTTCGCCTAGTTTTTCAACGTCTTTAACCAATTCTTTTCTTCTTTGTTCAGTTGGTTGGGGAATAATTAATCTTAACCCAACCCCATCATTAATAGGATTTAATCCTAAAGTAGAACTTAAAATTGCTTTTTCTGCTTCTTTTAATAAATTTTTATCATAAGGCTTGATGTATAGTTGAGAACCTTCCATGATAGTGACACTAGAAATTTGTTTAATAGGTGTCTCTACTCCGTAATAGTTTACTACTATTCTGTCAAGAAGAGATGGATTAGCCCTACCAGTTCTAACGTTAGAAAATTCATGAATAAGAGCAACTATTGCTTTTTCCATTCTATCTTCTACATCTAATAATAATTCGTCAGCTAATTGAGATGGCATAAATACCTCCTTAATTGACTCTAGAATAAACTAGAGTTCCAAATCCTTCTTCTCTATTTGCGGCTCTTAACATACTTCCTTTAAGAGACATATCAAACACTATACAATCAATTTTATTTTCTTCACACATCGATGATGCAGTGAGATCCATAATTTCAAGTTTATTTAATATTAATTCTTTATGAGTAATCTTATCGTACTTTACAGCATCACTATATTTCCGTGGATCTTTGTTATATACACCATCTACTTGATTTTTAGCCATTAATATCAAGTTAGCATGTAATTCCGCTGCTTTTAAGCTTGCTGCTGTATCTGTTGAAAAATAAGGAGAACCAGTACCACCAGCAAAAATAACTACATAACCTTTTTCAAAATTATTAAGTGCCTTTCTTCTAATGTAAGGTTCACAAACATCATTCATTGAAATAGATGTCATAACTCTAGTTTTAACACCACAAGACTCTAAACCATCTTGTAAAGCTAAACTGTTCATTACAGTTCCAATCATACCCATGAAGTCAGCTTGAGTTCTATCCATACCGAGTTCTTCACCGATTTTACCGCGCCATATATTTCCAGCACCTATTACTATACCAACCTCAAAATCATTATTTACTAATTCTTTGATGTCGGTTGCAATATTTTTAACTATGCTGGGATTAATTACATACTCACCGTTACCTTTTAATGCTTCTCCAGATAATTTTAAAATCACTCTTTTAGAACCCATGAATAAATCTCCTTTTCTCTATTTACTAGTAGCTTCTAGAACTTCTTGTCTAAAATCAGAAACTTTTTTCACGATACCTTCTCCAACTTCAAGTCTTACGAAGGTTACAACGCTAGACTTTTCCTGAGAAAGATATTGACTAACTGTTAATTTTTGCTCTCTAATATAAACTTGATCAAATAAACAAATTTCTTTCAAAGACTTAGAAACTCTTCCAGAAACAACATTTTCAACATTCTTTGTGTCTTTTCCAGCTTCTTCAAATTCTTTGATTGTTACTGCACGAATAATTTCAGTTTCACTAGCTATAAATTCAGGATCAATTTCAGATCTATCTTTATAACGAGGTTTCATTGCAGAAACTTGCAATGCAATTTCTTTAGCTACAGTATCACTACCCTTAACTACAGTAACAACAGCAATTTTTCCACCATTATGCTTATAAGATCCAAATACTTCATCATCTTTTTTAGTTAATAATTGAACTCTTCTTAATGATAATTTTTCACCGATGGTTGCTGTATTATCAGTAATAACATCGTTTAAAACTTTTCCATCTAAGCTAGAACTTAATGCTTCCTCAACAGAAGTTGCTTTATTAGCTAGTATATATAGACCAACTTTGTCTAATAATTCAAGGAATTTTTCATTTCTAGCAACGAAATCTGTTTCACTATTTAGTTCATAAATAGCAGCATAATTTCCATCAATTAAGACATTACATAATCCTTCTGCTGCAATTCTATCAGCTTTTTTAGCAGCTTTAGCTATTCCTTTTTCACGTAAATAAACTATTGCTTTTTCAATATCACCTTCAGTTTCTACTAAGGCTCTCTTGCAATCCATTAAACCTGCACCAGTTTGTTCTCTTAGTGCAGCAACCAATTTAGCTGTAATTTCCATTTTTATACCTCTTATTTAGTTAAAGCGTCAATTAATTCGCTTTTTTTCATTTTTGAAATACCAACAATACCCTTATTTTTAGCTAATTCTTTTAATTCTTCTACTTTTAAAGCTGAATAATCAACAGATAAATTGTTATCTAAAACTTCTTTACTTTCAACTTTTACTGTAGGAGTGCTATCCTCTTTGGCTACTTTTTTTGAAGCTTGTTTTTTAGGAGCTACCTTTTCTTCTACAGTAGGAGTATCAACTACTTCACTTTTAACAGGATTTGTCTCTTCTACACTATCAGGAACTACAACAGAAGTAGTTTCCTTTTTAACTTTCTTTGGAGCTTTCTTTGGAGCTTCAACTTGTTCTTCTACAACAACTTGTTTTAAAATATCAGCAACTACTACTTTAACTGTTTCAGGTACAACTACTTTTTCATCTAGAGTAACTGGAGTAACTGAATCAATAGATTCAGGTTTAGGAGTAACTTTTAATTGAGTTGTAGGTTTAAAACTACCAGCTGGTTTAGGATTTTTTGAACCATCAAAAGGTTTATAATCTTTGTTTACTGGTTTATTAAAATCTCTTCTATCATTTTTATTATAAGGTTTTTTACCTCTAAGATCTTTTTGATCTCCATCATATTTTTCATTATTTTGGATTCTTTCTTTTGCTTGAGTAGCAAAGAAACTTTTAACATCTTCATCAACATATCTTTCAGCAGATCCACCGTTAGCTTCAATTACTGCATTTGCTAAAACAGATGCTATTAATTTAACAGATTTAGTAGCATCATCATTAGCTGGAATAACATAATCAACTAAATCAGGATCACAATTTGTATCTACTAATCCAAAAACTGGGATATGAAGTTTTCTTGCTTCAAGAATTGCATTTAATTCTTTTCTTGTATCAACTACAAAAATTCCTTGAGGAACTTCTTTCATTTCTTTAATTCCGCCTAGATTTTTCTCTAGTGCTTCTTTTTCTTTTTTAATTTTTGCTGCTCTTTTCTTATCATCTTTTTTTAACTCATCGAAACTACCATCAGCTTCTTTGATTGTTAAATCATTTAGATATTTAATTCTTAGTTTAATAGTCTTGAAGTTAGTCAAAGTACCGCCTAACCATCTTTGATTAACATAAAATTGACCACAACGTAATGCTTCTTCTTTAACTGCTTCTTGAGCTGTTTTTTTAGTTCCTACAAATAAAATTCTTCCACCTTGTTTGCAAATATCTAGAATTGCTTCATAAGCCTTTTCTAATCCAAGTGCAATTTTTTCTAAGTCAATGATATGAATATCACCACTTTTTTTAAAGATGTATGGAGCCATTTTTGGGTTCCATTTTTTGGTTGGATGTCCGAAGTACACCCCTGTTTCTACTAATTGTTTTGCTGATACAACTGCCATTTCTATTTTTCTCCTTTTGTTATCAATTGTATATGTACTAACAACCACAAACTTTTTAAAATTTTGCACAAGGTCGTTAGAATTCATTCATATACATGCATTCTCAACAGTATATAATTTTATCATAAAAATCTTAACTTTTATCTTTTTTTGCCTTAACTTCCAAAAAAGTGTTAAATAATCAAGTATTTACTAGCACATTTAACTTAGGAGATTAATATTTACTTTCGGCAATTAAATACTTAAAAATATAAAACCATTAAGCTAAATCTACTAATTTAAGTAATAAAACTATATTTATCTTGATTTTTTAAAAAAAATATATAATTTATATTGGAGGTTAATATGAAGAAGAAAATATTAAATGTTTGTTTTTATGTAGTAGTGGGAATATTATCTCTTTATATTATTTCTTTTTTTGTGCCAAAATTAACTATTAATTTATTTACGTTTCGTCCTTATGTTGTTAAATCGGATTCTATGGAACCAAAAATTAACGTAAACGATGTTGTTTTCATTGGTAAGGCAGATATAAAAAAATTGAAAAAAGAAGATATTATAACTTTTCAAGTATATCTAGCAACCGGAGAACAAATAGTTGTAACTCATTATATATATGAAATATATGAACTTGATGGCAAAACTTATATAAGGACTCATTCAAAAAATGAAACGAGCGTTGATACTTGGTACAATAAAGATGGAAACCCAGAAGATGTAAATATAGATTCTTTAATCGGAAAATTATTATTTACTATTCCTTTCTCAAACCCAGTTATAATTCCTTTAATTCTAATTATTCTTTTAATAGTTTTAAGTATTCCTAGTATCGTTAAAAGTATAAATCAATCATTCTTTAAAATTTTAGAAGTAGAAAGAAAAAAAGATTATTTTAAAAAAATTGATGAAAGACTAGAAGAATATGCAAAAGATGATAACGCAAATTTATGTCCTAAAAAAGAAAATATATTTAGATGTTTAGAATTAACTCCTATCACAAAAGTAAAAGTAGTTGTTATTGGTTTAGAACCATATGATAATTTATCTAGTGATGGACTTGCCTACTCAACTACTTCAAAAATACTTCCAGATGTTCTCTTAAATATAAAGAAAGAAATTGAAAGCGATCAAAAAATAATATTATCAGAAAGTGGAGATTTGAGTCACCTAGCTACCCAAGGAGTTTTACTTCTAAATTACTCTTTAACTGTTCAAAAAGATAATCCTGGAAGTGATCTTGAAATTGGATGGTTTAATTTAGTTGAAGTATTAATCAAAGAAATCGATAAATCTTCTAGACCTATTGTCTTTATTCTTTGGGGAAATATCTCTAAATTAATACGTCCTATGCTTAAGAACTCAAAACATATGATTATTACAGGAGGAGATCCAAATAATCCTACAACTACTTCTTTTTTTGGATCTAAACCTTTTTCAAAAGCTAATAAATATCTTGTTTATAAGAAATCAAAACCAATAGATTGGAAATTTTAATATGTATAGAATATCAGATAAATATAGTTTATTAAAACAACTCTTAATAACTTCAATATTCTCGGCCATCGCAATAATTTTAAATTATATTTTTTCCACTTTAATTAAATCAGATATTTTTGGAATTCCCTTTTATGCTATTCCTATCATAATTGTATCTCTTTTCTTTGGTCCTTTTTTTGGAGTTGGAAGTGCATTTGTTGTGGATCTATTATCAACACTTCTATCAGGATATAGTTATCTTCCCCTTTTTGCATTAGGAACTATCATGTGGGGATTAGTACCAGGTGTTTTTTCTAGATACATTAAAGATACAGTAACTCTTTCTATAGCTATAGTCTCCTCCCATGTTCTAGTAACTCTTTTTAATACTTTAAGTATCTATATTTATTTTACTTTAGAGTCAGCTCTTACTACCTTGTTTTTAAGAATTCTCATGATTCCTATTAACTCATTGGTAATCATCATAATAATTAAAGTTATTATTGGAAGGATATTAATCTATGAATCAAAAAATAACAGTTAATGTAATAGGCGGTGGACTTGCTGGAGTTGAAGCAAGTCATCAACTATCAAAACAAGGAATAAAAGTAAAATTATACGAAATGAGACCAATTAATTCGAGTCCTGCTCATAAGACAGGATTTTTAGCAGAATTAGTATGTTCGAATTCTTTTAAATCAAGTAATATTTTATCTGCTTCAGGACTTTTAAAAGAAGAGATGCGTTTATTAGATTCTATTATTATTAAAGCAGCTTATGCTTCAAGAGTTGAATCAGGGGAATCATTATCTGTAGATAGATTATTATTTTCAAAAGAAATAGAAAGAATAATTTCAAAAGATGAAAACATTGAAGTAATTCGAGAAGAAATATGTAGTTTCGATAAAGATACTCCTACTATTATCGCAGTAGGTCCTCTACCAAGTACTAAATTATCAAATTTCTTAAAAGATTTTTTAGGAAGAGATTCTCTTCATTTCTTTGATGCGGTTGCGCCAATTATTACTAAAGAATCAATTGACTTTAATATTGCCTATTATAAATCAAGATATGATAAAGGGGCCCCTGATTTCATTAATCTTCCCATGAATAAAGAAGAATATCTAAATTTTTACAATGAACTAGTGAGTAGTGAATCTGTAGTTCTTGAAGACTTTGAAAAAAATGTATTTGAAGGATGTATGCCAATTGAAGTATTAGCCAAGCGTGGTGTAAAAGCCCTTCTTTTTGGACCTTTAAAACCTGTTGGTTTAGAAAAGGAAAATGAGAAGAGATCTTATGCAGTTGCTCAACTTAGAATAGATGATATAAATAGATCAACTTATAATTTAATTGGTTTTCAAACTAATCTTACTTTCAAAGAACAAAAAAGAGTTTTTTCTCTTATACCAGGTTTAAAAAATATTTCAATTGTTCGTTATGGTGTCATGCATAAAAATACTTACCTTGAATCTCCAATTTATTTAAATAATTGTTACCAAATGAAAGATTATAAAAATATTTATGTCGCAGGTCAAATCTCTGGTGTTGAGGGTTATCTTGAATCCGCAAGTTCAGGACTAATAGCTGGAAATTACATGGCAAAGCAAATTCTAGGTACTCAGTTTGTACCACTATCAACCAATACTATAATTGGTTCTCTTGCTAATTATATTTCTACAAAGCAAAAAACTTTCAATCCCATGAATGCTAATTTTTCCATAATCTCCCAAGTTGAAATGAAAGATAAAAGACTAAAAAAAGAATTTTATGTAAAAAGATCATTAAAAGAAATAAATGAGTATTTAGGTAACAAAAATGATTGATTCAAACTTGGTATCATATTTAGAGGAACTTAATTTTAGGAATTATTCACCTAAAACTTTAATTTCATACGAATTAGATATTTCTCAGTTTCAAGAATTTTTGCTTCTAAATAAATTAGCTCTTACTTTGAAAGATGCAAATGCTAGGACTAGTAAATTTTATCTAGAATATCTAATCGATAAAAAACTTAGTCCAACCACAATCAACCGAAAAATCTCATCGCTCAAGAATTTTTATGAGTATTTATATAATAGTGAAATCGTCAAGAAGAATATTTTTTCTAGTCTAAAAGTTTTAAAAACTGCTAAAAAACTTCCTAATCCTTTATCTGATAATGAACTTACAAATCTTTTTTCAAGTATTAATACTAATTCTTCCTTGGGGATTAGGAACTATTTAATTCTTGACCTACTATATAGTTTAGGTTTAAGAGTTAGTGAATTAACATCTCTTACTCTTAAATCAATCAATTATTCAAGAAGCGAAATTCTAATTCACGGAAAAGGTAACAAGGATAGAATTCTTTTTATCTACCCAGAACTTTTAAAAGAAATATCTAACTATGTTTCTCTTACAAGAGTTAACCTCCTATCTAAAAGTAACAATCTTGATAATGAGTTCCTACTTTTAAATAGAAATGGCACCAAGCTTAGTGAAAGAGGAGTCCAAAAAATTCTTAATTCCTTAGTGAAATCTTCGAATGAATCTTATAATATTCATCCTCATCAAATTAGACATTCATTTGCAACCACGTTATTAAATAATGGAGCAAAGATAAAATCAATTCAAGAATGGTTGGGACATGAATCTATATCTACAACTCAAATATATACAAAAGTTGCTACCAAACAGTTAGAGGAAGAATTAAAAAACCATTTACCAAAAAGAGAGGTTCAAGATGAGAAAATTTGAAATAGTATCAACATATTTAAATAATAACCTTAGTCTTCCCGAAAGAATGACTAAGAATTCCGCAGGATATGATATTAAGTCCTCAAGAGAGACTATCATACATCCACAAGAAATAGTCTTAGTTCCTACTGGAATAAAAGCAAGTTTTCCGAAGAATGAAGTGCTTTTAATCTATCCTAGATCATCTATTCCAATAAAACTAGGACTAATTATTCCAAATGGAGTAGGAGTTATTGATTCAGATTATTATAATAATTCTAATAATGAAGGAGAAATATTTATTCCTTTTTTAAATATAACTAAGAAGGATGTTATAATTGAAAAAGATTTTAGAATTGCGCAAGCTATATTTACAAAATTTTATTTGACTGATGTGGATGAAAAAAATAAAAAAGAAAGAACCGATGGTTTCGGTTCTTCTGGTCTCTAATCTTTTTATAGTGGTGCCCCCAATTAGAATCGAACTAGTATTGCAGCATTACCATTGCTGTGTTTTACCATTAAACTATAGGGGCGCATTAAGATTATACCAAAAATATTCTTTTTATACGTGAAATAAGTCAAAAAATATAAAAAAAAATTGATTTATTTTATTATATATGGATAGGAGAGTTAATTTATTGTGAGATTGATTTTGAGATTATGCAAGACTTATAAATATAGATTGTTTTTCCAATTAAGTATTAAAATGCTAGCAGCTCTTGGAGATTTACTAATACCTTTTCTTCTATCAATAATGATAGATGATGTTATTCCTAATATTGAGGATAAAAATAATTTAACTCCACTTTTTCTTGTTAGTTTAGCAATGCTATTCTTAACTATATTTGATTTAGTTGCTAATGTAATTGCTAATCGAAGTTCTGAAAAAATAGCTTCTGAAATATCCGAAAAAGTAAGAAGTGATTTGTTTTCAAAAATAATGGAAATTTCACTCAAAGATATGGATGAAGTTACACTTCCATCTCTAATATCTAGAATGACTAATGATACTTTCAATATCTATCAAGCTTCAGCATCCCTACAGAGAGTTGGAATTAGACCACCTGTCCTTTTATTAGGAGGAATTATCATTTCCTTGTTTTTAGATCCAATTCTAACTTTAATACTTGTTGCTACGATTCCATTTATCTTAATTGCTTCCATCTATTTTAGTAAAAAAGCTGTTCCTTTATATGCAAAAATTCAAGAAAAGAATGATTTATTTATTAGAACCCTCAGAGAAAATATTACAGGAGTTAAAGTAATAAGAGCTCTTTCTATGAATGAACATGAAAAAGAAAAACTAGATAGATATAATAATGAGGTTAGAGAAAGCGAGGAAGAAGCTGTTATTAAAATGAGTTCTTTAAATCCACTCATTAACTTAATTATGAATACTGGTTTTGTTCTTATCTTAGTCTTAGGTGCCATTAGAGTAGATGCTGGTCTAACTAAAAGTGGTTCAATAATTGCTTTTTTAACTTTATTCACTATAATTCTTAATGCAACAACATCTCTTAATAAAGCATTTATTTTAGTTTCAAAAGCTAATGCAAGTGAAAAAAGAATTAATGATATTTTAAATCTAGAAACTTATTATGTAGAAACCAATTCCTTAGTTCCAATAAAAAAAGAAAAAGAATTGATTACTTTTAAAAACGTTAGTTTTTCCTATTTAGGAATTAAAAACGATTTAGAAAATATTAATTTTACGATAAATGAAAATGAAACAATTGGAATTTTTGGAAGAACAGCCTCTGGAAAAAGTACAATTATTAATTTATTATTAAATTTTTATAAAAACTATTCTGGAGAGATTTTATTTTATGGTGAAAACATTAGAAATCTAAATGTTAAAAAATATAGAGAAAACTTCGGAGTAGTCTTTCAAAATGATATTATTTTTTCTGGAGACATTGAAAATAATATTTCATTTATGCGAGAAATTGATGAAAAAAATATTTTTACCGCGCTTAATAGTAGTCAATCTAACTTCGTATTTGATAAATTTAATTCAAACAATAATAAAACAACCGAGAAAGGTACTAATCTATCTGGTGGGCAAAAACAAAGGCTCCTTATTGCAAGAGCTCTAGCAAATAACCCCAAAATATTAATCTTAGATGATTCATTTAGTGCTCTTGACTATAAAACCGATTTAGAATTAAGAAAATCTCTTTCTCTAAATTATCCTAATACAGCTAAGATTATCATCACGCAGAGGATATCATCTATTTCTAATGCTAATAATATTATCTTTATCGAAGAAGGAATAATCAAAGGATTTGGAACCCATGAGTATCTATTAAGAACCTCAGAAGAATATAAATCTATGTATGAATATCAAATAAAAGATGGTGAATTAGATGAAGAATAATGTAAGTAATCTAACAATCAAAGAAGAAGTCAAGAAAACTAAAATTAATAAACAAGTATTAAAAAGATTAGGAGGATATTTATATTATTATAGGTTTAATCTCATCTTACTCTTAGTATTAACTATCCTATCTAGTTTGTTTTCTTTAGTGGGACCTTATTTAACTGGAAATATAATCAATAAAATTGAATCAAGATCTCCAATATTAGATATTATTATTATTGGAGTATACATGTTATTTTTCTATGCTGGTTCGTCAATTATTAGTTATATAGTAGCCATTTCAATGGTTAAAATAACTCAAAAAATAGTTTATAAAATGCGTAAAGATTTGTTTGATGCCCTTACTTCTGTCAAAATATCTACTTTTGATACAATTCAAACTGGTGATATTATCGCAAGATTTTCTTATGACATAGATTCTATTTCTTCTAGTTTAGCAAGCGATGTAATTTCAATTTTAACAAATTTATTTAATATTTCCATCTCTTTAATAATGATGATTTCCATCTCTTATTTACTAATGTTACCTTTCATCATCATTATTCCTTTGACTTTCTTTATAACTAGATACTTAGGTAAAAAAATAAGGCATGGTTTTAGATTAAGGAATGAGTCATTAGGAAATATCAATGCTTATAGCGAAGAAATGATAACTGGTAAGAAAACTATTATTAGTTATTCAGTCGAGGATAAAGCTATTTCTAATTATGAAATTTTAAATGGGAAAACCTCTGATTTAATTTATAAAGCTGGGGGGCTTTCTTCCATAAATGGTCCAATTGTCAATTCAATGAGTAATTTATCAATCACCTTAGTTGGAGTAATCAGTGGAATCATGTATTTATATCAAACTATTTCCCTAGGTAATCTAGCAAGTTTCATGTTATATTCCAGAAAGTTTTCTGGTCCAATTAGTCAAATAAGCCAATTGCTCGCGGAAATACAAAGTGGGTTAGCTGCCTGTGAGAGAGTTTTTTCTTATATGGACTTGAAAGAAGAAGAAAAATCTAATGCTCCTACAACCTCAATGTCCATTAGTAAAAACTGCGAAATAGATTTTCAAAATCTTAATTTTTCTTATGATGGAGTAAACCCAGTCTTAAATAATATTAATTTCAAGGCTAATAGCGGTGAAATAACAGCGATAGTAGGAGAAACTGGTTCTGGTAAAACTACACTTGTATCAATCTTAATGAGATTTTATGATAATTACGAAGGTAGCATATTAATAAATGGAATTGATTTAAGGACAATAAATAAAAATGATCTTCGTTTATCTTTTTCGATGATTCTTCAAGATAGTTGGATATTTTATGGTACTATTAGAGAAAATATTACTTATGGTTATGAAAATGTTAGTGATGCGGAACTAATAACTGCTTGTAAGAATGCTGATATATATAATTATATTTCCCATCTAGAAAATGGTTTTGAAACAATCTTATCTAACGATGGAAACAATATCTCAAAAGGATTAAAACAATTAATTATTATTGCTAGAGCATTCTTATCAAAAGATAAAATGCTTATTCTTGATGAAGCAACCAGCAACGTTGATACATTTACCGAAGTTAAGATTCATAACTCATTTGAAAAATTAATGGAGAATCGAACAGTTTTTGTAATTGCTCATAGACTAAAAACAATAGAGAAGGCAAATAAAATTATTGTCCTTAAAAATGGACTAATAGCTGAAATTGGAACACACAAAGAATTAATTGAAAAAAAAGGTACATATTATTCAATGTTTAACTCTCAATTTGAATAAATTTAGGTATTTTTAACTTAATTTTTAAAATAATGCTTTATTTTGTTTTTTTTAGGATTTAATTTTATAATATATTGACAAAAGAGTATTGTTTGTTGAGGGAGATAGTGTACATGACTGGTATAGTAAAATGGTTCAATGCTAAAAAGGGTTTCGGATTTATAAACATCGATGGCCAAAGCGACGACATTTTCGTTCATTTCAGCCAAATAGCAACTGATGGCTACAAAGTTCTTAACGAAGGACAAAAAGTAGAATTTGAAGTTGTTACTGGAAAAAACGGAAAACAAGCTGAAAAAGTAAGAGTAATTGGATAATTAATAAAGACTGCTTCGGCAGTCTTTTTTTATATCTAAATTTCATCTATTTTATATTTTTTATCTATTCTTTTTACGTATTTTTTAAAATCGCTAAATTCATCAATTAGAAAAGAGAATAACCCATTTTCAGGCCAATAATTATCTTCATCTAATAATATTTCGCTGTTATCAAATTCGCATATATTATGTTCAAGTAATTTTAAATATCTATCTTCTATACTATTTTCTATAAATTCATAATATTCTTTGAATTTAGAATATGATTCATTAAAAGAATTATCACCCGAAAATACATAATTAAATAATACTTTATAATAAGCAAGTTGAATGCTATCTTGTTTTCTTACTACACTATCAATATTAACAGTTATATCGGGTTCTAATCCATCAAAGATCAAAGAATCAATATAATATATAATTAAACTCTCACTAAATAAAGAATACGGTTTTTCTTTAAGAATTTGCTTCACTTTATTTATTAAAAACGCATTAGTTTGTTCCTGAATATTTAAAGAAAAAGTTTGATATGAAAGTAGAGTAGCCAGAAAAAAATCTTCATCCGATAATATTTTTTTATAAGCATATCTATCTCCAAAGAAAAAACCATTATTTAAATTAAAAGATTTTGTAGCTAATAAAACAAAAATTAAATAAATAATATCAAAATAAAAGATAAATCCTAAAAAGAAACTACCTCCTAAAAAAATAAAGGAAATTATAAAAGAAAATATGAAAATACCTAAACTAAAATATGAAAACAAAGGTCCATTGATTAAACTTTTAGAAAAAGATCTTCTAATATCATCATAATTTTTATCATTTACTTCTGGCAAATCAGGTACGACAAATCCTCCTAGTATTTTAAGTAAAGAAAAATTAATTCTAAATTTATATTTTTTGGTAGTATTATCTTTGAAAAAAACAAAAAGTAAAACTGCAAAACACCTAATTTTGATATGATCTATTAGAAAACTAACTAAATGTCCTGATTCATGAATAAAAATTCCACAGATAAATGCAAAAACGCAAGATAAGATAACAAAAAACCACTTGACTTTTGATAAACTAACTAAAAAATTATCTAAAAATTGATAATCAAGGAAAAAGGAAACTAAAATCCCGAAAAGAAAGAAAAAAGCAATAAATGCACAAAAGAATATTAATTTTTTCATTAATTCTAGGTGAAAGACAACCCTAAAGCATCACTAACAGGTAAAGAAAAACAAATTGCATGGGCATCTTTTTCATTTCCTTGATCTACCATTATTGTTTTCATTATAATTTCTTTCGCTTCTTTTTTAGAAACAATAAGTAAAAGATCTTTATCTGGAAAGATAGTAATTCCAAGAAACTTTGTCATTTCTGGAGTAGCACTCCCTCTTCCATGAAGTATGGTTGCTCCACGAGCACCTGCGTGCCTTGCACTTGCTACCACATCATCTGCAAATCCATGATTACAAACTACTACAATTAACTCTAATTCAGCCATTATAATTCCTCCTTTTTATTTAAAATTGCATCTAAACTACTTTTTGATATACTATCTAAATTAATAGCAAAGGAAACACCAGTTCCTTTTGAAAGTAAATCAAGATCATCTTTATAAGATTCAAAGATAGTATCAATGGAATCATCATTAACTAATGAAAAAACAACTGATTTTTCCGATTGAAAAATTCCTAAAGTATCTAATATTTCAGTACTAGCACTACCTTTACCTAAAAAATCAACTGAAAAATTAACTTTCTTATCATTAAGAAGTGCAACAACTTTGTTAATAACATTTCTGTTTACTATAGTAATCAATAATTTCATATTTTCCCTCTCTATAGATTAATAATTTCTTCATCTTCAACTGAAGCAATCTGTTTAGAAGGCTTCTTCATGTAGAATATACCAAGAAGTTGAATTGTAAGAATAGGCATCATAGCAACCAGAGCAACTAATCCAAAAGCAAACTCAAATATATTAGCTTCTAAAGCACTAGCAAACCCAAGAGCAAGTGTAATTAAAAAACTAGATGTCAAAACTCCTGAAACTGCACCACCAGAATCATATGCAATACCAATAAACTTCTTAGGAACAAAAAAAGTTAGAATAAAGGAAATAACATATCCTGGAATCACAAAATAAACAATCGGTATTTTGAAATAAATTTTTAACATCGCAAGTCCAATCGCAAAACTAACACCAATTGCCAAAAAGATCATCATTATTTTTCTACTAATTGTATTAGAAGAAGCTTCTTCGACTTGTTTATTTAATACTAAAACTGCAGGTTCCGCAAGAATAACAACTGCACCAAATAACATACCTAATGGAATCATTACCCATGAATAATCTAATTTACCAATAATCTCACCAATAGCTTTACCCATATAAACAAAACCACTTTCGGCACCAGTTATAAAAACAACTAAACCTATATAAGTTAAGATAAATCCAAAGACAATTCTTGCTACTGTCTTTCTAGGTAATTTAAATGAATAAATTTGAAAAATAATAAAAAATATGACAAACGGCGTTATAGCTAAAAGAACAGATTTTGCATTTTCAAATAAATACTCAAAAAATCCTAATTCAGCCTCAGGACTTTCTGCTAAATCACCCGAAAAAATTGCCATAACCATAACTGCAATTATTGGACCTATAGAAGCTATACCAACTAACCCAAAGGAATCGCTATTATCGCCTTTTGATGAACATAAGCCTAGACCTAACGCAATAATAAATGGAACAGCCATAGGGCCAGTAGTAACACCCGATGCATCGAAACTAAACGGGATAAAATTATTAAAATTGGGATTTACTAAAGGAATTAAAATTGCCATTAAAATAACAATCCCATATCCTATACCAATTAAATATCTTATATTAAAACCAAATACAATCCTTAGAAGTCCAACAACTAATAAAATTGCTACTCCTAATCCAATTATTGCAATTAAGAATAAAGAATCCATTGGAAATTGTTCAGCAAGTATTCCTAAATCAGGTTCAGAAATTGTAATAAGAAATCCGATTAAAAAACCTAAACTGACTAAAACAGATATTTTTTTCCTTTTAGCAATAAACATACCTATCTTATCAGCAATGAGTTCCATAGAAGTTGATGAACCCATCAAAAAAATAGCAAGTCCTATTATTAAGGAAATTGCTCCTAAAATGAACGCCAAAAGATCTTCGAAGAGCGGTTTAGACGCATTGACAAGCGGAATTCCAACTATTATGCCAACAATTAATATTACAATTGTAATTGGCAATACACTTTTAATAGACTCTAATAATTTCTCTTTAAATATCTTCTTCATCATCTTCCTCCAAAAATAATTATACAATAAATTCATTTATCTTGACAAATATAGTTTTTTTTGTTAAAATATTATTACGGTGTAGGCGTCGTATAGCGGTTATTATATGTGCTTGCCAAGCATAAGATGGGGGTCCGATTCCCCTCGCCTGCTCCAATTAAGTATTGTATTACTCGCTTGATTTGTATAAATTTGAGCCAAAATAGTTGAACTTAAAGCAAATTAGTCAAAAAAGGAACTAGAAATAGTTCCTTTTTTATTTACCAATAATTACTTTCTTAACTTTTATAATTATTAAGTATCTTTGTGAAGAAACTGTCCTTATTATTAGATTATAAAAAAGACTAATCATTTCCTAGTTTATGATAACTTTAAATATCTTAACTAAAAAGTAAAAAATTAATATTCAAATATCTTGGTTTTCAACACCACACTCCTTAAGTCGGGTATAAACAAACAATATAATATTGATTCAAATTTATATATGAATAATAATTCTTTCTGACTATTTACAATTTTCTTATTTTATAGTATAATTAAAATTTCAAAAAGTATAAAACGGGAGGAAAAACATTGACAGATTTAGAATTAAAATCCAAATAAAACAAAAATTAGGTATTAGATTATCTGGTATTCAGGATAGATATTTGTATAAAAATATTCATTCAATTGGTAATTTCACTATCTCTAATTTTTCAAGAACTTTTAATCTACCTATAATAGAATTAAGAGTAGATTATGAATTTGAAATTGAAGAAATTCCAGATTTTGAAATTGCTCCTTTTAATTCAACAACTGAATGTACATTGGATTTTTCAAAATTAAATGAATCATACAAAATACTTACAAAAGAAGATTGTTATGGTTACACTAATTGGTGTACTTTAAATGGAAGTTATAAAAATATACCTTACTTTATTGTCGGAAAAGTAAACTATAAAGATATTACATTAGAGAACTCAACTAATACAGAATATCAAAATAGTTTAATATATGTAATGCATTGTAATAAACAAATAATGTCTATAATCGGAAGATTAAACCATAATTTCGCGGTAAAAAATACTGATTTTTACTTATCAATAAAACAACTTAACTCTTTAATTGGTAGTGTAATTAATGAAAATGAGTGCAATAATAGGGTTACACGGATTCCTCGTGATGAGCTCTTCTATGGCTCTAGACCAATAACAAGTATTTATATGGCATATAATAATGTTTTAATTAAAGAACTAGTTCACAATCCTCTTGAATACACAAGCGGGGATGTATTTACAATTCCTCCATTTGCAAATAAAATATACAAAAAAATGTTTGCTTTCACTAGCTTTAAAGAAGTAATTATTCCTAATTCTATTGTTGAATTAAAAGAAATGTGTTTTGCGAACTCATCTATAGAAAAAATAGAAATACCTTTAACAATTAATACAATACCTCAAATGGCATTTTATAATTGTAAAAATTTAAAAGAAATAGTTTTGAATGACGAAATAAAAAGTATAAAAAAATTTGCGTTTTGTGGTAGTGGAATAAAAGAATTAAGAATACCTCCTAAAATAAAAGAAATAAATATAAAAATATTAAGAGGTATCAAGAAGATAAATTTATCTAATAATACAATAGTTTTAGATAAATATAAATTACAACAAGTTATCTATTATCAATAAATAATAATTAGGAGTTTCTTTGAATCACAATCAGGTAAAGAGTAATTAGGTGAAATTAATGATTTTGATAAAAACAATATCATATGGACAGATGACGCAAAATTTAATTTAGAATCATTTAGATTAATGGGTGGATTAATTATAACTTCAACAGATTGGTTAATAATATAAAAGATGCTGCACATTAAATGCAGAATGGTAGTTTAGTTGTTGTAGAATTAGTTAAAATATTTAATGATTTACATCATAAAAAAAATTAAAGCTGACATAAATGTATATGACATTTAATAGAAAACAATATTCTTTTTATGTTTCTTTTGTGAATAAATTTCGATAAATTATAATCATAAATAAATAGTATATAAAAAAATACTTATTAGGTATTTTAATCATGCAAAAAGGAATAAGTCAAAGAAGTTGAATCACAAGTTAAAAATAAAAGCAAATAAAATATATATTTCAAAAAATAGTTTATAATTATAAAAAGGTATAAAATCCTTTTAAAAGGAGATTGAA
>JAITXT010000021.1 GCA_031284585.1 Acholeplasmatales bacterium
CTTCTTCAATGTTTCGGATTATCAAAACTAAAATCTATAATTCCTGCTTTTTTTACTGTAATACTATCCACTTTTATATCCTTTATTCTCTCATATGCATTATCCCCCTTTGTTTTCAAAGTATTTAATGATTCAGCTAATGAAAGTATGGAACAAACCGAATTCTTGGATAGAATTAGTCATAGTTTAGGTTCTATTTTACTAAATATATTATTTTTTGTGATTATTATTCTTTTATCTTTTTTATTCAACATGAAAAAAATAAGAAAATTAAATGCAAAAGATATTTTCAAACTTGACTAGTTCATAAAAAAGATTAAACTAGGAATTCCCCGAAATGTTATTATGTTTAGTGTTATATTTATTATATGTATTTTTTCCATTAGAGATTATAAGTTGTTTTACTTGTTATTGGACTAATATCAAAAATAATACTTAAAATAGCAAAAAAAACTTAAAAACTGTATAATATAAAAGGTGGCCTTGTAGCCAAGTGGTAAGGCACGGCACTGCAACTGCCTGATCATCGGTTCAAATCCGTTCGAGGCCTCCACCCACTTTAACTTTACTTGATTTACTATCAAGATTTATAATTAGGGTTTATCTCTATTTCAAAAAACAAAAAATTTTATAACTTAACTTTAAATACTACTTTTCTAACATTACTAAATTCTAAACTTTTCATTTTAGGTGCATGTAAATCTTCAGGGAAAAAAATTGCTGCATCGCCAGGAAGTAATTTAATCTTTGTGTATTCACTTAACTTGTATTTAATTACGTCTTTGGCGTCATCATAGGGATTAGTTATTTCACCACTAAAACTATCAATATCTTGGAACCCAATGTTTTCTACTCCAGAAACAACTATTTGAATATCACAATATTTTTTATGAGATTCAAAATAAGTATCTTTTTCTTCTTTTGTTTCGTATTCTTCAACATTGAAATAAACCTCATCATTTAAAATAGTTTTTCCAAGTTTAGCAAATTCAAAAAGATTATCTCTTATATAATCTAAAGCTAATTTAAAATTTGGTGTGTCAATTCTTTTTCTACAAAAAACAATATTTAAGTTCATATTTACTTTTCTTCCTTTGTTATTTTTGATTTATAAAATCTAGTTTTATCGATTGCTGGGATTGAATCAGTGAATTCACCTTCGTTAGTTTTAGCGATTTCAATATTTAATTCACTGAATTTAGTATCTATTGTATCTAGATACCAAATGAGTAATGCTTCTGGAATCTGAGGTTTTTTTAAAGAACCAAAACTAGTAATTCCATGGTGAGATACTACAATATGTTCAAGAAGTAAGACTTCTTCTTTTTCTAATAAACCTAGTCTAAAGGCAGTTAGATGAATTAGATTAGTTCCCATTGTTAAATGTCCTATTAAATGACCTACAACACTAAAATCTCCTCCTGGTCTAGAATACTCTTTAGTCTTGCAGATGTCATGAAGAATGATTCCTGCATATACTAAATCTTTGTTTAAGATAGGATATATTTTAATATATGCATCACTTGCTTTAAGCATGGAAAGAGTATGATAAGAAAGACCTCCGATATACGCATGGTGAAAGGTTTTTCCAGCAGGAAATAAGTAGAAATTTGCAATTTCTGTTTTGTAAATTGATCTACATATTTTCTTTAAAACAGGATTAGTAATTTTATTTAAATATTTTTCTATTTCTTCTTTAATAGCAGTAATTTTCATTGGCGCAGAATTAAAAAAGACATTTAAATATCTTATATATTCATCTACTGAGACATTGTTTTCGAGTGGCAAGACTAAATTACAAAAAAGAGCTAATTCATTCTCTTTTTTTTGAATTGCTGTAGTTTTAAAAAG
The DNA here is from genome assembly GCA_031284585.1 of Acholeplasmatales bacterium. Lineage (GTDB taxonomy): Bacteria > Bacillota_I > Bacilli_A > Acholeplasmatales > Acholeplasmataceae > JAITXT01. Next base: position 1,852 of record JAITXT010000021.1, read on the forward strand.
ATAAACATTTCCAATCACAATTTTTTCATTAATAGCATTCAGTTTAATGTTTAGTTGAGTTCCGTCCTCTGTTTCAACTGTGCAATTTTTAAAAGAATCCCCGGTATTGAAATATACTACTTTCGCAACCAATTCATATTTTTTGTTTAATTCTAATTCCATAATTTTTCCTTTACATAAGATATCAAAACTTCTTTTGAATTTTCAAGTTTATTTTCAATCACTGATTCAACTAGTTCTTTGTTTAATTTTCCGAGCCAGGCACCAGGCTTTTTATCTGCTATCTCTAAGATTTCGTTGTTTGTAATTTTTAAATCCATTTCTGACTTGATTGCTAAATTAGCGTATTTATATTCAATTTCTTTTTTCATGAATTTTTCTTTTTTCAAGAGAGAAAGAATTCTATTTGCCAAAAGACAATTTTCTAAACCATTTTGAAATAAAGTTAAGTTACTATAATTATCACTTTTATTCGCAATCTCAATGACAGTTTGATATTTGTGTCTATGTAGATTATCAAATTTCCATTCTTTAGGAACACTACCATTTAAATAAAAAGAAAGGATAAAGAAGGAATCTATATATGGAACAATATTAGCAGAAGAAAAAAATTCGATTCCTTTTTCTAAACCAGGCAAATATTTTGAAACTTTAGATTCATGAAGAGATTTAAATGCTAAAAGTTGGTGCTCTCCTTTTAGTAGTTTAATCATTTCTGTTAAGATTCTTTCATTTGGAAGAAATGCTATTGATTCTCCTTTTAATTCTGCGGCATGAAAAGTTTCAAAATCAATTTTAAAACCTAATTTTGATTGAAAATAAAACATTCTAAGTATTCTTAATGCATCTTCTTCGAATCTATCTACAGGATTTCCAATTGCTCTTATTAATTCAGCGCGGATATCTTCTTTACCGCCTACATAATCTATTATCTCTTCTTTACTTGTCATTAGTAATCCATTAATTGTAAAATCTCTTCTTAAAACATCATCTTTTACATCTTTTATGAAATGAATACTATCTGGATGTCTTTTATCTAAATATTCTGCCTCACCTCTGTAAGTAGTAACTTCAAAATAATCGTCTTTGAAACGAATAGTTACTGATCCAAATTTAATACCCGTTGGATAAGTTCTAAAGATAGTAGCTATTTGGTGAGGTTTAGCGTTTGTTGTAATATCTATATCATGAACTTCGATACCTAAAAGATAATCTCTAACCACGCCACCAACCATGAACGCTTCGAAGCCTTTTTCTTCTAATATATTAATTACTATTTTTGCATTACCGATACTGCCAATTTCCATTAAATAACCTCACATATTATTAATTATACATTGTTAGACTAAATTCTTTGAAAAAAAGATATAATAATAACATTATGAAATATATTGAGGGATTAGTTAGTTCAGAAATAAAAGAAAAAAAATCGAAATTTATTGGTTTTTTATATCCAATTAATTCATTAGATGATATTAAATTGCTGATAATAGATTTCAAAAAGAAGTATAGTGATGCAAAACATATTGTTTATGCTTATTCAATTAATCAAAATTTTGGATCTAATGATGATAAAGAACCAGCAGGTACTGCTGGGAAAGAAATAAAAAATGCTCTTATTAATTGGGGAGTAGATGATTGTATATTATTAGTTGTTAGATATTTCGGTGGTACTCTTCTTGGGAAAGGACTTTTATCTAGAACATATTATAAGGTAGCAGATCTAACTTTAGAAAAAGCATTATTTTATGTGAAAGAAAAAAAGAATAAAGTTAAGATGAGATTTACACATGAATATACTTTTGATATCAATTATATTTTACATGATGAAAAAATATTAGAAACTACATTTGAAGATAAAGTTACCTACGAATGCATAGTATCTGATACTACACTCAATAATTTAAAAATTAAATCTTACATAGAGATACTTAGTAGTGAAGAGATTTTAGATAATATTTCGCTTTAAATAGATATTTACTTGAAAAAAGATTCAAAAGTTCCAGAGATCTTCAAAATCATATCTGCTAGTAAATGAGCTACTGCGAGCGATAATAATACATAAGCTGCTTTGATTTCAAAAACTTTGTTTTTATTAAATTCGTTTTCAATATGAATACTAGAAAATACCTTAAAAGAAATTACAAAGAAAAATATTAATGCCAAAAAGTAAATAAGATTGTTCATTTTTCACCTCACATATAAATATATAATAATAGTTTAAAAAAATACTAAAAAATGAAATTTAAGGAAGAATTGATAAAATTCAAAATTTTTATTTATTTATGTTCTCCGTAATTTAAAGAAAAGTATTTAATTTTTGAAAATAAATACTAAAAAAGATATAATACTTTATAGATAGTTAATATTAAAAGAGGAGATATGTATGGCAAATAACCAAAAAAAAGATAAAGCATTAATAGCGGTTTGGAGTATAATGGCGTTTGTTATAGTTTTAACAGTTGTTATTCTTAGTTTATTAATTGGAAGTAATAATGCAAATGAAGAAAGTTATTTTGGAAGAGTAATTCTCTTTGGAAGAAGTCACGTAGAGGTAGTCATAATTTTAATTCTTCTTTCAGTTATTTATTTAATTACTTTATATTTTTTAGCTAAAGCATTAAAAAGAGGACCTAAAGTTATTATTAATACTAACCCTAGTCCGATTGAGGAAATAAAAGCAGAACCTAAACAAGTTATTGAAACTGTGAAAATTGCTGAAAAGACTACATATGATCAAAATCTTGAAAATGAACTTAAAGAATTATCACTTCTTCTTGAAAAAGAAAAACTTAATTCAGAGAAGTTAAAAAAAGAAAACAAAAAAATACGAGATGATTATGATTTACTTGCTAGTGAACTTGAATCTTTAAAAAAAGATGCTCTTCTTCCTAAAAAAGAGGCTAAAGTTACATTAACTGTAGAAAAACCTAAAGATAAAAAAGTAGAAACACTAGATACTCCAAATAAAACATTAAAAGTTAGTGAGCCTAGCGAACCTACTAAAAATCCAAGTAAAAAGGTAACTCAATCGGTTACTAAGATTGAAGAAATACTTGATATTTTAACCAAGAAATAAATTTAAAAGATCGGTTATCTTATAAAAATGGGCTTAAAAATATATAATTCAGTATCTAAAAAAATAGAGGATTTTGTTCCTATCAATGGGAAAGTTGTTAATATTTATGTTTGTGGACCGACAGTTTATGATGATCCACATATTGGGAATATGAGACCTCCTGTTTTTTTTGATACTTTGCGTAGATATTTAATCTATAAAGGCTATGATGTTTTTTATGTAACTAATATTACGGATGTTGACGATAAAATAATTTTAAGAAGCAAGAAAGAAAATATTGATATTAAAGAACTTACTGATTATTATACTCTTCATTATTTTGATTTATTAGATAAATTAAATTGTTTAAAACCTAGTTTAACTCCTCGAGCTACTATGTATATTCCAGATATGATTGATTTTATCGAAAGATTAATCAAAGAAGAATATGCTTATATTAAAGAATCAGGAGTATATTTTAGAGTAAGTAAAATTAAAGATTATGGATATTTATCTAATCAAAAGATGGATGACCTTGAAGAGGGAGTTAGAATTGAATTAAAAGAAAAAGAAGATGCAAGAGATTTTGCTTTATGGAAATTCGATGAGAAAGCTCCTAATTATCAGGCACCCTTTGGTGATGGTAGACCAGGATGGCATACTGAATGTGCTGTTATGAACGAAAAGATATTTAATCAAGAAATAGATATTCATGGTGGAGGATTTGATTTAAAATTTCCTCATCATGAAAATGAAATCGCGCAAACTTATGCACTTCACGCTCATCATTTAGCTAAATATTTTATGCACGTAGGAAGAATAAATTTCCAAGGTGATAAAATGAGTAAATCATTAGGAAATGTTATTAAAGCAAAAGACGCTATTTTAAAATATGGTGAAAACGTTATTCGTTACTTTATTTTATATTCATTTTATCGTTCTATTCATAATTTTGATGAAAATACAATTTTGTTTATTGATGAAGAATATAAAAAATTAGAAAGAACACTTACAAGAAAGAGTTTTCTTCTTCATGTTAATAATATTAAAGAAGTAGAGGTTGATAAAAATATTATTTCTAAGTTTGAAGAAATAATGGATGATGATTTAAATACTCCTAATGTATTTTCTTTATTAAATGAGGCACTTAAAAATATAAATAAATCAAATGATTTATTAGAAGTTAGTAAATTATATAATTCAATTTTCTTTATTTTAGATATCTTAGGTATTAAAGTTAATATTAATATTGAACAAAGTGATATTATTAATTATCATAAGTGGAGTGAATTTAGAATTAATAAGGATTATGCTAACGCAGATATTTATAGAAAGTTATTATTAGATAAAGGTCTATTATGAACGCATTGAAGTTGGCTTACTTAGGGGATGCTTATTACGAATATAAAATAAGACTATATTTAGTAAATCAAAACATTGAACGGGTGGAAAAATTACACAAGACTTGCGTAACGTATACTTCTAGTGTCGCGCAAAGTAAAATAATTGAGTATTTCCTGGAAAATAAGATTTTAACTGAAACGGAAGATGAAATTTATTTAAACGGTAGAAATCAAAAATCTAAAGTTCGTAAAAATTTAAACTATAAAGACCATATAAGAGCAACAGGGTTTGAAACACTTATTGGTTCACTTCTTCTAAATGATGCAAACAGATGTGATTATTTGATTGATTTAGCAATAAACTTTGTAAATTCATGAATTTAGGTTTTTATTTTTAATTCTAGATTATAATATATATGTAGGTTTTTAAGGAGAGATATTTTTGAATAAAGTAATAGAAGAAAAAGTTGATTTATTAAAAATTGAATCTGATGATAGTAATCCTTCTCAAGAAGAAGAGGAAGTTGATAAGCGAGTTATTTCTAAAGTAAGTAAGAAAAAGAAAAAAGGCCCAGAGATTATTCTTTCTGATGATCTATTATCCATTTCTGGAGATCCTCTTTTTGTTGAAAAGAAAGAAACATATAAAGAAAGTAGAAAAGTTGTTAGAAAAGATGACATAGTTGTTAATAGATATAATCCTCTTTTAGAAAAAGGCTTAACATTAGATGATTATGAGCAAAGAAAACTTGCTGGTTTAATTAATGTTTCAAATGGTGGTTCTACTAAAAGTATTGTTAATATTTTCTTTACTAATATTATTTCATTTTTTAATTTACTTGTTTTTGGAATTGGAATTTGGTTATTAACTGTACATTCATCTTTTTCAGATTTTATTTTTGTTATTATTGCAGCTATTAATATTTCTCTTTCGATTTATCAAGAAATTAGAGCAAAACTTACAATTGATAAACTATCAATTTTAGCTGCTCCTACTGCTTTTGTAATTAGAGATAGTGAGGAAATTGAAATAACAGTAGATGAAGTTGTACTAGATGATATTATTAGTTTATCTCCTGGTAAACAAATACCTGCCGATTTAATATTAAGGAGTGGACAGATTGAAGTTAATGAATCTTTATTAACTGGTGAATCTGATCCAATCATTAAAAAAGATGGAGATTCTCTTTTTTCTGGTTCTTTTGTAGTTTCTGGAAATGCGAAAGCTCAAGTTGTATCTGTAGGAAAAGATGTCTATATTGAAAAACTAACCGCTCAAGCTAAAAGATATAAAAAACCAAAATCAGATTTGTTTGCTTCTTTAAGAAAAATTATTATTACTGTTGGTGTGATAATTCTTCCACTTGCTGGTTTATTATTTTGGGTAAATTATTCAATTGGTATTCCCTATCCTACTATCGTTAGAACTGTTTCAGCTGCTATGATTGGTATGATTCCCTCTGGTTTATTTTTACTTACTACTATCTCTTTAGGAGTAGGAGTCGTTAGACTTGGTCAACATCATACTATGGTTCAGGAACTTAGTTGTATTGAAATGCTTGCTAGAATTGATACTCTATGTTTAGATAAGACAGGTACTATCACCGATGGAAGTATGTCTGTTAAAAGTACATTAGAATATAAATCTAATCTTGATCTTCCTTTGAAAAACATAATTTCAATGATGTTAAATGCTCAAGATGATCATAATATGACAAGTGAAGCATTAATTGAAAGATTTGGACTTGGAAAAAAAGGTAAAGTAAAAGATTTAATTCCTTTTTCAAGTACTAGAAAATATTCAGCTGTAACTTTTGATAAAATAGGAACTTTCTTTTTAGGAGCCCCTGAATATATTTTATCTAAACAAGATTACTATTATATTGAAGCTGATGTCAATAAACAAGCCAAGGAAGGATACAGGGTTTTATGTGTTGGATATTCTATTACTGAGATAAAAAATCAAACTTTTGAGGGCTTAATTAATCCGATAGGGTTAATTATTATTGAAGATAACATTAGAAATGATGCAATCGAGACTATTGAATACTTTAAACAAATTGGAGTAAATGTCAAGGTTATTTCTGGAGATAATCCATTAACTGTGAGCAAAATTGCGGAAAGAAGTGGAATTGTTGGGGCTGATAAGTATATTTCTCTTGCGGGAATGGATGATAAAGATGTAATTAGAAATGCATGTAATTATAATGTATTTGGAAGAGTATCTCCTTCACAAAAGAAAATATTAGTAGAAACTCTAAAAAATAATGGTAAATGTGTTGCTATGACGGGGGACGGTGTTAATGATATTCTAGCACTTAAAGAAGCGGATACCTCAATTGCAATGGCAAGTGGTTCAGAAGCTGCTAGAAATGTGTCCCATTTAGTTTTATTAGATTCTAATTTTTCATCTCTACCTAGAGTGGTTGCGGAAGGGCGAAGAGTAATCAATAACATTCAGAAAGTTTCTGCGTTATTTTTAACCAAAACTATCTTTTCATTTTTCTTATTAATTGCTGCCATAGTTAGAAAGGGTGTTTATCCTATCATTCCTAGTCAATTAATGCTTATTGATTTTCTAGTAACTGGAATACCTTCATTTATCTTAGCACTTCAAGCAAATAATACTATTGTGAAAGGTAAGTTCTTGAAAAATGTCATCAAAGGTGCTTTACCAGGGGCTATTGTTGTATTAATTAATAGTTTAATCATTATTGCATTTGAAAAAAGACTTGGAATGTCAAGCTCTACTATTTCAACTTTAGTCGTTTTAACTGCAACTTTTACTTCTTTTGGAGTTTTGTTTAGAGTATCTAAACCTTTTAATACTCTTAGAAAGGCATTATTTGTTTTAATGATTTCGCTTTTTTTCATTCTAATTATTTTTGTTCCTAACTTCTTCTCATTCAATCCATTTTTTGAGATGAATATTACCCAAAATAATTGGGATTCTACTCCTCTTGATTTATCTCAAATCCTGTTACTTGTCGTTTTATTTGAAGCAACTTACCCTCTTATGTTTGTCGTTTCAAATATCTATAAATGGATTAAAGATTTTATTAAAGGTGTAATTAAATTAATTGCTAATTTGCAAGATTAAAAAAAAGGTGTTTTAAATCTTTATTTTAAAGATTATTTTTAAAAATGTTATGGTTTTTGTAAAATTAGTCTTCTTTTTTTAGTGTTTTTGAATTTATTCGAATTTATTTAAAAGAAATTTAGAAAATTTATACTATTATTATATATGAATTAAGGAGTGAATATGATTATCTATGGTAAGAATGCATGTAAGGAATCTATTATTAACAAGCATGAAGTGAATTTAATATATTTAGATGAAAAATGCGCTGACAAAGAACTTGTTAATTTCGTTAAAAATTCTAAGATACCTTTTAATTTAGTGAGTAAAGCAGAATTAAATAATTTATCTAATATTGGAAGTCATCAAGGAATTTGTATGGATGTTAAAGACTATAAGACTTATGAATTAGATGAAGTTTTAGTTCCTAATAAAAACTTAAGGTTTATTTTACTTGATGAGGTAACTGATCCTCATAATTTAGGTTCTATTATTAGAACAAGTGAAGCTTCAGGAATTGATGCTATTATTTTGACTAGAAAAAATAGTTGTCCGATAACTCCAGCGGTTGTTAAAGTATCTACTGGTTCAATCGAAAGAGTAAAACTTGTATATTCTTCTAATATAGTTTCAACAATCAAAAAATTAAAAGAGTATGGATGCTTAATTATAGGAAGCACTATGGATTCTAAAATAAGTTATAAAACTATCGACAAAGATAGATCTCTTGTTTTATGTATGGGAAGTGAAGGTGACGGATTAAGACATATCATTAAGATGAATTGTGACTTAATTGTTAGTATTCCCATGAAAGGGAAAATTAATTCCTTAAATGTTGGGGTTGCTGCTGGGATTCTTGTCTACGAAATAATGTATTAATTTTAAGTAATGGGATTATCAAATGATTTTGAAATTATCTATCTTATTCAAGACGGAAATGAAACAGCTTTACTAGATTTACAAACTAAATATAATCTTTTTATTTGGAAGATGATTCATGATGTTAATGTTCCAATTTCGGAACAAGATGACTTTTTTCAAGAAGCACAATATCTTCTATACTCTGCAAGTAAAATATTTGATATAGAAAGGAATAAAACTTTTACAAGGTATTTTGAATTAATTTTAAAAAGAAAGTTTTTTTATTTACTTACTAAACTAAAAACTAATGTTTTACAAATTAGTGAAGAGCAAATAAATAGTTTTAGTGAAGAAAGTAGTTTAACTAACAATAGATATAGTATATATAATGATAGATTCGTGATTAGTTACATAAAAGATAAACTAAATTCAAAGACTTCTATGCAAATACTTAATTTATATTTTTTAAAAAATTTAAGTTATGAAGAGATTTCTAAAATATTAAAGTTAAAAGAGAAAACTATTTATAACGCGGTTTATAAAATAAGAAAGATTGCATTAGAACTGCTAGATTCTTACTAAAAATTAGTTTTTTTACATTTTAGGTAGATATTTATTGAAATTCTCTCAATAGTTAGAATAAATTAACCTAAATTATCTAAAACGTTGTTATTATTTGTTTTTTATTATTATTTGTGATAAAATATTATAGTAAGATATTAGGTAAATAGAGATTTTTAGTAATATCTTTTTTTTTGACAATTTTTTGCTCAAAAAAATAATAGGAGAAAATTAATGAGAGAGAAAATCATTGTGGTTTGTAGCGAGTGTGGATCAAGAAATTATACTCTCACAAAGAATAAATTACTAAATCCTGAAAGGTTTAGTATGATGAAGTTTTGTAAAAATTGTAATAAGCATACTCTTCATAAAGAAAGTAAGTGATAGGAGGATTATTAATTGTATGGCAATTAAGAAAAAAGAGGAAACTCAAAAGAGTAAGTTAATAGAATTATTAACAACAGATTATCGTTTTGAAAATTTATTATTAGGTATCGCTAGTATAGCAGCGGCTGTACTATCTTTAATGATAATAACTAAGTTAGGACCACTAACAATAGCTCCTAATTTCCCAGTTCTTGGAGAAGAACCTTATGGTTTGATCTTTGCTTGGATTTTATTTGCAATTTCTATTTTTGGTTTATTCTTAGTTTTGTTCCCATTTGTTAGTGCTGCAATTCCTGAAATAAGGAAGATTCAATGGGCAAATTTTAAAAAGTTTAGAGAAGCATTTGTTAGGACAGTTATTGTAGTTGTAGTTCTTACGGGAGTAATAATTTTATTTGATTTAATAATCAAATTAATTATGTTGCGTTTTTAATTATGGATGAAAAAAACGAGAAGCGTTGGTACATTATTCAAACTTATTCTGGTCAAGAATTAGGAGTTAAGGAAGACTTAGAGAGTAGAATAAAATCCCAACACATGGAAGATTATATTTTTACAGTTCTTGTTCCTCAAAGAAAAATTGCTGTTAAAGATAAGAAAGGTAATGACAAGGAAAAGATTGTGGAAGTATATCCAGGCTATGTATATGTTGAAATGATAATGCAACAAGAAGCATGGTATGTAGTAAGAAATACTCCTCATGTAACTGGTCTCCTTGGATCTAGTGGTAAAGGTACCCTTCCTGTTCCTGTTCACAAAGCAGAAATGGATGGAATCCTTCGTGAAGCTGGAGTAATTAGTGATCCTACTTATGATCACTTAGTTGGTAAGAAGATTAAAGTTGTGGATGGACCATTTATTGATAGAGAGGCTATTGTTAAAGCTGTCAATAATATCCAAAAAACAGCAGTTATTAGTGTTCATATGTTTGGACGCTTAAATGATACTACTATTTCAATCGATGATATTGCTGAACTAGCATAAATAAAAAGACTTAAGCAAGAAATATTTAATTGTTTAAGTCTTTTGTTTTTTATTACTAGTCCTTATCAAGTTATTTAATTGAGAAAATTGATACTTTTTACTATTATTTTTAAGAATAATACATTTTAATTGTAATTAATAAGCATCTATGGTATAATTGATAAGCATTTATTTTTTACCGTGGTGGGAGATTACTAAATAATCGTTTGACCACACACCGTATTTACAGGAGGATAAAAATGGCAAAAAAAGTTGTAAAACAGATTAAGTTGCAAATTCCTGCCGGTGTAGCTACCCCTGCTGCTCCAGTTGGTCCTGCTCTAGGACAAGCGCAAGTTAATATTCCTCAATTCGTTAAACAATTTAACGATGCGACACAAGATCAAAAGGGTTATATAGTTCCAGTAATAATTTCCGTTTATGATGATAGATCATTTACATTTGTTACTAAAACACCGCCTGCTTCTGATTTATTAAAAAAAGCAGCAAACATCAAAAAAGGTTCTGGCAGTTCAAAGAAAACTAAAGTTGCTACATTAAAAAGAGCAGAAGTTAGAAAAATTGCTGAAATCAAGTTAAGAGACTTAAATGCTAACGATGTTGAAGCAGCAACCAAGATTATTGAAGGTACTGCAAGAAACATGGGTATTGTGGTTGAGGATTAGGTGATAATATGAAACATGGAAAGAAATACAATGAAGCTATTAAGGTGTTTGAAAAATTAAAAGCCTATGATGCTTTAGAAGCAATAAAAACTGTTCAAAAGACTGCAAAAATTGTTTCTACTAAATTTGATCAAACAGTAGAAGTTGCATTTAGACTTAATATCGATCCAAGAAAAGCGGATCAAGCACTTCGTGGAGCAATCGTTTTACCTCATGGAACTGGTAAAACTCAAAAAGTTTGCGTTATCGCCGTTGGTGAAAAAGCAAAAGATGCTAGAGAAGCTGGTGCTGATTTTGTTGGTGATGCAGAATTACTTCAAAAAATCAAAGACGGATGGTTAGATTTTGATGTTATGGTAGCAACCCCAGATATGATGGGATCATTAGGTAAATTAGGTAAATTATTAGGACCTAAAGGTCTAATGCCTAATCCAAAGACTGGAACTGTTACTTTAGATGTTGCGAAAGCAGTTAAAGAAATTAAAAATGGTAAAGTTGAATATCGTACTGATAAAGTTGGTAATATTCAATGTTCAGTGGGTAAAGTATCATTTAGTGCAGAAAACCTTAAAGAAAATATTCGTACCGTGTATGAAACTTTAGTTAAGATTAAACCAGCCACTGTTAAAGGTACTTATATTAAAAATATAAGTGTTTCTTCAACAATGGGACCTGGTGTTCATGTTCTAGAAAACACGATTTAAAAAAAGTAAAAAACTTGTCCTAAGAAAGTAAGAGTGGATCAAACACTTAAAATTAAAATCTTACCGAGGAAGAAAAATATATTTATTAATTATATATTTCTTTCTCCAGAAGACGAGAAAGAAATATATTTTTATTAGGAGGAAATATGAATAAAAACGTTTTAGAAAAAAAACAAAAGGATGTTGAACTCTTAACTGAAAAGCTTAAAAGAGCAAAAACAGTAGTAAGTTTCGATTATCCTGGTCTAACTGTTGATGCTTTCATGAAATTAAGAAGAAAATTAAGAGAAGCAAAAGTTGAAGTTACTGTATTTAAAAATAATATTAGTAGAAGAGCTTCAGTTAACATTGGACAAAATGAATTTGGAGATTCCTTAGTTGGTGCAAAAGCACTTGCTATAAGTTATGACGATGTAGTTGCGCCTGCCAAAATCGTATATGACTTTCAAAAGGAAAACAAAGCAGTAAAACTACAAACAGGTATCGTTGAAGGACACTTTGCAAGTGTGTCTGAGATTGAAGCATTAGCTACTATTCCAAGTAGAGAAACTCTATTAGCTCAACTTGCTTACAGTTTGCAAGCACCACTATATCAACTTGCTTTTTGCTTAGATAAAATTGAAAAATAATAAAAGGAGAATAAAAAAATGGCAAAATTAACAAAACAAGCTTTCGTAGAAGCTTTAAAAGAAATGACTTTACTTGAAATCAAGGAATTGGTTGATGGTTTGAAAGAGGAATTTGGTATTGATCCAAGTTCAATGAGTGTTGGTACCCAAACACAAACAGCAGTTGCTGAAGTTGAAGAAAAAACAGAATTTGATGTTATTCTTAAGAATTTTGGTGCTAATAAGATCGCAGTTATTAAAGTTGTTAGAGAACTTACTGGTCTAGGTTTAGGAGAAGCTAAAGCTTTAACTGAAACTCCTGATGGAAAAGTTAAAGAACACGTTAAGAAAGAAGACGCAGATGCCGCAGCTACTAAATTAAAAGAAGCTGGAGCAACCGTTGAAGTTAAGTAAAACATTAAGAAAAAATTAATTGAGAAGAAATGAAGAATAGTCATTATTTTATTAACGATTCTTCTCTTTCTTCTCAAAAAAAGAGATTAGATGTATCGATTTTAGGTGCATCTTTTGTCTTTCATACTGATTTAGGTATTTTTTCTAAAGACAGGATTGATCAAGGTACTCTTGTTTTATTAAAATCTTTAAAAATAGAGGAAAATAAAAGTATTTTAGACATGGGATGCGGATATGGAGTTATAGGTGTTTATTTAAAAAAACTCTATCCTAATTGTAAAGTTACTATGGTAGATGTAGTAGATAGAGCTCTTGCTTTAGCGAAAGAAAACTCCATAGTAAATAATATCAAAGATGTTGAAATTATTAATTCAAATTTCTTTGAAAAATTGAATGAGAATAAATTTGATTATATTATCTCTAATCCACCGATTAGAATAGGCAAAATTAAATTATTTGAATTTTATGCAAGTGCTAAGAATCATTTAAATGAGAACGGAAAATTTGTTATAGTAGTTAGAAAAGACCAAGGAGCTTTAAGTCACATTAAAAATCTTGAGAATATATATAAAATAATAAATGTTTTGGACAAGGATTACGGTTATTGGGTCATTGAATCATGTATTTAAGCAAATTAGTGTTATTTGATTAAGTATATGATATAATATAAAATTGACCAGTATCGGTCGTTTTTCTATTTTAAATAATTTTAAGTTTAATGTTTTGATAAATAATAAAAATAATGGAGCGTATATATGAGTTATAAGGTTGTAAAATATGGAAAAAAAGCAGAAAGAAGAAATTTCTCAAGGATGCCTTATGAATTTGAGCTTCCTAATTTAATTGAAAACCAAAAAGATTCTTTTAATTGGTTTATAAAAGAGGGAGTAAGAGAAGTTTTAGAAGATGTTTCGCCAATTGAGGGTGATGGACATGATTGTGCATTAAGATTATATCTATCTGACCACTTTTTCGAAGAATCTGATGTTAATACCATCAAAGAAGCCAAAGAAAAAGGAGTTAATTACTCTAATAAGCTTATGGTTTTGGCACGTCTTGAAAATGTTACTAAATCAGGAGAAATCAAGGAAGAAAAGGTTAAACTTTGTGATCTTCCAATCATGACTCCTTCTGGTACTTTTGTCATCATGGGTAACGAAAGAGTTGTTGTATCGCAGATAGTTAGATCTTCTGGGGCATATTTTGTGGCTCCACCAAAAGATTCTGATGAAGGCATTACTGCTCAGATAATTCCAACTCACGGTGCTTGGATAGAGATTGAGCCAGGTGCCCAATCTTTATACATTAAGTTAGATAGAACCAAAAAAATTCCTTTTATTACTTTTCTAAAAGGTTTAGGTTTTGATAACGATACAATTAAAGAAACTTTTAAAGTTTATTTAAAAATTATTGAAGGAAAAGCTAAGAAAGGCAAGAAAATAATTGTTGGAGAAACTTTAGAGGAAATAGAAGATAATGGATATAAATTAAGTAACAGAGATGCTGTTCTTGAATTATACCGTGCTCAAAAAGAAGGCGAATCTACTACTTATCAAGAGGCTAAAGAATTTGTTCGTTCTAGACTCTTCGAGAAAATTCGTTATGATTTAAATGCTGTAGGAAGATATAAAATTAATAAAAAATTAAATGTTTTAGCTTCCGCTTTGGGATATAAATTAGCTGAAGATTTATTTAATGCCAAGACTGGTGAATTAATATTACCAGCTGGAACTCTTATTTCAAAAGAACATGGAGATTCAGAACTTAGTACCTATGAAATCTTAGGAAATAATAGAGATTCTTTTAGAGTATCTATTATTGGTAAAGAAAAATCTCTTCAAAATGAATTATTAGAAGATATTTTTACTGCTAGAGAAGATGGATTAGAAGTAGAACCTCTTGCTATTACTCTTGGAAAAGATATTTATGTTAAAACAAATGAAGGTACTAAAGCAATTCTTTTATCAAAAGGAGTTTATTTAGGACCAAAACAATACAATATGTTAAGAAAGAATTTCTATCATTTAGATGATGAATCAAAAGAATATGTATCTTCTGAAAATCTTGATATTGTTAATCTAGTTACTACTGAAGAAATAGTTAGTCTTAAAGATGGTAGTGTAATCGTACCTAAAGGTGAAGTTATTACTGATACTGTAATTGCTAGATTAAGACAAAATAAGACTTCTATCGATGATAAATTTAGAAACCATTTTCTAATTCATGATTGTTATGAATCTTATTATGCTAGGAAAAGTGTAGTTGTTGAACAATTAAAAGTTTTAGTTCCTGATACTGAAAATGAACAATTAGAAAAAGAGTTGTTATTAATAGGTAATGATCAAAGAGAACTAAGAGAACATATTACTATTTCTGATATTGTTGCCTTCTTAATGTATTATCTAAATCTTTCTAACTATAAGGTTGGAGAAATAGATGATATTGATAAATTAGGAAACCGTCGTATTAAATTAGTTGGTGAACTATTAAAAAATTCATTTAGAGTTAGTTTCGCTAAAATTCAAAAGACTATTCGCGAAAGTATGTCTACTAAATCTTGGGAAGATATTAAATTAAGTTCTTTAGTTAATGTTGGACCATTAAATACTGAAGTTAAGAAATTCTTTGGATCTTCTCAACTTTCTCAATTCATGGATCAAATTAATTTGCTTGCTGAATTAACACAAAAAAGACGTATTACAGCTCAAGGTACTGGTGGTATTCAAAAAGAAAGAGCTGGAGTTGAAGTTCGTGATGTGCATCCTTCTCACTTTGGTAGATTGTGTCCTATTGAAACACCAGAAGGTGCTTCAATTGGTCTTATCTTTTCACTTGCTAGTTATGCAAAAATTGATATGTATGGATTCATTGAGACTCCTTATTTCAAAGTTGAAAAGAATAAGAGTGGTGTTCCAATTATTACTAGTAAAGTTAAATATTTAAATGCAGATGATGAGTATGGAGAAATAATTGCTTCTGCTGCTTCTCCAAGAAAGATCTTAAGTGATGGTACTTATACTTTTGATAAAGAAAGAATTGTTGCTAGAAAACATGGAGAAACAAGTTTATTTAATTCTCATGAAGTATCATATATTGACGTATCTCCTAAACAAATAGTATCTGTTTGTACAGCGGCTATTCCATTCCTTGAACATGATGATGGTACAAGAGCTCTAATGGGTTCTAATATGCAACGTCAAGCAGTTCCTTTAGTTCGTCCTGAATCTCCAATTGTGGGTACTGGTATCGAATATAGAGTTGCTAAAGATTCTGGAACTTTAGTGGTATCAGATGTAGATGGAGTAGTAACTTATGTAGACTCTTCAAGAGTTGTTATAACTTTAAAAGAAGAAGCCGAAGTAGTCTTTGGTGGAAAAGTGTTATACGATGGAAAAGAAGATTTTAATTTAGAAGTTGCAAATAGATTAATCTCTAAAGGAGTCGCAAAAAATAAAACATTTGATATTCTTTATTTCGTTAGAAGTAATCAAGATAATTCTATTAATCAACATCCTATCGTTAAAGTTGGAGAAAAAATTGAAAAAGGCGATATAATTGCTGATGGACCAACTAGTCAAAATGGTGAATTAGCACTTGGTAGGAATGTAGTGGTTGCCTTTATGACTTTTGATGGATATAACTTTGAAGATGCTGTAATTATGAGTGAAGAATTGGTTAAAAATGATGTTTATTCATCTATTCATATCGATGTTCATGATATTGCTACTAAAGTACTAAAAGGTAACGGTGGTAGAGATAAAGAAGAATTCACTAATGAATTACCTAATGTTTCAAGAAGTGCAGTTGCTAATCTTGATGATGATGGAATAGTTATCGTTGGTAGTGAAGTTAAAGAAGATGATATTCTTGTGGGTAAAATTACTCCTAAAGGGGATAATCAATCATCTCAAATAACTGATTTACTACATCAAATTATCGGTGAGAAGAGTAAAGATTATAAAGATAGTAGTTTAAGAGTTCCTCATGGATCAAGTGGTATCGTTCAAGATGTTAGAATTTTAGATAAAGCGAAAGGCGATAAACTTCAAGATGGAATAAATAAACAAGTTAGAGTATTTATTGCTCAAAAGAGAAAGATTATGGAAGGCGATAAGATGGCTGGTCGTCATGGTAATAAAGGTGTTATTTCTAAAATATTACCAAGAGAAGATATGCCTTATATGGCTGATGGTACACCAATAGATATTATCTTAAATCCTCAAGGTGTTCCTTCGAGAATGAATTTCGGACAAGTACTTGAACTACCTCTTGGTTTAGCTGGTAAGAAATTAGGTGTTAAATTTGCAACTCCAGTTTTTGATCCTGCATCTGATGAGGATATCAAAGATATGATGAAAGAAGCAAATGTTGAAGCTGATGGAAAAACTGTTTTATATGATGGTAGAACTGGTCTTCCTTATGAAAATAGAATTGGGGTTGGAATTATGTATATGATTAAATTATCACACATGGTTGATGATAAACTTCATGCCAGAAATACTGGTCCTTATGCAATCGTTAGTCAACAACCTCTTGGTGGTAAAGCCCAAAATGGCGGACAAAGATTTGGAGAAATGGAAGTTTGGGCACTTTATGCTTATGGCGCTGCTCATACTCTTCAAGAAATTCTTACTTATAAATCAGATGATATTGTTGGAAGAAATAAAGTTAATCTTGCCTTGTCTAGAGGAGATAGACTTCCTGTTCCATCAATTCCAGAATCATTTAGAGTTTTAACGCGTCAATTAAAAGGTCTTGGTCTATATTCAGAATTAGAAGATTCTACAACTGGATTAAACGAAGTTACTAAATCAATTGTTGACAATAAGAAAGGAGGATATCGTAGATGAAAAAAAATTCACGTACAAATACTCTAGAAATAGAGAAAATAGGTTTATCTGCTGAACTTAAAGATCAATTAAAGATGTTAAGTTTGGAAGAAGAAAGCGATATTAATACCTTTGATGTCAATGATTTAAAGATGATGCTTTCTGATTCTTTCGAAGAATTTTATGAAGAAGTATTAAAACCATTTCATCTTCCTAATCAACTTGCTGCATTTAAACTTGAACCAAGTTTGATTAAGATTTTAGAAAGTGCAAAAATAAAAGATGTAAGAAGTTTAATTGATTGTCCTAGATCAATTCTTTACGAATTAGTTAAAGATGATATGTTTGATAAAAAAGCAGTTGATGATATCTTAGGATTCTTTGGATTTGCTCCGCTAGAAGGTATTACTGCTATTCAAACTCAAAATGCTTACGTTCAAGCAGATGATGAAGAAACAGTTATCGATGTAAAAGATAGATTAAAAAAAGTAAGAGTTGATGCTCACACTTCTTTAGGTGTTAGAAAATATTCACATTTTAAAATAAGACTTGCTTCTCCAAGTGAAATCAAACAATGGTCATATGGTGAAGTTAAAAATACAGAAACTCTAAATTATCGTTCTGGAAAACCAGTTATTGATGGTTTATTCTGTGAGAAAATATTTGGACCAATCAAAGATTGTCAATGTGCATGTGGAAAGAAACAAGCAGCTAATATTGGTACTGTTTGTGAAAAATGTGGTATTGAAATTACTGACTCAAAAGTGCGAAGAGAAAGAATGGGACATATCGAACTTGCGTCTCCTATCGTTCATCCTTGGTATTTAAAGAATAGTCCATCAATTCTTGCGTTATTATTAAATATTAAAGCAAAAGAATTAATTGAAATAGTTTTCTATATTAGATACGTAATTATCAAACCAGCTACTTCTGGTTATAAGAAAGGGGACAGTCTTCCTGAACAAGAATATCATAGACTTTTTGAAGAAAGTAGAGATGGTTTTTATGGTGAAACTGGTGCGGAAGCAATTAGATTTTTACTTAAAGACTTAAATATTAAGAAACAAATTATTAAACTAAATTATGAACTTAATAAGTCAAGTAGTAAAGCAAAACAACGTAGAACAGCAATTATTAAACGTCTTGAAGTTTTAGAAGCATTTAATAAATCTGATAATAAACCTGAATGGATGGTAATGGATGTTATTCCTGTTCTTCCTCCAGATTTAAGACCAATGGTTGCTTTAGATGGTGGAAGATATGCAACTACTGATTTAAATGATTTATATCGTTCGATTATTAGTAGAAATACTAGATTAAAAAAATTCATTGATGCAGAAAGTCCTGCTTTACTTATCAAAAATGAAAAACGTCTTTTACAAGAAGCTGTTGAGTCATTATTTGATTCATCAAAGAAAAATAAAGCTCTTAACAAAGATAAGAAGTCTAAAAAGAAATCTATTACTGAAGTTTTAAAAGGTAAACAAGGTATATTTAGACAAAATTTACTAGGTAAAAGAGTTGATTATTCTGGTAGATCTGTTATTATTATAGGTCCTGATTTACAAATGTATCAATGTGGTATTCCAAGAGAAATGGCATATATCTTATTTAAACCGTTCATTTTAGAAGAACTTGAAAAGAGACATAAAGAAAAAGAAACTGGGAAACCTGCTAATGCAGCTAAAGATTATGATTCAAAGAAAGATGAATGTTATGAAATTTTAGAGAAAGTTGCTAAAGAACATCCTGTTCTTCTTAATAGAGCTCCTACTCTTCATAGACTTGGTATTCAAGCATTTGAACCTAAGTTAATTGATGGTAAAGCGATTCGTTTACATCCTCTAGTTACTACTGCTTTTAATGCTGACTTTGATGGAGATCAAATGGCTGTCCATTTACCTCTTTCTAATTATGCTCAAGCAGAAGCAAGACTATTAATGCTTGCTTCAAATAATATCTTAAATCCTAGTAATGGAGCTCCAATTGTTACTCCAACTCAAGATATGGTTATCGGTAATTATTATTTAACTACGGAAGAAGCATATGATAAAGTTAGTGATAAGAATAGGAACGAAGGAAGATATTTCGCGACTTATGAAGAGGCTTTATTTGCAGTTGAGAACAAAGTTATTAATCTTCATACAAGAATTATTGTTGATCCTAAATATATTGATAGTACATTTTCTGAAGATCAAAAGCAAAAATATCTAGTTACTACATTCGGTAAACTTACTTTCAATAAAATATTACCTTCAAGTTTCCCTTACTTGAATACTCCGAAAGATATTGATAAGAATTTTCCTAGTGATGAATTTTTTATTGCTAAAGGTGAGAATTTCTCTGAATACTTCAAAAGTCGTGAATTAAATTCACCTCTAAAGAAAGATCATTTATCTAAAATTATTTCAAGAGTATTTAAGATGGTTTCAATTTCTGAGACTTCTGTTATGCTTGATAAATTAAAAGACTTAGGATTTAAGTATTCTACTCAATCTGGTATTTCTATTAGTTTTGCGGATGTTAATGTTTATTCTAAGAAAAATGAAAAACTTGCGGAAACAGAAAAATATCTTCTTGAATTAGAAAATGAATATGAGTTATATGGAACTATGACTGCTGCTGAAAAGAAAGATTTGACACTTAAAAAGTGGGAATCAACTCGTAAAGAGATTCTTGAAGGCTTGATGAAAGAATTCCCTAAAGATAACAATGTATTTATTATGATGGATAGTGGAGCCCGTGGTAAACAAGATAACTTCTCACAGCTTGCTGGTATGAGAGGATTAATGCAAAATCCAAAAGGTGAAACTATTGAAATTCCAATTCAATCTTCATTTAGACAAGGTTTAACAGTATCAGAATTCTTTATTTCTACGCATGGTGCTAGAAAAGGTTCTACTGATATTGCCTTAAAAACTTCTAAATCTGGTTATTTGACAAGAAGATTAGTAGATGTTGCGCATGAAGTTATTATTTCCGAAGATGATTGTTGTACTGATAAAGGTGTTGTTGTTAAGAAAGTACTTTCTGATGACGGCAATGAAATCGTTAAATTATATTCAAGAATTGTTGGTAGATATGCTGCTAAAGATATTGTTCATAAGAAAGAACTTTTAGTTCTGGGTGGAGAACTTATAACTGAAGAAATTGCTAATAGAATTGTTCTTCTTGGAATCACTGAAGTTGAAATAAGAAGTTCACTTACTTGTGGTAGTGAATCTGGTATTTGTGCAAAATGTTATGGTAAAAACCTTGCTACTAACACTTTGATTGAAGTTGGTGAAGCAGTTGGTATTATTGCGGCTCAATCTATTGGTGAACCAGGTACTCAGTTAACAATGAGAACTTTCCATACTGGGGGAGTATCAAGTGTTACCGATATTACTCAAGGTCTTCCACGTGTTGAAGAATTATTTGAAAATAGAACTCCTAAAGGTAAATCTACAATCTCAAATATCTATGGTGAAATTATTAAAATCGTTGATAAAGATAAAAAATCTCAGATTTCTGAAAAACATATCATTATTAAGCAAAAAGCAACTAATGCCGAAGTAATTGTTAAGATTCCATCTAATTCAACTGTTGTTGTTAAGAATGGGGACAAAGTAGTACCAGGTCAAAAATTAACTGAAGGTTCAATTCATCCTAGAGAATTATTTGAAGCTACAGATAAAGAAACTGTTCAACAATATATCATCGAAGAAATTCAAAAAGTTTATCGTGCTCAAGGTGTTGAGATCTCTGATAAGCATATTGAAATAATCGTAAGACAAATGTTTAAACGTGTTATTGTTCAAGATGAAGGTGATACAGAATTACTTCCTGGTATTGAATGTTCATTGTCAGAATTCAGTAAAGCTTTAAAGAATGCTATTATTAATGGTACTAGACTTCCTATTGCTTATCCTGTTATTCTAGGAATTGCAAAAGCTGCTTCTAAGAGTGATTCATTCCTTTCTGCGGCTAGTTTCCAAGAAACTCAAAAAGTTCTTACTAATGCTGCTATTCGTGGTAAAATAGATGAACTTATTGGATTAAAAGAAAATGCTTTAATTGGAGGATTAATTCCTGCAGGTACAGGTTCAATTAGAGAACCTAGAGTAGTTTATTCAAAATTTAATTCTAGTAAATAATTAATTTAAGAGTAACTAAATCATAATTGATTTGGTTACTCTTTTTATTTTTGAAATCATTTATCATAAGATAACAAAAATCATGCGTACTCATTAATATTTCGCTTCTTTAAATCATGCGTTTTGTATTATTTGTGATATAATAGTTATATTGAGGTGATTGAAATGGTTTTGAAAAGAAAAATATACTCGATATTATTAAATTGGAAAAATGAATCAAAAGGGACCAAAGCACTACTTATTGAAGGAGCTAGACGTATTGGCAAATCAACTATTGTTAGTTTATTTGGGAAGAACGAATATAAAAGTTTTGTTATAATTGATTTTAATGATGTCTCAAAATCAATAATAGATAATTTTAATAATAATTTATCGGATTTAGATACTTTTTTTATGATTATTCAAACTGAATATGGAATAAAATTATATAGACATGAAACTTTAATTATTTTTGATGAGATACAAAGATTTCCTAAAGCCAGACAATCAATTAAAAAACTCGTTCAAGATGGAAGATATGACTATATAGAAACAGGATCGCTTATCTCGATAAAAGAAAATGTTAAAGATATAACAATCCCTTCTGAAGAAAGAGTTATAAAAATGTATCCACTTGATTTTGAAGAATTTTGCTTTGCCATGAATGAAGATTTGCTGATTGAATACATTAAAAAATGTTTTGTTGAACTAGTTCCATTAGAAAGTGGCCTTCACAACAAGGCAATGCTATTATTTAGACAATATATGCTTGTAGGGGGTATGCCGCAAAGTATAGTCGCTTATTTAAAAAATGATAGAGATTTTGAAAAAGCAGATATTGAAAAGAGAGATATTTTACAAATATATAGAAATGATATTATGAAAATAGATAAGGAATATCAATCAAAGGTAATTTCAATTTTTGATCAAATACCATCTTTTCTCTCTAAACATGAAAAAAGAGTTGTATTATCAAATATTAAAAAGAATTCTAATTTCATTCAATATAATGAAACTTTCTTTTGGTTAGAGGACTCCATGATTTGCAATCATTGTTTTAATTGTAGTGACCCAAATATAGGACTTTCATTAAACGAAGAAAGAACCTATGTTAAATGTTATATGGGGGATACTGGATTATTAGTGAGTCATGCTTTCAGTGAAAACGAAATAATAACAAATGAATTGTATAAACAAATTCTTTTCAATAAATTATCTCTTAATCAGGGAATGCTATTTGAAAACGTAATATCTCAAATATTAACGAGTAATGGGCATAAATTGTTTTTTCATAACCATTTCGATGAAAAAACACATCGAAACGATTGTGAAATTGATTTTGTTATTTCTAATAATAGCAAAGTTAATTATAAAATATATCCTATAGAAGTAAAATCATCAAATAAGTATTCAACAGTTTCAATTGATAAATTTAATATAAAATTTAAGAGTAGAATAAAATGTGCATATATTATCCATCCAAAGAATTTATTTATTAAAGATAATTTAATATGCATTCCTCCATATATGGCTATTTGTTTATAATTATTTAAATATCACAATTAAATAGTTAGTGGTTTTGTTGTTTTTTTAGCCTTGTTAATTATAATTTTTTAAATTAGAGTTTAAATTTAATTTATGTATTATTTTCTAATATATAATATTAATGGAGGGTAATATCATGGCTTATAAAATTGATCCAAGTCGATGTATTAAATGTCTACTTTGTATTTCTAATTGTCCTGTAGGAGCAATAACTGAAGAAAGTGACGCTTGCGTAATAGATGAAACATTATGCGTTAGTTGCGGAACTTGTGCTGCTGGTTGTCCTTGTGAAGCAATCAGTGAAGAATAGAAACTTCTATAAAAAAAATCTTGCTGCTGCAAGATTTTTTTATTATTAAATATTTATGGATTTTAAATTAAATGAAATTAATAGAGATAGTTATGATTCTTTTATTAGATATCTTATCTCGCTTAAAGATATAAAAAATCAAATATTTGTTTCTAAATTAATTAAAACTAGATATATACTATTAGGTATAAAAAGTGGAGTTATTAGAGATATTTGTAAAAGAATAAATAAAATTGATATTATTTCTTTTTTCAAATTTTCAAATAATAAATACTACGAAGAAGTAATTATTGAAGGAATACTATTAGAAAAAACGGAAGATTTTGATATAATTTCAAATTATGTACTAAATAAAGTAGATAATTGGGGAATTTGTGATTCTCTCAAAGCTGGATTTATTACTAAAAATCTAAGTTTTTACTTTGAAAAGATAGAATATTTATGTTCTTCTAACGAAGAGTACTTAGAAAGATTTGGATTTTCTCTACTTCGCATGTACTATTTAAAGACTTCTGAATATTTAGAAAGAATTTTTGAATTAATTGAGAAAAAATCTTCTAGTTATTATTATGTAAATATGATGAAATCATGGTTACTCGCGGATATAATTGTTAAATTTGAAAAAGAAGCTTTATTATTTTTAAATAGATCTACTTTAGATAAATGGACTTTTAATAAAGCCATTTCAAAAGCAAGAGATTCATTTAGAGTAAGGGATGAATTAAAAATATATTTAAAGAGTTTTAAAAAAAAATAGTGATGTTAAAGATAAATGGTATGATAAGTATATCTTTTCCCGATAAATGGGTAAGGTATCAATAAAAATGAGCAAAAACCTAATAAAATTATAGGTATTCGCGTATAATATATTAGATAATATTAGTAGAAAGGTGAGGAGATACTGATGAATGTTGACAAATATAAAAAAAATAGAATATTGATTTTGAGTTCGAATCTCTCTCTCTCTCTCTCTCTCTCTCTCTCTCTCTCTCTTAGATAAATACGTAGGGATAACTTATAATAGGTATAAAAAGATAATAGATTTCAGTAGTTTCCTAAATTTTCATATTAGTTATTGTTTTGGTGATATTCATGATATCTAAAAAACAATTAATGGATAAAATAGAAGCTTTGTATACTTCTTATGAGCATATAAATAATTTTGATGAACTATATAAAAAAATTATGTCAAGTTATCAAGATTCTAAAATGTTGATTAATGAACAAATTTTACAATATGATAAAAAAATAATTCAAAATAATACCATAGTTGATACTAGATTAAATGAGTTTAGAAGCAAAATTGATAATTCAATTAGTTTAAATAATGAACATTTTGACACATTAATAAATGATTGGAGAAATAAAATTAGTGAATCATTTGTTGAGCATAATACCGATCTCGATAATCGTGCCAATACTTTAACTTCAAAAATAAATGATTTAATTTCAGAATCTTATGATCATAATAGAGAAATAATAAATACTCAAAAATCAAGTTTTGATAAAATTTGTTCCGAAATAAAAGATAAAATTAATGAATTGACACAATCTAATACAGAATCCATTAATGCTCAATTAACTGAGCAAGAAAAAGAGTATTTAATTAGAATAAATGAAGAAATACTAAAACAATCATCAATTTGGAATGATAAAATTACTTCAATTACTGGAGAAGTTAAAAATGTTTTAGAAAAGTATGAAATTGATGTTTATGAAATGATTAATAGTATCGCTTTTAATAAAATTAATAGTGTTTTGATTGAGGATATTTCTGCTAAAGCAACTGAAAATATACTAAATGCTTTTAATAAAGTTTTAGTAAATTTAAAACAGCCAGAAGCGGATAGTATTATTGATGCAATTAAAGGTTTGTTAAATAGCAAAATTAGTGGTCTAGTTAAAAAAGAAGAAATAAGAGAACCACTAAAACCAATTACTGATACTGAATTATTTCACAAAAATCACGATAAATTAAAAACTTGTATTGACGCAAATACGAAGGAATCTCCTATCATTCCAATGATAGTTGGACCTGCTGGTACTGGTAAATCTACTGCAGTGGAACAAATATCAAGAGAGATGGGCTTACATTTTTATATGGCTAATAGAATTCAAAATACATTTGAATTAGTTGGATTTGTTGATGCAGCAGGAAATTATGTTACGACACAATTTTATGAAGCATTTACTAAAGGTGGTTTATTTTTATTTGATGAAGTTGATGCTTCTTCTCCAGAAGCATTGGTTACGATAAATGCGGCTATCGCTCAAGGTTACATGGCATTTCCAGGAAATCCTAGACCAATAGAAATGCATAGTGATTTTAAAGTTGTATGTGCTGGAAATACTTTCGGTACTGGATCAACTTTACAATATACTGGTAGAAATAAACTTGATGCAGCAACTCTTGATCGATTCATGATTATTGAGTGGGACTACGATACAGAATTAGAATCTAAGTTAATTAAAGATGATAATCTACTAAATTTTTGTTGGATACTTAGAAGTGAATCTGCGAAAGTTGATCCAAGTGTAATCATATCCACACGTGGAATAATAACTTTAGAGAGAGTATTTAATCAAAATGCAATAAGTAAAGCTTTTAGTAATGAGGAGATTCTAAAACAAAAATTTTTCGAAACAACGAAAAAAGAAAGTTTATTGAAAATAAAAGAAGCTGTTAGTCAAACTATGAATTCTAATCCCTATTTTAAATATTTAGAATTGTTAACAAAAAAATAATGATTAGAAAAGTTTTTGAAGATTATACTTACACAGAAGAAATAAAAGTAAAGAAAACTATAAAAGAGGAAATAGAAGAGGTTTATTATGATAAAATAGCTCGTTCAGAAATGGTTTATGAACCACCTACTGGAGTCACACATTGTTTGCATTGTGGTGACAGATTAATAGATTCGATGTGGTCATATACTACTTCTAACGGAAAATATTTATGTCCTGATTGTTGGTTTAATAAAACAACATCTTCCCAAAAAGATAGATACAGGGAAAAAGCTCAGAAAATGAGTCAAGGTGGATATAGTTATAAGACTGTTTACGATTCTAAAAGAAAGACGAGAACTATTACTAAAGACAAGGAAATTGAGATAGATGAGACTGTTACTCAAAATGGACATAGATTAGTTATCCCGTTTGAAATAAAATACGATATTAACAATGAAATAAATAAACATAATGTTAAAATTGATATTCTGGGAAATTATTATAAAAATCGTAGTTTTTTTCCTCAAAAGTATATTTCAGATGAGAAAATAGAGAATGACTCTGTTTGGTATAATGCGTCAAGTTATAGTGAAGCAATATCAAAATTGCATCGTATATATCATAAAGATAAAGTAAAAATATTTAATATAGGTAATATTCCTTATAACGAAATTATAGTTGATGAAAAGCAAGTTTTGAAAGAATTTTTGGATGTTGTTGGATTTTATCCGAATGTTCCAGCATATATTCAAGGGCATCCATTAAATATGTATAATAACCATAGAACAAATGAAGTATCTATAGATAAGATTATTACTTTTTACTGTAATTTATCAATAAATAGTCATTTAGATTATGGTCACTATAAAAATAGAGGAATCATAATTTATAGTTTAATAGATTATTTACTTGAAAAGGACTTTAAAATTAGTTTGATTTTATTAGATGCGACTTTTATTGAAGGGGAGACAATTATTCAAGAATTTGAACCTCAAATCTTCAGTAAAATTTCTAACGAAAATCCGAACTATACAAGTTTATTTGAAGAACAAACAAAAAAACTGGATTTTCTTTATAATATGATTACAAACATTTATTTCTATAGAGTACTTTTACTGGAAAATAAAACTAATATCATTAAAAAATCAAAACTTAGTGAGAAATGGAATGATGGGTTTGGATACTATTTAAAGAATGAAGATTTAAGAAATATTTGTGGACTAGGTGATGAAACAATAATTTTTGGAGATCCAAGTGAACATGGGATAAGTGGGTTATACTTAGATGATGATTTTATAAATACTATGGAATCTATTGGAAGTGATAGTAAATTAATTGATCAAGATAGTTCTGAAGTATATTCGAAGACGAGTGAAATTCCAGTTAAAAAAGTCATAAAAAATAGAAATATTACTAAATTAATTCATGTTACTGCAGAAGAAAATATACCATCGATTAAAGAAATAGGTTTATTACCAAAAATAGATTTAGAAAATAAAAATGTAAAATTTCACCAAAATGATTATTTAAGACTAGATAAACATAAAGATGCGATTTGTTTATCAGTTTCTGAACCAAACGATTTTCTATTTAGGGAGTTTACGCATAGAAATCCAAATATTAAGTACAAAGTTATCGAAATAAATCCAGTTATTCTATTCGAAAAAGATGAAAATAAGCAAGAAATAGAAAAGATATATTCAGATTACAATGCTGCATCAAGATTCTCAAAAAAAAGTTGTAGTGATATGGAAATAATGTTTCAAGATAGATTAAGACGAAAAGCTAAAATTCATACTAGAGATAATTTAGAAAGTTATAATCCAACTAGTGGTCAGGCTGAAATACTTTATTTTGGGAGTATTGATCCAAAATATTTTTTAAATATATATGATTATACTGTTAAACCTGATAAATTTCACATAAATGATAGTGAGTTTAAAAATAAAAAAAGGAGAATTTATGAAACAACCACAGACAAGTAAATTAGCATTTATAGTTAAAAACAATAAGATTTTTGAGAAGGTATTTACTTTTGATTTTTATGGAGGTTTTGCGATATCGCAAAAACAAAAAACAATTGATGCTTTTCATAGTGAAATTGCTAAATATGGAGATTTTAAGGTGCTTGAGATATCAAGTAAATCCAGGAACCCTATAGGGAATGCTTTGAGTGCGTTTAATTTGCTTTTAGATATCAAGGGAAATAAATATCCTGTTGAGTGTATCTATCAATCTTCAAAAGTTTTTAACGATAATATTCAATATAAAAATCTATTATATGCAACTCCTCCAGTGGCAAAAAAGACTATTCAAGATAATGTTTTTACAATGGAATTAGAACTTATTAGTTTTAATTGCTTTGGTAAAGTTTTCCCATTAAATCCAGTTACTTTTTTCTATGATTATATTTATGTTGCTGCTCTTTACCAAAATCCATCTATTGCTAGTGAAGTAATTAATTATGATTGTTTTACAGATGTTGAATTTAATTATAAAAAACAAGTTGCTTCTCAAGCAAGATCTTGTGCAATTTATATATATTTAAAAAATAATAATCTTCTCGAAGAGGCAATAAGTGATATAGAGAAATTTAAGGAGATTTATGGCTTGGTTATTATTCCATATAATAAAATTTTGGAATTAAATTAATAATATTTTTAAGTTTAATAATCATAAATAAAGGTATATAATAATAGTTTTCAAGAATGCATTTTAAAGAAATTTATTGTAAAAATTTTTTATCTATAAAAATTTATTTGATTATGGTATAATGTTAAAGGAGGCTTTATGGAAATAGCGATTACCTCAGATCATGGAGGATTAGAACTTAAGAATAAAATAGTCGAATATTATAAGAATACTTACAATATTCATGATTTAGGAGTTTTTAGTAATCTTTCTGTTGATTACCCCGATGTAGCAAAAAATCTTTATGAAAACATTATTGCTAATAATTATGATTTTAGTATTGCTATATGTGGAACTGGTATTGGTATTTCAATTGCTTTGAATAAATTTAATGGTATTAGATGTGCTCTAGTCTATCAAAAAGAAGTAGCAAGATTAGCTAAAGAACATAATAATGCTAACGTTATTGCCCTTGGTGGTAGATTTATGAGTATTAATCTTGCTATTAGCATGATTGATGAGTTTATTAACTCTAAATATGATGATAGACATGAGAAGAGAATAGATAAAATAAAAAAAATAGAGGAGGAGTGCTAAATGAAAGATTGTGTTATACTAAACCATCCCTTAATCCTACATAAAATGTCTATAATAAGAGATAAAAACACTAGTTGTAAAACATTTAGAGAAAACGTATCTGAGGTAGGAGGTCTAATTGCCTATGAAGTAACTAGAGACCTTGAGGTGAAAGAAGTTGAAGTAACAACTCCAATTGAGAAAACTATTTGTTATGAACTTGCCAAGAAAGTGGTAATAGTGCCCATATTAAGAGCTGGTTTATCAATGGCTGATGGTATTCATAATATGATTCCTTCTGCTAAAATTGGACATATAGGCATGTACAGAGATGAAGATACAAGACTACCAAATGTATATTATGCTAAATTTCCAGAAGAAATAAAAGAAGGAATAGTAATATTAGTAGATCCAATGCTTGCTACAGGAAATAGTGCAGTAAAAGCAATTGACATTTTGAAAGAAAAAGGTGCGAAAGACATTAAGTACGTTGGATTAGTGGGCTGTGATGAGGGAATAGATAACATTAGAAAACATCATGCTGATGTTCCAATCTATTTGGCAGCTAAAGATAAAAAATTAAACGAAAGGGGATATATCGTTCCAGGTCTTGGAGACTGTGGAGACAGATTATTTGGTACAAAATAAATGGAATCTAGTTTATTAGAAAAAATACTTATTGCGGAAAAAGAATCAAAAGATAGAATATTGAAAGAGAAAGAAAATTCTCTACTTTTGATTGCCTCTAAAGAAAAAGAAGCTTTAAAAGAAAACGAAAGATTAGAAAAAGATATAAGTGAAAACATTTTGAATGTTAAAAGTAAAATTGATAGTGATATTAAAAAGGTTCTCTTAGATAATGATAAAGAAGTAGAAAAAATAATTAATAATATCAAGAAAAATGCTTCTAAACAAGTAGATGAAGCTGTTAATGCTATTATTGCTATGGTGATATAGTGATTATAAAAGTTAAAAGAGCTAAAATTTATTTTTTAGAAAATGATTTTAATTTAATCGTAGAAAATCTCCAAAAAAGTTCTTCTTTTATGCTTGATAACAAGTATATTACGGATTCTTTTTCTACTCAATTAGATCAAAAAGTTAAAGATATTGATTTAGCAATTAAAGCTATCTCTAAATATACTAAAAAAGAAAAAGCTTTTTCATTTCATGAAGCAACTTATTCTGATTATTTAGTTGATTATAGTGATTTAGATGAAGTAATTCTTAATATTAATTCTAATAACAGAGAAATACTTGATAATTTAAATACTTTAAACTCTCTTAGTGAGGAAAAGAAGAATCTACTCATGTATCAATCTATTAATGTTCCAACATCTTATTTTTTAGATACTAAATATGTTGATATCATAGTTGGGAAAATAAATGAAAAAGAACTACCAAATCTAATTGAAATAATATCATTATTTAAAGATGCGGGATTTGAAATATTATTTGAAGAAAAAGATATTAAAGGACTTGCTATTTATATAGATAAAAGTAAGAAATTAGAATTATCTAATAAATTAGAAACTATTTCTTTCCATAATGTAGTTCTTCCAAATTATGATATAAAAATTACAGATAGAATTTCTTTAATTGATGAGGAAACTTTAAAAATATCTCAATCTAATAATGAACTAATATTAAGTTTTACAGAATTTAAAGAGAAATTAGATAAACTTTATTGTTATCATGATCAAGTTCTAAATCAAAAATATATTTCTTCTTTGAAATATGATTATTTAGAAAAATGTGCTTTTTTAGAAGGATTTATAAGAGTAGATAAGGTATTAGAATTTGAAAGTTCATTTAAAGATATTAATACTTGTTCAATCGAATATAAAGATATTGAAAAAACTGAAAGCGCACCAACAGTAATAAAAAACAATAAATTTGTTGCTAATTTTGAAGGAATTACTAATATGTTTTCTGTTCCATCAAGACATGAAATTGATCCTAATCCAATGATGTCTTTTTGGTATTTAATTATTATAGGTATTATGATTGGTGATATCGGATATGGGCTTGTTATAAGCATATTCACTATTTTATATATTAAATTAAAACATCCAAAAGGTGGATTTTTAAAGATGCTTTATGTATTCTTTTATTCAGGAATCATGGCTATTATAGGTGGTTTTATCTTTAATTCAATTTTTGGGTACCCGTTTTTAGAAGCATTCGGACTTCATGGATTACTATCCCCTCTAGATGATATAATTTTGCTATTAGTTATTTCAGTAGGAATAGGTATTGTTCATATTATTTGTGGTCTTTCATTTAAGGCATTTCTTAGTTTTAGAGATGGTAACTGGCAAGATGCTTTATCAAAAGGTATTAGTTGGATTTTTATTCTAATTGGGGTAGTATTAATTTCTCCTCCAATTATTTTACCGATGTTAGGAGATACAACGACAAAAGTTGATCTATCTACATTTGCTTTTCCATTATTTATTCTAGGAATTGCATTTATTTTATTATTCTCTGGATCCGGCAAAAATATTGGTGGTAAAGTTGCTTATGGACTTGCTGGTGTATATAATGTGACAGGATACTTGTCTGATGTTCTTAGTTATTCTAGAATACTTGCGCTATGCGTATCTGGTGCTGCTATTGCTTCAACTATGAATTTACTTGCTGGTATGGTATCTGGTGTTCCAGTTATTGGATTTTTACTTTATATTGTTGTTTTCTTAATTGGACATGGTATTAATTTTGCTTCTGGGTTACTAGGTGCTTATGTTCATGATTCAAGATTACAATATTTAGAATTTTTTGGAAAGTTTTACGATGGTGGAGGTACTTTATTTATGCCTCTTGAAATAAAATTAAAATATTTAGATAACATTAAAATTTAAGGAGGAAATTTAGATGGAAATTGGAGTTGTTTACGCTGTTTTAGGAGGTGCAATTGCAATATTTTTAGCAGGTTGCGGTTCCGCAATTGGGGTTGGTATAGCTGGACGTGCTGGAAATGCTGTTACAAGTGAAAAGCCAGAGTTATTTGTAAGTTGTTTATTACTACAAGCTCTTCCTGGAACTCAAGGTATTTACGGTTTTTTAGTTGGTATCATGATTCTAAATAAGATTGGTTTAGTTGGTGGAGCTGGAGTTGTTAGCCTTACTCCTGATCAAGGTTTAGGATATTTAGCCTCTTCTCTTCCGATTGCTGTAGTAGGTTTAGTATCTGGAATTTACCAAGGTAAAGTCGCAGCTGCATCTATTAATCATGTAGCAAAACGTCCTGAAGGTAGAATTTCAGGTATCATTATGACTGCACTTGTAGAAACCTATGCTATTTTAGGACTTCTAGCTAGTTTGATTATCTTGACATCATTTTAATTTAGGTATATTTAAATGAATGAAGATATTATTGCATATATTGAAAGAGAAACTATCAAAGAAATAGAAAAAATTAATAGTGATGCAATCAGTGACGCAAATGAAAAGTATAAAAATATTACTTCTTCTTTTAAAGAAAAGGCTATTTTTGACGAAAAAGTGGAAATAGAGGAAGAAACTTCTAGATTAATTAGAGTTACTAGTTCTTTGGCTATTAAAAATAGTCAAAAGATTGAAGAAGCAAAAAGAGAAATAATTGATGAAGTTATAGATAGAGTTACTAATTATTTCGATAACTTAGAAAAAGAATCTTTGTTAAAAGTTGTTTCCGGATTAATTAAATCTGAAAATTTAAAAGGTAGTTATTTGTTAACTTGTTCAAAAAAAGACTTTGATAAGTATAAAGCTTCTCTTTGCTCGAAGAATTTAAATTGTGATAAATTAACTGATCTTCCTAAATCAGTTGAAATAAATTTATCAAAGGATTTTAATAACAATATTAAAAGAGGTTTTGGATTAATTAGTGATTACTATGATATTTCTTTTTCTTTTGACGAATTAATTGATTCTAAGAGAGATGAAATTGATAAATTACTAGGGGAAACACTATTTAAATGAGCGATTTTGATCCTATTTATGTGAACTCAATTTTAAGTTTGAGGACAACTAATTTAATTCAAAAGAAAGACTTTCAAAATTTTTCGAATGATAAAGAAAAAATGTTATCTTTTTTGCTTTCTGCAGGGATAGATTGTATTTTTTCTATTGAAGATGGATTGGAGAAATCTCTTTTTTATTTTAAAGAAGAATTAGTTTCATTAGTAGGTAGAGATCACTTTGCTCTCTTTTATTTTTTCTTTATTTATGATATCTCTAATATTAGATCTGTCTATCGTAATAAGCATTATAATAGAGAAATAGTATATAATGACTTAGGTAGTATAGGTAAAAATGAATTAATTAATTCAATTATTCTAGGTTCAAGAGATATTGAAAGTTCTTATTATCCACTATATGAAAAGTTAAATGCTTTAAGTTTTTCGGGTGAAAAAGATCTTATATTAAAAATAACTAGCGAATGCTTTTCATTTTTAAGAGATAAAGTATCTCTTGTCAAAAATTCATTTTTTCATGATTTATTCGAAAAAGAAATTCTTTTTAAAAATCTAAATCTCTATTTTAGAGATAAGAATAGTCTTCTTCCTTCTTTAAGTAAAACGGGACCAGATTTTAGAAAAGAAATTGAGACTAATCTTAATGCGATTAAAAATCTTGAATACGGGAAAGTGGGAGTCTTTTTAGATGGATATTTTTTAAATAAAGATCTCTTTACTTTAGAAATTAATCTAAAAAATCTTCTTGTTGATAGTGTACTAGAGATTAGTAGTTCTGATGAGTTAGATAGGTCAATTTCATGTTATATTTTGAGAAAATTCAAAGAAGTAACTGATATAAAGAGTATCTTTTATCTAAAAGAGGTGGTAAATGGGTAAGTGTTATGCCGTTTCAGTCAATGAAAATATTAAAATATTTAATTCCGTTGGATTTCATGTTTTTGTTGTGGATAAGGAAAATGCCAGAAAAAAAGTTTTAGAGATCTTAAAAGAAGATTGTGGTATCGTTGTAATTGATGAAATAGTTGGTTCTTTAATTGAAGATATTAAAGCTAATTATCAAGAAAGTGTTTCACCAATTATTCTTACATTACCGATTTATACTAAGGGTGTTGAGACAGATAAATTAGGTGAACTTGTAAAAAGTGCGATCGGAATTAATATTTTTTAACGGATAAGGAGAAATATAAATGAGTGATAAAGAAATAATTGGAAGAATAATTAAAGTATCTGGTCCTCTTGTTGTCGCAAGTGGTCTTTCTAGTGCTCAAGTTTATGATGTTGTTAGAGTAGGAGAAAAGAGACTTCTAGGAGAAGTAATTGAACTGCGTGGTGAAAATGCCAGTATTCAAGTATATGAAGAAACAGCTGGAATAGGTGTAGAAGATCCTGTCTTTTTGACAAGTGAACCTCTTTCTGTTTGGCTTGCTCCTGGTTTAATAGGTAATATTTTTGATGGAATTGAAAGACCATTAAAAGAGATTTATGAACAAGAAGGAATTACAATACCGCTAGGTATTGATATTGATAGATTAGATACTAAAAAAGGATTTGATTTTAAACCTCTTGTTAAAGTAGGGGACACTATTAAAGGGGGAGATATCTTAGGTGAAGTAAGTGAAACACCTTCTCTTTTACATAAGATAATGTTATCTCCAAAATATAAAAGTGGTAAAGTAACTAAAGTTTTAGAAGGAACTAAAAACATTTTAGAAACTATAGTAGTATATACTAATATAGATGAGGAAGAAGTTTTGGTTCCAATGTTACAACTTTGGCCGATTAGAAGACCTAGACCAGTACTAAAAAAACTAGCACCAAAAATACCTATGAAAACTGGTCAACGTACAATTGATGCTTTATTTCCTATTGCTTTAGGTGGAATTGCTGCAATCCCTGGACCTTTCGGAAGTGGGAAGACCGTTGTTCAACATCAATTAGCTAAATGGAGTGATTGTGATGTTATTGTTTATGTAGGATGTGGTGAAAGAGGAAATGAAATGACAGATGTATTAATGGAATTTCCTGAATTAATTGATCCTTATACTAAACAACCTTTAATGAACAGAACAGTCTTAATCGCTAATACTTCCAATATGCCAGTAGCAGCCAGAGAAGCATCTATTTATACAGGAATTACAATTGCAGAATATTATAGAGATATGGGATATAAAGTAGCTATTATGGCAGATTCTACTTCTAGATGGGCGGAAGCACTTCGTGAAATGTCTTCAAGATTAGAAGAAATGCCTGGTGAAGAAGGATATCCAGCTTATCTTGGATCTAGATTATCAGAGTTTTATGAAAGAGCAGGTTTAGTTGAGACTCTATCTCATAAAATAGGTGCTATTACTGCAATCGGAGCTATCTCTCCTGCTGGTGGAGATACTTCAGAACCAGTTTCACAAGCTACCCTTAGGATCGTGAAAGTTTTCTGGTCTTTATCCGCAAGTCTTGCTTATAAAAGACACTTTCCAGCAATTGACTGGTTGAAGAGTTATTCTCTTTATGATTCAACTATAACAAAATATTATGATGATAATAACTTTCCAAGATGGTCAAGTTTTATTAAAAGAGCTCAAAGAGTCTTAGAGGAAGAAGAACAACTTTTAGAAATTGTTAGACTTGTAGGTATGGATACTTTATCATTTTCCGATCGTTTAAAACTTTTAGAGGCTCAAATGATTAGAGAAGATTTTTTATTACAAAATGCTTTTGATAAAGTAGATAGTTTTTCTTCTTCGAAAAAAGAATACGTTCTTTTAAATCTTATTTATTCATTTATAGATATGGCAAATAAAAAATTAAATCAAATAAGTAAATTCAAGGAAATTGAAGAAATACCAGTAAGAGAAATAATTGGTAGATTTAAATACGTTGAAGAGGAAAAACTTGATAAGGAATATAACTCTATTATTGAATCGATTATTTCATTAGAGAAGGGTGCATAAAATGGGAATATTAGAATATAAAACAATTAAAGAAGTAGTTGGACCTTTAATGCTAGTTGAGAAGACTAGATCTGTTAAATTTGATGAATTAGTTAAAATAAAACTTAAAAACGGAGAGATACGTTATGGTAAAGTTTTAGAAGTTGACAATGATAAAGCTCTTGTTCAGTTATTTGAAAGTTCACAAGGTTTAAAGATTGATGATGCAAAAGTCTCTTTTTTAGGACATGGA
The DNA here is from genome assembly GCA_031284585.1 of Acholeplasmatales bacterium. GTDB lineage: Bacteria > Bacillota_I > Bacilli_A > Acholeplasmatales > Acholeplasmataceae > JAITXT01. Next base: position 38,391 of record JAITXT010000021.1, read on the forward strand.
TTAGAAATATCAGTTTCTCCTAATATTTTAGGAAGAGTCTTTGACGGTATGGGTAATCCAATTGATGGAAAAAGTAAAATTCTTGCTAGTAAGAAATTAGATATTAATGGAGCACCTTTAAATCCAGTAGCAAGAGATTATCCAAATGAATTTATTCAAACAGGAATTTCTGCAATAGATGGGTTAAATACGCTTGTAAGAGGTCAAAAGTTACCGATATTTTCTGGTTCTGGTCTTTCTCACAATAAACTTGCTGCTCAAATTGTTAGACAGGCAAAAGTACTAAATGCTAGTGATAAATTTGCTATTGTTTTTGCGGCAATAGGAATTACTTTTGAAGAGTCTAATTATTTTATTGAGAATTTCAAAGATACTGGAGCACTTGATAAAACAGTTTTATTTATTAATTTAGCATCTGATCCTGCAATTGAAAGAATTGCAACTCCTAGAATGGCTATTACTACAGCAGAATATTTAGCTTACGAGCTTGGTATGCATGTACTTGTTATTTTAACTGATATTACTAATTACGCAGAAGCGCTTCGTGAAATATCTGCAGCTAGAAAAGAAGTACCTGGAAGAAGAGGCTACCCTGGATATATGTATACTGATTTAGCTTCATTATATGAAAGAGCAGGAAGAGTAAAAGGGCTTAAAGGTTCAATTACTCAACTTCCTATTTTAACTATGCCTGAAGATGATAAGACTCATCCGATCCCTGATTTAACTGGTTATATTACGGAAGGACAAATTATCCTATCAAGATCTTTATCTCATAAAAAAATAACTCCTCCAATTGATGTATTAACCTCTCTTTCAAGATTAAAAGATAAAGGTATTGGAGAATCAAAAACAAGAGAAGATCATGCGAACACGATGAACCAATTATTTGCATCCTATGCAAGAGGTAAAGAAGCTAAAGAACTAGCTAGTGTATTAGGAGCAAGTGCACTTTCAGAAATTGATCAACTATACGCTAAATTTGCGGAAGAGTTTGAAGAAAACTATATTTCCCAAGGTGAATATGAAAATAGATCTATTTTTGAAACTTTAGAACTTGGTTGGAAGTTACTTAGATTACTTCCTAAATCAGAATTAAAACGTATTAATGAAAAATATATTGAAAAGTATTACTAATAAATAATGGCTGATGCAATTAATCCAACTAGGTTGGAACTAACGAAACTTAAAAATCAATTAAGTGTTTCCTTAAGAGGTCATCATCTTCTAAAAGATAAATTAGATGAAATGATCAAGGAGTTTTTTATTGTTATCAATAATTATAAAGATTTAAGAAATTTAGTCGAAGATAAGTTCTTTAAGATTATGGAAAGTTATAATAGATGTTTAGTTGCCCATTTTGACCGTGAATTAGTAGAGAGATTTGGAAAAGAAGAAGAACTAGAAGTAACGGTTTTAAATAAATCAGTTATGAATACTATTGTTCCTAAAATTTCTTTTGATTTATCAAAATTAAGTTTTTTATATTCTATTCTTGATACTTCAAGTAGTCTTGATATAGTTATTAATGATTTAAAAGATTTATTCATTGAAATCATACATTTAGCTGAATTAGAAAAGACTTGTTATATTTTAGCCAGAGAAATTGAAAGAACAAGAAGAAGAGTTAATGCAATTGAGCATATAATGATTCCAGAAATTGAAAAGAATATTAAAATAATTCGTTTTAAACTTGATGAAAATGAGAGATCTAACCAAATTAGATTAATGAAAAGTAAAGATATTTTATTAAAAAAGGAAAGTAATAAGTAGATTATCACTTTTTTTGCAATAAACTTCCGCAATTAGCATATGAAAACAAAAAGTTATACTTTTAGTATATTATTATTACTATTATATATTAAAAGGCAGGGAAATTTGTGGATAATGTGGTTTTAGATAACAAAGTGAATATTAGTAAAGAAAAAATAATAACAGATATTTCTTTTCTTCTTTATTTAGGAGCCATCATTTATGGTTTATTTCTTGTAATTACAAATGCAGATGAATTTCAAAAAGGCTTACTTATTATGGTTGAGTCATTCGTTGGAGTTCTTATTTCGGCAATTTTATTTTTAATAAAGAAATATAAAAATATCAAGATTTCAGCAAGCATTCTTTTCTTTATTCATTCTTTTGTAATTATGGCTGTAATTGGTGAAATGTTTATGTTATATTATACTGTTCATTGGTGGGATGCAATGCTTCATTTATTTACAGGAGTTGGTATTGCTTTTACAGCTTATTGTATTTTTGATTTTCTAACTAGAAATTCAAATTTAGAACATAGATTTGTCGTTTCTTTGATATCGGCTCTTACTATGGCTCTTGCCTTAGAACTTTTATGGGAATTTGCGGAGTTTTTAGTTGATACATTTTTTAGTTCAAATATGCAAAAATTTATTCCTGATATGCCTCCTTTTTTTAATGGTGGATCATCTGACAAAGTGCTTGGCGGAACAGATAGAGAGATTGCGGATTTTTTTAGAAATCCTGAAGGTTATAAATACGCACTTATTGATACTATGGAAGATTTAATTTTAAATTTAATTGGGACTTTTACATTTGGGGTAATTTGTATTTTTACTCACGAGAGATTTAATAATTTTTATAGTAGTGGATTTGTTAATACTAACCTGCAAAAAGAATAAGCTAGATTTTTTTTAAAAATAGGTTAAGGGAGGGAACTTTTGTGAATTTTAGAGATGATATATTGCCTGTTTATGGCGATCAAATAAGAGTTAGTAGAGGTTTATACTATCATCACGGAATATATGTTGATGATGCTAATATCATTCAGTTTGGCTCATTATCTAGGGAACTTAATCCAGAGGACGCTCTAGTGCTTATAAGTGATTTAAAAACATTTTTAAGAAATGGCGTTTTAGAAGTTAGAGTATTTACCGAAGAAGAACTTAAAACTAAGAAAAATAGTGATGAAGTAGTTAAATATGCTCTTAGTAAATTAGGAGAAAAAGGTTATAATATAATTACGAACAATTGTGAGCATTTTTGTAATGAGTGTATTTTTGGAGTGAAACAAAGTGAACAAGTTGATAGTGTTTTATCAATTTTAGATCTTTTATTTAGTAAAAAAAAATAATTTTCTTGAAATCTTATTGAAAAGGTATGAATTACAAAAGTAATTGATAATACTTCATATTTAATTTTTTTCGGTTTTTTTAATAATAATTTAGTATTTTTGAATATATTTTCATGTTTTCAAATATTTTACATATGTTTTTATAACATTTTACTTTTATTTATAATTTTGTAATATAAGAATAATTGTAGTGAAATGTTTTATTGAAGTAAACTAGGAAGTAAAATTTATTGTTTGTATAAATCAATTATTTTGATTATAATACAAAAATTACTGTTTGAAGGTAGTGGCGGAGTGATAAATATAGTCATTGTTGTGTAGGATATGGAAGATAAAATTACGTTATCAAAGAAGGAAAAAAAGATCGTTTTAAGTGTTTCTTCAATATTCTTACTTTTACTTTTTTTATTTTATATTTTGTTTCCTACTATTCGGAGGTGGAGTCCAAAAGATAGTGGTTTTCTCATTGGGGTGGAAATAATAGCATATATTATTGTTACTTTAATTGTTATAATTTATACTTTATTTACACATTTTTTGAAAACGAAATCTAAATTTATAAAAAAGCTTTTTTTAATTTCATATTGGGTAATGACATGTGGATTATTTCTTTTTTCAATCTACTGGGTGTACTATGTTTGGATTTTCGAGAGATTTTATCCTTAATTTGTTGAAGATGGGACATATATTATTACTTTGAATCGAGATAAAAGAGACATATGACTTAAAAATATGTCTCTTTTTAAATGCCTTTTTCTTTTTTGTTAAAAATATTTCCACTAAAAATTCAAGATAAATGTATATAATATTACTAAAATACCTTAAACTAATATTGATTTAGTTACATAACATTAGTTTAATGCAAAATTTTGTGATATGGAATTGAACAATTTTTTGCTTTGTATTAACAGTTTCTAGAATATCACTCATCTTAGTATCATCCTTTTGTTTAACTTTCAAACTTCCCCTTCATTTTAATTCTAATTTATTTATAGTGCTAAAAGAGACTTTTAAGTATACTATGAGAATAAGTTTAATCTGTGTCATTATAGTTCATTGCCTATATAGTTTAAACTGAGTTAATCAAACAATTAAAACCAGTATTTAAGGGAAACATTAAACTATAGTATTAAACTATTTAGATAAGAGAGAAATAATGAAATTTGTTTAATTTTTAATTAATGTACATGTATATATTTTTGATTAATTTACCACTCTTTTTAGTTTGCTAAATTGCTCAATCGCATCAGATAATACCTCTGCACTAAGTTGGTGAGTTAGATAACTACAATGTCCATTTGCTCCAGCTGGGGCTCCTTCTCCTACATCTTTAATAACAATCATATGTATATGAGCTTTATCAACTTGTTCTAATTGATTGATTACACTTAGTGCAGCGTTCCCATTTAATGAACCAGAAGTCATTGTCCAAATAATTAATGCGTCAGGTGCATCTGTTCTTAACTTCATTAATAGACTAAATACTGCAGCTTTGAATTCATCAATTTTATTTTGCTTTTCAAAACCTGTAAGCTTATTTATAACAGCACTGTAATCATTTCCTCCAGCATTTACAATAATTACATCTGGGATGTAATTATTATGTTCATAATTCTCTCCAATAAGTTTTTCGCTAGAGCTAATTCCATAGTAGTCATAAGCGTTTAAAATATTGTTGGTTGTTGATTGATTATTAAAACCAAAAGCGACCCCCCAACCTGAATTAGAAACAAACTCTACGGTTCCATTAAAATTTTTAGCTGTCAAGTAACCGAATGAATGAAGTGATGAAGAGTTAGCAGTTGATCTTGGAGTATTTGGAAGTCCTAATGCACCGTGACCTGAAATACCAGATGCACCAAGTAATAAGAAATGTGGTTTTTCTTCCTTTTCAATTTTTTTGAAAGTTCCGTTTGTTTCAATACTTTTAAGAGATGTTTCACCATCCTGTGGCTCACTACGTTTTACTAATTCTATGTAATGAATCCCTGGTTCATCAAATGAAATTAAAATATCTTCCGAATCACTAATTGAAAAAACATTACTATCTAATAAAACCTCTTTATCTTTGAATATTGAAAAATAAATATCTTGGTTACTATTTTCTAAGATTAAACTTATTATAACTTCTCTTCCGTCAAAACAAATAATAAAACCTGTCGCTGTATTATAAAAATATTGTCTATCATCTTTAAATAAGTGTCTTCCATTCCAAATTATATATTCGCTTGTTAAATCTGTTCCTGTTAATAATTTAATATTTTCACTATCGTCAATAATAGGTTCATCAATGTTCACACATGAATAAGAAACAAAAGCGGAAAAGATTAAAAGTAATAAAATAATAGTTTTTTTCATTTTATCGCTTTAATCACTGCTTTGCTCACATGAGATGCTACTTTTTTGTTAAAAATATTTGGAAGGATATAATCTTCTTTTAATTCATTCGGTTTCACTATTTTGGCTAAAGCAAGACAAGCGCTAATTTCCATTTCTTTTGTTATTTTCTTCGCTCCACCATGAAGTGCTCCTTTAAATAGACCAGGGAATATTAGAGAATTATTAATTTGATTTGGTTTGTTAGATACTCCTGTACCAACAACTCTCGCCCCAGCAATTAAAGCTTCTTCTCTAGAAATTTCTGGAGTTGGGTTAGCTAGTGGAAATACAATTGAATCTTTAGCCATACTAGTTATCATTTCTTTCGAAACAATATTTCCTACACTTACACCAATAAATACATCTGCTCCTTTGATAGCATCAGATAGTTGACCTACTAAATTATTTTCATTAGTTAACAAGCTCATTTCTTCCCATACAGAATTTAAATTTGGTGCTCCTCTATAAATGGTACCAAATCTATCACATAGAATAATATGTCTTGCTCCTAAATCAATGATAAACTTCGCTATAGCAATACCTGCAGATCCTGCTCCATTGATAACTATTTTTACATCTTTTATTTTTTTACCAACTAATTTAAGTGCGTTAAGTAAAGCCGCACCACAAACAATAGCTGTTCCATGTTGATCATCGTGGAATACTGGTATATCACACATCTCAATTAATCTTCTTTCAACTTCAAAACATCTTGGAGCAGATATATCCTCGAGATTAATACCACCAAAGGAAGGGCTTAATAGGTATATTGTTCTTACAAGCTCGTCAACGTCTTTTGTATTTAATACAATAGGAATCGCATCAAGCCCTCCAAACTTTTTAAATAGTGCACACTTTCCCTCCATTACTGGTAATCCAGCAAGAGGTCCTATATCTCCTAAACCTAAAACGGCAGTACCATCGCTAATAACAGCTATAGTATTTCTTTTACAAGTTAGTTCATATGCTAATTCGGGGTTTTCTTTGATTGCTAAACAGCTACTAGCCACACCAGGGGTGTAGGCTAGTGACATATCGTGCATATCGTTAATAGGAAATTTATTTTTTATTTCTATTTTGCCGTGATGTTTTTTATGAAACTCAAGTGATTCTTGCATTATATCCATAATAACCTCCTCAATTTTCTACAGTAATAAAGTTATAAGTTAAATCAGGTAAACTTGGATCATCAAACTTAATAGTTATTGATACATTTCCAGGTCCTGAATTTCTAACTGTAATAACATTTCCAACAACAATTAGTCTTCCATTTGTAACAGTAATTGTGTATGTAGTTATATCTGTTCCTTCGAATTCCAAAGTTAAAACAATAACAGTATCATAATATAGGGCAACTCTAGTATCATTTCCTGGTTCTGGAAATAAATCAAAATCACTTGAAACTGTCACGCTTGCTTCTGTTGGAACTATTGAAGCGGGAGTGCCATTAAATCTATATTCTAATACGCCAGAGTTTCCAACCGATGTATCTTCAAAGGTTAACTTAATAGAAAACGAACCAAGCCCAATAACAGTTACAGTGTGATCACTCACTGTTGCTATTCCTAATTGTGAACTAGAAATAACATAATTTTTATTTGTTGCATTTTCTGGAAGTATATCTATTGAAAGAGTAAATACTGTATCTACTTCAATGTCTTGTCTATCGGTTGATAAATTAGATTGAGGTAAAGTAATAGTATCTGCATTAACAACTACACTAGAGATAGGAACACCATCTGGAATAACACTAGAAGGAATAGTTTTAAATCTAAATTCTAAAGAACTAAGAGAAGAGTCTTCAAATGTAATGGTAATCGATACATTTCCAGCACCACTTCCAACAACAAATGTCACGGTGTGACCACTAACAGTTGCTCTTGAATTGGAGGATACTAAACTAAATCCTTTGAATTCTGTTTCATCAGGACTAAATATTGCTTCAAAAGAAATGGTAGTACCTATTTCAATCTCTTTCCTATCACTTGCATCATTAGGAGTAGGAAGCACAAATTCAGGTGATGAAACTATAACACTGTCTGCGTGTATATAGTCTGCTACTTCTACTTCAATACTATCAGTAAAATTTCCATCTCTTGTAGTTACTGTAATGATTGCTGTTCCAGCACTAATACCCTTTATTGAACCAGGTCCTACAATTTGAACAACAGCTGGATTATCAGAACTCCAAGTAGTGTATGTATCTGGAGCAGTATCTGGATATACAACATAATCAACTGAAACAACATCATTTATTCCAATCATTAAATGTTCTAATACAATATCAACATTTGTTACTGCACCTGTTTGCCATAAAAGTAACCCGCTTTGATTAAACTTGTTTCCTACTTTTGCTAAATCATCGCTTGTGAATACATTGACTATTGGTGCTTCTAAAGCTCCAGGTACCCATATTGCATTAGTAATTGAATTTAAGAGAGGTTTATAGAAAGTTGTACTTTCATCATAACCACTTGGAGCTATATTGTAAATACTTAAAGTTGTTAAGTCACTAGCAACATTAACTTTGACTCCCTCAACATCCTTTACTGCTAGTTCTGCGAATACATATGAGTTTTTTATTATAGATGAAGAACCTGTTAATCCACTAATCCCACCTATATAATCTCTACCACCAATAAGAGCCCCACCTACATAAACATTTTGAATTAGACCGTCATTAATACCAGCAATTCCTCCGATATAAGCGTCTCCATGAATAGATGCAACCCCTAGATTGTTTTTATTATCTCCTAACTCTTCCGCTCTATTTTTTGCTATATATTCTTTTGATGTCATTGCTCTGGCGAATGAACATTCATCTATAACACCAAGTTCACTATTATATCCAGTAATTCCACCGAAAGCTACATTTATTAATTTATTATTTACTGATCCCCAAGCGCTTTGTCCAAATACTCTACCACTCACGCTAGATTTTCTAATTGTTCCGAAATTAAATCCAGTAATTCCACCACAAAAACTATAAGTATTTGAAGAATTTCCGCTGTTAGCATTATTTCCAGCAGGTAAAGTGGCACTTACGGTTGCTTCCTCGATTAATCCATAATTCCATGATGCTACTCCTCCTGCTCCTCTTCCTGCTTTTACAGAACCAGCACCACTTACAGTTACATTTCTAATAATACCTGTTGATGTATTCTTTCCTACTACACTTCCGCACCCATATAGCCCATCTAGTGGAACTGTTGTAAACTTAGTTAGTGAACCTTGTAAATGCGGATCATTAATCATTGCTCGGCTTGTAACATTTTCAATTAGACCTTGATTTATATCACTTATTGCTCCTACTGGATAGGTATTAGAATCAGATGAAGTTATTACTACACTATCTGTAGGTATATTGATATTTTTAACGACTCCTGATGCGGTTATTTCGTGAAATAAGCCACCATTACCTGTAAATGATAATGAGTAGTTTCCTCCGTCATATACTCCACTAAATGTTATTTTTCTATCATCGTTTATAGTAATAGGGTTAGATAATGTGGATGAAATATCTTTAATTTGTTTAAAATGAGCACTACTATAAGAAGCATCACTAACAAGGCCAATTAGATCTGAAGGTTTGGAAACTAAATAAGGATTATCAAGTGTTCCATTCCCTCCAAATAATAATGTACCATCAACATTAAAATCAACATCGTTTGAAGTTATTTTAACACTATACTCTCCACCAAGGGGAGTTATTGTAGGAGTGAAACTAACATAATTCATTTCATTAGAATCATCAATAACAATAGTTCCCTCAATTGTAGAAAATACTGTTTCGCTAGAAGATTTTATACTTACAACAACATCATTACTAGAAGCTCCTGCTGCTCTCCATACTATTGTGGATGAAAATGGGTCATTTGACATACCTATTTCAGTTGGATTAGAAGTTAACGATAACCAATGTGCTTTTAATGTAATATCTTCTTTTACAATATCAACATCAAAATTCCATTTAAAAGAACCATTATACCATTCATTAAACGAATAATTCTCTTTGGTAGGATTAATGGGTCTAGAAACTTTTGAACCATTTTTAACAACTTGTGGGAGAACAACACTACCTCCATCGGTATCAAAACTAACAGTGTAGTTAATAGTTTTTGGTGTGTTATCACAAGAAACTAATATAACTCCAAACAAGAACAAACATAAACATAAAATAATTTTTTTCATAATTTTTCTCCTTTTTACCTTTAAATAGGTATATATGATACTGAGTTGTTTAAACTCATAATAATAAAAATAATAGTAATAATAATTGGGCCTAAATAAGTGTTTCCAGATATTTTATAAAATAATCTGTTAAATATTGGCATTAAGAACATGACAGGGATAAGAGTAAATAAAATATTTATATACAACCATTGTGTTGTTCCGTCAGGAAGTTCTGTAAATGCAACGGTTCCAGTACTTGCAAAAGATGCGTATTGGATTATTAATAATATTGATAAACCTGCTATGTTAATAAGTCCAGCTAACATTAATTTAGGGAATTCTCTTAATTTTCCGTTCATTTGGCTAGCATTAACCCTAATTGAATTAGAAAAATAGAAAACAAAGAATAAAGGAAAATACATTAATAGTTGTAATACAACTTTTAAATTAATTGGTCTTGCTGCCATCAAGAATAAAAATCTAAAGTCAACATGGAATATTGAGTAAATAATCATTAAAATAACAAAATAAGAAATAGCTACAATTAAACCTATGATTATTGTTTTAAGAACATTGGTTAACTTTGTCTTTACTCCCCAGCTATCGAAACTTTTAGATATTTCAAATGGGTCATTATATAACATTTTTTTCAAATACCCATCAAGGAAATGAATTGAAGTAAATATAAACATACTAAATAAACCACTTAGTACCGCCCATACTGCGACCGCATTTGTCATTCTTTGAGGGAAGAACCAAGTATTATTGGAGTTAGATGCATCTTTAAAAAGAGTTAATGTAAGTTTTGATGCTGGTAAATACATTAATGCAGCGAAACTAGCGCATATAACGAAACTTACAATATACAAAACTATACTTATCTTTCTTCTACTGTCTAGGTTATAAATTGGCATTTTTATACTGCTCTTAAACCAAGGTATTCTAAATAATATAGTGGCGAGTGGAACGATTAAAATAAGAGAGAATATTAAACTAATTGTAGTTAATATTTCTTTGTATATCCAAACCATGCTAGTTGGTTCAATATAATCATTATAAAAAGAAAAACTAGTTTCAAAAAATGATATTAATTGACTATTTGCTAATGTGTCATATGGTTGAAAAGCGTGTATTGTGGGAGTATTAAAGACTTGTCGCATATTCCTAAGGTTAGGATTTCCATAAATATAACCAAGTTTAATTTCCTCACTTAGAGATATTGGTTTTTCTGCGTTTTGATTTAATCCACTATTGACTAAATCATGTGCTTCTACTGACCAAGTCATATCTGATTTAGATACAGAATCTGAACTATTAGGGTTTATTTTATTTCTAAATGCTCCTTCATCGTATAGGGCAAAGTCTAGTCCAATATTAGACTTTGCATAAGCAATACTTGAATCAATCGAAATAATATATCCTGTAATATATACAGAATGAACTTTTGAGATACCGTTATTATCAACTGCTCTTTTCCCAAAGTAGACGGCTGCTTGATATGCAGCATTACCACCTGCAGAATGACCAGTCACACCAATTCTTTCTTTGTCAACAAATGGATATACGGTCTCATTATCATATACATAATCAATAATATCGAAGGAGCCATATCCTTCAACGGATGCAATAGCACTTCCTTGAACTCCTGCGGAGGAAGTGGAGTCTCCTTGTGAGTATGGGTCAATATTAATAACTACATATCCCCTTCTTGCTAACTCTAAAGCGATATGCCCTTGAGTTTCTCTTGTTCTTTGAAAACCTGGAATAATAACAATTAAAGGCGCTTTATCTTCTGGAGTTGCACTTTTAGGTACATATAAATCGTAAACAACGACTTGATTGTCTCTTGCTTCAAAATTAACAGTCGAAACTTTAACATTAAGAAAATCACTTTGAATAAGACTAGCAAATAAACTAGTTAGAAATATAACAAGAATAGACACTGTTAATATTAAAAAAGACCTATCATTTTGGAAGCGTTTTCCTATACTACGAACTATTAAATTTATATTTAACTTCTTTTTTTCATTCATATAATCTCTCCTACTATTATTTTAACACTTATTACGAATAATTATTAATAAGAGAATATACTTATTTATTATATTATATAAGTTTTGCTTATATGAAACGCTTAATTTTCTTTATATTTGTATTTTTTTATAAAGTTTATAAATTTAATAATGTTCTTTTCGGGTTTACTATTTATAGGCCAAATAAGACCTATTTTAATTTTAAACTCTTCAGAAAGTGGGATACCTACAATATCAGGATCATTTTTATCTATTAATTCCTTAAATAAAAATGCGCTTCCAGCATTATAAGATACAAACTTTTTCATGGTATTTAATTGCGAAGAATATAAAATTACTTTAGGTTTGACATTGACAGTTTTAAACAAAGTGTGTATGAAAGGGTTTTGAAAAGAACCCTCTTTCATTAGAATGAGAGATTCGTCTTTTATATCGTTTATTGTTAATATTTTTTTATTTGAAAGAGGGTTCTTTTTAGATACACAAAAATAAAGTTCTGTCTCCATTATTTGGATTGTATTATAGAATTCATCCCTATCTTTATCTAATATTGTTAAAGCTAAATCAATGTTTTTATCTTCGATCCTATTTCTAATATGAAGAGAACCACTTTCTAAAATAGAAAATTCAATTTTCGGGTTTTTGTTACAAAATTTTAAAAATATGTCTGGAAATAAGAATGACCCAATCATAGGAGGAACACCTATTCTTAAAATATTAGACCCATTTGATATTTCCTTCATCCTATTTTCAAGCAAATTTACATCTTCAAGTATTTTCTTTGCCTTTTCATAGAAAAATTGTCCTTCCGTGGTATTTATGAGAGTTTTTCCAGAACGTTGAAAAAGGTTTAATTGAAATTCTCTTTCTAACGATAGTATTGATTGAGAAATTGCTGGTTGAGAGACATAACATTCTTTAGATGCTTTTAATATAGAACCTATTTCATAGACTGCTATAAAATATTTAATCTGATTTATTGTCATATTTTGCTCCTTATATAAGTATTTATTATAACTATACTTAAATATTATATTTTAATTATAAGCAATATTTTAAAATTTTATTATTATTTACAAAAAATAAGTTTTTTTTCAAAATACTATATAATATAGTAGGTAAAACTTCTTATTGTATTGCTCTTTTTGTTAGCAATAACTCCTTAAAAGGAATGGGTACTTTACTAAATTAAGAATAAGTTGATGTTGATGCTATTAAATTAGTTGCGAGTTAACTATATCTTGGAAAGACTATCATTGGTTTGGTACATATGAAAATTGTTTGTTAAAAATAATTAGCAGTATCTACAAAGATAAATATAAAAGAAAAGTGGTATTAGGTACAAAAAAGTTATAAATTGAGATATTTTAAATATTTCAAATAATCCTGAAAAATAACCTTTTAATATAGCTAAAACCCCATTATCCATCGGAAAAGATTCTAAAATAACGAAGATTCTCACGTTTTTAGCATCTTTTTTTAGAAAGTTCATATTTGATTTGGAGCAAAATTTAATGTTACCAAAAAAAATGGATTATAATATTAATTGGATTGTCAAAAAATCTATGAGTACTACACAAAAAAAGGAGTAAAAATGAATATTCTACATGATTTAGGTAAAGAACGAGTAACACCCGAAAAATTTATTGCAGTAATTGAGATATCTAAGGGGTCTAAAAAGAAATATGAATTAGATAAACAAACTGGTATGATAATTCTGGATAGAGTATTATTTACCTCAACTCATTATCCAGCGAACTATGGATTTATTCCATTAACTCACGCTGAGGATAACGACCCACTTGACGTGTTGGTATTATGCTCAGAAGATATTGAACCACTATGTATGGTTGAATGTTATCCGATAGGTATAATAAAAATGATTGATCAAGATTCTGTTGATGAGAAGATAATCGCAGTTCCATTTAAAGATCCCGCAATGTCGAATTATACTAATATATCTGAACTACCTCATCATGTTATAACAGAAATTAAACATTTCTTTGAAGTTTACAAGACTTTAGAAAATAAAACTACGGCTATATTAGATACCAAAGGACCGGCAGAAGCCAAAGAAATCATTAGAAAGTGTATGGAAGAGTACTCAAAAAAATTTAAAGAAGGAAAATAGAGAACATGCCATATGAGGTAAAAGTAGCAATGATTGAAATAGTAACTATTAATTGCAAGCTATATGCCAAGTTTGGTAATAAAATATATATTCTAACAAAAAACTCTTGAACTAGACAAAGACATACTCTTAAATTAGTCATTATAGCAACTTTTTTTGCGCTATATAAAAACTCTATTTTCACTATAAAACAGTAGTGAACTGCTTAATTATAGATAACAATAACTTGTTTTGATTCATTTTTTCTGATTTATTGTAAATTTTTACAATAAATACTGCATGTTTTAGCTAAAAACCACTTATTTTAAAAATGATTAGGTTTTTTTTACAGAAACTAATAATTATTTATGTATCTATTTTAATAAAGAAATATAAGATTTATCAAATTTATAATGATGAAATTTCATAAATAATCCGAATATATATAATTTTTGGGTATATTTTAAGATATTGGTGAAATCAAACTACCAATTTAAATGTAATTTATAAATTTTGTTGTTATTATTAAAAAATATGATTAAAAATGTATAATTAATTGAGGTGCTAAATGAATAATAAAAAAGGATCAAAAATAGTTTTAATTACAAGTATTGCGTTCTTATTGGTTTTTATATTTCTGATAGGAATTGGGGAAAACGAAAATGTTATTATTCCAATTATTTTTATTATATTTTTTCTTCCTGTATTGATTTTTATTTTTATAGCCATGAGGAAAAATACGGGAAATGAAAAAAAACCCGAAATTTTTCAAGATGAGTTTAAAGTTAAAGAGACGAAAACTAGTTTTAATGGAGTTCCTATTTATCGTAAGGTGGATAAATATTTTCTAATTCTTAAAGATAATAGATTTAAATTGATGGCTAATGAAGATGGTTATAAGATTCTTTTAGATGTGATGATTTCTGATTTAATTAGTATTAAAGAAACATACAACAAAAAAATTAGAATAACTTTTCATCAAGATGACACACATAGAGATATTGAAGTACCTTTATTATTAAAAGAAATTTTACAAGAAGAATTTAGTAATTTATACAAGGAATTTGTTACAAATGAAGTTACTTCTAATATTGTACCGGAGGTATTAGAATCTAGTGATATAGATTTTGTTCCCTTTGAAGAAAATGAGAGAATAGTTGGAAGAAATGATATTAATATACTTGAGAGAAATAATTCTACAATCCAGATGGATAAATCTATTAAATTAGCCGAATTAAACACTTTGTTTATGTCAGGGAAAATTAATGTTGATGAATATGTTTCTCTTCGAGATAAGATAATTGCGGACAAAGAATGATTATTTATAATCTTATATTCTTATAAAAATGCTTTATTTAGAAGAAGAAATAAAAAATCTAGTTTATAAATATAATCCTAGTGGTCATTTAGAAATATTCAAAGAAAACAAAATAGAGTTTAAGACATCATTTGGATATCTAAATGAATCTCTTAATTTAAAGATCAAAGATGATTCTCTTTTCTCATTTAGTTTTATGTCTAAAATTTTTATTATCATTTCTTTATATCAATTAGTCGAAAAAGGGCTGCTTGATTTAGAAACACCCTTAAATAAATTAATTCCAGAACTAAATAATACTTATTCATTTTCTGTTTCCAAAGTAATAAGTGGAAAAAGTAAAATAAAAGACTTGCAAGATGATATTAATAGAAAATACCAAAATGAAAAATTCTATTTAGAATTAAATGATTTAGAAAAGATTTTGTATGATTTCAAACAAAGTACTTTGAGTATAGAATTTCCTGATGTAATTTCTTATCTAAATAATAACAGTTTAGGTGATTTAAATTTATCTAATAATTCAAAAACTATTCTTCTTTTATTAAAGAAAGTAGTAGAAGTAGTTTCAAGCATGAAATTAGAAGAATACATAATAAATAATATATTCTTGCCCAATGATATTAACATTAGATCAGGATATAATACAAGGTTACTTTCTTATTCTAATTTTATTGATGGGAACAACAAGGCATTAGAATTTATAGGTGATATTTCAGAGTATTTTATGATTTCTTTTGATGAGTTATCTAAATTCTTTTCTTCTCTTTTTAATTACAAATTACTAAAAAAAGAAACATGTAAATTACTTTTACCTAAAAATGATGAATATTATGGAATTCTATTTTATTATGATAATGGATTTATTAATGCGGATATTAATTCTTTAAAAGGCACTTGTTCAAGTGGGATGGATAATAAATCTCTTGATTTACTAGTTGTTCTTACTAGAAACTCTTTTGGGAAGAAGATACCAGGCCCTACAAGCGATGAATCTTTTTATTCTGGATTAATTGATGTACTTTTTACTAATTATTTTAAATATAATAATCCTAAACTTAAGAAAATGGAATTTAAATATTTAAATAGTGCTTGTAAAATAGATGTTTTTGAAGAACAGTATAGATATGTTGCAAGCGGAGCATTTACTATCGCCTATTGTTCTTTTTCTAAAAAAAATCATATTTATGTTTTAGTAGATAATGATTGCGTTGTGGGACTTGTATCTCTCTTTTGGGATAAAACTCT
The DNA here is from genome assembly GCA_031284585.1 of Acholeplasmatales bacterium. Lineage (GTDB taxonomy): Bacteria > Bacillota_I > Bacilli_A > Acholeplasmatales > Acholeplasmataceae > JAITXT01. The sequence goes on from JAITXT010000021.1 coordinate 54,755, forward strand.
GAAAATATACCAATTAAATTCCATTATTATTGATAAAAAATTTCAAAACAAGGGCTATGGTAAATATATTGCAAATGAAGGATCTAAAATTCTATTTAAAAAAGGAGCTCACTTAGTTGAAATAGGGGTAAATAGGAACAATCTAATCGCTATCAAGACTTATCTTTCTTCAGGTTTTATTATTTCTAGTAGTGATTCGTCTCATTACACTTTAGTTAGATATAAGAATGATTTATTAAATTAATTATTTATTTAAATCTTGATTTTTATTAATCTTTTTTAAAATGCTTATTTAAGTTCTAAAAATTGAATAAAAATGTTACTAATGTTTATCATAATTTTTTAAAAATATTCAAAGTTTAAAAAAACGAAATAATTGATTTGTATATATAGTAAGCAGTTTTATCCATTTAGGAAAGCGATTACATATTGTATAATTAAGGTAAGGTAAATGATAAATGATCAAATATTATACTAAAAATCCACTCTTAACTAAAAATGTTGTTATTCCAACCGACGAAAGATTTGAAGTAGTAGGGGTTTTTAATCCTGGAGTTCATTTATTTAATTCTAAGACTATTTTGATAGCAAGGGTTGCTGAAAGAGCTATAAGTGATAATAAAGATATAATTAAAGTACCAATTTATAAAAATGGTACTTTTGAAATACTTGAATTCAATAGAAATGATGAAGATGTTTTCCTAGAAGATGAAAGAGTAATTATTAAAAATCAGAAGAAGTATCTAACTTCAATTTCTCATTTTGAAGTATTTGAATCAATAGATGGGTATCAATTTCATAGTACTAATGTTAAAATTTATCCTAGTGATATTTATGAAGAATATGGAATTGAAGATGCAAGGATAACTAAAATAGCTAATAAATATTATATTACTTACAGTGCGGTATCTCCACTTGGAATAGTAGTAAAATTAATGGAAACTACTGATTTTATTAATTTTACTAAGAAAGGAATAATCCTTCCTCCCGATAATAAAGATGCTCATTTATTTCCAAATAAAATAAACGGAAAATATTACTTATTACATAGACCTGCAAGTGCCTATTTTCTCTCTCCTGAGGTTTGGATTTCTTCATCCTCTAATTTATTAGATTTTGGAAATCATAGACATTTAATATCAAGAGATGCCAAATACGATGAATTAAGAAATGGGATTAGTTCTAGCCCAATTCTCATCAATAATACTTGGTTTTGTCTTTTACATGGAGCAGATTCTACTAATAAATACCGAGTGGGTTATGTATTATTAGATAAAAATGATCCATCAATTGTTATTAAACGTAGTGTAGTTCCTTTTTTAAGTCCTGTAAATAAATATGAAAGAGAAGGTTTTTTCCCTAATGTAGTATTCCCTTGTGGATTAATTAAAAAAAGATCTAAATTTTTTATTTATTATGGATCAGCAGATGAAAGTATTTCTTTAGTAATTGTAGATATTCAGGAGTTAGGTTTATGACGAATACTTACCTTGAGAAGAATAAAGATAGTTTTTCTAAAAAAACAATAAAATACTTAAAGAAAACTGATTTCTTTAAAAATAAAGGAAGATATTTATTATTACTACCTTCTCTTGTTTTTATGGTTGTCTTTGCTTATTTTCCAATGGTTGGTATTGTTATAGCTTTTCAAGAATATGATCCTGTTCAAGGTTTTTTTGGTTCTAAATGGATAGGAATTGAGAACTTTAAGTTCTTTTTTCAAGGAACAGAATGGATTCAAGTAACAGTTAATACTTTGTATTTAAATGCTCTATTTATCTTAACTGGAACATTTCTTTCAATAGCGATCGCTATAATGATGAGTGAAATCCATAAAAGGATATTTAAAAAAGCTTCTCAAACCTTAATGACTTTACCTAACTTTGTTTCCTGGGCTACAATTGCTTTATTTTCTGTTGTTTTCTTAGAATCTGATGGTATTATAAACGTTATTTTAGAGTTATTTGGCAGGGAACCGATTTCTTTTTATTCAGATCCTGATGTTTGGGTTTCTGTTTTTGTAATTATTAAAGCTTGGAAAGGAGCTGGTTGGGGAGCTATTATTTATATGGCTGCTATTTTATCTATTGATAATGAAATATATGAAGCTGCGATGATGGATGGAGCATCAAGATTTCAATGTATTTTTAAAATTACAATTCCTTTAATTAAAAATGTAATTGTTCTTATGCTTATTATGAGTATTGGCGGTATATTTAAGGGAGATTTCGGAATGATATATCCTTTTATTGGGGATAATTCAATGTTATATCCAACAACAGATGTGATAGACACCTATGTTTATAGGGCACTAAGGAGTTTTACAAACTATGGACGTGCAGCAGCTATAGGACTTTATCAATCGATCATGGGATTTATTTTAGTTTTATTAGCAAACTTTTTGGCGAAAAGATATTCACCAGAAAGTGCAATATTTTAAGGAGGGTAATTTGAGTCTAAGGCGTATTCCTTTCAAAAAAGAAAGAACAAGTGACAAAGTAACGTTAATAAGTTTTTATGTAATCATTATTTTCTTTTCTCTAATCTGTATTTATCCTTTCTACCAAGTTTTAATTAGTAGTTTCGCAGATGAAGTTACTTTGATTAGAGAAGGTTATAAAATTATTCCAAGCCAATTTTCACTTGATGCTTATAGAACTCTATTCGGTTCTAGTGAAATAATGGCTTCCTATGGACTAACAATTTCCATTACCTTAGTAGGAACTATTGTTCAAGTTATAATTACAGCTATGGCTGCGTATGCATTATCTGGAACAAAATTAAAATACCGAAATTTCTTTAATCTTTTATATTTTATAACAATGTTATTTTCTGGGGGATTAATACCTTACTATATATTAATTACTAATTATCTACATTTAACAGATAACCTTTTAGTTTACATTATTCCTTTTGCTTTTAATGTTTGGAATATGTTTCTATTAAGAAATTTCTTTAGTGAAATTCCTAATGATTTAATTGAAAGTGCAAAGTTAGATGGAGCAAATGAACTTCAAATTGCATTTAAAGTTGTGATTCCCATTAGTCTTCCTGCTATAGCAACCGTATCATTATTTACAGCTCTTGCTTTCTGGAATGAATGGATGACTTCACAGTTATATATTAATGATTCACAGTTTTATACACTTCAATACTTGATTGTAAAGATGGTAAATAACGTGAGTGCGGCTAGTAATTTAGGCCAAAGTGGACTCGCCCCAGGTATGATAACAGTTCCTGCTAATACATTACGTTTAGCAACTTCAATTATCACTGTTGGTCCAATAATATTCTTATATCCTTTCCTACAAAAGTATTTTGTAGCAGGTTTAAGAGTAGGGGCAATTAAAGGTTAATAAAAAAAAGGAGGATTTAGAATGAAAAAAATCGTACTACTATTAATTTGTTTGATAGGATTTATCGCATTTATTAGTTGTGATAAAGATTCAAACAATGATGATAGCGAAATTAGGTTTTATTTATGGAGTGATGACGGAGGAGTTCCTAGTGGATTTAATGAGGTCTTAAAAAACTTTAATGAAAATGCTGGTAAGGAACTAGATTTAAGTTTGAAGTTTGCATTTGATACTCAAGCTGATTACAAACAAAATCTTAATTTAAGTATTGCATCAGGTCAGAACAATTTTGATGTTGTTTTTGATGCCCAGTGGATTTATTTACAGGAGTTTGCTAAAAAGAATTATTACTATAATTTAACAGAATATTTTAATAATGATTCTTATCCTGGATTAAAGGCGAATTTTACTCCAGATTATCTGGAAAATAATTACTTTAATAATGGTGTTTATGGTATTCCATTAACCCAAACATTTGGAGAAATATCGGTTGCTTATATTAGAAAAGATTTTAGAGTTGAATGTGCTAACGATACTTCTTATGTTAAACATCCATCAATTTTAACTTCTAGTGTAGTTGCAAGTAATCTATTAGATGGAATTGATAATTTTGATGAGTTAGAGTATTATTTATATTGGGTAAAAGATAATAAAAATGGAGTCGTTCCATCTCTTTGTAATAATGATGGAACTTGGGGAGCTTGGGATTTAATTAATACAAGTACTCCTCCTACTAAAAGTGCTCAGGATTATGTCAATGCTTCTATTAAGCAAGATATCTTGATTAAACAAGGATTCGTAGGATCAGCTTATATTAAAAATGATGAAGTTATGGCAGCCGATTTATCTGAATTCCTAAATCCAGATACTTTAAAAGGTATTAATTCCTATCCAGCTGGTTTTACAACTGGAGATAATCGTTGGCAAGAACAATTTCAAATTGCGTCACGTTGGGCAAAAGATGAAATAATTGCGAAAGATGTCATGTCTACAACCGTTTCAAATGCTAACTTTTTAGCAGGTCTTGGTGGAAGTATTGTTCAAACTATCAATAACTTTTCTTCTTATGAAGCTCAGTTGGTTGCGAAAAACCCAGGAGCAGAACTTGAAATTTATGTAAATAATCCAGTTTTAAGAGAAAAGAGATTAGGCTACCAACAAACAGATTTCAAAGCTTGGAATTTCTTATCTATTCCTAAGACCGTTAGTTTAAATAAAGTAAAAAAGATTATGAAGTTCTTTGATTGGTTGTTTTTAACAGAAGAAAATCATGATTTATTTCAATATGGTATTAGAGGAGTTAATTGGGATGAATCAAAAGATTCAAATAATAATTATGTACCTGGTACTATTTCTAATTTAGGTTTTAGTACTTATACATTCCCTGCTTTTGAACTAACTTGGAACCCTAATTTCATTAGAGTACAGATGGCATCAGATCCTAAAGTTATGGAGTATTCTACCTTTATGTATGATATTACTAGATATGTGAGAATTCTATATTCTGAATTTACTTTTGATCCTAACCGAACTACTTTATTATCAAATGCGATTAATAATGCGGAATTAGCATCTAATTTAACTCATAGAACGGCATACTTCTTAGGACAAGTTAATAATCCAATTACTTCATGGAGTAATGAACTTTCTACAAGATATAGTAATAATAGTCTTCAAGAAGCTTTAAGAATTATTCAAGAAGAATTAATCTTGCAACTACAAACATATATCGATAGCCTATAATAATGAATAAAAAATTAATATGTTTAGTGATTACAATTCTCTTTTCACTTGAACTATATTCAATTAAATATTATGCGAAAGACTATTCATGCGTAGAAGAAGAATTTGTAGTTTCTTATTACGCTGGTGAGGCTAACTTTTCAATTTATCTAGATAATTATAATAATCTATATAGTGTTGGATCTAATGCAAGCGGTCAACTTGGAAGGGGATTTTCTGATCAATCTAAGAAGATAGAACCATTAACTACCAAGGTTCTAAGTGATGTTAGTCTTGTATCAACTGGTAGAAGTGGCTTTGTTATCGCTTATACTAATGATTCTACTCTTTATGGGTGGGGAATCAACCAGTACGGACAAACAGGACATAAAACTAAAAATTCTACTGATCCAACAGATAACATTATTTCTATTCCATCAGTAATTCATTTAGATGATAATATTAAAATAAAAGATATTAAATCTGGAGAGCGTCATACCTTGCTTTTAGATATTAATGGAAATGTATATGCATTTGGAAATAATAATTTAGGTCAACTAGGTTTAGGTTTAGAAACCTCAAGAAAAACTATCGTAAGCGAACCTACTAAAATAGATGAGTTATTCTTTAATTATGAAAAAATAGTTCAAATTGAAACATCTGAATATACTAGTTATTGTTTAACTGAAAGTGGAGATTTATATACTTTTGGAGATAATAGTGATGGTACTTTAGGAGATAGTAGTGAGGACTATCAAAAAATAGTTAATGTTCCAACCTTCACAGACATTAGAAACGTAGAAAAGATTTCTGCTAAATCTACCACTTGTTTGTATTTAACAGCCGATAACAAAGCATTTGTCTTTGGATCTAACATTTTTAATCAGTTTGGTAATTTAGAATTCACAGGTCTAAAAAGTAGTGTTCCTGTTGAAATTAAAGATTTACAAGATTTAGAAGGAGTGAAGAGTAATGATAAAATTATAGATATTTTAGCTGGTGGAATTAGTAATTTCCTATTAACTGATAAAAATGATATTTATAGTTTTGGGAGTGGGGGCTCGAATGAGTTAGGTTTTGATATCTTTAATGCAGAGAGCGTCTTCAATACTCCTGGAATTACTAGTCCTAAATTAGGAATCCCGACTAAAATAAATTTTTATGAACCACTTAGTATTAAAGAAATAACAGAGAAAAAATTGACTGAATATATTGGAAAAACTCCTGCAATACTCTCCCACAAGATAGATGTTAAAATAGATAAATTTATTAATTCATCTGGAAGTAGGACATTTATTAGAGATATTAATGGAAATGTTTGGTCATTTGGTAACAATGAAGATGGACAAGTAGCAAGCGGAAATATTGCTACTATAGTATGTCCTATAATTTCTACTCTTTATCGTGATGATAATTATGATAAAGAAATTAAACAAAAAAATTATTTGATAGGACCAATAATTGGTATATCATTAATATTTGGTACAGGTTTGGCGTTTATTATCTATGCAGAAATAAAACGCTATTCAAATAAATAAAAAAAAGGAGAAAAAAATGAAAAAAGTATTAAGTATTATTGTTTTAGTAGTGTTATCTTTACTTACAATATCTTGTAATAAAGAAACATTAAAAGCGCCTACTAATCTTCGCTATTCTAATAATGAATTAAGTTGGGATGCTGTGGATGGTGCGAATCGTTATGAGTATACAATTCTTCAAGGGGAAACTGAGACCTTAAAAGCAACTACAGGTGCTTTAAAAGTTACTCTTTCTTTAGAAGTTGGAACTTATTCAGCAACCATTATTGCTAAAGGAGAGGATAAATTAGACTCTTTAAAAAGTGAACCGATTATTATCGTAATTGAGGCTGTTGTTATCCCTAAATTAGGAACACCTACAGGTTTAAAAAGAGTAAATAATATTATTTCTTGGGATTTAGTAGAGGGAGCTACAGGATACTCTGTAGGAATAGATAATAGTAGTAAAGTTACAGTTACAACTACTAATTATACTCTTCCTGAATTAGAACTAGGAAATCATACTGTGAAAGTAGTAGCTAAAGGTACTTTAGGTGCCACAATAGATTCAGAAGAGGCAACTCTTGCCATAACTGTTACTATTACTTTAGATACTGTTGATTCTATTACTTATTCTAGTGACACTGATATTCTAACATTTAGCAGAGTGACAGGTAATGATGGATATTTAGTTACAGTTACAAAAGATGAAGTTTTAGTATTAGAAAGAGAAACTATTACAGAATCTTTAAGTTTAAATGAACTAGGTAAAGGTACATATACGGTATCTATTATTGCTTTTGGAGATAATTTATTTGTTTTAGATTCTCTTCCAAAGACTGAAATAATTGAAATAGTATCTCGTGGAGTATTAGAAAATCATAGTTCTCTTGAAATAAGTAATGGTTATTTAACTTGGGTAAATGTAGCTTATACAACTACAAATGTTTTAGTTAAAGAATTAGTTAGTGGAACAACAGTTGATGTTACTCCTAAGTTTTATAATTCTAATCATTTATTTTTAACTGATCTAGGTCTAGAAGATGGAGATTATTCTATTTATGTTAATTTCTTATCTAATCGTCATGATACTCTAAGTTCAGATCCAGTTAGAATTGATATTACAATTAAAGAAGTTGTTTATTATAGTGCAGCCGAAATTGCTAATTTTAGTGGTACAGCTCCTCTTGGAGAACATGCAACTGCAAGTCTAATTGATAAAGCGGGAGTTCCTTATGCAGAAATAGCACCTACGGCCGATGGTTGGGGAAGAGTTGGAAGTCCTTTGTTTGAAGTTAATTTCCAGAAAAAACCGATTGTTTTATTATCAATTGGTGATGTAATTGGTGGATATCATATGCAAGTAAATTATGATTCTAATTATTATTCTGTATTAGGAGATACATTAAGACAAGGTGGATTAAATGTTTCTTTAGTTACAGGTTCTACTAGTTCAGTATTTGTAGGAGTAGGAGAAATAAGTCTTAGATTAGGTGTTAATTCTTCAGTTCTAGAAAATGATGCTAGAGTTCAGTATGAATATATTGGAGTTTATTATGTAAATGAATATGAAGAAGAAAACATTATAACAGATCTTGAAAATGTAACTAACATTGATGTTAAATTAAATGGAGCTATTGGTTGGGATGTAACTGCAAATGCTACTGGATATAGAGTTATTATTACTCAATTAGGAACAAATGAAAATATTCTAAATAGTATTATTGAATCACCTCAAGTAATTGTAAATCTATATGATCCAGCAACTTATTTAATTGAAGTAACAGCTGTTAATGCAACTTATAGTGTTGAATCACAAGTTCCAACTACTTATAAATTTGTAATTAGTGAAATCATTCGATTTGATGAAATAGATACAAGTGCTGATTGGACTTCGGAAAATATTTTTGCATCCTATGATAGTTCTACTACTTATTCTACTATCAATTCAACAGGTATTAGTAATTACGGTTGGGTTTTCTCACCGCTATTTAATGTTAATATGGATAGAAATCCATTTATAATTATTAATGTAATTAGTGCATCTGGCGGTTATTTCATGAAGAATATCGTAAATGGAAGTGATGCCGTAATGATTAATGATACCCCAGCTAGTTTCACTACTCCAAGAATTATTAGTTTAAGAGCAAACGTGAATGTTGATAGACAAGGTGCTAATACTCAAGATTTTTCTGGTATTCAAAGCCTTAAAGTTGGTCCTGGTGTTATGAATATGACTCCTCCTTCAAGTCTTGTAATTGATTATATTAAAGTTATTTATATTCAAAAGTATGAAGAAGTTGGAGGTTCAGTAAATCTTAACCCAGTTTCAAATTTTGGTATTAATAGATCGACTCTTCAATTTGGAGTTCCTTCTAATGCTCAAGATTTTGAACCTAAATATGATATTACAATCAAAAATGCTCTTGATTCCACTGAAGTATATTCATTCACAAATCAAGTAGCTACTTCAGTTTCTCTTCAAGATCTTTTATTAACTGGAAATAAGACTTACGATGTAAGTGTTATAGCTAGAGGAGATAATGATACTTACTTTGATAGTGAGACAGCTACTGTGTCATTTACTTTTAAATCTATTTATAGTATAAGTGATTTTACTGAAACTATTTTAAATGTAGATAGAATGGGTGATTTAGAAAACTTTTCTCAAAGTATTATAGATGCTAAAATAAAACTAACTTTAACTGCTGGTTGGGGAATTCCATCTTTTGATCTAAATTTAGGAGAACCTAATTTACTATCTAGTTCTTCTTTAATCATCGTAAGAATTGGAGAAGTAGAGGGTGGTGCTTCAATAGCAGGTAGATTATTTAAAGAAGCAACTGGAGATTCAAGTGATGGATTAATGGGAGACCAATCAATCACAACTAATCAAAATTTAGTTCTTTTTGAAAATATTGGTATTGCACAACATGGTACATATGTTTATCTAGGACTTGGTTTTGGTGGAGGTTCTAGTTTAAGAAGTTATATAGTTAATGCAATTGAATTTAACGAGTATAAATTAGTAAGTTAAATTTTAATAAATGTTTTGTAGTGGGCAAGGACTACTTGTCCACTACAAGATAAAAACGGAGGTTTGGGATGAAAAAAAGCAAATTATCTTTAGCGTTTGTCTTAGTAGTATTTTTAGTTTTTAGTATTTTTTTATTTAGTTATAAAGGAGAAAATTTATTGGCTTATTCTTACAGTAAAAAAATGGATGAATTACAACTTCCTACTGAATATAATTATAAAGATTGGAAACAAACAACTATCGATTATTTAAATTATGTTTTAAATGATAATAACGAATATATTGGATATAACGGAGATTCTACTAATGATTATAGAAAGAAGAAAATAGGTAGATTTAACGATAGTGCTAATATGAGCGATTTTTTCGGTTCTACTTCAAGGCTTGCCTATGGACTTCCCTCTTATATTGGACATCAGTTAGGTGACTCTGAACTAGGAGAGGGGATAAATGTACTTGCTGCTATAGCAAGCGCAGGATTAGTTGGTCTTGATTTAACTAATTATAATGCCTCTGGCACAGTAGGAAGTTTTAACTACGTGAAAACTGCAGTTCAATTTTATCAAGCTAGTGGTGAAAAAGTTATCCTCAATGGTGATAAAGGTGCTAAAACAGGTAAAACATTTTGGTATGAACTTTTACCAGGAGTACTTTTTGCCATGATAGCAGATTTATATCCTAGTGAAACTTATTTACAGGAAATATTAACTGAGAATGCTAGAAATTGGTACCAAGCTGTTCAGGGTATGGGAGGAGCTAGTGCTGATTTTAATCATTTATCTTATAATATTAGTCTTGATATTACTGTAGATGGTGCTTGGAGTGAACCAGATGCAGCAGCAGGGATAGCCTATATTTTATATGCTGCTTATAATCTTAATTTAAAATTAGGAAGTAGTAGTTATGCTAATGAAACAGAAATCTCTAATTTTAGGAATGGTGCAATTTGGAGTATGAATTATCTTGAAAAGATTAATTTCTCTCCTTTTTATGAAGTCTTGACTTTTCTTGCTCCTTACTTAGCCGCAAGACTTAATTCTGAACAATCTACAAATTATAATGTAAGTAAGATGTTAAACTGGACATTAGATGGTAGTTCAGAGGTCAGAAGTGGTTGGGGAATGATAACTGAAAATTGGGGATCAAAATATACGAACGGTCTTATGGGTTCTTTAACTGATGGTGGCGGGTATGCTTTTTCGATGAATACTTTTGATGCTATGTTAGGATTTGCTCCTATGTTAAAATATGATACTAGATTTGCAGAAACAATCTCAAAATGGATTTTATGTGTTTCTGAATCGGCTAAGAATTTTTATCCATCTAGTTATCCTGTAAGTGGAGTAGTAAATGATTATAACGGTAAAAGTGTATATAATGGAATTTATCAGTCTGGAAAATGGATTGAAGAAGATTCTCCTCTGGGAGATTTTATTGCTTATGAAGGATTAAGAAAAAGAAGAAGATATGTTGTATATAATTCAAATGGTACAAGAGATACTTTATTTGATTCATCTATCAGCCCTTATGCTAGTGGAGATTCCTATACTTTTAACTGGGGAGGTCACACTGATTATGGTCTATATGGTTCTAGTCATGTTGGATTCTTTGGGGGAGTTATTGGAGAAACTAATGTTGAAAAGATATTAGAAATTGATTTAAATGCTCTTGATTTTTTTAGTAATACAGGAAATGTTTCGTTTAAAATGTATTATAATCCTTATAATGTTTCTAAAAATGTTTTAGTATCTGTTAATAGTACATCTAGTAGAGTATACGATACAATTACTAATAAATATATTGATTCTAGTATTTCTTCTGATAAATTATCAGTAAATATTCCGGCAGGGACTACTTATGTGCTTGCTGAAATAGAGAGTGGAAGTGATGTTAATAAAGTGGGAAATAACTATATGAGTAATGGTTTATTTATTTCAAGTGAAAGAGCATCATTATCTCTAAATTTGAGTGATTCCTCTGGTATTATTTCTAATAAAGCTGCTGTATCAGGAAGTATAAGCGCAAATCTTAGTTATCTAATTCCTGGTGGAGCAAATATAAATAGCTTTAAACTTAGTGCTGATTCAACTAATATTTATAGTTCTACTTCTAATATACCTAGTAATGTCACAATTGATACTACACTTCTTAAAAATGGATTGACTAATATTGAAGCTTACCTTGAACTAGATAACGGAACTATCGAAAAATCAATTGTTCAAGTAAGAGTTTTAAATATTGTTAAAACTCCGATTTTAAATTATGATAATGATATTGATATGAGTAATAAATGGAACCTAAAAACCGCAGAAATACTCAGTAATTTTCCTAATTCAGATCATACTGCTCTTGTTTCTCCTAATTCAAGTGGAGGAATAAATGTAGGGGTAAGACCAGGTTCTAGTTTTGGTTTTGCATCAAGTGATGAGTTTTATATTGATTTTACTAGAGAACCGATCTTTGAAATAGAAATTGGAGAAGTAAGTGCATCCTATGCCATAAAATTCTTTGTGGAGGGGAATTCTAATTTAACGGGCGAATATTTTATTAGAGATACGGCAGAAGGAGGTGTATTTTTATTTAACGTCTTAGAATTATTAGTTAAAGAAAATCCTACTTTCAATCCTCATGGAGCTTTAAAAGCGATGATAAAAGTATGTGCAGTGGGGCAGGGAGGAGACTTTGTTAATGTTAAGAAAGTTGATTTATATCATTCTTATAGTACTCCTAACGTTATATTTCCTTCCCCTTTAGTTTGGGGATACTTATTTTATGCTCCTTATATTTCTACTTTTAATACAAGTACTATTTTAGGGGCGGTAGGAGATCCAGACTTTAAATATCTTGATTCTGGAGTTGCTAGAATAACGGCTTCAAGTGTAGATTCAGGTATTAGTTCAATGTTTATTGGTGCCAATATGTCTGAAAATCCTGTGATTGAATTAGATATAAGCGAACTCTTAGGTTCTTACTTTGTAGGAGTTAGATTAAGTGGGGATTCAAACTTATATATTATAAATAATAATGTCACGGATAGTTCTAGAAATGTTATTGAAATAGTTGGGGAATTACATAATAAGTATCCATCTGTTAGTTTTGGTAGTAATTTAGAAATTCAAATTGTGATAGGAGCAAATGCTTCTAGCAGTATATCCTTAAATTCAATTAGTACCTATTATAAATTACCAAGTTGGGGAGTAACTCAAAATCCTAATTTAATGGTTACAGATTGGGTAAAAGAAACAACTGTTGGGGCAAATGCAAGTATAAGTCTTAATAGTAGTGGAATGGCAGTTATTACTAATTTAGCAAGCCCTTCAATTCAAACTATTATCGCTGGATATTCAGGAAAGTTTACTTTGAACTTTGATTATAATCCATATGTCGATTTAAAGGTTAGAGGAGTTACTGGAAAATGGAGAATAACTATGTCTCTATTTGAAAATAATGACTACTTTATATTAAGAGATTGGAGTAGTGAATACGGAAGAAATACAGTTTTTACGGTTGATATTAATAGTGTTATCTCCAAAGAAGTGTTAGGCAGTAAATCTATTTATTTGAATATAGAGGTCTTAGGTGGAGGAAATTACTGCGCTGTTGAGAGTGTATCTACTTATTATAAAGCTATATCACCTAGTATTCCATCTCTTTTAAATAGAGAACTTGCGAGTTGGAAAGATACAAATAGTGATACATTTGTTAGTTTAAATAAAAACAAAGAAGTATCAATTAAACAAAATATAGGATCAACATTTAGTATGATATCACCTTATTTTAATGTTGATGCAAATTATCTTTTAATATTAACACTTAAAATTTCTCAGATTAGTGAAAGTACTCACTTAAATATTTACTTCTTAGAAGGTTCTAATAGACATTTATTGACAGAAGATCCTATTATAAGTGATGGAGTTTTTGTGATAGATGTTTATAAATTTAGTCATTTAGATCTAAATTCTAATATTGATGCAAGACTTGAAATAGAGGTTGGTGGGGTTTTATTTGATGTTAGAATTTCATCACTAGAATTAAATTATCAACTTAAAGATGTGACAGGAGTCTTTTTTGACAGTAATAATTCATCAATTTCCTTTAATAATGTTACTTCATATGAAACTTATCAAATAGATATTTATGATGCTCAATCAGTATTATTAAGTAGTTTTGTTTATACTTCTAATTATATTTATTTAATCGATTTAAATTTAGAAGAAGGGGTTTATAGTATGATTATTAAAGCCTCAAATAGTGGTTTCAATGAAAGTTATGGTGTTAGAGTGTTTTTTAAAGTGGGAAATATTCCTAGCGTTAAATTAGATAAACCAATTTTAAAAGAAAATGGTCTTCTAATTGAATGGGAAGATATTGATAATGTATCAAGTTACCATTATATTTTAAGAGATGCTAGTAATAATACAGTTATTAGTGAGGGAGATTCCATAGATAGTAGTTTAGATTTAGAGAAAATAGGATTTTTAGCCTTTAACTATTCTCTAGATGTATTTAGTGTTGGGGATGGAGTAGTTTATCTTAATTCAGATACATCAAATATAAGATTTTATACGAGTCCAGTTAATAGATTCAGTGCTCTATCTTTTAGTTTAATGAGTCCATCAGCAAATAATGCTTTTGCAATTTATGATTCTACAAATAATGTAAGTACGATTAATATACCAAATAATGGTAATTGGGGAAGTATTGTATCTCTTTCTTTCAATGTTAATTTTAGTAATCATCCAGTTTTATATATCAATTTTGATGAGGAAACTTCGGTTGGTGGATATTATCTTCAAATAGTAGTGGATGGAACAACTTATTATTTAACTGATAATACTTTTAGTTATAGTAAGAGATATTTTTATATAGTATCTATTCTAAGTACTAGAAAAGATGGAATAGGTTCAGTTCTTACTGGAGTGCATCAAGTGGGAATTGTATTTGGAGCTACGATGGGAGAGTTTAGTGGAACACCTAAAGTAAGTATTAAAGAAGCTTATGTTTATGAATTAATTTTAGGAGAAGGTACTCCGATATTAGGTCAACTAGATACTCCAATCTTAAGATTCCAAGATAACAAACAAATTGTAGCTTGGGATTATGTTGAAAATGCTTCAAGTTATATTATTGTAATTTCTAATGAATATGGTCCTCTACTTACAAAAACTATCACGGAAAACAAATATGATTTTACGATTTTAATTATTCCAGGGTTCTATACTATTAATGTTACCGCTACTGGTTCAACTAGTTACTATAATTCTGAAACCGCATCTCTCATCTATGAGATAAAGGAAAAAGAAACAGAAAAGAAAAAAGGATGTAAAAAAGCCTTTAATGTTATTGAAATTAGCGTTTTATTGACTTCATTGTTCTCTTTATTATCAATTTCTTATATAATATTTAAGAAGCGAAAATAGGAGTTAGATGATTAAAGAAAAAAGACGGAATGTATTATATTGGAATAATAAAGATAACCCGTTTGTAAAGACGTTCAATTATAATGTTATTTTTTTGAATGTAGGGCGCCAAGATTCCGTAAATAGTTATTATTACTTCCCTCATATTCAAGAGGAATTTGAATTAATATTCATGTTAAAAGGAAGTGTTAGGTATAAATGTAATGAGAACGAAGTGACTGCTAATAAAGGGGATTTATATTTTATTCAGCCAGGTCAAAGACATGAAGAATTATCTAGTACTATTCCCATGAGTTTTATTTATTTAAAATTAAATTTATTTAGTTTTAGAGGGGAGAAGATTAACAAATTAACTGAAAAGGAAGAAAATCAGATTATTCGGTCTGAACAATCAGTTTTTCTTCCTTTATTTACAAGAATATTTAAAGAAATGGAGTTTAAAAATTACGGATATAAACAAATAGTTGATTATAATATAACTGAAGTTTTGATTAATCTTATAAGATATTTGAATATTGATGTAAATTTTGTAGCTTCAAGTTATATTAATAGAGTGGTTCTAAAAATAATTGAAGAAATAACTAGTGATATTTCCAAAAATCATACAGTTAAATCACTTTCTCTTAAATATTCGATAAGTGAAAGTTATCTATCGCATGTATTTAAAGAAGTTCTAAATGAGTCAGTTATTCATTATATTAATAGACTTAAAATCGAGGAATCACAAAGATTACTACTTTTAACGGATAATACTATTTATGTAATAGCAGAAGGTCTTGGGTTTTCAACTCAGTATTATTTTTCAAAACTTTTTAAAAAATACATAGGTATATGTCCAACGGAATACCGGAAAAAAGGGTATTTACAAGATTCAATTAAGGAAAATGGTTCAAACCAAAAGGAGAATTCAAATGTTTGAATATGAGAATAGAGCAGTAAGTGTAGGTGATTTATTAAAAGAGTATAGGGTGAAAAAAGAAGTAATAGATAAAGGAAAAATAATTTTTTTAGGGCTGGATCCTAATTTAGATGTTTATAATATTTCTGCCTCTTTTAGTTATAAAGGAAGGGAATATATTGCCGGAAGAATTGAAAAAAGAAATTCTGAAATTTCTAAAGTTGGCTTTTTTGAAAGAATTACTATTGATAAATATCAATTTGTTGATAATTCATTAATAGATGATCTTCAAGATCCATCTATATCTTTAATAGATGATAAAATTATTCTTTGTGGAACAAAAATATTTTTAAATGAAGATAATAAAATAATTGATTGGTCAACTTTCTTTTATGAAGGAGTTAGTGTTACTGATTTCAAATTCTTAGGAAGTGCACCCAAACATATGAAAGATGTTAGGATTATTAAATATCAAGATAAGATTGCTTGTTTTACTAGACCTCAAGGTGGAAATAATGGACCTGGAAGAATTGGGTTTATTTTCCTCAAAGATTTAAGTGAATTAAATGCCGCTAATTTAAGTAAGGCAGCTATTTTAGATGAACATTTCATAAATACTGAATGGGGTGGAGTAAATCAGATTCATGTTCTTGCAAATGGTCTTTTAGGTTGTATTGGTCATATTTCTAAAAAAGATCTTGTGAGGGGGTTAACTTATACTGCTATGGCTTTTGCTTTTGATCCTCTTACTTTTAGAAGAACTAAAATAAAAATAATCGGTGAAAGAAGTGATTACTTAGAAGGACCTTTCAAAAGAGATGATATAATTGATGTAGTTTTCCCAGGTGGAATTGTGCGAGTTGAAAATAATCAATCTATACTATATGCAGGAACTAGTGATTGCGAAGCTCAGTATATTAAAATAAAAGATCCTTTTCTTGAATATGAGAATTTAAAAATTTAATATTTATTTACGTTAAATAGTATTATCTACTACTTCTTGAGGAGTAGTACTTAATTTTTCAAGGCGACTTTTAATCGTCTTGAAGAAAAATAATGATAGAAGAGAACATAAGAATGTTCCGGAAAGACAAATAATAATATATAAAATATTTATATTGAATACTGATATTTTAAATTCAGGAAGACTATTATAGATATCAGTTAAGAAGTCAACATAACCTGGCTTTGTAAATATAAAATTTTCATCAACGATTATATTAACAAAATAAATAATAACGTAATATATCAAAACTAGATAAAATGATTTTATAAATAGTTTTATATCAATTTTTGCTCTATTAGTTAAGAAAATGTATATTGGATATACGATTAAACTATAGTGTAATAAATATGAATCTATATTTTGAATAAACCAGATGGTTGGGAACCCTTCATTAAATCCCATAGAGATAGTTAATATTCCACCAAGTACTCCTAAAGAAAGAGTTAAATTTTTTATTAGTGAGTTATTTTTAATAAATAGTCCGATAAAAGTTATAACCGCCATGATATTACAAATGTTTAAAGGTAGAGTATCTGCAAATCTAAAACCAAAAAGTGGCCAGGTAATAAATCTAGATACTATGATAAAAAAACCAAGAGATGCTATTACAATTTCCGCAATTCTCTGTGACCGATCATTATATTTTGTATAATAATAAATAATAAACGGAGTAACAAAACTAGATAAGAAAATATATATATGGAAAAAAGTTCCAAAGTCATAAGAATTTGACTGATATCTCCAGACTAAATAGGTTACTATGTAAAATAAACCTAACCCTAAATCTAAATAAAGATTTCTGGTCTTTTTTTTGTAATTTAAAAAAATAACTAACCCCATTAACAATAAGCATATTAAAACATCCACAACTATCATTTTTATCCCCTCTCTAAAAATAAACTAATCATTTTTCATTTAAATAGGAATATCATTATTATTTAGAGTTATTAGATATTATCTTTTAATGAAATGTTATGTTTACCTTTCTTTTCTTTAATTATATCATTAATTTCTAAATATTTCTATAAAATAATTACTAATAAGATCTGAAATATGAAATTAGATGCTAATTACTCCTCTAATTTATAATGTTATTTATAATAATTATAAATTATCATTTTATTTATTTATATTTGTTATAATTAATATACTAGTTTTCTAGTAAGAGGAGGTTTTTATGAAAAAAAATGTATTTTTAATTTTAGTTGTATTTGCTTTGATTGGTTTTATATCCTGCACTAAAGAGGATAAGAGAACACTTAATATTAAAGTTGTTAGTCCAGATGGGGCGCCATTACTTAGTTTAGCTAAAGTGTGGACAGATAATGAAACTATTCTAGATGATTATACAGTAGATTATCAAAAATTAAGTGGAGCAGATGATTTGACAGCTCAACTTTTATCAAAAGAACCAGATTTTGCAATTGCTCCTATTAATATAGCTGCTAAAGTTTATAATGATGGTCTAGGTTATTTGTTTGCGGGAGTTTCTATTTGGGGAATTATGCATATAGTTTCTAATCAAAATATTCAATCTTTATCTGAACTTAAAGGAGAAAATGTTTTTGCTTTTGCTAAAGCAGGTACTCCTGGAATTACTATTCGTAGTATTTTATCACAAAATAATATTGAATTTACAGAAAATATAGATGGTTCAAAAGAGGCAGGTAAAGTAAATATTATTTATTTAGCTGATGCAGCTAATGTAAGAGAGGCTATTATAGTTGGAAAACTAAATAATATTGATGTTAAATTTGCACTTTTACCAGAGCCAGTAGCAACCGCTATCGCTGGAGCGACGCTATCCTCTCCCCATGGAAGTTATTCTGCTAAAATTAATCTTGAAACAGAATGGAAAAATAAAAATAATGGTAGTAGTTATCCACAGGCAGGACTTATTTTCCATGAAAGACTTTTGAAAAATGATAAAGCATTTGTTGATAAATTTATTGAAGCAGTAAAAGAATCTACTACTTGGGCATTTAATAATCCTGAAGAAGCAGGTAATTTAGCTAAGAATACGCTATTATCAACTGGTATTCCTAACGGTACAGTAGTTAAAGCCGCTGTTCTTGCTGGAAGATTAAATTTAAGTTTTTTAGAGGCAAGTCTTTCTAAAGAAAGTGTGAATAATTATTTAACTATCATTAAAAATGATAACGCTAATAGTATTAATCTAATTGGCGGTAAATTACCTCGCGATGAGTTCTACTACCAAAAGTAAGGAGATAAAATTAAAATATATCGATATATTTCTCTATCCGCTAATTAGTTTTCTAATTATACTTTTACTTTGGACTTTGCTATCACTATTTGTAAATCAAAATGTGAAAGTTATTTTAGATCCAATAGAAACAGTAGAAAAAATTGGTATAGAGATGAAAGGTAAATACTTTTTTAAGGCAATTTTTGGTACCTTGGGTAAAAGTTTTATTAGTTTTTTTATCTCTTTTACGGCTGCTCTTCTCTTAAGTGTGCTATCATTTAACTTTAAAGTTGTTAAAAGAATTATTAGTCCAGTTATTAGTATCTTTAGATCAATACCAACTGCTGCAGTTATTCTTATTTTGCTCCTTTGTTTAGGGAGTAAAACATTACCAATTGCGGTAGCGATCCTAGTTGTTCTTCCACTTTCTTATCAAAATATTTTATCAGGACTTGAAAATATAGACCCTAATTTAATTGAAATGGCTAGTACTTTTAAAGTATCTAAATTTAGACAAATAACAAATATTTATTTGCCTGGGGCACTGCCTAGTTTATTATCTTCGATTATTTCTAGTTTTGGACTTAATATAAAAGTAATAATTGCCGCAGAAGTTATGGGACTTCCTACAGTATCAATTGGATATATGATATTAATTTCTAAATCTGGACTTGAGTTTGATATAGCTTTTGTTTGGCTAGTCATCTCAGTTTTATTAAGTCTTTTCATGGAGATAATTTTAAAGATAATATCTCGCTTATTGATGCCTTATAAATATGATGACGTAAGAAAAATAAAGAGATTTTTTGGAAGATTTAAAAAGGAGCATTTATGATAACTTTTAAAAATATTAGTTTTTCTTATAAAGATGATATTGTTTTAGATGATTTCAATGATTTCTTTGAAGAAGATAAGATTAATTGTATTGTGGCACCTTCAGGTGCTGGAAAAACAACTTTACTAAATTTACTTGCAGGTTTAATAACCCCGTCAAGTGGCGTTATTTTGAATAAACCCACAAATATTAGTTATGTTTTTCAAGAAACAAGACTTATTCCTGAAAAAACAGTTTTTAAAAATCTTGATTTTATCTTAAAGACGGTTATATTAGATAAAAATGAACGTTATTTAAAGATAATTGAATATTTAAAAATAGTTGAACTTGAAGAAAAAATAGATAAATATCCTTTGCACTTATCAGGGGGCGAAAAACAAAGATTATCATTAATAAGGTCTTTTGTTTATCCATCAAGCATTCTATTATTAGATGAAGCATTTAAAAATTTAGATATCCAGATCAAAAGAAGTATTTTTTCTTATTTTCTTAAACTTTGGAATATTGAAAAAAGGACAGTTATTTTTGTAACTCATGAAATTGATGAAGCACTTCTTGTTGGAGATAATATTCATATCTATTCGAGAGAACCTTTAAAGCTCATGAAATTAATTGAAATTGACCCCTCATTTGTTAGAACTAAGTTATATGATTCAAATATAGAAGAAATTAGAAAACAAGTTCTTTTGGAGATAGAGAAGTGGTAGATACTAGTAAAAAACAAAAGATTATTATTGTAGGGGGACCTCCTGCATCTGGTAAAACGTCAGTAGTTTGTGAATTAATTAAAATATTAAAATACGAGAAAAATATTGTAGGAGTATGCAAAATAGATTGTTTAAAATCTCTAGATTGTGAGACCTACAAGAAGATGGGAGTTTACTCAGTTTTAGGACTTTCTAAAGATACTTGTCCTGATCATTTTTTAGCTGTAAATTTAGAAGAAATTACTCTTTGGGGTGAAAAAAGGGGATTAGATACTCTATTTATCGAAACTGCGGGATTATGTCATAGATGTGCACCAGCTACTAAAAATACAATTGCAATTTGTGTTCTTGACTGTACGCAAGGTATTGGAGTTCCAGAAAAAATAGGCCCTGTTCTTACTTCGGCTGATATAGTAATCATTACAAAAACGGACCTTGTTTCCCAAGCAGAAGCAGAGGTATTTTACCAAAGTATTAAGAATTTAAATGAAGATGCAGATATTATTGAAGTTAACGGTACTACTGGTACAGGAGCAAATTATTTAAAAATAACCTTAGATAAAAAGAAATCAAGTAGTACTGTAGTAGGAGATACTTTACGTCATGAAATGCCAAGTGCTATTTGTTCATATTGTGTTGGGGAAAGAAGAATAGGAAATATATTCCAACAGGGTATTGTATCAAAAATGGAGTTTGAAGAATGAATTTCAATGAATTAACTATCATATCTGGGACTGATAAATTTGGGAATCCAGAAAAAGTGAGAGAAATAACTATCAAAATAGGGGAAATATATACGATAATTGGTTTTACTGGTAGTGGTAAAAGTCAACTTATTCGAGATATTGAACAGCTCTCGCAAGGAGATACTATTACTAAAAGAAGAATTCTAATGGATGGATCTTTAATTGATTCTAAACATAGGTATATTCCTGAATTTAAAATAGTTGCCTATCTTACCCAGAACATGAATTATATAACCGATATGAAATGTGGTGATTTTCTTATTCTTAGAGCAACTTCAAGAAAATTTATGAATCCAAAAGAAAATGTAATTAAAATTATTGAAACTGCTAATAGTTTATGCGGGGAACCTATTTTAGAGAATATGAAGCTTACTAGTTTGTCTGGTGGGCAATCTAGAGCACTTATGATTGCTGATACAGCAATCAATGCTAAATCACCAATAATTTTGATTGATGAAATTGAAAATGCAGGAATTGATAAAAAGAAAGCAATGGAGATTTTAGTAGATAATAATAAAATAGTGTTAGTAGTAACTCATGACCCGTATCTTGCTTTGTCTGGCTCTAAACGAATTGTAATGCTTAATGGAGGAATGGATAAATTAATTGAAACTTCCGAAAGTGAAGCGAAAATTCTAGACGAATTAAGAAAGTTAAATGAATATAATTTAATTGTTCAGCGCAAGTTAAGAGAAGGAGAGGCTTTATAAACTATGGAAAATTTTAAAATTTATTGGAACAATATTTGTTTATTAAGAAAAAAGGAAGAAGAATTTATAAATTCCTTTTTTAGAAAGGAGAGTAATTATAATTTTGATATTACTTATTTTGGATTAGGTATGCCTTTAAAACTTAAAAGTAAAATAGTGGGGGATTTAGAAGAAAATAGTGATATCAATGCAGATCTCGTTATTTCAACCGAACTAGATATTTTTTGGGATAAAAATATCTTAGGTAATAAAGATATTTTTAAGAACTTAAAAGATACTTTTGATATTAAAGATTATATTAAAAATTCAAATGTTCTTGCAAATGAAAAAAGTGAACTTTCTGCTTTCTTATTACTACCCGAGTTGATTTGTGTTAATACTTTAGCTTTAAATGGTTTAGAAGAACCACTAAGTTTAAAAGATTTGACTCTACCTAAATATAAGGGGCGTATTGTAATTGGGGGTAAAGATACTGCTGCTGGCAGGATTATAGCAATTTGTATTTGGTATCTTTATGGTCTTGATTATTTACTAAAGTTCATGGATAACGTGAATTTTGTAAAAGTTCCTGCTATGGCTTTAGGGCTCCTCAAAAAAGGGGCTTATCCAATTGGTATCCTTCCTTCAATCTTAGCAGGAAGAGATTTAAAAACAATATTTCCTAGTGACGGTATTCCTGTGATACCAACATATGCTGTAATCCATAAAAATGCTAATTATATTCTAGCTAAAAAGTTTCTTGATTTTTTATTAGGAGAAGAATTTCAAGAATTTTATTCTTCGAGAGGATATCTCTTACCAGCTAATAAAAACATTAATTACTCAAAGGATTTATATCCAGAAAAAGATTTGAATTTACTTTATCCAGCATGGGATTTTATTATGAATTTTGATATTAAAAAATTCTATGAAATTATGGATTCTCCTGAAACTTCTTTTAAATAAAGTTTTTTCTTTTCATAAATTCTTAAATTTAATTTATCTAATTTTGAAATATTTATTTTAATTTAAAATCTAATAAAAAAAGTTATTTTTAGATTATTAATATTTTATATTAAATTAGAAGTATAATATTATTAGTATTTTTAAGTGAGGGGAAATATGGAAACAGTTGAGATTATCTATTTTAATATAAGTGCGTTTCTTCTTCGTGAGCAAGATTATATTTTTAATTTAAAATCTCTCTCTCTCTCTCTTAGAGAGTTATTTAAAAGGTAAAACGGAATTTATATGAAAACTAAAGTTCCGTTTAAGATAAAAATTAATTTATTGATAAATAGTTTTATAAAAGAAACGCGTTTTTTAGCGTTTTTTTTCTATTGTAAGAAAAATATATTATTGAATCGGTGGCTACTATGCTAAGAAAAAAAATAAATTTTTTAGAAATTAAAAAGCACAAAAAAATATCTTGTATTTATTTAAAAGGAGAAAAATATGAAAAATAATCAACAAAGAAATCATGAATTTAATAAAAAACTAGGTAAGGCAATTAGTATATCAAAGAAACTATTTTTAGGAGTTTTTTTATTTGCTTTAATTTTTGCTATAGCAATTTTTAAACCTGATTTAAGTAAAGTTGTTCAAGGTCTAGAATTTGAAGTTGATGAAAGTACTGCTAATCAAGACCTTGATTTTAGTTCAATGGCAGATTTAGATGTTAATGTTACTAATTTAGCATACAAGGCATCATTTACTTCAACTACTGAATACCCTTTCCAAGTATCATACGACGATTTTATCAATGGAAATACTTATTTTAAGATAACTTCTTCCCAAGGAGTGATTAATTTAGGATACCTTTCTATGTGGTATAATTTTAATGGAAAAACAATTTATCTTGCGTCTGACATTGATATGTCAACTGGAACAAACTGGGATTTTTCTATAGATCATACATTTTACAAAGGCGCTCGTTCCCCTATTAAAGTTGGTAGTAGTTACTATAATACAGCTGAGTCTTTTGAGGAAAATGTGGGATACTCTAGTAGTCCTTCAACCTTGTCAGTAGCAGAGGTAAGAGTAAAATCAACCTATATTCCAATTGGATACTATAAAGACTTTAGAGGAACTTTTAACGGGCTTGGTCATAAAATTAGCGGTTTACAAATGAATCAAGCTGCCACTACTGTTAAAAATGCAACTGGAATGGGTTTATTTTCTGGAACTTATCACGCAACCATTTGTAATTTTACAGCAGCTGGAAGTGCTAATTCTGATGGATTATGGGGACTTGTCGTTTCTCTTCCTTACTTTTCTTTAGTATATAATGTAGTGAATGAAATTAACTATAATGGTAATGGAGGAGTTGCTGGGATTGGATTCTTTCATATTACTAATGGACAGGTAAGATATAAACCCCTAAATCCAGATGCTATGTTTTTACCTGGATTTACTGGTACATATATAAATTGTGTTAATAAAGGTAATCTATTATCAACTTCTGGAAACGGTGTATATAGTATTACAGGTGATGGTTGTGGTATTACTTTAATAAATTGCGTTAATTATGGAAATTTAAAGGCAACTGGTTGGACATCTATTTTTTCGGTTATGGTTCGTGATCATGCTAATTTTCTTAATTTAATTAACTATGGTGGTTTTGCGGATTCATACGCTGACTACGCTCTTTTATCTCATACTCCTCAATATTATACAGACGGTTATAATTCATCATTAATAGAAAATGTCTACAGTACGGCGGTTAGTAATGTTCCATTTTTTAGAAGTTGGAGAGTATATCCTAACCATACAGTAAGTACTCACTCAGATAGTGGTACTGAGGCAGTAGCTAGGAAAGTTGGATTACTAGCAGGTGACTTGAAACTAATCGATACTCCTTCGACAAAATTTGATTATGATAAAGAAAACTTCAAAGAAACTTTAAACAAAAATATTCAAAATTTAAGGACAAGATTCCCAGAATACGCATCAATAATTGCTGATTTTACTTATGATGCAACTGATCCTGATTGTGCAAAAGGTCCAAAACTTCAAATGTTTGATGTACCAGAAATTACTTACAAACCTATTGCTTACTCAGAGACTATTTTATTTTCTTATGATGATCCAGGTGCAGAAGATGTTAAAGATACTTTCTATTTTAAAACAACTGGACAAGTAAAAGTTGAAAATACAGCAAGTCTTCAACCTATTTGGTATTCAATTGATGGAGGATTTACTTATCAAACTGCTAAATCAGGTGTAATATTTAAATCAACTGTTGATAAAACAATTCTATTAAAACCATCTTCTACGGCAGAAGAAAAATATATAAGAACTATTTCTCTAAAAAAATCTCTTACGGTAACTTCTGTTTCTGACATAAGAACTTTAAATGAGTTTGCGATTAATGTTAATTTTGGTAATAGTTATCAAGGCGGAACTGTCAATTTAACTAATGATATAGACTTACAAAACGATCTTGCCAATAATTACATAGTAATTGGAGATAAAAATATTAATCCTTTTAAAGGAACTTTTAATGGTAATGGTCACGTTATCAATAATATTCATAATAATACTATTTCTCAAGGTGGATTATTTGGTTTCTTAAATGGAGCGGTAATTAAAAATTTAACAATAAAAGGAAGTATGGCTGGACGTGGTAATGGCGCAAGCAGTGTTTCTTATGATGCTATGAGTACATATTTCATTAATGTGCATAGTAATGTTGATATTAGTGCACTAAGTAATGTATCTCCATTTGGAATATTAAGAGGAACTCTTGAACTAAGATCCTATTTGATTCATTGTTCTAATACTAGTCCTATACTAGCTACTGGTTCTACAGCTGCGGGAATAGCAGCTAGTGCTAGTTTTGCTACATTTATAAATGTACATAATAATGCTTTAATAACTGCTGGAGCAGATACTTCGAGTGGTATTGTTGGGATAGCCGAGAATATTGTTTTCGAAAATGTAGTTTCAACTGGCGGAAACGCTGGAGCCCCTTTACTTTCTGGATTAATTGGAATAATGATTTATAATAATGATGCGAATTTAAATTTCAATTCATTCAAAAATATATATTTTCCTAATAATTATCCAGTAAGTGGATATAGACAAATTAATGGTACTAAAATATCAAACGCTACTACAGCTTCTGCTACAGATTTTACTGCTTTTTACAATAATTTCCAGGCAAGAAATGGTAATACGCCAATGCCTAAAGGTCCTGGGGCAGGACATTCTGTAACTAAAGAGGAAACTATTTCTTTAAATGATTACGTTGCGGAACTTAGATATGCATTTAGTAACAGGACTCTTGATTTTAAATCTAAAGTTACTAAATCTGATATTGGTTGGTGGGATGCGTCGAATACTTCAACTGCTCAAACAACTCATGAAACTCTTAGACTAACTCAAAATGAGTTTCCTCTTTTATTTACATCACGTGTAA
Organism: Acholeplasmatales bacterium; assembly: GCA_031284585.1. Taxonomy (GTDB): domain Bacteria; phylum Bacillota_I; class Bacilli_A; order Acholeplasmatales; family Acholeplasmataceae; genus JAITXT01. The sequence continues at coordinate 81,314 of JAITXT010000021.1, forward strand.
CAACTTCTCCCCTTATCACTTTCTTTGAGACTAATGGACATTATCTTCAAGAAGTTAATACTATTTACTTCTTAGATCAAGTTCAAGTTAATGCTCTTTTAAATCCTGAAAGTAGTAGTGATTATGCAGTTCGTGAAAAATATTTCTATAAAATTCAATTTCAAATTAGTGAAAATGGGGATTGGTTAGATTATAATGAAACTATTGTAATTAGTAGTGATACAAGTTATTTAAAATTCAAATTATTGAATGTTTTTGGTGAAGTAGCTTATTCAACTGTTTATAATTTTGTGTTGAGACTTGAAGTTCCTAGTGCTCCTGATGTACTAACTGTTTCAAATGAAGGATCAATTCTTTCATCCCTACCCGAAGAACCCAATATCAATAAAACTTATTATTCTAAGGATGTTTATGTAGTTTCTGCTACTGAGGATCCTTCAACTCTTGATGATAAGATTGCTTTTAGTCACTATGAATATTCTCTTACAGCAACTTATCAATTATGGTCACCTTTTACTAGTAAAATAGGGGGATCTAATTATGAGTATTTTAATTTTAGTACTTCTGGACATACTGATAGAACTTATACTGTCTATGTAGTAGCAGTAAACATTTGGGGAGTAAGAGGTCTTCAAACTGCAGTTACCTTTACTTTAGATACTAAAGTTCCTAGTGTTCCTGAATATTCAGCTGATTATATTACCACTTGGGCTCGTAATCAAGCAACCTTTACTTTCCTTGCTGAAAGTTCAGTAATTAGCGAAGATGGATATCATTTTGAATATGCTGTTATTAAATCAACTGATGATGTTGAATCTTTTATACCATTAACTTATAGTGAGAGTTTTTCAAATAAATTAACTCTTACAGCAAGTGATTCTGGAGATGGAATAGAAAATGCTTTTGTTACAAAAATTCAAGGTATGGTTCAACTTAGAGTAAGAACAGTATCTCGTTCAGGAGTTCCTAGTGTTCCTTTAGAAATTATGGTTCTAATTGATGGTGCGGCTCCGACTGTAAATATTACTTCCTCTAATACTTTACCACTTGCGGAAAATATTGTTCTAACTTCACATGCAGTTGATAGATTTGGTATTGGTGGAATTGTCTATGGTTGGATTAAATTCCCATCAAGTGAGATCACATCAAGTACAGATTTTGATATCAGAAATGAAATAGAGAATTATATTTCTACATATATTGAAAGTGGACAAAATCCATGGAATAATCAATCTACCCAAATTGTTGATTATAATGATTACTATTATGTTTCTCTTGTTAAAGACGCTCTAGATTTCCAAAATTTTGCTTACTATTTAGTTACTAATTATAGTCCTACTAGGCCAACAAACCCAAGTATTACGGTTCAGTATATTTTGATTTCTCAAACTCCTACTATTGAGAGTTCTTGGGTTCCTTTTAAGGGCACTGAAACTGAGTATTTAACTAGAAGTGCGATTAATCCTGCAAACAATAATGCTTTGATTCCTGTTATCTTACATGAATCATCTACTCCAGGAGGACTAGAGGATACTGTAGGTTCTAATAATAGATATTTTTATAAATGGGTATCTAATGATACTTGGATTAGTGGATTATCAAGATTAGAGATTAATCATGGAGAAATGTATTTAAATTCAATCTATGAAATTAAATATACATCTATTAAAATTGAAAATAATGAGCCTTTAGAATTTGATTATGTAAGTCCTGCCTCTATTTACTATTATATTCCTGAAAATTATGGAGGTATTCTAAAAGTATACGGTGTTACTGTGGATGAATCTTTAAAGAGTTCTTCAATAGTAGCGGGTGGATTCTCTTTTATCACAGAAATTAAAATTGATAAAACTGCTCCTTCATATCCTAATGTTAGTGTTCTAGGTGAAAATGTATCTTTACTTTCGGTAAATCATTATATTACTAACTCTAACTTATTTACTATTTCTTCTAGTGCAGTTAATGAAATAATTGGCTCTGGAATTAATAGAATTGAATATAAATTAGATAATGGTTCATGGGTAACTTATACTGAACCAATCGGTATTTCTGAAGAATTATCACTTATACATACTATTAAATTTAGACAAGTTGATAATGCCGCAAACATTTCTGACGAATTAGTTATCTATATCACGATTGATTTAGATAAACCTACTTATACTCTTTCTTTAGAAGAGACTAATATCTTTGAAAATACTTTATACTCTAATGATTCATTTAATATCTATATTACTCCTGATGATATTACTTCTTTCATCAAAAAAGTTGAATATAGTTATAATGGTGGTAATACTTGGAATCAAATATTAGATGTTACTTTAGGAGTATTTACTCTTAATATATCTGAGTCTGGCGAGTTATTTTTAAGAATTACTGATGCTTCTTTAAACTATTCAGATTCTTATTTAAGTGTTGTGTATGAAATAGCTATTATTCATGGTAAGCCAACCTCTACAGTATCTTATGAAACAGGTTATGTTAATACAGAAACTAAAGAAGTTACTTTCCTTGTTAATCCAAATTTACTAGCTCAATATGGGGTTACTAATGATAAATATTATTTCTCAAATGAATCTAATCCTAGTATTGATTGGGATAGTGCGCCCCAGATTACTGATAATACTTTCACTGAATACTTAGAAGAAGGAACATATTACTTCTTTATTCATGACTCTCTTCTTAATGTAAGTGATGTAATTGTTGTAGTTATTGATAAAATTATTACTGATGTACCAGTTATTCTTGGAATTGAAAAAGAAGTTACTGGATTAACTAATAATGATAGAATTCTTTATCCATATTTAAGTTCTCCAACTATAACAGAAACACTTTATTATATTTCTTATGACTCAAGTACTCCGACAGGAAGCGAAACTGGTTGGGATTTATATGTTACTGTTCCAAATAATGGAGAATACTATATCTTTGCGAAAGATGTTGCGTCTAATATAAGTCTTGCATTTGAATACACTGAATCTGAAATAGATAAAATTGCACCAGTTGTTTTGGTAGTAAGTTGGGAAATAGGAATTGTAAGAATTGAATTAAGCGATGTAGGTTCTGATGTCCTTGGATATTCATTTACTACTACTCCTCAGTTTTCTGATGCTACGATTCAATATGTAACTGAGTATCAATATGTTACGGAATCTAATAAATACGAAGTAGCAATTTATATTACAGGCGAAATATATTTATGGGCGATTGATAAAGCATTTAATCATAATAGTAATCTAGTATCAGCAGTTATTGAAGAACCTAGTGATTCTGGGACTTTTGCTACTACATTTGGCGAAGTAACTGAAACTACTCCTGAATCAGAAGTTGTTCAATTTAGAAGTTTTTCAGTTGATGTAACTGATGGTGATGGACTTAGAAGTTATGCGGTTACTACAAGTAGCAGCGCTCCTCTTCTAGATGATCCTGTTTGGCAAGTTTTCACTAAGAGTGGAATTAATATTATTGGCGTAAAAGGAACGGTCACTATTGACTTTGATGTTTATTTTTCTAACACAACAGTTTATTTATGGATTGTAGATGTATCTCATGATCCTACTCCAACATCTATTAATTTTCATGTAGGAGTGATTGATAATGAGGCACCAGTCATTAACATTAGTGAAGTAACACAACCTTATGAAGATTATATCAAAGCCTACTTAGAACTTACTACTGAAGAAGATAATTTATACTATAAAATTAATAATGGAAGTTGGATTTTAGTGGAATATGCTGGAACTATTTATATTCCTCTTGAAATCGAAAATCAATTTATTACTTTCTCACTTAAAGATAGTGCATCTAACGTTAGTACAGAAACTCTTACTACTAGTTTAGTTGATAAGACTAATCCAATAGTTGTACTTACTGTTATAAGTGAGTTAGAATGGGTAAATACTGACAAGGTTGTTAATTTAAGTACTACTGATTTTTCAAATCTTGAATATATTTTATATAAAGATTCAGTAAATATTTCTAACGTTGTTGATAGTGGAACAATAGATAGTGGTATTCAAGTATTAACTTCTTTAAATTTAGATAATGGATACTACATTTTAGTTTTAGTTGATGAGTATGGAAATAGAACTGAAAGAATCTTTGTGATTAGTAGAATAGATAAAGTACTCCCTAATATAACTACTAATTATGTATCTGAAGAAGCATTAAAATCAGTTACTTTGGTTGTTACAGTTTTAAATGTAGTTTTAAATGAAGTATATCAATATTCAATTGATGGAAGTTTATATCAATCATCTAATGTATTTTATTTAACTCTTAATGGCACTTATACTGTTTACGTTAAAAATCTAGCAAACGTTATCAGTGATATAGAAATCACAGTTGATAATATTGATAGAACAACTCCTAGTTTAAGTACTGTGGTTGTTGAAGATGCTCAAGTTTGGACTAATACTTATAAAAACATAATATTTACTATTAGTGATTCTAATCCTTTGTTAGGTGATAAATATAATCTAAGATATTATTTGGTATCAAGTAGTAGTGTAACTCCTTCTGCTTTTTCAGATAATTGGGTTCTAGAAGGGGTACCTTTAATGCTTGCGGAAGGAACTTATTATTTATTTGCACGTGATGAAGCAAATAATATATCTAGTTATAAGTTTTTTACTGTTAGTTATTATGATACAGTTAATCCAATAGGAATTGTTACTTCAAGAGTCTTAGATAGTTCAACTGAAATGTTAGTATCTTTTAACTTAAATGATACTAATGGCTCTGGGGTTAAAGGTTATTATATTTCTACAAATCCTTCTAACCCAGGTGAGTTTCATGCTTGGACTGATAGTGAGTTAGTTTTAAATCTAACAATTGGTACTTATTATTTAGTCTTTGAAGATTATGCGACTAATAAATCAGAAAAAATTCAAATAACTGTAAATCCAGCACTTTTAACTACATTATTAAATATCATAACTTTAATTCCTGAAGAAATTGAGTATGATGCTTCAACTTTATATAATATTAATGATGCTCTTGCTCATTTATCTAGCTATATAGCTTTCATAGGGGATGAATTTACAGCAATAAGTGATCTAGGTACTTTATCTTATGATAAATTAACTCATAGTAATCTTGTTTATCTAGCTATTGAAGATTTATATAATGGTTATACTTCTGGTGCGATTGTTTATCATGGGTATGTATATTATTCAAATTTAAGAAATGAAAACTCAATTGGTCTATTAAATGAATATTATAATAATGCTATTCTTTTAATTAGAGAAGCAACTACTAGTGAAAGAATGCATACAATAGTTGTGGAAGCATTATTTGCCATGAGTTCTCTTCCAATTGAATATACAATTACTTATGTTTATAATGGTGGCGAGCCTAATAGTGAACTAGATGAACCTAAAACTTATTATTTATCTAGTGATCCTACTTATGTACTTTTAATTCCTATTAAGACAGGTTACACTTTCATCGGCTGGTATACAGAAGATACTTTTGATAACAGTAGAACTAATATTAGAACAGGAACAGCTGAAAATCTAACTCTTTATGCTCGTTTTGAACTAACTGTCTTTACGATTACATATATTTTAAACGGTGGAACTAATTCACCTAGTAATCCTCTTACTTATACTTATGAAACGGAAACTATTTATCTAGCTAATGCAATTGGCGAAGTTTTAGATTTCGAAGGTTGGTTTACTGATCCAGGCTTTAATAGTTCATTTAAAATAACAGAAATTACATCTGGATCTCTAACTAATTATGTTTTATATGCTAAATGGGATACTGGTGTTTATACTGTATACTTTGATTATAATGGTGGAGTTGGTTCTCTTCCTTCTAAACAAGTTACTAAAGGTGATGTTTATGGAGTACTTCCTCAACCAACAAAACCTGGATATACTTTTGGCGGTTGGTTTGTAAATTCCGATTTCTCAGGGGACGAAATAGTAGCTTATTCTTTAGTTTCTAATACTGTATATGATACATTATATGCTAAATGGATAGCTTCAAGTTTCACAGTTATCTTGAATGTTAATGGGGGAGATTCACTAGATACAGTTAACTTTGAATTTGTATTTGGTACTCAAATTTCAGGTCTTCCTGTTCCAGTTAGAACGCATTATACTTTCCTTGGTTGGTTTTCTCTTACAAATGAGGAATATAAAAATAGCGATACATTTAATACTCCTAGTTCACTTACATTGTTTGCGAAATGGGAAATAACAAATTATTTAATTAATTACCATTTATATGATGGTTCAAATAACTCTTATAATCCTCTTACTTATACTTATTTTTCAAGTGAAATTACTTTACTTGATCCAGTAAAAAATGGATATGATTTTGTGGGATGGTTTACAGATAATTTATTTACTACTCAAATATTTAGTATAGGAATAAATAGTGAAAATAATATTGATTTATATGCTAAATGGGAACTTACTTTGTATACAATTACTTATTTAGAGACCTTTGATTCTCCTAATTCAAATGAAGTAACATTTACTATTTTATCTAGTTTTACTTTCAGTGAGTTAGTTAGAGAAGGTTATGATTTTACAGGATGGTATGATAGTTATAATACTACTATTATCTTAGGTGTCACACCTAATACTTTTAGAAATTTAATTCTATTTGCGACTTGGGAAGCTCATACTTTTGAAGTTAGTCTTGAGGCGGGAGAAGGAGAAATTTCTAGCAATACTGTTACTGCTACTTATGGACTTCCTATTTCTAATCTTCCTATTCCAAGTGTAACAGATAGATACTTTATTGGTTGGTTTGATGATCTTTCAAATCAATATACAAATGCTACTCTTTATTTACATGATGAGGCTATTACATTGCATGCAATGTATAGTTTGTATCCAACAATTACTTTCTTAACTAATGGTGGTAGTTCTGTTCCTACAATATCTCAAGAAATTGGATCATCGTTAGATGAACCTATTCCAACTAGAGTAGGATATGAATTTGCTGGTTGGTATGAAAGTCCTATATTTGAAGATGATAGTTTTGATTTTACAGGTGGAATGCCAAGTTTATCAACTGTCTTATATGCTAATTGGGTAGGAATAACTTATTATGTGAGATATAATAGTAATTCTGGTACAGGTACTATTGAAGATGATATATTTACGTATGATAACTTTACAAATAGCCTTTCAAGTAATATTTTCACTAAGGTTGGTTATCATTTTGTGGGTTGGTCTTTAAGTGAAAATGGATCCGTTGCTTTTGCTAATAATGCAACTATTCATTCAAATCTTACTTCTACTAAAGATGCTGTTGTGGAATTATTTGCTTTATGGGCTGCTAATAACTATACAGTTAAATTCTATAAACTAGATGGTTCTAGTGATTTTATAGTGGAAGAATTTACTTATGACCAATATAAGAACTTGAGGCTTAATAGTTTTACTAATACAGGTTATAAATTTGGTGGTTGGTCACTATCTTACGGTGGTGAGGTAACTTACACTGATGGAGCGAATGTCTTAAATCTTACAAGTACTCAAAACTTTGAATTCAAATTATATGCTAAATGGAATCCTATTACTTACTCTATTGTCTTTGATGCTAATACTGGTTTTGGTACTATGGATTCTCAAGTTATTACATTTAGTAATACTCAAACTACTCTAAATTCAAATAACTTTGAAAAAACAGGATATAGTTTTATTGGTTGGGGACTAAGCAATAATATGAGTGTAAATTACACTGATACAGATGCAATTTATAAAAACTTAGTTACAGTTGATGGTGGAGTACTTCTCTTATATGCTTGCTGGAGTGCTAATTCATATACAGTAATATTTGATGGTAATGGTTCTTCTAATTCAATGGAAAATGAACTATTTACTTATGATGTTGCTCAAAATTTAACTCTTTCATCTCTAAATAGAGATGGTTATATTTTCAGTGGATGGGTAGGTAATTATATTAATTACATTGATAATGAATTAGTTACTAATCTTGTTCCTAGTGGATCTATTACTTTAACTGCAGTTTGGACTCCAATCGCAGTAAATGTTTTATTTAATTATAATGGAACTGATATTACTAATAGTTCTATAAGTTTTATTGTTGTTTCCTATGGAAGCTATTATGGTACTCTTCCTGAACCTCTTAGAACTGGATATACTTTCGGCGGATGGTATCTTGATGATAGTAGTTTTATTGATGTAATTACTGAATCAAGTACAGTTTCTTTATTAAGTAGTACGTATTTATTTGCCAAATGGATAGCTAATGAATTTGTAATTACTTATGTTGTAAATGGTGGATCAAGTATTGCTCTTACTACTACAGTAGTATATGATGCTTTATATGGTGATCTTGAAGAAACAACTAGAACAGGGTATACTTTTGCTGGATGGTATTTAGATTCTCTTCTAACAGAATTAATAACAAGTAGTTCTACAGTTTCTATCGTTAAATCTCAAAATGTATATGCTAAATGGACTCCACTTCAATATTTAATTACTTTTGATCCAAATGGAGGTATTTTATCTGAATTAACTAAGAGTGTACTTTATGGAAAAGAAGTAGGAACACTTGGAAGTCCAATTAAAGCAAATAGCTTTTTTGCTGGTTGGTTTGATATTCTATCAAATGAATATACTTCTCAGACTATTTACTTAGTTGATGGTCCACTTACTTTATATGCACATTATAATAATTTCCCTACACTATCTTTTAATTCAATTGGGGGATCCCAAGTAAATAGTATTAGTCTTAATAGTGGGGAAACACTTCCTGATATTCTCTTATATACACCTACTAAAGTAGGTTACACATTTGTTGGTTGGTATTATGAAGACCAATTGAAAAATGCTTTTGTTTGGAATACTATGCCAGATGTTAGTAAGACTTTATATGCTAAATATCAAGCAAACTTATATACAGTTACTTATCTTTCTAATAGTAGTGAAATTGGAACTAAAAATGTCTATTTTGATGATGCATTCGGTGGTTTAATTGTTCCTACAAGAACAGGATATACTTTTGCTGGATGGTATTTAGAAGATAATTTTGAAACTTTAGTTACAAGTAGCACAATCTATAAGAATACTACAAATATTGATATCTATGCTAAATGGGTTGCTAATACTTATACTATTAACTTTAATCCAAACGGTGGAGTGGGTAACATTCCTCTTGTTAGTTTTACTTATGATGTTTCTAAAAATTTACCTATAAATACTTTCTCTAAAACAGGGTATCATTTTGTTGGTTGGGCTAGAAGTAGTAATGGTGCACTTCAATATGAAGATAATGCTTCTATTTTAAATGCTTTAACTTCAGGTTCTTTCACGCTTTATGCTCTTTGGGAAGCAAATACATATACTATTGTCTTTAATGCTAATGGTGCAGATAACACAATGGAAAGTGAGATTATTTATTATGATAGTCCTACTAGTTTAACTGCAAATTCTTTCAATAAAGTAGGATATCATTTTGTTGGTTGGTCAAGAACTAGTAATGGGGTAGTAGCTTTCCATGATAGTGAAATAATATTCAATTTAACAACTATTAATAGTGAATCTATTGATTTATATGCAATTTATGAAGCTAATAATTATTCTATTTCTTTTGTTCCTAATGGTGGAACAGGAGTAATGTCAAACCAATCTCATGTCTATGATAGTGAAAAAGCATTATCTACTAACTTATTTACTTTAGTAGGATATCATTTTGTTGGTTGGACTCTTGATAGTCTTGGCCTTGATGGTCTTTATTTAGATAGAGAATTAATAACTAATCTAAGTTCTTCTAATGGTTCAGTAGTCTACTTATATGCTAAGTGGGAAATTACTAATTATAATATCTATTATGATTTAGATAATGGTACTAATCATCCTGGAAATCCTCTAACTTATACATATGAATCTTCAAGAATTCAATTAAATACTCCAACTAAAACTGGTTATAGATTTATTAGTTGGTATGGTGATAGTGAATTCCTTGATACTAAGAATGTCATTTTTGCTCATTCAATTGGAGATATTTATGTTTATGCTAAATGGGAATTAGTTGTTTATCAAATAACTTATGTACTTAACGGTGGAACTAATAATCCAGAAAATCCTGCAAGTTATAGAATAGTAGATCCTAATATTACTTTACAAAATCCAACTAGATTTGGTTATACATTTGCTGGATGGTATTTAGAAGAAGGATTTAGCAATTTATCTTCTACAATTAGTGTATATGATGCAGCAGATGTTACTAGGTATGCTAAATGGACTTTGATTCCTGCTCCTGGAGTAGTAACACTCCTTACAGCTACTCAAGATGGCTCTTCTAATAACATTGATTATTCTTGGAGTGCACCAATTGTTAACGCTGATTCAATTATTGGTTATGAAATTTGCTTTAGTCCACTTCAAACTGTTTGGATTAGTAATGGTTTAAGTACAACTTATAGAAGTGAAGGTCTTGCTTTTGGTGTTGAGGTTTATTTCGCTGTTAGAGCAATCACTTCTAATACTAAAGGAGCAATATCATCAATTTATAAAACTCCTGTTGGTAGTGCAACTAGACCTGGTGAAGTTAGTGTAGGGGTAGAAATAATAGGTGGAGATGTTAAATTTACATTTACTGTTTCAAATACAAATGGAGCCGTTATTTTAGGATATTATTATGGATTTAAGAGTACAAGTGGAGTTCCAGAAACTCTTATCTACATTACTAGTCCTCTAAATTATGTTTTAGTTCCAATAGATTCTCTTCCTATTTCTGGTGATAGTTACTACATTTATGTTTATGCTGATAGTAGTGCTGGTGATGGAGATGAAACTAATATCGTTTTAGGAGCTCCAAAAGCATATATTCCTTTTGTTTTTGAAGTTGAATCAGGTATTTATAATCCTGAAAAAACTATTCTAGATTTAATAAATATTAATATTTCTTTTGGATTAGAAGTAGTAGTAGTATATGAAATTTATTTTGAAGGTAATTGGGTCATTGTGGAAAGTGATGCTTATCTACCTGGAAAATATAGAGTATCTATTAGTAGAGAACAAGATGAAACTTACCAAGAGATTCCTTTAACTACTAAAGAATTTAGTATTACTAAGCAAAATATTGATGAATATGATTTCCTCAATCAAACAAGTGAAATTTATGATCCACTTAGAACTGGAATAGAGGCTAATATTACTAATGTTTATGGTGTAGTATTTGATATTTTATATAGTAAGATAAATGGATCATTTTCAAGTACTCTTCCTGTAGATGCTGGAATCTATTATGTTGAAATTTCAATTAATGAAGCTTACAGAAATACTTATAACTTTGCGACTGTAGTAACAACTTTTGAGATTAATAAACTTGAAGTTAATACAAATACCCTTTCATTACCAGAACTTTCTCCTATTACTTATAGTAAAGGAACAAGATTATTTGATATTATTTTAAGTACTCCTAGTATAATTTATGGTGAATTTGTCTGGGTTAATCCAAATGAAAACCCAGTTGTTAATAAGAGTTATTATTTAGTTCGTTTCCAACTTAACGATACAACTAACTATAAAGTAGTTGGAGAACCTCGTGAAATTGAACAAATAGTAAATATTAAAGTTTATGAATTTACTTTTGAAACTTTTGATTCTTTATTTGAAGGTGAAAATCTACCTAGTTTAAGTCTTTATTTAACTGAGAATACTGAGGTAAAAGGTAACTTTACTTGGAAAGGATCTTCGGTTGCTATTAAAAATGTAACTGATTATGTTTATGTATGGACTCCTATAAATTCTAGTGATAGATCTAATTATGCAACAGTTGAGGGGCATATCTATTTAAGTGCTGCGATTCCTATTTCTTTAGAACAAATATTTATTACTTCTTCTCCTGTTACAGTATATAATGCTTTTGATACTATTGATTTAACTGGTTTAAAGATGTATGCAAGATATAACTTTGGTCCCGATAAACTACTTGAAATAACTTCTGCAAATACTAGTTACCAAGGAAGTGATTTATTCTTTAATGCGAGTGATTCTTACTTTAGAATTACTTATTCTGATAAAGGTACTGAGTTAACTATTAACGTTAATATAACAGTTAATCAAATTACTTTAGAAGTAAATGCAACTAGAGTAGATGATTCTATTCTTTATACTTCGACAGCTATTGATAGTATTCTTTTAGAGGATGAAAATATTAGTGAGTTTGGTAGTTTGTCTTTTGTTCAGGTTGCTTTATTTGCTGGAACTAGATATTATGATTATCAATTCCATCCATATGATCCTGTTAATTACAAAGTTATTACTAAGTCTATTAGTTTGACAGTTCTAGCTGTAGAAGCTACTGGTTTAACTCTTGACACTGATACTAGTTCTTATAATTTAAATTATGTTGCTTTTGATAAATTTGATTTTGATAAGGTTGGTTTAGTTATCGTTTTACATTATAATGATTCTACTACTTTCACTTTACCTGCTAGTTATATTGAAATTAGATATCAAAATAATGCATCAGAGATTCTTGGAAATCATGATCATGTTATTGCTCATTACCGTGACTTTGATGTTAATGTACCTATTACTGTTTCTTTGAAAGAACCTAATGTAAATGATTTTTCTCTTGGAGTTATCTACTTTGAAAATGGAATGTTACTTGGTGAAGTTAGTATTTCTAGTAGTTATACCTGGAAGTATCCAGATACTTTAATTAATTTAGGAAGTTCTAATGTATATACTGCTATCTATCATCCTGAAGATTCAATTAACTATAACGTTAAAGAAGTATTAGTTTCTTTTGTTGCTAAACAAAATATTTCAGATTATATCTTTGTTAATAGTAATACGTCTGTTTATAACGGATCTAGCATTGAAGCAATTATTACTAATAGTTTTGGGGTTTCATTCAAACTTAGTTATAGTGTTGATCAAATTGTCTACAGTAATATTGCTCCTATTAATGCAGGAAACTACAGCGTTAAAGTTGAACTAGATATTAGTGATACTAATCTATACATTTTTGAAACTGTAATATTACAGTTTACTATTAATAAATTAGATGTGACTAGTTTAATTTCAGAACCAAGTATTTCAGATTCAAGAGAATATAGTGAAGCATTAATTTTACTAAATATTCCTATTCCAGGAAATGTATACGGTACATTCGCTTGGTCTAATCCAAGTGAACATCCAACAGTTCAAAATCAAAACTTTAAAGTTAACTTTACTTTAAGTGATAACCTTAATTATAAGGTTGTAGATGGAGGTATTAGTTTCAATATTAGAGCTAATATCACAAAGAAGCATCTTGATTTTACTTTCATGAATTTCCCTACTTTCTATGAGGGTGATGTTCTTCCTGATTTAAGAGATTACGTTAATGAAAAGAATTTACCTAGTGGTGTCTTCACTTATGATAATGATCTTGTCTATGTTCTAAAGGGTACATTTAACTATACAGTTACCTATACTCCTAATGACTTAGAAAATTACATGGTTGGAAATGCGATAGTAAGAATTACTGGACTTGAGGATACCTTGATTGAAATAAACTTAGTAAGTGATCCTACAACAACTAATTACCTTGCTTTTGAAGAATTTGATTTCACAGGAATTGTTATTAAAGCGAAATACAATCATAAAGCAGATATTGAAATGAACCCAAGTGATTTTATTGTTAGTTATCAACATTCAATAGATAGTTTTAGTGGAAATGATAATTACGTAACTCTTATTTATAAAGAGAACTTATCGCTTCAAATTATAGTTCATGTAACTGTATCTAGAATTGATTTAGTTTTAGATCCAATCTATTCTCCTGATGTATTATATAGCACTTCATTAGTTTCTATTATTACTTTAAATGATCCTAATAACTTAGTCCCTGGAACCTACAGTTTAATTGCAAGTGTTCTAAGTGCTGGAGATCATCCTTATGCTTATACTTTCATACCTCTAGATTTAGATAACTATAATGTTTATAATGGTACTATTGTAATTTCAGTTAGAGAAGTTGTAGCAACTCTTTTAACAGTTAGTTCTACAAGCACGCATAAACAAATTTATTCTTCTTTCGATACATTCGATAAGACTGGACTCGTTATGCAAGTCCAAAATAATGACTCGTATGTAGTAACTATTCCAGTATCTTATATAAGTGTAGTTTATCAAACATCTAATTCTTACCTTACTGGTGATGATACGTATGTTACTATTTGTTATCTTGATTTAAAATATGAACTTAGCGTTCAAGTTAATAAATTAGTTCCAAATGTAAGTGATTTTAGTATCGGTAATGTTAAATATACTCCTGGTTTATTATTAGGTAGTGTTAATCTACCTACTGGTTATGAGTTTGAATTTAAAGACACTGAAATCTTTATTGGTCTCAATGAGCATACTGCTATTTATACTGATAGTGATATAGTTAATTACACTACTAAGATAGTTAAAGTAACATTTACTGTGAGTTTATTAGTAGTGACAGATGTTAGTATAATTAGTGGACCATCAATTCTTAATTATTTTGCTTTTGATCAAATAGATTTAACTGGCTTAGTTATTAGAGTTTCATTTGATGATGGAGATCCAGTTGATTTACGTGATGGAAATGGAATAAGTGTAAGTTATCAAAGTGGGAATTCTTATTTCTTGTATGGTGATATCTATGCAACTCTTACACTTGATATGGCAAATAATTTAGTTATTCCTAATATAAGAGTTGTTGTTAACAAGATAGACTTTGACCATAAACCAGTTCTAGTTAGTCCTAGTACTATCAAGACATCAAATGATCCAGGTACTGTTATCCTAGAAGACGAGGAAACTAGTTTATATGGTTCTTATAAACTTCTAACTAAGAGTTTTGTTGCAGGAGAGTTATTGTATGAATATAAATTTACTCCGTACGATTTAGCCAATTATGAAGTTTCATATGGTGAAATTTTATTAAATGTATTAAATGATTCGAAAGAATTAGATGATAGTCTAAACACTAATTTTAGTGTTTCTCAAACTGAGAGTGGTGAACATATTATTCCTAATATTACAAGTGGAACCTTAGTGAGTGAAATCTTAAATGATATCGAGGTTGCTGGTTCAGTTGTTATTACAAATAATTTAGGGGATATTGTATCTAATACTGATAATATTCTTCTTGGTACTGGATTTAGAGTTTCTCTTTATGATGAGGAAGGAGTTTTACTTCAAACTGCAGTAGTCATTATAGATGGTGACATAGATGGCGATGGATTAGTTGATATAGTAGACGTTGAAAAAATGTTTAATTCACTAACTTCGGATGAAGTACTTAATGAATTCCAATTAGAAGCTGCGGATTATACTAAAGACCATGTGTTCTCGATGAATGATATTGCGGCTATTCTAGCAGTAATGTATGCAGGTGCTGCTCCTTTAAATAAGAGTAACTACCAAAATATGTCATTAGTTGGCGAAAATCAGGTATCTTATCAAGTTAATTCTAGTAAGTCAAAAGAATATATCAAGGCAGGAAAAGCTATTGATTTTGAAATCAATATTATTAATAATAGTTTCTCGATTGTAGCATTTGATTTTACTATTATGTTTGATTCAAATGTCTTCAAATTTGAAGATAATTATATCAAATCTCCATTTGTTAAAAATTTGAGTATTTCTAGCAATAGTAGATCTATTCAAGTGAGAGGTTATTTAGATCGAATAGTTGAATTAAGCGATTTTAATTTATTCGTGGCAAGTCTTGTCTTAGTTGACAATCCTGTACTTGGAAATAGTGAAGTTAAATTAATTGATACTTCATTATATGATACAAAGAGTGCAAACAATGAGTGTTTTGTAACAACTATTTTCTTTACAATTGAACTTTCAACATTCTTCACTGATGTTTACAAGAATTTACCTTATATTTTCTTGGTAATTGTAATAATTGCTATAAGTGCTATTATGGTATTAATGTTTATTAGTAGAAAACATGCGATAAGAGCATTATCACTTGAGAAAGAAAAAGTTGTTCTTGAGGAAGAAAAAGTTCTAATTGAAGTTAAGAATACTCAGTTAAGTGAAGAATTGGTTTTAGTTCAAGAACTTCATAGGAAAGAACTCGAAAAATTAGCAATAGAAAATGAGCATTTGGAAGAAGACGCCCTTAAATTTGAAAGAGAGAAAGAGGAGTTCGCAACCAATATGGCATTAGCAGGAAGTGATGCTGTGAAGTATTATCGTGAAACTGAAAATCTTCTCGTTGAAAAGGGTAGAATTCAAGCAGAATTAGCTGATATTAACAAAGATCAAATTGGAATTAATAAGAAGATTGCTAATAACCCTGATTTATCAAGTGATGAAATTGGTAGATTAAATATCATTTTAGACAATTTAGCTAAAAAGGATATTGTTACAAAAGAGAGTTTAAACGAGTTAAATAGAAAATTGTCTTTGGTTAGAGTTAGTCTTATTAAATCTAATGAAGAAAAGGGAAAAAATTCTCCTCTCCCTAAAGAAAGTCCTCTGGATGCAATAAATCTTATTGAAGAAGTTGAATTATCTGATAATAGTAGTATTCCTGGTTATTTCAAAGTCATTAAGAAAGAATCTGGATTCCACTTTGAGTTATATTCATCTAGCGATGTATTATTAATTACTAGTGTTTATGGATACAAAGCTTCTGAAGGTGTACTTTCTGGAATCAATAATTTTAAGAAAACATTATTATCTGCTCTTATTGAAGTTATTTTTGTAAACGTCGATGGAATTAAAAAATATAGACTTCTAATTAAGAGTAAAAATGCTCTATCTTCGAAATTTTCTTACGAAGGACCTATTTATGAAACTGTTGAAGAAGTGAAAATTAATGCTTCAAATTTAATTGGTATAAGTAAAGAAGCAAGTATAATTCCTTATACGGAAAAGTAAAAAAAATAGAGGGACCCAAATTCTTGGTCCCTCTTTTTTATAGAGTGTAATTTATTGCTCTTAAAATTTTTTGTTTATTTTTTAAGTGAACTAGTCAAGTTTGAAAATATCTTTTGCATTTAATTTTCTTATTTTTCTAATATTTAACAAAAATGATAAAAGAATGATAATCACAAGAAATAATATATTTAGTAAAATAGAACCTGAACTATGAGCATATAGAGTTAAATATTTGATATTTTCTAAACCGTCAGTAAACATATCATTAAATACCTTGAAAACAAAGGGGGATAATGCATATGAGAGAATAAAGGATATAAAAGTGGATAGTATTACAGTAAAAAAAGCAGGAATTATAGATTTTAGTTTTGATAATCCGAAACATTGAAGAAG
>JAITXT010000022.1 GCA_031284585.1 Acholeplasmatales bacterium
ATTCGCCTATTGATGTTACTCCATTTGGTATTTTGATATTTTTTAGTGAACTACAACTCCTAAAAGCACCCCAATCAATTGTTGTTACACTATCTGGGATTGCGATTCTCATTAAAGAACTACAACCATGGAAAACACTATTTTCTATTGACTTTACTCCATTTGGTATTGTGACACTTATTAAGGAACTACAATGTGAAAATGCACAATATCCTATTGAAGTTACACTATTTGGTATTTTGATACTTATTAAGGAACTACAATTAAAAAAGGCCCCATAACCAATTGATAACACACTATCTGGATCGAAGATTGTTATACTTTCTAAAGAACTAAAACCAGCAAAGTTTTTATCCTTTATTGAGCCGGGGTTTGTTGTGAGATGGGTTAAAGTTCTATTAAAAGGCTTTACATCCTCATCTAACTTAAAACAGTCATGATTAAGGTCATAAACAGCTTTAGCATAAGTACATATTGCATAGTCCCCATCATCATAATTATAACCAGATTCTAAACAACCTGATAATACTTCTCTAAAAAGATTTCGTATTTCTTTGTTGCTTACTTTTGCTGGTTCACTAAGACTAGAAATATAATCTTCCGTTTTTTGATCCAACCATTTCGGTTTATCAGGGCTATTTACTAATTGTTGATAATAATTCCTAATTTTTCCATAGGCTTCCTTAATTGTTATTCCTTTAGGAATTTTGTTATATTTACTTAAACTCATTCTATTTAATTTCTCCATTTCTTTTTATATTAACTGGCACTTTGTACTATTTAATTTCATCTTTTCTATCTTCAATTGCTGTTTCTCTTAATAAATCATTTGTAAACTTTTCATCTAGGATTTTTTTTAATTGTGTGGGACTCGTCTCCCCTATTTTAGTAATAAATTTAATATTATATTGGTTTTTATTGTAGGATTCCTCAAATGATAAATTAGTTTTGTTTAATTCAGCATATAATTCTGATATAGCACTATTTTCAATTTTTCTTCCATTTTTTGAAGAATTCTGCATTCTCCGTATAGAGTTACGAGTAAGGTAGTTAATCTTTGTTACCCATCCAAAATTGCCGTATCACTCTTTCCTAAATCAATAGAACCTATATCATAATTTGCAGTTTTAGGATTTGTTGAGTTATCAAAACATATGTTTGAAAGAAACTTGCAGAAATATGTATTCCAAGTTACATTATTATTATCTATATGCCAAAAAAGAAAATTTGAGATTGGATAATCTAATAGAATGGAATCGCATAACTTTTCAATTCTTCCTATATCCCAAACATATTGTCTTTGGAAAGCGGGCACACCATATTTCCCTTCTTTTATGTATTTCAATGCTTCAAATATAGATATACTACAGTTTGTGATTTTACTCATAACAATATTTACCTTTTTTTACATTAAAAAATTCTAATTGAATATTAAAAAATACGATTATCTGAATAATTAATAATTTTAATATTTGTAAAGACTTATTTGCTTTTTCTAAAAAATTATAGAAGAGAGAGAGAGAGAGAGAGAGAGATTTGTGTTCAATGAAATTATTTTATTTTTGTTAAATTTGTTAATAAACATCAGTATTTCCTCCCATTTCAATTAATATTTATATTATTTTCCTTTTTTTGATACTTTACTTGAAATTTACCTTATTTTTTTGTATTAGTTAACTATTTTTTTTATATATGCAAATTTCTACAAAATAATCAACAATTTCAATAAGAATAATTACCCCTATTTCTTGAAGCAATCAAATACTACTATGGGGCGGATGACGGGATTTGAACCCGCGAATATCGGTGCCACAAACCGAGGGCTTAGACCGCTTGCCGACATCCGCCACGCTTTAATATTATATAATATTTTCCTTTATTATGTAATAAAATGATGTTTATTTTAATATTGTGATAAAATTAGTAAGCGAGGTGAAAAATGTTAAAAGTATTTTTGATTGTTTTGTATGGTTTTTTCGGAATTTTAGTTGGTTATTTTTTATATACTGGTTCTTACGTTACTCGAGCGCAAAAACTTCTTGAAGATACAAATGCTATAGAAGCATACCAAGAAGATCCAGACAAATTTTTATCAATTCAATTAGCGTTATCATCTATGTATATCGACTCACATCTATATTTTAGTAATGATCCTATATTTTCTTATAATTTAGATGATACAACAGACACTTTTACACTTGAAGTATATAGCGCTGGTCTATTAAGAAGTGTTCCAGATGAAAAAGGAAAAGTAAGAATAGATTCTTTATTCTTTTATTTTAGAAATCTAGAATCCAAAGATGGTTCTAGACCAATCTATAAAATTATTATTTCCGTAAGTGATCCTACTTTCTTAATTAATGACCAATATTTGGATCAAACCACTGTTATATTAAAACCTTTTGATGATGAAGGTGCTTCACCACTTTTCTCTATTGCAAATGCAAAAAATGAATTATTAATTCCTGATACTACCAATTATTCAACAATCACTGGAATTACAATATATAAAGGAACACAAGGAGATGTAGATGATAGTAAAGAACAAATTTATGGTTCCATTCCATTAATATCACTTCAAAACAATTTGAACCCTGGAAGTATTCCTTCAGGAATTCATAACGATATATTTTCATATCAACATTCAGACTATGAATTTAAAGATGTATTAAAAGATAATGTCCCAACTCCAGAAGAAGCTATTCAATATGATTTAAATATTATAAAAGTTGGTAATTTAAAAGATTATAATCATATTATAGTACTAACAATGTCAATATTTGTTATAATATATGTAGGTCTTGCTTATTTGTTGTTTATAAACAAACTTGTACTAGCAAGATTAAAGAAAAGAAAATTAAATAACGTTGAAGTAGTTACTCCACGAAAAGAAGAATCAATATTTGTGGATGTTGAAGAAACTGATTCAAAATTAAAATAATAATTTAATCTAGATTTTCTAGATTAAATAGGGGCGTGGTGTCAACGGTAGCATGCCGGTCTCCAAAACCGTTAGTACGGGTTCGAATCCTGTCGCCCCTGCCAGTAAGCATATCGTAATTTACGATTTAACTATAAAAAATATATTATTTCTAATATTTCTTTTGTTATCATTTTTTTAACTAATTAGAAGAATATTTTTATAAATAAAAATTTATATTTTAGCTATTTAAATTTATCTAATATTCTTTTCAAATCTTCTGGTTTAATTTTAAAATTTCTATCATAATCGCATAAGCCATTGATCTCTTGCATTACATCAGTAAGTTGCGTATAACAAAATCCAACAATATCATTTGAATCTAAAATAACATCAAATAACCTATTCAACTCTTTTAAAAATTCTTCTTCGGTTTTTGTACTAGTATAACCCCATCCATTAACATTTTGATCTTTTTTCTTAAAAGATATACCACCAAATTCAGAAAGAATAATAGGTTGTGAATTATAGGAATAATTCCTTGCATAAACATCTCTTTTTCCAGGATAAGATGATAGTATTTTTTCTACTGAACTTAAACTTTTCTTAAATTCATTTTGCTTTTTAAGATCTCCAATGCTTCCATGAGAATAATTGTGAATAGCACATACATCACCAATAGTTTGTTCCCAACCATCATTTGAAACAACTAATTTAGAATTATCAATCGACTTTGTTAAAGTAACAAAAGTATTAACATACATTTGTTCTTGAACAAGATTTGCTACATCACCTATTCCCCATGATTCATTGAAGGGTACATACATAATTAAACTTGGATGATTATAATCTCTTTTTACCATATCTACCCATTCATCAATTAAAGCTAATGAGCTAGAATAAATTTGAGCGGAAGGTAATTCAAGAGTAGTAAGAAAACCTAATTTGTCTGCATAATATAAAAATCTTTCCTCTTCAACCTTTTGATGAATTCTACATCCATTAAATCCAAATTCTTTACTAATCTTAATATCATTCACAAGTAATTCATCATTAGGAGCAGTGAGTAAAGAATTTCTAAAGTATCCCTGATTTAAAACCATTTTTAAAAAGTATGGTCTATTATTAAGAAGAATTTTCCCATTTTCACAAGAAATTTTTCTCATTCCAAAATAACTCTTTACTTTATCACAAGATTTTCCCTTCATATCCTTTAGTTCAAAAACTATATCATATAAATATGGGTTTTCAGGACTCCACGTTTTACCAGAATCGTGGAGATTTCTTTCAAAAATCTTTTCTCCCCATATTTTAATTAAAGTATGAAGCTTACTATCGATAGAATAAGTATTATTTTGAATAATATTTCCATTATCAATTACTAAAACGTTAATAACTTTACTAGAATTCTCATATGCTTCAACATCAAGTATAATCTCTCCATTATCAATATCAGGAGTAATTTTAATGTTTTTAATTCCTAATCTATCTATTTCTTCAATCCAAACCGTTTGATAAATTCCACTTGTTCTATCATACCAAATAGAACTTGGTTCTAATTCCCAAGCTTGTTTACCACGAGATATAGTTTCATCAGTAGATGGATCGTATACATAGACAACTAAATCATTTTCATTTTTCTTAATGTAATTAGTAATATTAATTGAAAATTTAGTGTTTCCTCCTTTATGAGTAAAAACTTCGTTTCCATTAATAAAAACAATACACTCATAATCTACAGCTTGAAAGTTAAGAAATATTTCTTTTTTCCAAGTCTTAGGAACAACAAACGTTGTATGATACCACATATAATCGTGAAATCCTTGATCGTTTATACCACTTAATTTAGTTTGAAATGCGAAAGGAACATTTATCTTTTTTTCGTATTCATGTGTCTTATACCACTTTTCCTTTAAACCAACGTTTAAATCATCAAAATCAAAATCCCACGAACCATTTAAAATCATGAATTTTTCTCTTTGAAAATTGGGACGAGGATACTCACCTTTAAACATATTGAAAACTCCTTATTGATTGGGACCATCTTAAATGATGGTCCCAATATTTATTTTTTTATATTTGAATACCGTTACTAGTTACAACTTTGTTTGGATCAATTAACCAACCAAAACCACCTTGAATAGAGGCAGAAGCGCATCTAAATAATGCTTCACTATGACTTCCAGAATAATTTGCAAAAGATATGAAATATTCAATTAATAATGTATTTGTAGCATCATCATAAGTAAATTGAGATTCCGTAACAAAACCACTTGCTGATAATTTACCTCCAGCCACAACTAGTTTCACAGAAGGATCTTGGTTATATACCCAAAATTCAAAGTTTGGATTGAGCCACCAGCCATTAACTGTTGAATTAATATTTAAAGGAGTAGGAGTAGTAACTTTGAAATATCCATAGATACCGTCTTCAGCAAGATATGCTTGTATTTTAAAATTTCTATCAGCATTTACAATAACTACTTCATTAGCTAATAAAGTTTCATCCCAATCACTATTATCACCATCAATCGTTAAAACAGTAGCAACTGCAAAACCATTTTTAGTAATAAGTTTAGTTCTAAATCCGGGATCTGCTTCAGCAACGAACCAAAAATCAGTATCACTCCATAACGCATTAATATCTCCAGGAGTTTTCCAAGCAAAACCAGCTTTAACATAATCATTATTATAACTAAATCCATCAATCATAGACCAAGGAACAAACACTTCAGCGATAGTACGATATAGTAGATCTTGACTTGTTGTCTTAAATTTAGCAACTCCAATATCTCTAGAACCACCTTCTTCCCATCTTGAATACCATCCCGATGCTCCAGATGCTCTTGTACCAGCTGCTTGAAGTTGGAATTCTATATTTGTATTATTAAACCAAGCAGGTGCATTATTAATATATATACCATGAAGTGCATCGTAAGCAATGTATATTCCTTCAACAGCCATATAAGCGTAAACTAATACTTCTTTTCCATTAAATGCCGGTATAACAACTGGATTAGATTTAGAACTAGCTGTCCAATCAGAAATATCACCGTCAATTAACGAACCTGTTTTTTCAGCAATTTTATAGTTCTTTAATTCTTCTCTATAATCATCTCCTTGATAAATTGTTGCATTTTTTAATCTTATATTAAGATTGAAAGTCAATACAGAAACTTGAAGTTCCTCATCAAGAGCAAATATATTTTCAGCGTATTGAACAACTTTTGAATCAGAGATAAAGTATAATGAAGTTCCAACTTTAATTATTTCTAAAGTCTTATAATTATTATTATATGACACATTTCTAAGGTTAACATATGGTCTTATATCTGTTTCAGCCCAAATCCAATCTCCACCACTTTCTCTTATTACATAATTTCCCCAATTATTATCTCTAGGAACATTAACATCAATGAAGAAATAAAGAGTTTTACTAGATCCTTTGACAGCAAGACCAACTTTTGGAAAGTTATCTTGAGCTGTATTTTGACCTACATATATATCAACGCTAGCTGCAAAATTAGTGTCTCTTATACCATCAAAATAAATTTGTTGTTCCTTAGCACCAATATTTTCAACATATTCATCACCAAATTTCCAACCAGAAGAATAAGCATATAGACCATAATCACCAAGATGACTACTTAAATTGCTAGGTCTCTCAATATCTAGAGCCTCATAAATAGTTTTTTCAAAAATAGCGTATCCATCAGCATTCAAATGAAGACCATCAATACCAAAGAATTGTTTAACAGGATTTCCAGGTATTCCTCCTAGTGCAGCTGCGGTATCTATTAATGTAACAGATGAAATTGATCTTACACCGTCATTTACAACTTGATATTTAGAATAATTTTCTACTCTAAAATTATTAGGTTCAATAGTAATAAAATATATTTTAGCATCTATGTATCTTTCTTGTAAAGAATTAATTAATTGAGTAACTAAAGATAGAGTTGCTTCACCACTTAATAAATTATCATTAATATCGTTAACTCCAATATGAATAACAATATTGCGAGGATTAAAAATTGTTGAAAGAGTAGGAACTGAAGAAATCCAGTAAGGAGTATTAGTTCCTCCAACGCCCATATTTGCACTACTAAATTCTAAATTACTTGCAAAACTATTTGCATAAGAAGTCCAAAAAGCAGTATCTATGTAAGAATCACCAATAAATAGATAATCAATATCTTCAGATACTATTTTATAATCTTCTAGAATTGCAGCATCACTTGTAATGTAATAGTCTTTAACTTTTAATTTAATATTAAAAGAGTTAATTTGAACTACACAGTCTGATTCTTTAGTAATTCCTGTAAATGGTCCTTTAATTCCTACTTCGATATCATTTACATAGAATTTAAAAATATCTTTCTCACGATAAATTTTTAAAGAAAGGTAATTTTCTCCTTGGTATAAATCTGCACTACTTAAATTATGAAGTACTGAAATTGTTGACCAAACCCAATCTCCTGCAACTCTATTAACTACACTTATACTTCTGCCGGTCATATTTGTTCCGTTTCCAGCAGCATCTACGAAAAACAAGAAACCATTAAGTCCAGTTGCATCTGTTACAGCAATTCCAAATTTACCGTATTTTTCATCGTTATGAATACTTAAAGCATTGAAACTTATTTCAGCAAGCAAATCTGTTCCAGTTTCTTTGTACATATATAGATTGTTATCTTGATTTAAAGTAACTATTTGGGCATAAGAATTTTCGCTACCATCATCATGACTTAAATCCCAACCAGCTTTATGAACTAAATTAAATACATCACCAAAAACAAATCCTATTTGATGCCATGGATTTTTAACTAATACATTGTCATCAGTAAGTAGCGGATAAGTATGTGTTTCATTAGCATTAGTATCATAACCATCATAAAAATTAACATTTGCTGTAGTTCCAGTACCATTATATAGTCCAGGATAAACAAGTACTTCTTTACTTGAATCACTTAAACCAAGTTCTTCTAATTTAACAGAAATATCAACTTTATATCCATCTACATATACTCCATCAATTGTAAATTTAGTGAATTCAATAACTATATTACTAGAAGTATAATCAACTGGATTATTATTTTGATATTTTTTAATAATTTGGTTGCTAGAAGCACCTACCGCAATAAATAATGTTCCATCAACTATTCCAGTTTCTCTAGTAACCTTTGATAAAGAAACTTCAATAGCGTCTCCATTAAAGATATTGGCAGGAGTGCTAAGAGATAAATCTTTAACTAGAACAGAAATATTAATTGCGCTCTCACTATAAGTTAAATTCCAAACTGAATTTGCTACTCCTTTAGTGGAATTAGTATCGATATTAATACCTGTACTAGGTAAACTTAGAACTGGATTATTTCCAGCAAGCTCTCTTATTGGAGAGACAATAATAGCTATCTCAACCGTATAAGGAAATTCAAGATGCGTGTAAGTTGCTACTACTTTTGTGTCTGAATAACTCAAAAGAGTTTTATCATATGTCACTTTACTAGTGACATTTTCAACTATTTCTGCACCTTTAGCATCTTTTGAGATACCATTAATTACTAAACCAGAAGGATCAAAAGATTCCCCTTCAATGTAATTTGTTTTAGTTGGATTTTGAGCAAGTTCAATTCTGTCAAAAACAGGATCATTCTCTGTTAATTGACAACTTGCTACAAAGAGGACTAATAAAATTACTAACAACATTTGAAACATTTTTTTCATTTTTTTCTCCTTTATATTTTTAGAGGTAAATATATACCTATTTAACTTAAATAACTTAATACTTCTTCTTCATTCAAAACTAAGAAATAATCTTTTACTTTTATCTTAGTATTAAATACAAGTACAGAAACAACACAATTAAGGTTAGTAGTAAAGCCTACAAGATCAGTAAGAGTAAACACTACTTCATGTTCAGCATATAAATAAATAACATTTTTATTTCGAAGTATAGATAGGGTCGCGTAACTATCTTCAGAATAATTATTTAATTTCGGAAAGTCTTTAGTAACCGAATGACTCCAATCCCAATTTCCGCTCGAATCTCTTTGCACATATCCTAGTTTCTTTTGATTAAAAGAAGTATTAGAATCGATATAGAAAAATAATTCACTATTACCACTTTTTAAAGATATTCCAAATTTAGGAAATGGATCTTGTAAAGAAGCGACTACCGAAATCTTAGTTTCAACATAAAATAAATTTGCATTAGAATTTTTAAAATATAAATATTGATCTCCACCTAATGTATTAGCAACATATGCAAGAGGTGTTCCATCATCTGTCTGAAGATTCCAACCACTTGTACTAGAATATCCTAATACTTGACCAAATACATTCCCATTATTAGATGACTCATAACTCTCTATTTTTTGAGCTATAAGACTTTCATCAGTTGAAGTTTGATATTCTTTAATCTTTATCTCAGTATTGAAAGTTAAGAATCCACAAGTTGATTCATAATCATCTATGAAAATATTGAATTCTTTATAAGTAATAGCAAGAACATCATTCACAAGAAAATAGAAATTAGCTCCATCCCTAATAATGCTTAACTTGACATAGTTGCCATTATTTGAAGAAGTAGATGGAATAGTTACTAATTGTTCAGTAGCATTCCAATCCCAATCGCTATTATCTAGTTTCCTTTGTGCAACGCCATATGTAGATTTACCGATTCCATCTACATAAAAGAAAATAGTATTTTCAGGTGTAATAACTGTTAAGCCATACTTCGGATAAGCATCAAGGGCAAAAGAAGTATTAGAAGTTGCAGTGATAGATGCCTCAATATAGAACTTAGTGCTCCAAACATCTTTGAAATATGCATATTGATCATAAGGACCTTTTTGGAGAATATATTTATCAGGAGTTCCATCATCATGAGTTAAATCATAACCAAACTTAGTATTTAAACCATGATTAGAACCTATTTCATTACCTTCAACTTTAATTATTGGACTTGGGAAAGGATTATTAGTATAAGAATATTCACTAAAAGAATTTGTGGGACCACTATCTTTATCTTTACCTAATAAAACAATTTCGCCAATTCCAATCGTAGAATCTCCAACCGAACGAAGAGTTATTTCAATCTTTTTTACGGTTAGTTCATGAAATTCAGTAACTACCGCTCCTCCTGGTCTCATAGAATCATATCCTAACATGGCGTTCCAATCCCAATCAAACTCAAGACTTTTCTGATGAACTATTCTAGTTTCAGTATCACTATATTTATAGGTAATTGCTATATCATCAATTAAACTAAATGTATTTTCAAAATAAATTGAATTATAAATCATAATACTCCGTAAAGTTACAAAGTTATCAAAGTTAAAAGTAATTGTGGAAACTCCAGTATTTGCTTCATATTCTTCAATCTTACTAATATCATGATATTTAATTAGAGTATCGGTTAAATAACTAACTGAAGAAGTCGATTTAGTATTAGTAGCTGTAACTGATGCTAAAGGAGCTATGTTTTTGTAAGAAGAAATTTTTTCTGGCAAAGGTTGAAGTGAAAAAGTAGGTCCATTTGAATGTATTAAATTTACTCCGTCATCATTTAAAACAAACTTAACTTCATCAATTGCAAGAGCTCTTCCTTCGGAAATATCACTTCTATTTTTGAAAGTATGGTAAGCAATAAACATGGTATCTCCACATTTAACAAATGAATGATGCCCAGCCGAAGTAATATGATCCCAGCTTATATCGGTCGCAATTACTGTGCCACCATCTTCAGGTAAATATTTAGTATATACTCCAAGTGGACTATCAGAAAGTGCTTGTCTTACTTGATATTTCTCATCTCTATATCCATACACTGATAAGGTTAAATAATAAACTCCATTTTCATAAATTACAAAAGGTCCTTCATTAATTGTACCTTCAGGAGTTCTTTGAGTTATATCATTATTTAGTCCAGCTTCAACAGTTAAATATCCAACACTTGTAAGTTGAGTTAAAGTACTATATATAGGAGTAAACCAATCTTTCATTTCCATTCCAAAAATTTCTGATTTTGAAAAAGTATCATAGTAACTAAAATATATATATTTTTTATGAGAAATTGGATCAATAAAAGGAGATATATCAATTGCATTTTTTCTTCTCTTATCAGAACTTATTAATTGTTGATCAGGTCCAACATTATAAACTGGTTTATTTCCATAAAGCATATTACCATCAGCATTTCTAACATTATCTGGAGTAATGAAAGGACCTTCTGGATTTTCACTATAAGCAACTGATAATTGATAAAAACCATTTTGTCCTAAGGTTTCTGCGGAATAAAAAAGATAATATAGTCCATCTTCTTCATCAAAAAGTATTTCTGGAGCCCAGTAATTTTTTACAGCCCAGGTATTTGCGAAATCAGGAACAAAAGCAACACCAACTGATTCCCAGTGAGTTAAATCTTTACTTCTCCATGATTGAAACCCATTACAATTAATATCATCACTAGTTCCATAAGCGTAGAAATAGCCTTTCTCTTTCCCCTCATTAATATAAATAACTGTCGGATCAGCAATCTCAAATTCCAAGCTATTTAAATAAAATAAGTCAGTATTGTAATCTAAGTTATCAGATAATTTTTCTTCAATATATGAAAAATCAGATGAAATAATATCATCATCATTATCTTTTTTACATGCAATCAATAAACTAACTCCCGTGATTAGTAACAACAAAACAATAATTTTTTTCATTTTAATCTCCTTTTTTAAAGTTTCATTCCAGTGGTAGCTACCCCTTCAATGAAAAACTTTTGTGCAAATATATAAATAATAAACGCTGGTAATAATACCAATACTGAACCTGCCATTAAAGCATTGGTCATATTTGAATAAGTTCCTGTGAAACTTCGTAAAGCAATTTGCAAAGTATAATATTTAGGACTTTGCAAATATATTAGTGGATTGAAATAATCATTATATCCACCAACAAAACCTAAAACTCCTTGGGCTATCAAAGCAGGTTTTGATAAAGGAATCATAATTTTAATAAATATCTCGAAATTACTTAAACCATCTATCCTAGCAGCATCTATTAATCCATCAGGAATTGAGGTATAAAACTGTCTCATAAAAAATACACAAGCTGCAGCTCCAAACATACCTGGAACTATAATTGGAATTGGTGTATCTACTAACATTAATTTATCGTAGATAATATACGTAGGAGCAATCATAATGGTTCCTGGAATTAACATAGTAGCTATCATACAAGTAAACATCACTTTCTTACCTTTGAAATTTGTCTTAGCAAAGCCAAACCCTGCTAAACTTGATACAAAGAGTCCAATAAGTGTTGTTGGAACAACATAAAGGAGTGTGTTAATAAAACCTCTAAGTAAGATAGATATTCCGTAAGATTCTGTCCCATAACTTAATGCATTTAAGTAACCATCTAGGCTAAATTCCTTAGGAATAAAATGAAATCCAATTGTTTCAGCTTCTTGCCATGTCTTAAAGGAAGTTGAAATAATAATTGAAAAAGGAATTATTAACCATAATGCAAAAATAAGAAGTGATAGATAAATAATGAACTTAGTTGATAATTCATAAATTAATTTTTGGGATTTAAAAGACAATCTTCTCTTAATCATAACTCACCCAGAATTTAGAAGCAATAAAATTGAGTAAGATTACAACAAAAATAATAATTGATAAAACCCAACTCGCGGCCGCAGCACGCCCTACTGTATTTACATATGAAAATATATTACGATAAATATAATATACTGCTGTTACAGCAGCATCATTTGGACCAGTTGTCCCATCTGCCATAATATTACTAGCAGCAAATGCTTGCAAGGAACCTATAAGAGAAATGGTAAATAAATAAAACGTAGTTGGACTAATTGATGGTAGTATGATATTTTTAAATCTTTGAATTGAATTAGCTCCATCTATTTTTGCTTGTTCAAGTAAAGTTTTATTGACGTTTGTAAGGGAAGCAGAATATAAAATAATACCAAATCCAGTACCTCCCCAAATGTTCATTATTATTATCACAAAATAGAAAGTATTTTCGTTTCCTAACCAATCAATTGCATTCTCACCAGTTAATCCTAAAATCTCATTGATAACTCCATACTGAGTATTAAATAACCATTGCCACATATAAGTGATTGCTACCACACTACAAACATAAGGTAAGAAATAAATAGCTCTAAATAT
The DNA here is from genome assembly GCA_031284585.1 of Acholeplasmatales bacterium. Lineage (GTDB taxonomy): Bacteria > Bacillota_I > Bacilli_A > Acholeplasmatales > Acholeplasmataceae > JAITXT01. The sequence continues at coordinate 13,111 of JAITXT010000022.1, forward strand.
TTTAGATCCTTTCAAACCTTTACTTAATAGAAAGGCAATAAGTAAAGATAATATAATGTTAGCTGGTATAGCAAGTGCATAAATAAATGTCGTCCTTATAGCTTTGAAAAATGCTTCATCTTTAAAGATATATAAATAGTTATCAAAACCAACAGGAGACCAATCGTTTTTAATATCTAATGAATAACCTCTAATTTCATAGAAAGACATGAAAATAGAAAGAATAAGTGGTATTAAACCAAAAATAAGAAAACCAATAAGAGGAGTAATAACTAGTAAACCATTACCATACTCTTTATAAATTTTCTTTATTTTATTTTTTGATTTAATATCCTTTATCGTATTAGTCATTATCTATTCTTTTTTGTGTATGTTTTTAAAATATCAAATGTATTATTATATTGATTAGATGAATAAAATTGTGATAAAGTAATTTTCCCATTTCTAACATCTCCATTAAGTAAACCAGCCCATGGATCAATCCAAGCTTTATCCATTAAATACCACCAATCTCCAGGAGTTTGATTTTTAGCTGCATCTAGAAATATTATTGAATTTCTTGGATTTTGATTTGTTTGAAGAAAATCCTCTGTGGCAGCTAAATGTCTTTGAGATGGAATTGCAAATCCACTTTTTGCTTGTTCTAGTTGACCAATTTCGCCACCTATATATTCAAGAAAAATAAAACTTGCGGAAGGTTTAGATGTTTTCGCATTAATCGATAAAGCAACTGATCCAGAATGTCCAGCACTTAAACCTTCAACTTCTACTGAACCATTACTATCATACTCACGGTAAACAGGTAGAGGAGCAACATCCCATTCATATTTATTTCCTGATTGTCCCGTAGGAGTTCCAGGTAAATTTTGCATTTGTTTTCTAAAATTAGTTACATTCCATCTTCCATCAACTAGCATAGCAACATTTCCATTTGCAAATGCTTTTGTTTTTCCAGAGTCTCCACCTATTGAAGTAGGAGAAGGAGTAACTCCATAACCATATTGATTATTACCTTGGAAATTATCAACTAAAGTAGTAGTCGATTGACCTAATCTTATAAATTCCACAAAAGCATCTCTTTGACTAGGTAATTTCTTTAGTTTTCCGGAAGTAACAGCAGCTAATATCTCTGGTTTAATAGTTTCAGTAGTAGGAGATACTAATTTATCATACCAACTAATAATTTCTCTCTTTGCATAATGATTAGCACCAATATCAAAACCATTATCATCGTAAACTATAAAATTGGGCGTAGGATCCATTAAACTAAATGTGTAATATCCACCGTTAAATGTAGTATCATTTGAAGGAATATATTCAATACAATCTCCACCAACACTCCATCCATAATTAAACCACCATTCTGTATGAAAACCATAATTTGCAGGAGAACCTTGTTGAACAACTCTTGCACATTCTACTGTCTCTTCCCAATTCATAGCGATTTGGTTATTAAATACTTTTTTCCCATTAATAACTTGATATCCTTTATGAAGCACTTCACCTGTAATTTGATAATCAGATTTAGTAGCACCCCTAGAATCTTTTTCCCCACCATTAAAAAGGCTAAGTGATTCAGGAGAAACAGATATTACTGTTACTCCAGCAGTCTTAAAAAAGGTTTCATTATAGTATATTACTGTTGGTCCTATATCTTTAGGAATACCCCAATACTTTGCATTAGGTCCAGTCGAAGTAGTAGTATCGACATCGTATAAATACCTATTAATTGATGATTCCCACATATCTTCGATATTTACCTTAGTAGATTCCTCAATATAACTATCAAGAGGTAATAAATATCCCAAGGTTGCTAGAGCCTTAAAAGAATCATCTGGAACATATACAACATCAGGTCCTTTACTACCTTGAAGTCCTAGTTTCAAAGCATCTCCATATGAATCAGGAGACTTTTGAATATAGTTCACTTTAATAACGTCTTTATACAAAGCATTAAAAGAATCTACGAGACCTCTAAATACAGCAAGTTCGTCTTGATCTCCATACCCCCAAAAAGTAATATTAGCTTCTTTTTCACCTGGTCTAACTCCACCATCAGGATCAATAATAATATCTCCTGAATCATCTTTACAAGAAATGATAAAGAAAGGTATTACTAATAACAAACAAATAAAACTAATTCTTTTTACAAAATTTTTTCTTAACATAATTCCTCCTATTTATAATCAATTATTAAATTATTATCTTTAAAAAATACTTTAGAAAAACAAGTTGTTCTGTCACCACTTGGTTCATCTATATTGGTATGTATATGATAAGATGTCATTAGAGAGTTATTATTTGCCCTGAAATAGGCATTATGACCAGGACCTGAAATAACATTATCTATATATTTTAAAATTGGATTATTAGGTGATTTTACATATGGTCCTAGAGGATTAGAAGAAGTTGAATAACAAACACAATATTTCTTATCTAAATACATATTAGTAGAATAAGAAAGATAATAGATTCCGTTATTTTTTAAAACAAATGGTCCTTCATTCCATTGCCATGAAGAATTAATTCCTTCATAAGCTTCTGTTGGAGTAGATATTAATATAGGTTCACCATCTAGTGTTACTAAGTCATTTTTTAACTTAACTCCATAGATTTGAGATATATGATTTCCATCCACAATATTTAAAGAGCAATCTTTTGCATAAAACATATAGATAGTCCCATCATCATCTTTAAAAAGATGCCCATCAATCGCTGCATATCCAAAATCAAAAGTAGGTTTATCTGATAAGTCTTTAAATATACCAAGCGCGGAAGTTGCTTTAGCAAGCGATAGCGTTAAATAACCTGTATCAATATTTCTTGAGGTAAATAACATATAAAATTCATCATTTAAATAATAAACTTCAGGTGCCCAAAAACATTCATATCCAACTTTAGAGTGATGGTAACACAAACCTTTATCTTCCCAATTAATTAAATCATTTGAAATAAAAACTTTAAAACCCTCATTAGACGAGGTAGAATAGTGATAGTAAACGCTTTCATAAACAAGAATGAAAGGATCTCCGATATTTGTTATTTTCGTTTTGAGTATTTTTTCCATCTTTTCCTCTCTTAACATTATCGTTAATGTAGAAATCAACTAAAGAAGAACTTTCCTTTTCAAGTTAATTCTTCTATCTATTAGTTATGTCAATGTAATTATACAAAAAATAAAATATAAAAATAAAAAAAAGAACTTATTTTATAATTTTTATGATAAATTTAGCCTAAATTCTTTTAAAAAATAGAAGTATAATCTTTTTTATTTGAAAAACATCAAAATATTTAATTATTTAAATAACTTATAGAAAAATTATATTTTCATTGAAAGATGAAATTTTACCTGAAAAAAGGAAAGAAAAGAGCAAATTCTCGCCTTTATGTTATAATATTTACATCAGCATATTTTGTAAAGAGTATTATTGATAAAGTAATCTTTACTTATATGTTAATAAATTAAGGAGTATTAAATGAAAAAAAACCATATAATTTTACTAATAATATTTATAACATTAATCTTTATTTCGTGTCAAAAAATTGAAACACCTGTTTTAGAAATCGAAGGTACATCTAATATTTATTTAGATAGTTCAAATACAGCGGTCTATTCAATTAAAAAAAGCGAACATATAAGTGATGTAATTATTTGGGATATTATCAACAAAGATGATGTTCTTGATGTAGATATAGAAGATGGTAAAGTAACTATAAACAATGAAATCGAAGGAAATTCGAAAGCCTATTTCACTGTTCTTGCCTATGATTCTCTAAACACTTCAATTAAATCAACAATTGGAGTTACAGTTCATGGAAGAATAATTAGTTTAGAAATTACTGGAGCAAGCACACTTGCTGTCGGAGAAACGATAGTTTTAAATGCAATCACAACTGGAACAAGTAATATTACTTGGACTATAAGTTCTTTGACACTTGCGGAAATGGTCATAGTTAGTAACACAAAAGTCTCAATCAAAGGATTAAAACCAGGAATTGTTACTGTAACCGCGAAAATGAATAATCAAAAAATAATTGATACTCATAACCTTATTATTGAAGAAGCTACTGAGATAATTGATTTAACAGTATCTCTTACTGGGCCTACTTCTTTAATTATCGGTGAAAATTACAAGTATATTCCAGTCGTAAGCAATAATTCAATTCAAATATTTACTTGGTTAAGTTCTGACGAAACTAAAGCAACCGTATCTTCCGCTGGAGTAGTTACAGCTCTAAAAAAAGGAAAAGTAATTATAACTGCAAATATACTTTCAACAAAGATAACAGGTTCAATAAGTATTGATATTTTAGAACCAGATCCAATTAATATGAGTATTGAAGGTGCAGAGATCATTAACCTAAATTATTCAAATGAATCACAATATACTATTTCTCATGATTACACGGGTTCTCTTCTTGTAAATGTCCTATGGTCTATCGTTAGTGGCCCAGAATCCACTATAAATGAAGGTTTATTAACTGTTAATGAAATAGGAACCATTCAAATAGAGGCAAGCGTTTCAATTGGTACTATAAATAGAATAATTTATAAAACTATTGAAGTAATAAATGCTAACACAGAAACTGAATACATAGTTATCTATGATTTAAATGATAGTTCTATTTTACCAGCTACAAATAGCACTGATAATTATTCAAAATACTTAAAAAATGAAAATATATATTTAAGTAATCCAGAAAGAGAGGGTTTTGCCTTTAGAGGTTGGTACTTAAATGATATTTTTTTAGATGATAACCATCTAGCTTCAAATGCTTATGAAGGTATCATTACCCTTAAAGCAAAATGGATTAATAAATATAATATAGTTGGCTCAATGAATAGTTTTGAAACAGTTTTAGGAGATGGAATTATTCTTGTTCCATTAATAGTAGAAAATAGCTGGGATGGTCATTCATATATATCTAATGAAATTGAGATAGTTAGTGAAACTACTTATAAAGTTCGTGGAGATTCATTATACTCTTTTCCAGAAGGATCTGGAACTGAAAGAGTAATTGATTTGCTAGGATTTTATACTTTCTATTTTAATGATTCTTTTTTAGAATTAAGAGCGGACATAGTAACAATAAATATTATTCTAAATAATCATTTCCCACTCTTTGAAAATACTAATGTATTTGTTTTAAATAAAGGATCAAAAATTAATGTTCAAATGTTTATCAAGGATGAATATTTATTAGAAAATATTTATTATGATTTAGAAAAATTATTATTATTTGATTTCGATACTCCAATTCTATCAAACATCGATATTCATGTTTTTTATAACGAACTTATTTATTAATTTATAAAATTATTTAAAATTAGATTTATTCAATTTCGTCCTTATATTGAAGTTCATAAAGTGAATGATAAATTCCCCCTAAAGAGAGTAATTCTTGATGATTACCACTTTCTTTTATTTCACCTTTTTGCATGACAATAATCTTAGTCGCATGTTGAATTGTTGATAATCTATGAGCAACTATAATCATAGTTGATAGACTCATCATTTTTGATAATGATTCTTGAATTAACACTTCTGTTTCACTATCAATATTAGAAGTTGCTTCATCAAGTATTAATAATCTTGGTTTATAAGCTAAAGTTCTTGCGAAAGAAATCAATTGTTTTTCTCCACTACTAAAATTGTTCCCACGCTCAAGCACCATATGATCATATTTCAAATTTAATTTATTAATTACTTTATCGGCATTAACATATTCAGCTGCTTTTTTATATTCTTCTGGTGTTATAGAATCATTATCTAAAGTTAAATTTTTAGAAATAGTATCATTAAATAAGAACACATCTTGAAGCATTTGTCCAATATTTCTCCTAATACTTGAAATTGTATAATCTCTAATATCGATACCATCAAGTAAGATATTCCCCTCATCAACATCATAATTTCTTGCTAATAATCCTAAAATTGTCGTTTTACCTGAACCTGTCGCACCAACAAGTGCTATCGTATCTCCGGGATTAATTTCAAAAGAAATATTTTTTAGAACTTGAACACTCTTTACATAAGAAAAAGATACATTAATAAACTCAATATGTCCAGTAAAATTTACAAGTTCGATTGCATTTTCTTTATCAACAATTTCATTTTTAGTATCCAAAACATCAAATATTTTTTCAGCACTAGATAACGAATCTTGGAGAACATTAAACTGTTCCGCAATATTTTGAACTGGATCAAAAAAAGTTTGAATAAAATTAGTGACTGTGTAAAGCATTCCGTATGTAAATAATGTAGGTGCTGAGTTTACTTCTTTAATCCCATAATATAAAACTAAAAATAAAGTTATTATATACATGAAATATATAAATGGTCTAAATATTGCAAACACTATGATTTCACGAACATAACTCTTTGTTAATTTCAAACTTTTATCCTCAAATTCTTTTTTCTTTTTTTCTTCCTGGTTAAAAATTTGGATTATTTTCATTCCAGACATATTTTCAGAAAGAAAAGCATTAATTTCAGAAGCATTATTTTTAATTTGCCTATTGGCATATCTTGAGTATTTTCTAAATAAAACAACCGAAAGAACAATAATAGGTAAAAGGGCCGTTAAAATTAAAGTTAGTTTCCAACTATAGATAAATAAAATTACATAAACACCTATCATATAGAGAATACTTTGGAGTAAATTAACTATCGTATTCGTAAACATTTCAGATAGACTATTTGTATCATTAACAACTCTTGTAACAAGTTTACCGATTGGCAAACTATTAATTTGACCAATTGACAAACCGACTATATGGTCATATACTTGCTTTCTTAAATCCGTTACAATTGCTTGACCAGTTTTTTGTAAAATAATGTTCTGAAAATACAACAAGAAAACAATAATAAAAATTACAAAAATATAAATAGAAGAAATAAAAATTACAAGCATTATCTTATCATGATCAGAATACTCAGGTGAAAAAATTCTGTCAATTATTATTCCTGTTATAATGGGAGGAGAAACTTGAAGAGCGATTGAACCAAACATTAATAAAAGTACAATAATAAATTGCTTTAAATATTTCTTAGCAAATAATAATAATCTCTTTATTATTTCCGTATCAGACTTAAGTCTTGTATTTTCAACGAAATCTTTCATTTTATTTACCTATTGCCTTTTCTTCAAGAGTTTGTAATCTAACTAATTCCTGGTAAAGTGGACACCTTTTATTTAATTCATCATGAGTTCCAATATCTACAATCTTCCCAAGATCTAAAAGAATGATTTTATTCATTTTTTTAACAGTAGATATTCTATGAGCAATAAAAATAGTAGTTTTATTACTTCTAATCTCATGAAGGTTCGCAATTATTTCTTCTTCTGTCAATGTATCAACAGCAGAAACCGAATCATCAAGAATTAATATTTCTGGATTTTTATAAATTGCTCTAGCGATTGAAATTCGCTGTTTCTGACCACCTGAAACAGTTACTCCTCTTTCACCTAAAATTGTATCAAATCCTTGTTCAAATTCAATAATATTTTCATATACATCAGAAAGTTTAGAAGAATTAATAACTAGATCAAGAGAGGGTACTTCATCTGAAAACGCAATATTTGATTTTATAGTATCAGAAAATAAAAAATTATCTTGAGGAACATAACCAATGTTTTTTCTAACATCTTCAACTCGTAAATCCATTATATCGTTATTTCCTAAAAATAACATGTTATTTTCAACATTGTAAATACGAAGTAATAAATCAACAAGTGAACTTTTCCCACTTCCCGTTCTTCCTAATATTCCAACCATTTCACCTTTATTAATTTTAAAAGAAATATCATCTAGGACTTTTGTTTCGCTATCAGGATAAATAAAAGATAAATGTGAAGCCGTAATGGAACCATCAATAATTGGATCTATTTCACAATTTACTTTATTCCTTACTAATATTTTCTCATCTAATAACGAAGAAATTCTTTTCTCACTTGCTCTTGACTGATTACTAAAATTAAGAAATTGAGATATTGCCATCGCAGGCCAAATAAGCGTAAAATAATATGAAGTATATTCAGTAAATTGTCCACTAGTAAAATTAGATTTACCACCTATTACTAGAAATGAAGTGTACCATAAAATAATCAGAATCGCAATACTTGCTACAACGTTAATACTAATATTAACAAAAATAGATTGCTTAACAAAAGTAATATGCTTTTCCTTTAAATCGATACTTTTCTCGGAAAATCTTTCGCTAAATTTTTCTTCTCTAACAAATGCTTTTAAAACAGAAATCCCTGAATATGCTTCCTGAGTAAAATCAGATAATTTCGAAAAAGCTTCTTGTCTTAATAAAAATCTACTTCTTATTCTCTTATTAAAAATAAAAAAAACAATAAATAATCCCATCACTGGAATAGATAGAAACAAAGTCATTTTCAGGCTAATATCAATCATTCTAGTTACCGAAAAAATAGTCAATGTGACCGAATCTACAAGCATCAATAATCCCCAACCATAATTATTTCTAATCGCATTTAAATCATTTGTAAAAAATGACATTAAATTTCCAATTTTCTCTTTTGAATAAAAATCCCTAGAAAGTAGAAGAGCCTTATTAAACATTTTAATTCTAATGTCATGTTCAATCTTTCGAGATGCAATTAATAAACTTAATCTCCAGAGTACACGCCCGAAAGTTATAATAACTCCAATTATTAAAATTGTAAAAACAGATTTCTGAAAGTCAAATGAAGTACTTCCTGTTTTTGAAAATTCTTCAAGTGCTGAAATTATTTTACCTATATTTTTAGGAATATCTAATGAGATATAATCAACTACTATCAAACTAATTACTCCAATTAGAAAATAAATGAAAAATTTAAAATAATATTTATAAAAGTGTTTACCTAATACCAAAGAGTACCTCCCATTTTAAAATATAGTAATAATTATACTATAATTTAAAAAGTAATATATAAATGAGTATATTATTTATCTTATTCATAAAAGATTTATTTAAAAAAATTAATTTGTAAAAATTAATCCTTTTTTTCAGGTGAATTTTTAAGTAAATCTAATGCTTTATTCCTTAGGGCTTCCATTACAACAAACATACTAAAAGTATCTTTCATACAATATTTTAACATAGCCTCATATTTTCTTTCAAATTCAATACTTCTTAAATTGATTAAATCGTGATAAGCAGCCATGGCATCCGTTCCATTTGCAACTTCCATCCCTTTATAGGAATACGAAGATAATGAAGGTAAAACTTTTTTGATAGAATAAGAGCCTTGTAATTTAACATTATAATAATTTAAAGGAGGCTCATTAATAAGCCCATATTCTTTGTCTAATTTACTATTACCTTTAACTACAAATAATAAATCTACTATTCTTTCATGTATTTTCATTAAATCGGCAGAATACTTAGGAAACCATTCAGAAAGTTCTTTAATCCGAAGTTTTTCAAAACTACAATTATAAGCTAATATAGTTCCATTATCATCTTTGATATGTTCTACTATAAATTTCGCTATTTCTTCTCTATGATCTAGATGATCTTTCACTAAAAAAGAATAATTATCTTTGATTTCATCTAACTCTCCTATTTTTTCTTGAATATGAATAGAAATTTGAAAAGGTGATTGAGTATAGCATTTTTCAAACTTAAATCTAGGAAGAGGTGAAGGAAACGTTTCAAAATCAATATGATAAATTGGATAAATATAAGTATCTAAGTATGCTAATATTTTTTTAGGAGAAATAAATTCTTTGTTTTCTAAGATGGAATCATATTGAATTTTATTTGACTCGCGATTAAGTAAATTAGGATCTATATCTATTGCATTAGTAATTCCGCTGTTAACTAAATCAAAAACCGATACTTTGGTCTCTTTATCTTTTTTACTATCAGAAAACCCATTATGATTATGCAAATAAACAAACATAGTATTATCTTTTAGATGTGGAATTCCAGAATTACTATCATATAAATTTTTCTCTTTAAAACATAGGGGTAAATATTTACATTCATGATTCTTTTTCCTTTCACAATAAGTCCCTAAATTACATTCTGAAATATCATTAATACTAATTCTTGAAGTAGCAATCTTAACATCACTTTCGATGATTTTATAAAAATAATCAAGCGTCGAAGTAACATCTATAATAGAAAATAATTCATTTGGATATTTTCTCTTTCCATATTCATCTAATTCTCCATGATAAACATATTCATGATTTAAAAATACTAAATAATAAGAAATCTTTTTATTTGATTTAAGAGCGTTTTTAATCACATAAGACTGAAATAAAATATCATACACATATTTTCCAGGAGTAGAATATCTATTACTTAATTTGTCTAAAGACGTAAGATATTTTTTATCTTTCAAGAGAAAAAAATTACTATCATGCGCTATTTTATAAAATATTTTCGAATTTTCTTTTCGTTCGAAAAGTGGTGTTTTTTCCCCTTTTAATAAATATGTTAACTTAGATATTGAAGAAGAAGTCGTCGATTTAACTTCAAAGATTCTGATATTTTCTTCATCTTCTTGGTAACAATCTAAAAAGCAATAGTAAGGAATTGAGTCTACTTCATATTCAAAATATTTTTGTTTTTTGGTATCTAAGTTAAAAGTTACTTTTCCAGGAAAGATGTTAGTAATAGTCTCGCTTGCTAAAATTTCGATTTCTTTAAAATATTCACTCATTACATCTTCTGAATACTCTAAATTTTCTTCAAGCTCATCTAATTCTTCTGTTACTGATTCTTTAAAATTCAAAAATTTTTCATAATTCTCTTCTTCCATTAACGCATCAAAATCATCGCCTAACGAAACAAAATTTGGTCCATCCTTCTTTTCTAATTCAAATAAACCAGAAAATCTAGGACAACGAATTATATTAATAAATCTCGTCTTACTTACCTTCACATAAATCTCCTATCCGATTACTTAAATTATACTAAATAAGTCTAATATTTAAAAAAATTAACTACTTTTCTTATATAATATTAATGTAACATAGGAGAAATATAGAATGTCAAACCTCACTGAAAGATTTTTAAATTATGTAAAGATAGATACACAATCTAATCCAAATAGCCAAACATCACCATCTTCTTCAAATCAAAAAGATTTATGCTTACTTTTAAGTAGAGAATTAAAAGAAATGGGTATCTCAACAACTTATAGTGAACAAGGTTATGTTTATGCTTTTATTCCGTCTAACGTTGATGAAGCTATTGTTTCTATCGGCTTTTGTGCCCATGTAGATACATCACCTGATTCTCTTGGTAGAAATGTTAAACCTCGCGTTATTTATAATTATGATGGTAAAAAAATTAAACTTTCAGATAAATGGAGCATGTCACCTGAAGAATTTCCAGTTCTTGAAAGAGTTAAAGGACAAGATATAATCGTAACTGACGGAAATACGCTACTTGGAGCGGACGATAAAGCAGGAATTGCTGAAATAATGGAATATTTAGACTACATAGTAAATCATCCTAATTTTAAGCATGGTGATGTATACGTATGCTTTACTCCGGACGAAGAAATAGGACGTGGTACAGATAATATCGACTTAAAATTATTCAAACCAGACTTTGCGTATACCCTAGATGGATCTGAAGTTGGTGGAATTGAATATGAAACATTCAATGCTGCTAGCGCAAAAGTAAAAATATCAGGAAAAGGAATTCACCCTGGAAGTGCAAAAGGAAAAATGGTTAATGCATCTCTTGTTGGATTAGAATTCCATAGTTTGTTACCAGTAAACTTAAATCCTGCATTTACTGATGGATATGATGGATTTAATCATTTAACAAACATAGTAGGTGAAGTTGAGAGTTCTGAACTCTCTTACATTATCCGTAATCATGATAAAGCTCTATTTCAACGTCAAAAAGATGATTTTGTAGATGCACAAAAATATATAAATAAAAAATATGGTTATGAGGCAGTAAGTGTAGAAATAACCGATCAATATTATAACATGGCAGAAAAATTAAAAAATCATTTTGAAATCATTGAACTTGCGAGAGAAGCATGCAAGAATTTGAATATAGATACTTACACTCTACCTGTTAGAGGTGGAACAGATGGTAGTAGACTTACCTTCATGGGAATACTTACTCCAAATTTAGGGACTGGAGGATATAATTTTCATGGAAGATATGAATTTGCTTCTATTACCCAAATGAATCAAGCCGTAAAATTATTACTTGAAATAACATCATTATCTCTTAGTTTCGTATCATCATTATTAAGATAGAATAAAAATAAAAAAAAATAGTAATAAAAAAAGATATATCGCTATATCTTTTTTTATTTCCTTATATTTTATACAAATTCGATTATTGCCATTGGCGCAGCATCACCACGTCTAGGAACAGTTTTAATAATTCTTGTGTAACCACCAGTTCTAGTTGCATATCTAGGTCCAATAACATTAAATAATTTTTGAACAGCATCAACTTTTTTGGTTTCATCAATTGGTTCTAATCTAACAAATGAAGCAGCAGAACGTCTAGCAGCAAGGCTACCGTCTTTAGCAAGAGATACCATTTTATCAGCAAGCTTTTTTAATTCTAAAGCTTTAGATTCAGTAGTTGTAATTTTTTCGTAAATAATAATGTCAGTAACTAAATCTCTTAATAGAGCTTTTCTTTGATCGCTTGTCCTTCTTAATCTACTATATGCCATTTTTATTCATCTTCTCCTTTATCTAATTCACTTTCTAAATCATCTTTAAATTCTTCTTCTTCAGGAGAAATATAATCATCGAAATCTTCTCCGGCGATAGAATCAAAACCATCAAAATACTTATTATTCCAATAGTAACCATGTTTAGCTAATGTCTCTTTCAATTCTCTTAAACTCTTTTTACCTAAAGATCTAATTTTAGTTATTTCAAGTTCAGGAGCAGCAAGCAAATCACCAACAGTATTGTAACCTGCTCTCTTTAAAGCATTGAATACTCTAACACCTAAATCTAATTCAGCGAGAGTAACGTCATTTCTAGGATCTATTTCTTCAACTTCAACTTCTTCTTCTGTATTTTCAATATATGGTCCTGGATATTGAACATAAGTCACATCTTTAATAGCAGTATAATAATCAATTAATAAATTAGAAGCAATTGCTAGAGCTTCTTCAGCTTTAACAGAATGATTTGTAGTAATATCAATTAATAATATATCATCATTAGAACGATTCTTTTCAACTTGGAAAGTAACTGTATCAATTGGAGCAAATATAGAGTCAATTGAAATAACTCCAACTTCTTCAACAAATCTCTTATTAACTTCGAAAGATGCATACCCATATCCTCTTCTAATTTCTACTTCTAAAGATATACTAGCACCTCTAGATAAAGAAGCAAGATGAATTTCTGGATTAACTATTTCCACACCAGTAACAACTTGAAAATCAGCAGCTCTAACTTCTAATTCATCGCTATCTGTATTTTCAACAAATAAACTTAATTTTTCAGAATAATCTATATCTAAATTATCTGTTCTAAAAACAACTTTCTTTAAATTTAAAATTATTCCAACAACATCTTCATACACGCCAGGTATAATTTGAAACTCATGACTAACGCCACCAATTTTTACATTTACAATAGCAGCACCAGGTAGAGCAGAAAGCAATACTCTTCTTAAAGAATTACCTAAAGTAGTACCAAAACCATTATACAAAGGTTTAATTGAAAACTTAGCATGATAACCATCAGCAGTACTTTCAATTACTTCAGTGGTGGGACGATCAAATAATAAACCATTTTTATATTCTTGTTTCATAATTCCTCCGAACTAATTTCTTGGTCTTTTTGGTGGACGGCAACCATTGTGAGGCACTGGAGTTACATCTTTAATAGCTGTAATTCTTAAACCTGCAGCAGATAAAGCTCTAATAGCGTTTTCTCTTCCTGGTCCTGGTCCTTTTACAAGTACCTCTACTTCTGTCATACCGTTGTCCATTGCAGCTTTTGCTGCAGCTTCAGCACTTTGTTGAGCAGCATAAGGAGTTGATTTTCTTGATCCTTTGTATCCTTGAACACCTGCACTACTCCAAGCAGTAACATTTCCTGATAAATCAGTAATTGTAATAATTGTATTATTGAAAGTAGTATGTATATGAGCTATTCCCTTCGGAATGTTCTTTCTAACACGACGTTTAGTTACTTTTTTCTTTGGCATTTTTCATATCCTCCTACTTCTTCTTACCACTTGAATGTGGTTTGCCTTTCCTAGTTCTAGCGTTATTTCTAGTATTTTGTCCACGAACTGGAAGTCCTTTTCTATGACGTAAACCGCGGTAAGAACCAATTTCTATTAATCTCTTAATATTTAATTGGATTTCACGTTTTAAATCACCTTCAACAGCATAATGTGCAATTTCACTTCTAATTGCTACTAATTGATCTTCGGTCAAATCTTTAACACGAATATCTTCTGATATGTTACAAGCTTTCAATATTTTTTCAGAATTTGAAACACCAATTCCATAAATATATGTCAATGCAATAACTACCCTTTTATTATTAGGTATATCTACCCCTGAAATTCTAGCCATACTATAATCTCCTATCCTTGTCTTTGATTGTTACGTCTATTTTTCTTATTGATAACACGTACAACCCCTTTTCTACGAACGATAATATCGTCCTCACTTCTTTTTTTCACAGATGCTCTTACTTTCATAAAATTCTCCCTTAAAATTCAAATTAAATTATTTACGTCGGTATATAATCCGACCGTTAGTTAAATCATATGGTGATAACTCTACAATTACTCTATCACCAGGTAAAATACGGATGTTGTTTAAACGGATTTTACCAGACAAATAAACGTTTGATATGTTTCCCGTTGGTTGTCCATTTCTTAGTAATTCAACCTTAAAATGAGCATTCGGTAATACATCAACGACTCGTGCTTCGACTTCAATTAAATCGCTTTTCGCCACTTATTTCCTCCTATGTTAATATTTCATTACCATCTTTAGTGATCGCAATCATGTGTTCAAAATGGGCACATGGTTTTTTATCTTTTGTTTTCACTATCCATTCATTACGCTTTTCAAAAATTTCTTTTTTGCCAAGTGCTACCATCGGTTCAATACAAATAACCATTCCTGGTTTAAGTAAAGCTCCTCTCAAACCATAATAGAAATTAGATATATGGGGATCTTCATGAAGATTTTTACCTATCCCATGACCTCCATATTCTTCAATAATTCCATATCCGTAAGGTTTTATAGTATCCTCAACAGCTTTTGAAATATCTCCAATATAATTTCCAGGTTTCGCTTGTTTAATTCCTTCCAATAAAGATTTTTCAGTGACTTCCAATAATTTCAATAACTCATCACTTACTTTCCCAATTGGGACAGTAATTGCTGAATCAGCATGGTACCCTTTATAGCATACTCCTATATCGATTGATAATATATCACCCGATTTAAGAATATCCTTTGAATTTGGTATTCCATGGATAATTACTTCATTTATTGATGTACAAATGGAAGCAGGGAAACCATCGTAATTTAGAAATGAGGGAGTTGCATTTTGACTTAAAATATAATTTCTTGCGATTTCATCTAAATCTTTAGTTGAAACACCTATTTTAGCACTAGAGACTAATAAGTCTCTAGTACTCTTCAAGATATTTCCAGCAATCTTCATCAGATCTATTTCTCTTTCACTTTTATATGTGATCACGATATTTTACCCTTTGAATTTCTCTTTTATTTGCTTAAATGTTAATTCAACATTTTTTGAACCATCTACTTCAACTAGTAAACCTTTAGCTTCATAATAACTTATTAAAGGTTTAGTTTGTTCTTTATAGATTCTTAATCGATCCAAAACTGTTTCCTTACTATCATCTTTTCGTTGAATAATAGTAGTTCCGCAATTATCACAAATATCAGACACTTTTGGGGGAATATTAGTAATATGATAAACTGCTCCGCATTTCGGACAAACTCTTCGTCCTGCAATCCGTTCAATTACACATTCATCACTTGCAGTTATATAAATAACAGCATCTAAATTCCAATTTTTGTTTTTTAGAATCTTGTCAAATTCTTCAGCTTGAAATAAATTTCTAGGATATCCATCAAAAAGAAATCCGTTTTTTACATCATCACTAAGAAGTCTTTCTTCAACAAGATCATTGGTAATGTTATCTGGGACAAGTAATCCTTTCTCAACATAACTTTTTGCAACGAGTCCAACTTTCGTTTCGTTTTTTAATGCACTTCTAAACATATCTCCAGTGGAGATATGTACAACACCATAGTGCTCTACTAATAAACCTGCAGTAGTTCCTTTTCCTACCCCAGGGGCTCCAAGTAATATAGCTCTCATAGTAATCCGCTATATTCAGCTTGGCTGGCGTCGGTTTCCATTTGACTAGCAGTTTCCATACCAACACCTACTACAATTAAAAGCGATGTACCACCAATTGTTATATAACTTGCTTCAGATGATGTAAAACCAAAAACCAAAGAAGTCACGATTGGAGTAATAGCTAATATAACTAAATAAAATGTACCTATTACAGTTACTTTAAACAATAGTTTTGCGACAAAATCCTTTGTCTCTTCACCAGGTCTAACTCCAGGAATGTAAGCATTACTATTACTTAAATTCTCAGCAATCTTATTAGGATTAATAGTTAGGAATGAATAGAAGAAACTAAATACTATAATTAATATAATATAAAGTGCAAAACCAATTGGTTGACGATAATCAAATGAGGCATTCATCCATGAGGTAAACGTATTTTGCGTTTTAACCAAACTGATTAAAGTTAATGGAATTGATAAAATAGTTGATGCAAAGATAACTGGAATTACAGATCCACTATTAATTTTTAGTGGAATATGAGAATCAGATTTCCCTTGACGATTGGCATATTGAATAGGAATTTTACGTTTAGCTAATTCCATGTAAATAATACCAACTAAAATACCAATATAAATCAAAATGATAATTGCAAAAAATAATCCATCAGTCCATTTTGTGTATCCAGTAACATACTTTTGCCATAAAGATGCCCACATAGTAGGGAAACTTGTAACAATACCAGCAGCAATCAAGATACTTGCTCCATTACCAACGCCTTTCGCAGTAATAATGTCCGCAATAAAAATACACAAAGCAGTACCAGCAGTCATAGCTAAGGCCATAATAAAATAATAAAAATATCTATTTTGCCAAGCTTCTGGAATTGGAAGAGTCCAATTAATAGCTGATCCAGCAGGAGAAACTCCTAAAATTAATGCAAACGCTTGAATTAACGCAAGAACAATCGCTAAATAACGATTTATTCTGTTCATCTTTGCTTTTCCTTGTTCACCTTGTTCACTCCATTCTTTAAATGAAGGAATAACCATTTGTAACATCTGAGTTATAATTGATGCGGTAATATAAGGAGTAATTCCTAAGGACAAAATAGAAAATCTTTCTAATGCTTGTCCACTAAAATTGTTTAAGATAGCAACAAAACTACCATTTTGTTTCATAAATGCTTGAATTGATGTTGCATCAAATAAAGGTACAGTAATATGACTACAAACTCTAATTACTAAAATAAGACCAATAGTAATTGCCAAACGTTTCATTAATGTGTTATTACTTAAAATTAATTTCAAACGATTCCAGAATGACTTTATAGTTTTAACCACTTTAATTCACCTCGACAGCAGAACCGCCAGCTTTTTCTATTAATTCTTTTGCTTTTTGTGAAAACTTTTGTGCTTTAACAGTTAATTTTTTAGTTAGTTCACCGCCACCTAAAATTTTAACTCCATCATTTACTTTTTTAACAAGACCAACTTCGATTAATCTTTCAACAGTAATCAAAGAGTCATTTTCAAAAATTTCTAAACTTTCAACATTAACTGGAGTATATTCAACTCTGTTAATATTATTAAAACCACGCTTTGGTAGTCTTTGGAAGAAAGGTATTTGGCCTCCTTCAAATCCAGGTCTAGGACCTCCACCAGAACGAGCTAATTGACCATTACTTCCTTTTCCGGAAGTTTTACCTAGTCCACTACCAACACCACGTCCAAGTCTTTTCTTGTAATGCTTAGAGCCACAAGTAGGATGTAATTGATTTAACATTTTATAAACCCTCCTTATCAACTTCTTTAACGGTAACCAAATAATAAATTGTATGTACCATACCAAGAACTGCTTCATTAGCAGGTTTTACAACAACTTGATTAATTTTTCTTAAACCAAGAGCATGAGCTGTTTTAACATGATTTGGAAGTCTTCCAATTAAACTTTTGTTTAATTTAATTTCAATTTGTGCCATATTTACGACCTCCAATTACAACTCCTCTTAATTCTTCAACTGTCTCTTTTGTTCTAAGATTAGCTATTCCATTAAAAGTAGCTCTAACAACATTAATGTGATTAGAAGAGCCTAAAGATTTAGAAAGCACATCTGATACACCAGCAAGTTCAAATACTTTTCTCACTGCACCACCAGCAATTATTCCAGTACCTTGGCTTGCAGGTTTTAAAAATACACTGCTAGCTCCAAAAATACCAGTAATTTCATGTGGAATTGTATCTCCTACTAGAGGAATTCTCACAACTTTACCCTTAGCATCTTCAATTGCTTTTTTGATAGCATCTGGAACTTCTTTTGCTTTTCCAGTACCAAAACCAACTCTACCTTTCTTATCACCAATAATTACTAAAGCTGCAAAACGTAAACGTCTTCCACCTTTAACAACTTTTGTAATTCTATTAATGGATACAACAACCTCTTCAAATTCCTTTGCAGGTTCTTCGGAATCTCTATCGAATTTTCTTTCTGCCATTCTGACCTCCTAAAATATTAAGCCTGCTTCACGAGCAGCTTCAGCAAATGCTTTAATTTTTCCATGGTACAAATATCCAGCACGATCAAATACAACTTTAGTTATTCCAGTCTTAACAGCTTTTTCAGCAATTAATTTACCAACTGCTTTAGATGTTTCGATATTTGAATGAGTAAGATTTAATTCTTTACTATTAGCACTAACCAAAGTATGATGAATAGTATCATCAATAATTTGTCCATAAATCGCAGTGTTAGAACGATAAACAACCAAGCGAGGTCTGGAAGCGGAACCAATAATTGTTTGTCTAATACGCAAATGTCTTTTTAAACGAGTATCGTTTTTTGATTCTTTTTTAAACATTTCCCATCCTCCTATCTAGATGTCTTTCCAGCTTTTCTAGGAACAAATTCATCAACATAACGAATTCCTTTCCCTAGATATGGTTCTGGCTTTCTAACTTTTCTAATTTGTGCGGCAAACTCACCCACAACTTGTTTATCAATTCCTTCAACAACCAAATTTACATTTTTTTCAACTACAACGCTAGAAAATGGAGGAATAGTCAATTCAACAGGATGTGAATAACCCATATTTAATACTAATTTTGGTCCTTGAACGCTTGCTCTATAACCAACACCTCTAATTTCAAGTGCTTTTTTAAAACCAGTTGAAACTCCAATAACCATGTTGTTCAATAAAGCTCTAGTTGTTCCATGAATTTTCCTTGAAAATATTTCATCGTTTGGTCTAGAAATCTTTATAGTATTTCCATCTTTATTAATTGAAAGAATAGAAGTAAACTTATAAGATAATTCGCCTTTAGGTCCTTTTACAACAACATTGTTATCATCTTCTACTGAAACAGTAACTCCAGCAGGAATAATAATAATTTTATTACCAACTCTTGACATATTGACCTCCTACCACAAGTAAGCGAGAACTTCGCCACCAATGGATTTTGCTCTTGCTTCTGCATCAGTTAAGATACCTTTAGAAGTAGAAATCAAAGCAACTCCAAGACCGTTTAAAACTCTAGGTAATTGTTCAGCGGATGCATAAACACGTAATCCGGGTTTAGAAATTCTTTTTAATCCTTGTATTACACGTTCATTCGTTGTAGTATACTTCAAAGTAACTACTATCTTTGAAAACTTAGAGTCTTTTTCTTTGACTACATCATATTTTTGAATAAAACCTTCTTTAAGGATTACATCTAAAATACTTAATTTAATTTTTGAATATGGAATATCAACTGTATGAATACGAACTTTATTCGCATTTCTAATTCTAGTTAATAAATCCGCAATTGGATCACTTAAACTCATAGCTATAATCCTCCCTTACCAGCTTGCTTTCTTAACGCCAGGAATTTCACCTTTTGAAGCCAATTCACGAAAGTGAATTCTAGAAAGACCAAACTTTCTAATATAACCTCTTGGACGTCCATCAAGCGAATCTCTATTTCTTAATCTCGTTGGAGATGCATTTCTTGGTAGTAATGATAATGCTTTATAATCACCACGTTCTTTTAAATCACGTCTAATCTCTGCATATCTTGCTACAATAACTTTTCTTTGAGCTTCTTTTGCAATTTTACTTTTTTTAGCCATTTCTGCACCTACTTTCTAAAAGGCAAACCTAATTTTTTTAGGAGTGCTTTAGCTTCTTTATCTGTATTAGCGGTAGTTACAATAACTACATCCATACCTCTAATTTTCTTAACTTTATCTAAACTTATTTCAGGAAAGATAATTTGTTCTTTTAAACCAAGAGAATAGTTTCCTCTGCCATCAAAAGCATTAGATGAAATTCCTCTGAAATCTCTTACACGCGGAAGAACAACTGATACTAATTTTTCTAAGAAAAAGTACATTTTGTCTTTTCTAAGTGTAACTTTAACTCCAATAGGCATACCTTCACGAAGTTTAAAGTTTGAAATTGACTTACGTGCTTTTGTAATTACTGGTTTTTGTCCTGTAATTAAAGTAATTTCATCAACAACATCATCAAGAACTTTACTGTTTTGAACTGCGTCGCCACAACCAACATTAATGACAATTTTATCAATCTTTGGAACTTCCATTATTGAGGAATAATTAAATTCAGACAATAATTCTTTTACTACAACTGTAGAATACTTTTCTTTTATTGTACTCATTCTTTAACTTCCTCCTTCTTTTTCTTTGAAACTTTCTTTTCTTTGGCAACAGGAGCAGTTTCTTCAATTTTAGGAGTAGCTTTCTTACTTACTGCTTTTTTAGAAACTTTATCAAGTAATTCCCCGCTCTTTTTAGCGAATCTTACTTTTTGCCCGTCTACAAATTTATAACCAACTTTTGTAGGAACTCCTAATTTAGGATCAACGATAGCAACGTTGCTAATATGAATTGGAGCCTCTATTTCAATAATTTTACCTTTTTCATTTTCACGTTGAGGTCTTTCAGTTTTTTTAATTAGATTGAATCCTTCAATAACAACTTTGTTTAATTTAGGATAAACTTTAATAATTTTACCAGTTTTAAGAGTTTTTACACCTTTTTTATCAACTTGATAACGATCAACTTCGTCACCACCGTAAATCAAACAAACAAGATCACCTTTTTTTATTTTCATATTAATCCTCCTACAATACTTCAGGAGCGAGAGATACTATTTTCATAAAACTCTTTTCACGAAGTTCTCTAGCAACTGGTCCGAAAATTCTTGTCCCTTTAGGATTTAAATCTTCTTTAATAATGACAGCAGCATTATCGTCAAATTTAATATATGAACCATCAACTCTATGAAGCCCACTAACTGTTCTAACTATAACTGCTTTACAAACTTCGCCTTTTTTAACAAGTCCAGCTGGAGTTGCTTTCTTTACAGTAACAACTACAACATCTCCGATGTTTGCATATCTACGTCTTGTTCCACCAAGTACTTTAATAACAAGTAGTTCTTTCGCACCACTGTTATCAGCAACATTTAATCTAGTTTCTGCCTGAATCATTTCATTTTCCTCCCTAGACTATTTCCGCTTTTTTAACTACAGCGACCAAACGAAATCTTTTAGATTTGGAAAGTGGTCTAGTTTCTGTAATTTTTACAGTATCACCGATATGTGCTAAACCTTCCTCGTCATGAGCATGCAATTTAGTAGTAACTTTAACTCTCTTTGCATATAAAGGAGATTTTTTAAAGGTATCAACTGCTACAGTAATTGTTTTATCCATTTTATCAGAAGTTACAATACCAACAAAACTCTTTCGATTATTTCTTTCCATCTTCTATCACCTCTTGGTTACTCAATTCTCTTTCGCGTTGGATTGTTTTTACTTGAGCAATTTCATTTTTAACTCTACCAATTGAAGAAGTATTTTCTAATTGACCAACAGCTAATTGAAATCGTAAATCAAACAATTCTTTTTTTAACTCGGCGATTTTCTTTACTAAATCTTCATCAACTTGTTTTCTAATTTCTTCAGTTCTCATTGTGCATCACCTCGTTTAACAATTCTTGTTCTTACAGGAAGTTTATGAGAGGCAAGACGAAGTGCTTCTTTAGCAATTTCTTCTGAAACTCCAGCTACTTCAAACATTATCTTACCAACTTTAACAACAGCAACATAATGATCAGGAGCACCTTTACCACTACCCATACGAACTTCGGCAGGTTTTTTAGTCATATGCATGTGAGGGAAAATGTCAATCCAAACCTTTCCTATTCTCTTCATATGTCTAGTAATCGCAACTCTCGCAGCTTCAATTTGTTTAGAAGTTACCCAAGCACCATCTAATGATATAAGCGCAAAGTCACCATTTAATATCTCGTTTCTTCCTTTTACATGCCCTTCATATGAAACTCTATGAGGACGACGAAACTTTTGGGGTTTTCTAGGCTCTATAGCGGCCATAATTATTTTCCTCCCTTATTATCTCTATATGATGGCTTTTTGTTTCCTCTATCAGAAGTTTTATTTTCTTGACGGAAAGGGTTTGGATTAGAATTTCTTTCTCTAACTTCAACTTTTCTTACTGTTCCCCTTGGAACATCACCATCATAAATCCACACTTTAACACCTAATATTCCATAGGTTGTTAGTGCTTCTGCAGTTGCGTAATCAATATTTGCCTTTAAAGTATGCAATGGAACTCTACCTTCAGAATATCCTTCGCTTCTAGCAATTTCAGCACCGTTTAATCTTCCAGATACCAAAGTTTTTATTCCAAGAGCACCTGCTTTACGTGCTTTTAGAATTGCCATCTTTTGAGCTCTTCTAAAAGAACCTCTTTTTTCTAATTGATCAGCAATTGATCTTGCAACAATTGAAGCAATTTTATCACTATATTTAACTTCGAAAACTTTTATATTAACAGTTTTCTTCGTTAATTTTTCTAGTTTTTCTGTCAATTCTTTTTTAGTTTCACCACCAGCACCAACAACAGCACCTGGTCTAGCAGTATAAATAGAAATAATTACAGATTGCCCTTTCTCTTCAGATTCTGATCTTTCGATCTCGATATGACTTATTGAAAAACCTCTAAAATCAATTTTTTTATCTTTGATTTTTTCTAGTTTCTTTGCCATAATAACTTCAAAGTCTTTATTAATAAATTTTCTTATAATTGCATCTTCTTTAACGAATGCAGGAACATCTTTAGGTTTTGCAAACCATTTAGAATCCCAATTTCTAACAATCCCTAAACGAAGACCAATTGGACTAACTTTTTGACCCATATAATTACCTCTATTCCTTTGAAGCCACAACTACTGTAATGTGACTTGTTCTTTTACGTAATAAATTCGCAGAACCTTTTGCTCTCGGCAAAGTTCTTTTCATTGTAACGCCTTCTCCAACATAGCATTCTGAAACAATTAAATTTGCTTCATCTTGTCCATCGTTATTAACTGCATTAGCAACCGCGCTATTTAATACTTTGGAAATAAGTGGGCTAGCAGCTCTTGGAGTAAACATTAAGATTGCTCTAGCTTCTTTAATACCTTTTCCACGAATGAGGTCAATGACTAATCTTACTTTTCTTGGAGCTATACGCACCGTACGTGCAATTGCTTTCGATTCCATAATTATTTCCTCACTACTTTCTTATCGTCTTTATCATGCCCACGATAAGTTCTTGTTGGTGCAAATTCACCTAACTTATGTCCAACTAAATCTTCAGTAATATATACTGGAACATGTTTTTTTCCATTATATACAGCTATTGTATGTCCAACCATTTCAGGGAAAATAGTTGAGCGTCTTGACCAAGTTTGAATAACTTTTTTTTCATTTAAGTCTTTTTGTTTCAATATTTTATTTAATAAATGTTGATCACAAAATGGTCCTTTTTTTAATGAGCGTCCCATATTCTCCTCCTATCCTTTTCTTCCACGAACAATTAACTTATTCGAAGATTTCTTGCTATCTCTAGTCTTAACTCCACGAGCTTTTTTACCCCAAGGAGTCATTGGAGATTTTCTTCCAATTGGAGCTTTACCTTCACCACCACCATGAGGATGGTCGTTAGGATTCATAACTGATCCTCTAACCGTAGGTCTTATTCCACGATATCTATTTCTTCCAGCTTTACCCCAGTTAACTAATTCCCACTCTTCGTTACCAACAACACCAATTGTTGCACGACATCTACCCAATACTTTTCTAACTTCACCAGATTGTAATCTTAGAAGAACATATTTTTCTTCACGACCAAGTATCTGCGCGCTAGTTCCTGCGGATCTCGCAATCTTACCACCATTTCCTGGAGATAATTCAATGTTATGTACAATAGTACCAACAGGAATATTTTCTAAAGGCAACGCATTTCCTACTTTGATATCTGTCTGTAAACCAGAATAGATATCCATACCAACAACTAGTCCTTTTGGAGCAAGTATATATCTTTTTTCACCATCAATATAATGAATCAAAGCAATATTTGAAGTTCTGTTTGGATCATATTCTATAGTAGCAACTACACCTTTAACATCATCTTTATCTCTTTTGAAATCGATGATGCGGTATTTTCTTTTAACTCCGCCACCTTTATGTCTTACAGTAATTTTACCTTGATTATTTCTTCCACCAGTTTTTACTAATGGCGCTAGTAATGATTTTTCAGGAGTACTTGTTGTAATTTCTTCAAATCCAAGAACACTCATATTTCGGCGACCGTTAGTCACCGGTTTGTAAATTTTAACCGCCATTTTGGTTAATCCTCCTATATTTATCTTTGCAAATAAGATTAAACGCTAAATGCGGTGATCTTATCATTTTTATCTAATTCAACAATTGCTTTCTTGTATCCAGATTTGAAACCTTCATATTTTCCTTTCCTTTTTGGCTTAGGAACAACATTAAGAGTATGAACTGATACAACAGTAACCTTGAATAGAGCTTCTACTGCATTTCTTATTTCAACTTTATTCGCATTATCAGCGACTTTGAAAGTATAACGATTAAACTTTCTAATTAATTCATCTGATTTCTGAGTGATAATTGGTTCTTTAATAATTTCATAAAACTTTTCATTCATGATTTAATACCCCCTCAAAATGTTCTACAGCAGATTTAGTTAGAACAAGCTTTTTACAATTTAGAATGTCGTAAACAGATGCATGACTTGCTTCTTCAAGTAAAACAGTTGGAAGATTGTGAGATGATCTGTATTCTTCTGTACTAACACCAGCATTTAAAACAAGTGCTTTAGAATCAACATGTAAATTTTCAAGTAAATTAATAAATAATTTAGTTTTAGACTCTTGAATGCCTAAATTTTCAACTACAACCAACGTTTGATTTTGATAATGATAACTAAGAGCTGAACGAAGTCCTAATTGTCTAACCTTTTGGTTTAGTTTAAATGTGTACTTGCGTGGTTTTGGACCAAAGGCCACACCGCCTCCTCTCCATTGAATAGATCTAATAGATCCTTGTCTTGCTCTACCAGTACCTTTTTGACGATAAGGTTTTTTACCACCGCCTGATACTTCTGCTCTAGTTTTAGTAGATGCAGTTCCTTGTCTTTGTGCAGCTCTGGAAAGAATTACACAATCATAAATTGCTTGTTCATGTACTTCAGAGTTGAAGACAGAATCAGATAATGTTAATTCACTGATAACTTCTCCGTTAGCATTATATAATGAAATGTTTGCCATCTTTTCCCTCCTTTAAGCTTTAACAGCACTTTTAACGACTATTAATGAATTCTTTGCTCCTGGAACACTTCCACTAACAATTAATAATCCATTTTCAACGTCAACTTTAACTACCTGTAAATTTTGCAATGTTACAGTTTCAAAACCCATGTGTCCAGGTAACTTTTTACCTTTAAGTTTTCCTTTAATTGGACCCATTGATCCCGGACCTCTATGATATCTAGATCCATGGGACATAGGACCTCTGCTGTGATTGTGTCTTTTAATAGACCCAGCAAATCCTTTACCCTTAGAAGTACCGGTTACATCCACATATTCGCCTTTTGTAAATATATCCGCATTAATTTCAGTTCCAAGAGCTAAACTTGAAAGTTCATTCTTAGAAGCGTCTTTAAAGCGAATTTCTCTAACGAAGCGCTTAGGTGTAACTCCTGCCTTGGAAAAATGTCCAAGTTCAGGTTTGTTTGATAATTTTTCTCTCTTATCTTCAAATCCAATTTGTGTAGCAACATACCCATCATTTTCTAATGTTTTTTGTTGTAATACCACATTTTGGAATACATCGATAACAGTAACAGGGACAAGCACTCCATTTTCTTCGAAAATTTGTGTCATTCCTAGCTTTCTACCCAAGATTCCTTTTGCCATTTTTAAAAATTCTCCTTATTATACTTTAAAATCAAAATTTACACCAGATGGTACACTCATATGTTCCAAATCAGATGTTAGTTTAGCGCTACTAACTGCTTCTTTAGGACGTAAGATGATTAATCTCTTGTGTGTACGTCTCTCAAATTGTTCTCTAGAATCCTTATTAACAAATGGACTCCTTAAAACTGTGAAAATTTCTTTCTTAGTAGGTAGTGGAACTGGTCCACTATAGACAACATGATTTCTTGCTGCGATATCTAAAATATCTTTTGCAGCCTTATCAAGTAATTTGTGATCATATGATCTAAGAGTTAATCTAATTTCTTTCTTATTCAATTGATCTTTTTGTGGTGATTTTTTTTGTTGATTTGCCATTTTTCTCCTTTTTCGCCTATGGTCTTTGTATAGACTTGCTCCGCATAAATACCTGTAAAACTGACAACGGCTATCAGCGTTCCAGCAACCTTACACATCAAAGCCAGCTGTTTTTGCATACTTTTATAATTATACAACAAAAGAATAAAAAAAGCCAATATAACGATAATTTATTTAGTTATTAAAAAAAATGAAAAAAGAAATTTAAAAAACTATCCTAAAAATTGTTTTAAATAGCATACAGTTCCAAAAATTCCAGCTTGATTTCTTCTTTTAGCTAAAACAAATGGAATTGATTTAGAATTAAATCTTGCGTACTTATTATAGTACTTTTTTATATTTTTTATAAGTGGATCTCCAGCGTGAGAAATCCCACCACCAATAATGAAAATTTCAGGATCTATTATCAAAGCTATATTTGCGGCACAAATTGCCAAATATTTACAATATCTATCAAATACTTTTTTGGATACTTTATCGATAGATACATTATCAAATATGCCCCTTACAGTTAAATTTTTAAAATCTAAAATTGAGGGCATTTTTTTAATCTCAACAAGTTCTTTAGCATATTCTAAAACGGCAGCTGTGCTACATTTATGTTCCAAACAGCCTTTTTGACCGCAACCGCAAACTTTCTTATCTCGGTAATCAACAATCATATGGGCGAATTCACCAGAATATCCATGAACACCTTCTAATAATTGTGAATTAACAATAATTCCACCACCAATACTAGTTCCTAAGGTAAAGAAAACAAGATTTTTTGCTGGAGTATCTAAAAGAAAATTTTCACCCATTACCGCTGCATTTGCATCGTTAATTGCACAAACAAGAATATTTTCATTAGAAAGTCTCTTTTTCATCTCATTTACAACATTAATATTTTTCCATGGTAAATTTGCTGCTAATGTAACATATCCTTCCACAACCGGACATGGCACAGCCAAACTAATACCAATTAAATCCTTAAATTCAAAATTAAGTTCAGAAAAGTGAGTTTTAAGCCCTTTAATAATATCTTCAAAAATATCTAGACCCTGAGGATCTTTTTTTGGAGTCTCAATTGAAAAAGTAGAAAGAAGTTCTAAATCGCTAGATTTAAAAATACCTACTTTAATTGCGGTCCCACCAATATCAACACCAGCGATAAAATACATAAGTATGCCTCCAAAAAATAAATAATTATCAAAATTAAAACAATTTATAAATAAAGTTAAAATAACTTTTATTGAATAACAATGGTGGCCCCGGGCAGAATTGAACTGCCGACACAAGAATTTTCAGTCCTTTGCTCTACCGACTGAGCTACAGAGCCATCATAATTTAGTAACTTTAAATCAGGTCAAAAGAATAAACTAATTTAAATCACAGTGTACATTTGATTTCGGTATAATCAATGTTTAATAATTATAGCATATTTTTTTTTTTTTTAGAAAAAATTAATCTAATAGATATTTTTTTATTTATTTAAACAAATAAACTATCAATAGTAAATAAAAAGTCATTCAAAAAATGAATCTTTCTAAATTATTATTTTATTTTAATCAAAAAAATTGTAAAAAAAAAATTACAATCTAAGAAGTATTGTAATTAATTTCTTTGAGAAGAAGGTATTTGTTTCAGTACAAATAAATTATTTGGTGAATATTTACTTCTTCTTTGTTTCTGACATAAATTGTCTAAAACCATGTTTGGCGGTCTGGACGGGATTTGAACCCGCGATCTCCTGCGTGACAGGCAAGCATGTTGAACCGCTACACCACCAGACCAAATTTTTATTGGTTGCGGGAGAAGGATTTGAACCTACGACCTCCGGGTTATGAGCCCAGCGAGCTACCAGACTGCTCCATCCCGCGACATAAATAAGTGGCGGATGGAGCAGGATTCGAACCCGCGGACGCTTGCACGTCAATAGTTTTCAAGACTACCCCGTTATGACCGCTTCGGTATCCATCCTTATGAGACTCAAGACTTCACTTATTATAATGCTTAAATATTATAACATAAACCAAAAATAAATAATAAAAAAAAGATTAAATTATTTTTTTCAACCTAAAATTAGATAATTAAACAAATTTAAGTAGGTTGATTTGCATCTAAAAATACCTTCCATATTACTCAAACTTAGCATAAATTACGAAATTACTAGTTGGAAAAATAGGAAACAAAATTCTATCATTATAATTTTGATCAAGAAACCAACCAACAAATTTTCTCCCAACTAAAACAGGAGTCTCTGGTGTATATAGCATATCAAAATAAGCGGTATCCTCTAAAATAATATCTGAATTAATTACTTTTAAAATAAGAAAGCTATTTGGAAGAAATAATGCAGTTGTTGTTACATTACCTACTGTCCCTTTATTTATTACATCAATCGTCCACCCGTGGAACGAGTATCCATATTTCGTAGCTGGTTCTAAAATTATGTTTTCACTTTCAACATTAAAATTTCTTGGATTTAAAGGGTTATTCTTTCCGCCAAACAAAACATAATTAATAATAAAGGCTGAAATTGAATAAGTTGCTTTTAAATTTATGTTTTCACTAATAAAAAAAGAATAAAATTCATTCGTACTAACTAGATCATTATTTGAATCGACCCACCCAATAAATTTGTACCCAGGGTTTGGATAAGCAATTAAATTGACTAAATCATTATCGTTATAAAATCCTTCACCAGTAATAATCCCTCTATTTTCATAATCAATGCTTAGTTTAACTTCATAAATGGGAACAGATTTGCAAGAAACAAGAAAAATAAGTAATCCAAGAGACAACAATATAAATTCTTTTAGCACATATTTTCTATATTTATTAAAAAAAATCATAAAATTACTCCTTTCTTTTATAATTATACAATATAAGTTAATAAAAAAATCAAGAAAATTATTAAAAGGAGGAATTATGGATTCAAGGGAATTAATTAAAAGACGGAATATTCACATGATTATTTTTCTGGGAACAGTTATTTTGTGTTTTTTTTCAATGATTTTAATAGCCATTTTTGTCCAAAATGAAAACATAAAAACCATTGTAAATATATGTATTTTAGGAATCATATTGTTTTTTTGTCTTGGTTACCGTGGAACTTTATTTTATTATAATACTTCAGCTAAAGTTGCTAAAATGATTATTAATCAAGGACCTCCAATTGAGTTTTCTAACAATATTTACACAAATCCTTCGTTTTTTACCGAAAGTAATTATGAAAAAGTAAAAACAGATTCCTTTGAAATATATTATCTCTACGAGAAAATAAATACTCCATTTTTAAAAAAAATAAGATCACTAGACATTCATATTCTTATTAAATCACCAGATACAAGTTTTTATTCTGATGATTTAACTACTCAAATACATAAAATTGAAGAAAGTGTATCAAAAAGAGAAAGAGCTAGTAAAGTTAATATAACGATTTATAAAAAATACGAAATATTATTAAAAAAAGATTTAGAGGAGATTTCAGAAGTCATTTGTTTGAATCTATCTTTAAAATATTATACTCAAATAAATGTAGGACTTTTTGAAAATAAACTCTATTTTTTATACTCAAAAAATTATTTCCCATCTATATATTATAAAAACGGTGTAGAAAAAATAATAAAAATGTTTAAGACAAAAAACAGTTCAATTTACAGAAAATAGTTTATAAATTATTTATAAATAAGATAGCTAAAAGTAACGCAACTAAAAGATAAAATCCAGATATTATTAATAAAAACCCAGTATTTTTAACATATCCATCTTTTTTTTCATCATAATATTCTTTAAAATAAGGATATTCTTCGATAGTTTTTTTTGTAAAGAAAAATCTTTTAAAAGCATATCCAACTCCTATCATAAAACGAGTTGCTCCACTAAATAAAATAAGACTTACAACAAAAGTTATTCCGTTTACAACAAAAATAGAATTGGAGATATAATCTAATCTTGTATCAAAAGAATAAACTAAACCCCAAAATCCCACTGTAATCAAAAGAATTACTAAAAATGTCAATAAATATTTAAATATTATTTTTTTCATTTAGAAATACGTTTTTGGTATTCCTTAAATTCATTATCGTTAGCCAAAATATAATGATCTTTTTCTATTTCTTTTAAAGAAGGTTTTTGTTCTTTATAATTATGAATACTAGGGTTGTATTTTACAACAGGACCACGAGTTTTTTCATAATTTGGATCTGGCATAGGGATTGAAGACATTAATGATAAAGTATAAGGATGAAGTGGATTATTAAACACTTTATCTTTAGTTCCCATTTCAACTATTTTACCATAGTACATTACAGCAACTTTGTCAGATAAAAACTTAACAACCGATAAATCATGAGCAATAAATAAAACTGTTAATCCTAATTGATTACGCAAATCATTAAGTAAATTGATGACTTGGGCTTGAATAGATACATCAAGAGCACTAATAGGCTCGTCAGCAATTATCAACTCAGGATCGCAAATTATCGCTCTTGCAATACCAACACGTTGTCTTTGACCGCCCGAAAATTCATGAGGATAATGATCTGCATGCTCGGGAAGTAATCCTACAAGTTTCAAAACTTCATAAACCTTTGCCAAAACAATTTTTTGGTTTCTTATTCCATTAATATAGAGACCTTCAGCAATAATATCTTTAACCGTCATACGTGGATCTAGTGAATCAATTGGGTCTTGGAAAATCATTTGCATTTTATTTAATAAAGGTCTATTAAAAAATTTAACCGAGTTTGCGTAATGATCAATTCTCTTTTCATAATCCGCAATATTTTTATTCTTTTCGGCTCTTTTTTGACGATAAACACTCAAACATTTTTTGTGAACTTCTTCTCTAGCTACAGAATCAAAATCTGAATTTAGGTTATCTACTTCATCAAAAGCATGAGATTTATAATTTTTAAATGCCTCATTTTCAGCATCTATATTATTTCTTAACTCTTGAATTTTTAAATCATTTTCAACATTTAATTGAAGAACATCAGTCTCGTTAGGTCGATACAATTTTGATTGATCTTCTTTACGTGCACTAATTTCTTCTTTACATGTTTTAATAATTGCATCAATTCTTTCTTTTTCAGCGGAAATTTTTGAATTGAATTTTTCTTTTTCTTCGAAAATTTCTTTATTTAATAAATCAATTTGTCTGTTTTTCTCTGATACATCTGAATTTGCAGGATTTTCATTATCAGACAAAATTTTAATTTTGCCTTTTAATTCAGTTAGTTTAAGTTTTAAAGCTCTTTTAGATTCCTTTTTGAAAACTGAAAATTCCTGTTTTTTGTCAGCAATTTCATTTTTTAAACCTAAATAACCAGCACAAATTCTTTTTCCAAGTAAATATACTTCACCATCAGTTGGTTTATATAGTTTGATTATCGTTCTTCCAGTAGTAGTTTTTCCACAACCAGACTCACCAACAAGAGAAAAAACTTCTCCTTTTTTAACATCAAAAGTAACACCGTCCACAGCTTTATTATAGATTTTATATTTACCAGTACCAGTTTTAAAATGCTGTTTTAAATCAGTCACTCTTAAAATAACATCTTCAGGAATTTCTACTTGAGGAGAAACTAAATCACTATTTTTTTGTGAAAAGTAATTTTTAAATATGCTCATTTTTTTCACCTCTTAACCTTTCAGTTTCTAATTTGACATTTTCAATTCTACGAATAATATCTTCAGGAATACCAATTTTTGGAACACTAGGATGATCAAATAATAACCAAGTTGCAGCAAAATGTGAATCACTAATTTGAAAAAGAGGTGGTTGTTCTTCGTAATCAATTTTTAAAGCATATTTATTACGAACAGCAAAAGCATCACCTTTTGGTGGATAAAGCATATTAGGAGGAGTTCCAGGAATAGCAGACAATTTTTCCTTGCTATTCAAATCTGGCATACTATTCATAAGCGCCCAAGTATATGGATGTCTTGGATTATAAAATATATCATCTGCCGTTCCATATTCAACAATCTTACCTGCATACATAACTGCAATTCTATCGGCTACATTCGCAACAACACCTAAGTTATGAGTTATAAAAATTACAGAAAGATCTCTATTCTTTTTAATTGTCTTTATCAATTCAAGAATTTGTGCTTGAATTGTTACATCAAGTGCAGTTGTAGGTTCATCACAAATAAGGATTTCTGGTTGAGCCATTAAAGCAATAGCAATAACTATTCTTTGTTTCATGCCGCCAGAAAATTGAAATGGGTACATTTTAAATCTTTTTTGCGGTTCAGGAATTCCTACTTCTTCCATGATTTTTATAGCTGCATCAAAAGCTTCTCTTTTTGTAACCTTTATATTCCGCAAATAAGTATCTCTTCTTTCTAAATATTCTTTCCATATAGTACCAATTTCTTTTAATGAATGTTTAGAGACAATTTCTTTAACATCTTTATAATAATCTTTTCTAAGTACCTTGAATTCTTCATTAATACTTTTTGTGGAAGATTTCCTAACAGTTGTATAATTTAATTTTAATACTTTTATTTCTTTTTTAATTTCATTTAATTTTTCTTTCTTTTCAGAACTTTTCAACTCTTTGTCACTTTTTGTAGACTTAAAAAGTGAAAGAGCATTATTATAAGAATTTAACTCTGCGAAAGAAGAAAGATCAATTTTATTTTTCTTTCTTTTCCCATTTAAAAGCATAGCTTCAGTTATTTGTTTACCAACTCTCATGATAGGATTTAAACTAGAAGTAGGATCTTGGAAAATCATTCCTATTTTATTTCCCCTAATTTTATGAAATTCTTCTTCAGGAATTTTAATTAAATCTTGGTTATCATATAAAATTTTTCCATTTTCAATAATAGCATTACCTGCTAAAATTCCCATAATAGACCTAGAAGAAACACTTTTCCCAGAACCAGATTCACCAACGATAGCTAAAGTTTCACCTTTATATAAATCAAAAGATACTCCTCGAACTGCATGAACTAAACCTTGATTTGTCCTAAATGAAACAGCTAAATCTTTAACACTAATAGCAATTTTCTTTTCCATTATTCTTGACCTCTCAACGATGGATTCATGGCATCACGCAATGCATTTCCAAATAAATTAAATACAATCATTAAAATTATTATTACTATAGAAGGAATAATCAACAGATAAATACGACCAGGTGAAAGCATATCAGTTTGTCCGTCATAAAGAACAACACCTAAAGAAAGACCTGATAATTTAAATAATCCAAAATTTAATTCTACACCATGTCCAATACCAAAACCTAAAAATGATAAATTTGCTTCAACAAAAATCATACTAGGGATTGACAAAACAGATCTAGTAATAATTAAACCGATACCATTTGGTAAAATATGTTTAAAAATCAATCTTCTATCTTTTGCACCTAACGTCTTCGACGCAAGAACATATTCACGCCCTCGATATCGATAAAATTGAATTCTCGTTGTTCCCGCGACTCCAATCCAACCACTATAAGTTAAATAAACTAATATTAATATTAAACCAGGTCCATATTTTAAATACAAAATAGTTAAAATTGTAAGACCAGGGAAGGAAGATAAGAATTCACAAAATCTTTCCATTGCGAAATCAATAAGCCCACCATAGTAGCCAGAGATAGAACCCCAGCAAACTCCAATAATAATATTAATTACTGATATTATAACACCTAAAAGCAATGAAGTTCTTAGAGATAACCAAATTTCAGCAAACAAATCCCTTCCAGCAGAGTCTGTACCGAAAATAAAATAAGGTATTTCGGTGTAACCTGAGTCTAAAACTCCGTCAATTATTACTCTATAAGTATAACTTTTTATTCCACCAGGTCCAGTAATCGGTTTAGAAATCCAAACAACTTCTTTGTAGTAATAATCTTTTTCTCCGTGAATATACCATCCTTTAGAAGGATCGCTAGGATCATAATATTCAATTGCTCCGCCTTCCTCAACTGTTTTCTCCAGTTCAGGATTTTCAGCTACATATGCATCATATTCACTCTTAGGAATTAATTGATCGAAATCCGCAAATATTGCTTCATATGGATAATAAACGAAAGAACAAACTATCAATTCTGCGTTGTAACGTGTCCAATTACCACCAAAATCAGTAATGTTAACACCTTCCCAACAAGCAAATCTATATCCATCAATTACATCGTCAGGAGTTAAAACGTTTTTATAATCAATTTCAATTGAATGTAAAGTTACTGAAGCTCTATTTTCAGAAGAAAGATAATGCAAAGCAAGTGTTCCAGAAAGTGCAGAATCAAGAGTAACTGAAAAAACACCTTTTTGAGTAGTTTCAATCAAATGAGTATATTGTTCGAGTATTTCTGGAGTATCAGGAGAAACATCTGGATTAGCAAAATTTAAAGGTTTCAATAATAATTCTAAAGAACTATTTTTCTCTATTTCATTAACCGTGATAGTAATTACTGTTCCTGCATCAAAATCTAGAGGATTTAAATCACTAACTAAGTGTTCATTAGTTCTTCCTAATAGGGTAATGATATTCTCGCCACCAATAAAATCAGGACTTCTTGTGGAACCATAAACTAAATCATTAGTTAAAGATCCCTTCTTAATATATTCTGGGACATATTTAGTCAATAAATCATATTTAGGTAAATAAAGTCCGTCTTCATTAATTAAACTTCTATCAGCTGGAAAGCCATTAACTCTTACACTTCCATCCAAAAAGCCAAAATTATCAAAGAAAGGAACACGTGGAGGTAAATATTTTAACTTCGCATTATTACCTGTATTAAAATCTTTTGTAGTTAAAGCAGGAACAAAAACGGATAAAAGAACCATTACAAAAACAATAGTTGTAGCAACTAAATTTACTTTATTCTTAAGAAAACGCAACATTGCATCATGTAAAAATGATCTTGGTTTTCCTTCGAATTTTTGATCAAAAATCTTTTCATTACTTCCGACAATTTCAAAATCTTCAGCGGTATATTGACGTTTTTCAGTATTAGTCATTTTTTGCCCCCATTCTAATTCTAGGATCTATAAATGAATAAGAAATATCAACAAGAATTCCTATAAATAAACCTATAAACCCAAAGAAAGCAGTGTCATACATAATTATATTATAATCTGGACTTCCTTGAATAGCTTGTAAAAACAATCTTCCAGCACCTGGAATACCATATACTCTTTCAATAATTGGCGAACCACTTAATAAACCTGCAAAACTAAAAATCAATCCAGGTAATATTGGTGTAAGAGCATTTCTAAATCCATGTCTAAATATAGCTTGACGTTTTGAAAGCCCCTTCGTTCTTGCAAGTAGGACAAAATCTTGAGTAAGACCTTCTGATAACTCTCCTCTTACTGCCCTAGTTAGACCAGCAATACTACCTAAAGAAATAGCAGAAACAGGAATTACATAAGATAAAATTCGCTGTGAAAGGACTGCAGAATCTGGAGCCCATTGATACGGTAGAAGTGACAGTTTGACACCGGTTTGTAACCCAGTCGAGCCCAACCATGACATCAAAAGCATAATTACAACAAAACTTGGTAAAGAAATAAATACCATCATAACAATTGAAACAATATTATCAATTAATTTATCTTTTTTAATTGCGGTAATTACACCAAGTGCCAATCCAAAAGGTATTTCTATTATTAAAACCAGTAAATTTACACCAACAGAGTATTTAAAAGTTTGATTTAATACTTCAGTTACTGGTTTATTAATTGAAACACGTGTTGATAAACCCCAATCAAACTCAGTCAATACATGAAGAAGCCATCTTCCGTATTGCACCATAATTGGAACTTTAGTATATACATATAAAACCCTATTTGGATTATTAACATCTGGTTTCGCATAATCAGCCCAAATAGTGTACTTTGTTACATCATTAATAGCTGCAGTCTGTAGTTCCTTATAATTTTCTCCGCTATCTCTACCGATCTCAGATACAATTAAATAACCATCCGATCTATTTTTTTCTAACCAAACAGAAAGTTCTGCTAAATTTTGAGGAGGGTACTCTGGTTGTATTTTTAAAAAGATAAAAGTTACCGTTAATATCCCAAACAGTACTAAGAAAACCCAAATAAACCTTTGCAAAAAATATCTAATCACAATAAACTCCTTTTTTGTATATCTAGTATTATACTATATATTAATTTTAAAAAGAAAAACAAGACCCATTCATAATAAGTAAAACAAATATTTCTAGGTAAAAATTTGGCTTACCATTACTGATAAGCCAAATTAAACCTATTTAATTAATAAAACAATATTGCATTTAATGGATTGCCATCAGCATCAACTGGAACTGTAACTTTGAAATAAGAAACTATCCATTCGGAAACTTCACTTCCATCAAGTAAATCGCTAGCAAGAATTACATAACCATTTTCACTAACTAATTCATTACACCAATCAGCATCAGGATAAACTGTATAAGTAAATCCAACAACTCTAAACGCTTCGATAATATCGGACTTAATAATTTCATCTGGTAAAATTACCCAATAACCATGAAGACCACTAGTATCTTCAACAAGAGTAAATAAATCTCCAGTAAATTCAGGTAAATCATATTTCAAGAAATCTTTAAGTTCAGCAACTACATCTTCCCAAGAAGTATAATCTCCAGCATCAAATTCAGGTATATAAACGATTCCTTCTTTTATTTCTGATTCTCCATTTAAAGCCGCAGTAATTGCATCATAACTCCAATATTCTTTTCTATATTCATTTTCATAATAATATTCAACTTCGATTTCAGCAATATTAGTATCAACACCATAATTCATCTTCCAATTTGAATTAGAACTATAAACTTCCATAAAGTTAGCAGCATCTAATGCTGATCCTTGCATTGCACCAACAGCAATATCAAAACTTCCAGAATCCATAATATCATAAATTTCAGAACCAACTGCATTTAGAATATTAACTTTAACTTGAACATGATTTTCTTCATCAACTAATCTTTCCCAGTAAGTTTTTAGGAAAACAGATCTACTTCTCATTGATTCACTTTGAGTTAAATTAATAAAATGAACGTCAATATTGATAATTGTAGGAGAAGCAGCAGTTCCTTTAGAGTAATGTCCTTCAGCAATAGCTTGTGTAACTGCACTCTTTAAATACAAAATTGCAGTATCATAACTATAACCACCTGTATCACCAGCAAATTCATCAACAACCGCTTGAGCTTGTGTAGTACCACGATAAGGAATACCAGTTTCAGGCTCTACATAATAAGCACTACTATACATAACATTAATAACTCCAAAAGTTGGACTAAATGATTTTTGACATTCTTCTCTATCTAATGAATAATATAAAGCTCTCTTAAAATCAACATATCCAAGAATAGGTTCTGGAACATAAGTTGAACCAGGGAAAGTTTTTTGTTGTTCTTCAACAGTTTTTGTTCCATTTACATTTAATCTCCAAGTTGATGCATCTGGAGATCTTAAAATTCTAGGATCATTACTAAATTCACCAATTCTATTATTTGGAACGCTACAAGCTTCTAGTTTATTATCTAAAAACATTTGAAATGCAGTTTCTACAGTATCAACTAATATAACACTTTGTCCAGTCCATTGAGTTTCATTTGCATGAGGATATTTAGGATTTTTAGTAAACTTAACTAATTTACCTTCTTGAACATAATCCAATATATATTCACCACTTGAAGCACAAGTCAAAACTGAAGTATCATAATTTGCAGGATCTCTTTTGTATAAATCTTCATTAATTGCAGTCCAATATAAACCATATTTTGCATCAAAACTTGATTTTTCATTTTTGCCAGTAAATTGAATAGTGTATTGATCTAAAGCCTTAATACCAACTTGAAGCCATGCATCATCTAATCTCTTTTGATCATTTGCACTAACATTATCCCAATCGGTTATATCTTTTGCAATTCTATAATATGCATCAGCACCTTCAATAACTGATATAAAATCAGTACCACCACTGATAGCTCTAAAATAACCTTTACTTAAAACTTCACGATATGTCCAAATAAAATCATTAGCATCTAATTTAAAATCAAAACCAGTCGTATCAATTGCGGAATTAAAATTCCATTCCAAATCTGTTCTTAAAGGAATATTCCATGTTTTAGAAACTGATTTACCATTTTTTACTGTTGGATTAACAGGAACTGGTTCACCTGAAGCTAAATTCGGAGCAAAATCCCAACCATTTCTAGCACCATTAAGAACAATTCTATAGAAAGAACCATCAATCATATCTGCCATTGCACTAGAAGTTGAATTATCGCTAATCCAAGAATTAAGTGTATCATACCAAATAGTTGTGTAATCACGATATGTATATTTTCCAACTTCACCAGCAGTTCCTTCAACGCCTAAAACTTGTGAATCATCTTTTGTTAGTGTTGCATCATTAATACCCCAACCATATGAAGGGATATAACTTGAAACCGGCAAAGATACACGGTCTGCTACCATTGATATACCATCAGTAACGAAGAAAGGTATACCGCCAGCTAAAGTATCAATAAGATATCTTTCTGCAGCAGCGAAAAATGTATGTCTAATATCTGCAGGAGCAAACTTGAAGTTATAAGTTCCATCAGCATAAACCACTTCACCTTCTGTAACTGTAACAACTCTATTAACAGTTGCAGATAAGCCTTCCTTGTCAGAAACTTTATATGTTAAATTATGAGGTCCTACAACTTCTGTGTTTACAGTTCCAGTCACAACAATACTACTAGTTAAGTCTCCATCTTCAGGATCGGTAGCAGTAACACCCGCAAGAGGATCAAATTCAGCATGTTCACTAACAACAACATTAATTGCACCAGTGATAACAGGAGCGTTATTTATTACTTCAGTTTTTGTACAAGCAACTAATAATAATCCTAAAATAGATAATAATAAAATACTAATTTTTTTCATTTTTTAATTTCTCCTTATATTATTTTTATATAAAAACAAAAAACCAAATTATATATATTTTGGTTTATTTGTGAATTTTCTACAGTTATATTAATTATTTTCTTTATCTAATAAAAGCAATTTTTTTTTATATACAGAATCTCTTTTAATTAAAGAATAGATTGGAAGAACGAATAATATAATTAGAAAACCAGATAACAATAAACCAAAATCGATTAAATCTCTATAAATGATTTGAAATAGGATTGCTGGTAATAATGCAACAAAAACAATAAAAAAAGCAATCAATAGATAACAGTTTCGTTTTATATTTTTTTTTATGTTGTACCACAATTTTCTATCGTCCAAAATCTACTCTCCTTTAAAAATATATGTTTAATTATAACAAAAAAAAAAAAAAATGCAAAATAATAGCAATATTTTAATCAAATTTAGATAAAAAACGCCAAAAAAATATAAATATATCAATATTTAATTAAAATATACGATTATTCTTCTTCATATAAATAAAAATAATCAAAATCAAAAAATTATTTTAGTCTTTTTTGAAAGGGATACGTTTATATTTTATTGTGGAAACAGTAATAATTAAAGATACAATGAAAAGAAGAATTGATTGCCATTGGGATGGAGAAAAAAACGGAAGAAAATCTCCTCTTTCGTCCCCTCTGTAATATTCAATTATGAATCTCCAAATAGAATATGAAAATCCATAAAAAATCAAAAGATATTTTTCCTTCTTTTTTTTAAGCAAAATAATCATGAAAATAGAAACTAAAAGTAAAAAAATTGCCTCCATCAATTGAGTTGGAAGAACCTTGTTCTCAACAGTATGAAAGTACATACCAATAATTGAATCTGTTTCTATACCGTAACAACAACCTGCAAATGTGCAACCGATTCTTCCAAAAAAGTGAGCAACTACTATTGAAAGAGCCCCTAAATTACAAACCTTCCAAAATACATTTTTATGTTCTCTTCCACCAAAAAAATATGTTCCTAATACAAAAGTTAAAACTCCACCGATAAGACCACCAAAAAAAGTCATGCCTTGAAAAGAAAATTCTTCTCCGCTTTTTATAAAATGAATATAATTATATACTTGTTGAAAACTGATTGCAAATGCAAAACCTAAAAAAATCGAAACAGCACCTAATTTCATATAAAAATTATAAATATTAGTCGGTATATCAAAAAGAGAAGTTAAATGTCTAAAAATAATAAATGCAGATATTATTCCTATCCCTATAAATATATAATACATTTCTAAATTCTCATTTCCAAATAAATATGGGTACATTTTTCTCCTTCAGGATTATATATTTTCCTTGAACAACATGCATAACTCTTCAATATCTTTTTTTATTTCTTTCATAACTTCTGACCAACTCTCATACTTTCTTGCAATAAAACTAACTTTACTAGTTACTTCCTCTAAACTAGCTATTGCAGTAAATGATAATGTTGAGCCATAATTATCAACAAAATACTCTTTATCTTTACAATAAGATGAATATAAAATACGACTAAAAAAAAGTCCGAAAAGTTTAGAACTTCCTTTAAGATGAATATTTGCATCATAAAAATCATCACAACTAATCCATGAATAGGGACTAACATTGGCTTGGTCAAAACCATTTAAGTAAGCCTTGTACTGATAACTAGACATAAGATTATTAAATTCTTCTGCTGTAAACGGATAGTCTCCTTTATTTAAAACAAACGTTTCAAAATCAATTTTCGCTTCTATTTCAATAGATTTTTGAATTGTCAATCTTGCATAATAGTCTAAAAGTGTCATTCTTTCAGCTTTATTTTGGGTGTTTGCCAAAAGATATTTTAAAATCAAAATTTCTGAAAAAGAACTACCTACATCAGCAAATATATTTGGAAACTTCCATAATAATGGACCGAAAAAAAGAACTTTATCATAATGATATGCATGACCAATCTCTCTTGCAAGTGTAAGAACACTTTCGAATGTACCTGTAAAATTTATTAATATTCTGCTTTCTCCTATTGATGGAATGTTTATACAAACAGAACCATGATGTTTTCCATATCTCGGAAAAACGTCTATCCAATTTTCATCGAAAATTTTTTTTGCAAAGTTACCCATTTCTTCGCTGAAATCATAATAAATTTTTAAAATTAGATCTTTTGCTTCCTCATAGGAATATTTATTATTATATTTACCAACAGGAGCAAATAATTCATAATAAGGAAGTCCATCTGTATAACCTAAATATTTTGCTTTTTCATTTAAATATTTCGCGAAAAAACCTTGATTTCTACGTACAGCCATAAGCATATTTCTTATAGTATTGTCATCAGTTGCTTCTATAGAAAATTCGCTATCAACAATATTTTCTACATCTCTTAATGAAGTAATAATTGTCTCTTCTCTTTTAATGTTTCCTAGACAAATTGCCATGTAATCTTGAATTTTAGAATACTCATTCATCTCTATTAAATAAGCTTCCTTTCTAATGCTAACATCTTCACTATATGCATAACTTCTTAATTCTGAATAAGGTATCTTTTTATTTCTAAAAACAATTGATAAATTTGCAAGAATTTTACTTCTAAGTTTGATCCAAGATAATGAACCAAGTCTTTGCATTCTTAAACAAAAAAATTCTATTTCATTAGAAAATAATCTAGGGACTATTTTTTTATAATTACATATTGCAGCGTAATTATTTTTTAATAACTGTGGGTCTAACGGATATGTTGAAAGATTTCTAATCAAATTTAAATACTTTTCTTGATGATGAATTTTCAAATCGTCCATTCTTATTCTTTCCGCGCGAACTGAATTATCATTAATATCTGAATATTCAATCATCTCAATATATGAAAATATTTTATTTTCTCTTGTTTTTATTTTTTCTAATAAATTTATTGCTCTACTAAAATAATTACCAACAGTAAATCTTTTATCATCAGTAGCCTGTAGATAATAATCGTTTAATTCAGAAATATATTTATCGGCAATATCACCTGAAAAACTTAAATAAAGTCTGGTGAAATTCCATCTATTATCCATAAAATAATCTCCTTATAAATTAACATAATATCTAATTATTTTAAATAGTCTAGTATTAAACAATAATGGTGGACCCTGAAGGACTCGAACCTTCGACCGATCGGTTATGAGCCGATAGCTCTAACCAACTGAGCTAAGGGTCCACTAATTAGCGGCGGGGGGTGTCGAACCCTCGACCTTGCGGGTATGAACCGCACGCTCTAGCCAACTGAGCTACACCGCCATATTAAAATTTAAAAAAAGAAATTGGAGCCAAGGGGAGTCGAACCCCTGACCTCCTGCGTGCAAAACAGGCGCTCTACCAACTGAGCTATGACCCCAAGTGTACACTTTAATATGAAGTGCTTTAATATTCTATCATAAAATTAAATAAAATGCAAATTATTTGTATTATTAAATCTGTTCATTAAAAAATAAAAATAATTACTAAATTTTGAAAATTAATTGCAATTTTCTTAATGTAATCGAACTTTTAATTAAAAATTAATTAATAATTTTTAAAAAAAATATTTATATAAAAAAAATACTAACTTAATGATACATTATAATTAGTGCAACATTGTTAGCA
Source organism: Acholeplasmatales bacterium (assembly GCA_031284585.1). Classification (GTDB taxonomy): domain Bacteria; phylum Bacillota_I; class Bacilli_A; order Acholeplasmatales; family Acholeplasmataceae; genus JAITXT01. The sequence goes on from JAITXT010000022.1 coordinate 56,623, forward strand.
AATTAACTTTTTATTAAATATATTCGATTTATAATAATACATTAATACCCGAGGTCGGACTCGAACCGACACGAATTCATCATTCATGGAATTTTAAGTCCCACGTGTCTACCTATTCCACCACTCGGGCGAGTATAATGGTGACCCGTGAAGGAATTGAACCTTCGACACGTTGGTTAAAAGCCAACTGCTCTACCGACTGAGCTAACGGGTCAAAGAGATGGTGCCGAAAACAGGAATCGAACCCGTAACCTACTGATTACAAGTCAGTTGCTCTACCAATTGAGCTATTTCGGCTTATCCAATAACTCTTCAAAAAATAAAATGTCTAAAGTATTAACATGTTATTATTTACTTAATAATTAATGGTGGGAGATAACGGGTTCGAACCGCTGACCCTTTGCTTGTAAGGCAAACGCTCTCCCAGCTGAGCTAATCTCCCATCAATATTCACTAAAATGAAAGAATGCTTGGCAATATCCTATCTTCGCATATTGCTATACTATTGTCGGCCATAGAATGCTTAACTTCTGTGTTCGGGATGGGAACAGGTGTATCCATTCTTGTATCACCACCA
>JAITXT010000013.1 GCA_031284585.1 Acholeplasmatales bacterium
ACTAGTTTAATATTATCGTAAGTATAATAAAACAAAATGAAAGGAATTATTATAGATGAGGAAAAGACAAAAACATGAAATAGACTACCCATATGATAATCATTAGAAAAATATCTCCAAACTAAATAAGTGGTTATATAAAAAAGACCTAAGATAATATTTAACCACCACTTTTTATTTGTTCTTTTATTAAAAATAGGATAAATAACGGCTAATCCAAAAACTACTAGACTAATAAGAATATCTAAATATATCATGATTCATTGTCTTGATTATTATTAATTTCTTTTTTTCTACTAAAGAAACTTATAAAATCTTTAGGTAAATATTTAATTTCTTCTATCTTATCAAAAGGTAATATTATTAAAAACCAGAAAATAAATATTATCGGCAAGAATAATGCCATATATAACAAAGGTATAGGTATTAAATTATAGATAAAGTTAAATGGAATAGTATCACCTTTAACTGTCCATACTGAATTAAAATACCAAGTATTTTCATTTAGACTAAGGTATTCTGGGTTTAAAGTCCAATTGAATATCATTGATAAAATAAATACTCCAACTAATAAAGATAATAATAATACAAAACTAGATCCTACTAAACGATATTTAGGTTTAAATACACCTAGTAATACCATAAGAAGTGGAATTGCAAAAAATACAAAGTGATTATAATAATAATCAAAAAATATCCATGGATTAGGCCAAGCAAAGTTTACAGATAATATAATTCCAAAGAAAGCTCCAAGCATTAGGGTACTAAAACCAAATTGTTTCCAAAATGGTTTTTTACTCTTCAAATAAATAGGAATGAAATAAATATTTAATCCACATAAACTCCAAGGAAAAGCACCATAAATCCATCTTGCGACATTAAAATGAGTGCTACTAGAATCAAGTAATAAGTAGTTTGCGAATTTAACTACTCCATCAGGAGAAGTAACATTTTGATAGTTAGCACTAAGAGGTGTAAACCAAAATACTAGGTTTAAGATTTTATTAGCTAGAGCTACAAAATACAAACACCAAAGTAGAGTCATAATACTTTTTTTGCTTTTTTTTCTAAAAAGAAAATATAGTAGAACTATAGTAGATGCCATTAGTAACAATATTATAAAGTAGGTGAGTGAGAACCACTTAACATTTAAAATACTACTATCCCAATTTGCTCCAAAAATCCAATCAAACATATGAACCTCCTTTGTGGGTAATGATGAAAAACTATACTACATAGTGGAATTATACAACATATTTTGATATCTTGATAGCTAATTGCAATTTTTCAAAACATGGACTTTACAAAATCTTTATAATCACTATTATTGATTAATTCATTTTGGTTATCTCACTACTGTGAAAAAGCGTAAATTTTAATTTATTATATTGTATAGAATTCAAAACTTATAGTAATTTTTTTATCTATAAAAAAACTAACGACTTGTCTAAGATTATAAATCGCTAGTTTTTTACATGAAATGACTTGAAGTTTTTTAATTAGTTCTTAATGATTGCTCCACAATTTGAACAATGATGATCTAGTTTAGAGATAGTTGCTCCACAATATTTGCATTTTAGTCCATTTACATCTTCTATTATTTTTTCGTTTAAGATGAGAGATGTTCTATCTTTATTGAAAGAATAACCAAACACATAGACATTTAAGATGGAAGTTATCATTGGAATGAGTTTTCTAACTTTTATGTTCAAATTAGAAGCAATTACAGATAAATCTAAGATACCTGATTCTATTTGTCTTATTATTTTTATTTTATCTAGAAGTGTTGGATAAAAAGACCACATAAGTGTTGCTCCATAAAAACCTGAACCTGCTAAAATAATACCTATCACAAGAAGAAAGACATTTCCTAAGGCACCAAAGATAGTTGCTACTACACCAATTGGTAAAAAAATACTAAACATAACAGAAAGCATTAAATAAATTTTTTTCTTCTTCTCTAATTTTTGCATAATTCCCTCGATTTATTCAAAAAAAAGATATTTAAACTTTTTTCTTGTATAATAAATATGCACAAATTTTTGGGCGAGTAGCTCAGTGGATAGAGCAATAGCCTTCTAAGCTATCGGTCGAAGGTTCGAGTCCTTTCTCGCTCGCCATTAATTAGTCTATACTTACAAGGAAACTTGTAAGTATTTTTTATTTATAAAGCAAATATCTTTTATTAATAACGATAATTCTTTTTGGTTTGGAATTTCATTTCTAAAACATCACATACTTCTTCAATTGAATATTTTTCAACGTAAAGTAATTCTTTGATGTAATCTTCAAATTTCTTCATATTAAATAATAAAATTTTATCATCAATATGTCGATCTTGAAGTTTAAATGCAATTTCCTTGAAGTTTGAGTCTTCTAAACTGTTTACAAATTTCAATAATTCTGACATTTTACTTCCTCCGTTACTTATATTTTATAGTATTTATTTATTTTATCTCTAAATTAGTCTTATTTTTATAATTTTCTATATTTTTATAATAATATTTATGTATTAAATAAAAAACGCAAATAACTCATTGCTAAAATAAGTGATTTTTTAAAAAATAATTGTATAATTTATAAATATAAGTTAATAGAGGTTTTATGATAGATAAGAAAAAAGATAAAGTATTAATAGGATTATCACTACTAGACACAAGCGATTTAGGTGTCGCAATAGTTTTAAATTTAGAGACTTATATCGGTAGATTAGTTAATCCGCGGATAGATTTAAATTATGTTTTGTTTGATGTTTTATGGGATTTAGAAGAAAAATCTGATGAAGTAGTTAAATTTCATGAATTTAAAAAGATAAAGTATGTTGGTCCTTACAGAGTTATTCTAGGTAATGTTGGAATACTTGGTTGGCGTGAAGTTATTATTAAAGAAATAATTGATGATTTATTGGTTGTAGAATATATACCAGATGATGATTTTGATGAACTTATCTTACTTAATGATTATTACGGAAGAGTTTCTAATCATGTTTTAAAACTTTGCAGCGATTTAGAGAATGCTAATATTGAATATAAATACAATTATTTACCATTTAATGAAGGAATTTATAAAGGCAAGAATTTAAAACAAAAATATCCTATTCCTATCTTTAATATTGGTTTAGATTTAGAAGTATTAATTAGATTAAATTGTATCTACTGGGTTAAAATATATTTAAGCAAAGATGAAATACTAAATCTTGATTTAGAGTATCTTAATAATAAATACCATTTTGATATTTACGGAAGTGAAATACCTTTTAAAGAATATTATTTTAATGGAGATAACATTAATATAGTTCCATCTAAAATTAATAGTTCTAAAGAATCTTCATTCATCATTAGTTTTAATATTAATAGTTTTGATTATGAAGAAATATTTTTTGATTTTAACAAGTAAAAAATACTAACTCTTGATATTTAGAATTGAAGAAAGAGCGAGTATTACTCCATCGTTTGCATTATCATATTCAGTAATATATTTAATTCCATCTAATTTTGAAAGTCTAGAATCTTTCATTGCATAGCCATATTTTGCTTCTTTAACCATCTCAAGATCGTTTGCTCCATCGCCAAATGTAATTAGAGAATCTTCAGAAAGAGAAAATTCTTTTAGTAAGCTTTTTAAAGCACTTAATTTATTAACTCCCTTTTTTAAGATTTCGTAAACAAAAACTTCATTTCCTATTAAACCCCAACTTCGAAGATAAACATTTATTTCTGTCAATTCATTAAAATAGTTTAAGAATTCATTATTTTTATCTTTTTCAATAAAAGCTAAAATTGAAGTAATTGGAAGTTCACCAAAACTTTTATTTGTTAAAAAATGTTTATATTCTTCCTGGGCGAAAAAATAAGTATTACACTTGGAATAATTACCAAATGCATAAATGTTTTTAGAAGTACTAAAATATGAAGCAAAAAAGTAAGGACTTAAGTGTTCTTTAATAGTTTTAATATCTTTATCGCTAATATTAAATAAGGTTGGTTTTTTAGACTGATCTTTGGGATATGAAATATAGCCGCCAGAATCATTTATAAGAGGAGAATTAAGATCAATTTCATTGTAATAATCGATTGATGCATCAAAGCTTCTTCCTGTTGATAAAACAACTATATGCCCCTCTTTTTCAGCTTTTTGTAGAAAATTTATAGTTTTAGATGTCAATTTCGACTCTTTATCTAGTAGTGTCCCATCTAAATCTATACCAATCAAATAACGCATTTTCACCTCTTTTTTCACTTTAATAATATTTTACACTACTTATCATTATTTTATGGTAAAATTATTTATTGAGGTAAAAAAAGTGATTTGTTTTAATATTGGGCCCTTTGAATTTGATATTTCTTCACTAATTAGTTTTGCGACAGGGCTTATATTTGGAGCAATAATCCTTTTTTTGGTTTATTTATATGCACTTGTAAAAAGTATAGATACAGGGATGAAACGAAAAGCCGTCGAGGAAGAAGATATTGATGTTAAAGAAATTATTCTTTTAATAAGAGATGCGGAAAAGCAATTTAAAGATAAAGAAGAACGAACTAATTTAGGATACGCAAAGCATCTCATTTCCATTTGTAGAGAACTTAGTACTGATATTTGTAAGAAATTTTATCCAAAATCAGATAAAGCGTATTTAGAATTAACTGTGGATGAGAGTTTCACTTTAATTCATTATATAACTAATAGAGTAGACGAACTTCTTTCAGGAAAAATTGTTAAGTTGTTTCGCGGTATGACGATTAAACAAATTTTTGATTTAAATAATACTAAAAATAAAATTGAAAATACGGGGATAGTCAAAGTTGCTAAAAAAACAAAAGCTGTCGAAATTTCAAAATCTATTCTTAAAGTTTTAAATGCTGTGAATCCTGTTTACTGGTTAAAAAAGGTAACTTTAGATAGTGCAATGAGTATTATCTTAAATAAAATAGGAATTGCTATTATTAGAATTACCGGTGAAGAAACTTATAAGATTTACTCGAAAAAGATTTTTAAGACTGATAGCGAAATTGATACTTCCGTAGATGACATTTATGACGAGTTGAATGAAGAACTAGCCAAGGAGTTTAGAGAAAGTGAAAAAGATATCAAATTCAAGAAGTGAAAAATTAGAAATAATTCAATTTGTTTCACTAATTGGAGAACAAGATAGTAGTAATTATGCTTATGAGGAATTTGTTTCCTCCCTTTTGGGTAAGGTGCGAGATGAGAAGAAAGAACGTACTACGGGAATAACAAAAGAAAAATATGAACTATTCACCGAAGATGGTGGTGAAAATGCTAGGCGGAAAGAAAAAGAAAAGACTGGACATTTATTTAATGAGTTCACAAGAATCACTAAAAAAGACGTTGAGGATGCTTATAAAAGACCTTACGAGGTTGTAAAAGGTGAAAAAAATATTCGTAAAACAGAAGTTATAAATAATAACTTTGAACCCGAAGAAGAGATTAAACTAGATAATTTTAATAGTTACCCAGAAAATGAACAAAAAATTGAAGAAGATCTAAAAATTTATAGTGTTAAAGATATTCATAAATTTGAGAATTCTACTCCACTTATCAAAACTATAAAAGTAGAAGATGAAACTAATAGTGAGGAAGAAGAGGTTTATGAAGTACCTGATGATGGAATATATCATTTTCCTCTTCCTGATTTATTATCTAAAAATGATAATCTTGATTTTGATAATAAACCTGAATGGTTGCTTAGAAATATTGAGATTATAAATGAAACTTTGAGTGCTAGAGGAATTGATGGTAAAGTAACTTCTACTCGGAAAGGTCCTAGAGTAACTAGATATGAGATTTCTCTCTCTGCAGAAACTAATGTAAATATTTTTAAATCAAATGAAAAAAACTTTCAACTTGCACTTGCTGCAGAATCTATTAATATTATGGCTCCTATTCCTGGAAAGAGTGCTGCGGGAATAGAAATTCCTAATAGTATTAAAGATGAAGTTAAATTAGGTGATTGTGTTAATCAACCTGGATTCTTAAATGATAGAAGTAATCTTTTAAAAATTCCATTAGGAATTACAATTGATGGAGAAGTAATTTATTTTAATTTAAATAAAATGCCTCATGGTTTAATAGCTGGAACTTCAGGTTCTGGTAAAAGTGTTTTTATTGATACTGTTATTGTTTCTTTATTGCTTAGAAATAGACCTGATCAATTGAAACTAATCTTAATTGATCCTAAATTTACCGGTTTGAATATTTACAGAGATTTACCGCATTTAGCTTGTCCTGTTATTACAGATATGAAACTTGCTAGAAGTTCTTTTGAATGGGCGATTGATCTCATGGAATCAAGATACAGAAAGTTAAAAGAGAATGATTGTAGAGATGCTGATAGTTTTAATAGAGCTATTCAGGACGGGATAATTGCTGAGGCCAAAATGTATAGTCTACTAATTATTATTGAAGAATTTTCTGATCTAGTTGGACAAGTTAAAGATATTGTAGAATTAGTAATTAGGTTAGCTCAAAAAGCAAGAGCTGCAAATATTCATTTGTTAATTGCAGTTCAAAGACCTACGGTTGATATAATTAATGGTTCAATTAAAGGTAATCTTGATACTAGATTTGCGTTTAAAACTTTTTCAAATAGTGACTCTCAAGTTATACTTGATCAACCTGGAGCTGAAAAGTTACTTGGATATGGAGATATGATTTACAAAAAGGAAGGAAAATTCATTAGAGTTCAAGCTCCTTATGTCGATGAATCAGATATTAAAAAAGTTACTAATTTTATTAAACGTTATAATGATAGTATGTATTTATTTTATCCGAGTGATTCTATATTGAGTTCATACTCAAGAAGTCTTCCTCATCCTAAAACAGAAGCTATCTTAAAGTATATAATAGAGAAGAAAAAAGCTTCTAAAAATGATATTATGGAAGAGTTTAATCTCGCTTACAGTACGGTTATTCCTATTTTTGAAGAGTTCGAAAATAAGAATATTATTAGAAAAGAAGAAGGTACTAGAGCGAGTACTATTTTAGTATCTAATTTTGAGGAGGGAAAGAGAAAATTATATGAAAAAAAGTAGCATGATAGTTAGTATAGTTATATTTTCATTATCTATTGTAGTAAGTACTATTCTTCTTATTCTTGATATTAGTTCTTGGATACTACCTTGGGTTATTACTGTCTTATTTATTACATCATTAGTTGGTCTAATTTCAAATTTAATTTTAATTATTTTTAATAACAAATTAACTAAAAAAATAGATTCTGATTTTATTTTATTTTCTACTAAACATAAAATACTAGAAGATAATACTAATAATAGTTTTTTTTCTTGGTTTGATTTTGTATTGAGATGTTTTGCATTAGTTTTCTTTGTTTTATCTTTTATTCTAGTTCCTGGTCAAGTAGAACAATCATCAATGAATCCTACTTTATCATCAGGAGATAGAGTTTTAATTTATCATTTTTCCTATGAGGCTAAAAGAGGAGATATTATTGCAATTAAGATTTATGAGAAAGATTATCCAGCCATGAATAAGTCTTTATTTGAAAATGGAGAAACAAGTCTAGTAAAAAGAGTTGCAGGTCTTCCAGGAGATAAAATTACTTTTCAGGTTTTAGAATCTGATGAATACTGTGTTTTAATTAATGGTACAATTGTTAAAAGTGTTTTGAATAATGGGACTTCTTATATTTATAAAATTAATAGGGATGGAGTTATCTTATTACAAGATGAATTAGATATAAATAATCAAATAAAAGAGAACTTTTTCTTTGTTTTAGGTGATAATGCTAATAACAGTGTTGATTCTAGAACTTTTGGGTTGATAAAAAAAGAAAGTATTTTAGGTAAAATTATTTTTTCACTTATACCTTTTAAAGGAGTAAATTAGTGGCAATTAATTGGTATCCTGGCCATATGGCCAAAGGTGTTCGAGAAATCAAAGAAAGCATTAAATTAGTAGATATAATTTATTATATGCTTGATGCAAGAGCTCCTATTAGTTCTATGAATTATGATATTTTAGATGCCTCACGTGGAAAAAAAATCATTCTTCTTTTTAATAAAGTAGATTTATCTGATAGAAGTGAACTAAAAAAATATATTAAGTACTATAGCGATATGGGGTATCCTTGTTTAGAGATAGATGCTAAAAACATTAAAATTGTCAAAGATATTATTAATCTAAGTAAAAAAATATTACTTGAAAAGAATTTGAAGTTAGAAAGTAGGGGTTTAAAAGAAAAAGAAATTAAGTCTATTGTTTTAGGTATTCCTAATGTCGGGAAATCTACTCTTATAAATACTATTTCTAAAAAAAGAATCATGGAAGTAAAAAATTTTCCTGGAGTAACTAGAAATATTTCGTGGAGTAAATTATCAGAAGATATTTTTCTTCTTGATACACCTGGAGTTTTATTACCTAAATTAGATGAGAAAACTGGTTTAGTACTTTCTATTATTGGTTCTATTAAAGATTCTATTCTGCCTGAAATGGAAGTTATGAAGTTTGCTTTAAGTTTTTTATTAAAAAAATACCCATTAAGATTAAAAGAAAAATATAATATTGTGAGCGGTGATACTATTGATACTATGTTAGAAAAAATATATAAGTCTAGAAATTTACAAGGTGAAGTTGATTATTCAAGAGTATTTGTGATATTTCTTAAAGATATTAGAGATTATAAACTAGGTGGTCTTATTTTTGATGATCTTGAAAGATGAATTTGAAAAAAAGGGTTATCTAAATGGTGCTAAATATATAGCTGGAGTAGATGAGGTTGGACGTGGTCCACTAGCTGGTCCTGTAGTTGTTTGTGCAGTTGTTTTAGTAGAGAATCCTGAGTTTTCTATTATTGATGATTCTAAAAAATTAACTAAAAAGCAAAGAGAAAAATCATTTTATGAAATCTTAAAAAATACTATTTCTTTTTCTATCTCCTTTGTAGGTCCTGAAGTGATAGATAATATAAATATTTTAGAGGCAACTAGAAAGGGAGCAATGGAGGCAATTAATAATTTATCGATTAAACCAGATTTAGTTTTGCTTGATGCGCTTAAACTAGATTTAGATATTCCAAGTATTTCGATCATTAAAGGAGACTCTTTATCTTATTCTATTTCTGCAGCTAGTATTATTGCTAAAAAGGTAAGAGATGATTATATGCATTTAATGGATAAAGTATATCCTAATTATGACTTTATAAATAATGTCGGATATGGTACTAAAAAGCATACGGAAAAAATATTTGAACTAGGTATTTGTCCTATTCATAGAAAATCTTTTGAACCAATTAAAAGTTTAGTTAAAAAATGATATAGTTTTTTTACTTATAATTATCTATTTATTAATTTTTTTAAATAAAAAAGTATAATATTAATATGGAAGTTAAATATTTAAATGATGGTAATATTAGTGATAAAAAAGAAAACGAAATAAATGAAGAAATAACTATTCTTAGTGTCAGAGAATTTTGTAAAAGTTCTTTTGCCAAAATAGAGAATTTTTTTTATGAGAATTTTTCTTATTCAAAATTAGAACTTTATGATGAATATTATTATATTACTTTTGTAATTCCATCTCTTGATGTAAATAGTGATTCTACTACTAAGTTTTCTCTTCTTTTAGGTAGTAAAGAATTGGTTTTTATTGATGATACAAATCTCTCTCTTGATATAATTGGGAAATTAATAACTGTTAAAAAGAAATTTAAGAGTGTTCTAGATATTTTTTCTTTTTTCTTAAGTGAACTTATTAAAGATGATTATACAAAACTTGAAAGTTATGAGAAAACATTTGCAAAACTAGAAATTGATATTTTAGATGAAAAAATTAAAAATGCTTCCAGAGAAATAGTAGAAATAAGAAACAAATTAATTGAAGAAGAAGATTATTATGAACAAATAGAAGATATCTTACTTAAACTTTTATCTGATGATAATGGATTTTATGATAATTCTAATAATGATGCATTAAATAATTGTCTAACTAGAATAAAAAGACTTAATTCTCATTGTAAATCTTTGAGAGATTATGGAAATCAAGTAAGAGAATTATATCAAACTCAAGTAGATATTCAGTTAAATAAAATCATGACTATTTTAACTGTTGTTTCAGTTATTTGTATGCCAATTACGTTAATTGCCGGTTGGTATGGTATGAATTTTAAAAATATGCCTGAACTAGATTATAAGTTTGGATATTTAATTATTATTGGAATAACTATTTTGTTGATAATTATTTTAATAATTATTTTTAAGAAGAAAAAATATTTTTAATGGAGGATTTAAAATGGGAAAAGATGTAAGTTTTAAATTTATTTGGGACTATATAAAAAAATTTAATAGAATTATTATTCATAGGCATACTAGACCAGATTTTGATGCAATTGGTTCACAATTTGGATTAAAGTTAGCTTTAAAAAAAGAATTTCCTGATAAAGAGATTTATGCTGTTGGTGATTTAAATTTAGAGATGTATCATGCCAAAATGGATATTATACCTGATAACTATTATGAAGATGCTTTAGTTATTGTGACAGATGTAGCGGTCACAAAATTAGTATCTGATAAAAGATATTCTCTAGCTAAAAATGTTATAGTCATAGATCATCACGAAAATGAATGTGATTTTAGGATAGATTATCAAGTAATAAGACCTAAATATAGCTCAGCTTCAATGTTAGTTTCCGATATTCTACTAGAAAACAATGTTACTCTAGATTCTGAAATTGCTTCATTTCTTTATTTAGGTGTTGTAACTGATACGGGAAGGTTTCTTTATTTAGATAGTCTTTCTGCAAGTAGTACTTTTAAAATTGCTTCTTATTTAACATCTTATGAACCAGATATTAGTCTTCTTTATGATTTATTATATACAGAAACTCTTGAATATAGAAGAAAAAAAGATACTTTTAGAGATTTTAAAGTAAGAAATGGGGTAGGTTATAGAATAAATACACCTGAGATAGTAAGAGATTCAGGGCTTGATATAGGTTCTATAAATAGAGGTATGATTAATTTGATGTCTGGTCTTCAGGAAGTTCCAATTTGGATTTCTTTTACTTACGATCCAAATGATAATATTGTCTTAGGAGAGATTAGAAGTAGAGGAATAGTTGTAGTTGATGTAGCAAGATCATACGGTGGTGGAGGACATAACTATGCCTGTGGGTTTAGTTTAAAAGACTTTTCCAAAGTAGATGAAATAATAGATAAATTAGGAGAGTTGGTGAAAGAAAATGTTAAGTAAAAAATCAATAAAAGCTTGTAAAATTATTAAAAAGATAATTAAGCAATATGATAAAATTGTTTTAATTGGTCATACTAGACCAGATGGAGATTGTTATGGTTCTGAGTTTGGACTTTATCATTTAATTAAAGATAATTATCCATCTAAAGAGGTTCATATTTCGGGAGAGGTTTGTGAATATGTTTCATTTTTAGGAACTCCAGAAATAGTTAGTGATGAATTTTTGAAAGAGGCTCTAGTAATTGCGGTAGACTGTGGGAACGTAGATAGGCTAGCTGATAAAAGAATAAGTTCTGCGCTTTATTCTGTAAAGATTGATCATCATGATGATAGTGACGAATACGCAGATATGAATTGGATAGTTCCCGCATTTTCATCTTGTTGTGAAATGATTGCTTGGTTAGCTTTTGTAAATCGTTTGAATGTTGATAAATCTGCTGGGACTGCTATCTATACTGGTATTACAACTGATACTGGTGATTTTAAACACTTTGGAGTTACTTCAGATACTTTTCTAATTTGTTCTTATTTAGCAGACTGTGGAGTAGATGTTGAGGAAATTGCATCTTATACGGGGGCTAGAACATTAGATACCATTAAATATACTGGATATATTTATGAAAATTGCAAGTATACTAAAAATGGAGTTGTTTATATTAAAATAACTAAAGATATTGTTGAAAAATATTCACTTTCTTATGAAAAGGCTGCTGCTGGTTTAAATAGTATTGGATATATTGAAGGATATCCTGTATGGTTTATGGCAATTGAATATCCAAGTGAAATTAGATTAAGATTAAGATCTAAATACGAGGGAATTAATGAGTTTGCTAGAAATTATAAAGGTGGAGGTCACTCTAAAGCCGCAGGTGCTTCTCTTGATTCCTGGGATGATTTAGATAGATTACTTAGTGATATCGATAATTTTGCTAAAGAATCAAAACAAAAACATGAATTTAGTGATTTAAAAAATGCAGTAGAGATTAAAGAAGAATTTAAGGAATCATAACTTTGAAAACTTTAGATTTAATTGATAAAGCACTTGAAAAAACTTACCGTAAAGATGTATTAACTCCTTTTATTAAGGCGATTAACGATTATAAACTGATTGAAGAAAATGATAAAATTGCGGTATGTATATCAGGAGGGAAAGATTCTCTTATTCTAGCTAAATTATTTCAAAGATTAAAAGTACATAATAAATTTAACTTTGAATTAGAATTTATATCTATGGATCCTGGATATTTAGCCGAAAATAGAAGATTACTTGAATCTAATTGTGAAAATCTAGGAATTCCTATTAAGATTTTTAATAGTGATATCTTTGAAGTAGTTGAAAAAGTGAGTGGTGATTATCCTTGTTATTTATGTGCAAGAATGCGTAGAGGGTTTCTATATAAGGCGGCATCTGATCTAGGATGCAATAAAATTGCGCTTGCTCATCATATGGATGATGTAATTGAAACGACCCTTATAAACATGTTTTATGGAAGTCAATTTAAAACTATGATTCCTAAATTAGATGCAAAGAACTTCCCTAACATGACTCTTATAAGACCTTTATTTTATATAAGAGAAAAAGATATTATCAGATTTCAAAATTTCTGTGAATTTGAATCAATTGATTGTGGGTGTGTAGTTGCTTGTCATAAATATTCATCTAAAAGATATGAAGTAAAACAATTAATAAAACAACTTGAAAAAATAGATAAAAAGATACCTTTATCTATATTTAATAGTGCAAGTAACATTAATCTTCTTGCTGTTCTTGGTTATTTTAATGAGAATAAAAAGACTTCATTTGAAGATGTCTATCAGAATAGAAAAGATAGTATAGAGGAAAAAGAATAGAATTATAAGGTATTTATTATGTGATTATCTTTAAAAATTTCTTTGAATTTTATAAAAAGATAAATTTCTAAATAAATATTTAATTATATGGTAAAATTGTATCACTTTAAAAGAGGTGTATTATGAGTATATTAGTAATTGATAAAAGTTTAATAAGTACGGAAGCATTTTTAGGTTCAATTATTTTACCACTAGCATTGGTGTTTGTTTTGACTGCCGCAATTGGATTTGAAAGACAAAATATTGGTAAAGCAGCAGGATTAACATCACATATCTTTGTGGGTATTTCAGCATGTGGAGTTGCTATTATGCAAAGACTTATGTTTGAGGAAACTCTTGAACTAGTGAGAATTGGACTTCAAGTTGAAGCAAGTCCTTCAAGAATTATTGCTCAAGTGGTAACTGGAATTGGTTTTATTGGTGCAGGTGTTATCTTAAAAGATAATTCTAATATGATTAAAGGTATTACTACTGCAGCAACCTTATTTGCTACTGCAATGATAGGAATAATTATTGGAAGTGGATATTTAACTTTAGGAGGAATTCTATCTTTTATTATCATTATCTTTCTTTATTCAAGAGATTTGAGTAGAAAAGTAAATCCTTTTATTAATCATAGATTGGAGAAAATGGAAGATCATCATCAATGATAGATTTATTTGCTGATACTATTTGTGCTATTAGTTCTCCCCTTGGAAAAGGTGGAGTATCTTTAATTAGAGTAAGCGGAACTAAAGCAATAGAAATAGTAAGCCTCATTTTTTCTAGAAAGAATTTGGGGGCTTTAGAAAGTAATAAAGTAGTTTATGGTTCGATAATAAATAAAAATACACGTGAAGTAATTGATGAAGTTTTATTAACTATTTTTAGGGAACCTAAATCATATACTATGGAAGATGTGATTGAAATTTCTTGTCATGGAGGGATAGTAGTTACTAACTTAGTATTACAAGAAATTATTAATGCTGGTGCTAGATTAGCTCTTCCTGGTGAATTTACTAAACGCGCATATTTAAACGGCAGAATATCCCTTGTAGAAGCGGAATCTATCAATGATTTAATTAATGCAAAAAATGAATTATCTGTTTATTTATCTAATAATAGAAAAGGTTTTGTAGATACTTTAAATAGTTATTATATTTCCTTAATTGAAATAAATGCCAGCTTAGAAGTTAAAATCGATTATCCTGAATTTTTTGAATCTTTAGATAGTGATACGGATATTTATTCTATAAAACAAAAAGTAATTTCTATAAATGAGAAGATTAAAGTTGAAATTAAAAACTCTCTAAAGAAAAAAATAATAAGAGATGGTGTTAATTGTGCAATTGTTGGTAGTCCTAATGTTGGTAAATCTAGTCTTCTAAATTCTTTTCTAGGATTTAATAAAGCACTTGTTTCTAATTTACCTGGTACAACTAGGGATATCGTAGAAGGGAGTATTGCTTATAAAGGGTTTTCTTTTAATTTTTTTGATACTGCAGGGATCAGAAATACAAAAAATCAAATAGAAGAATTAGGTATTAATAAGACAAATGAAATGATAGAGAATAGTGATATCATCCTCTTTGTTCGAGAAAATAAAGTTTCAAAAAACGATTTTTTAATTAAAAATAAAATAAAAAACCTAAATTATATTGAAATAATTAACAAAGCAGATCTATTTACAAGTCGTGATGAAAAAGATGCTCTTTATGTATCTGCAATTAATAATACAGGGACTTTAGAGATTTTAGATTTAATAATAAAAAAAGCAAATCTTTTTGAAGTGAAAGATAAGATTAAATATATAAATAATGAAAGAGTAAGTAACCTGCTTTATTTAATAGGAGATAATCTTGATGAAATTATTAAGTTAATTGATTCTAATCAAAATCTAGATATGATTATCTTGGAATTAAAAGATTCACTTCATAAATTCGAAGAAATATTAGGAACAAATTTTGTCGAAGATACTTTTAGTAATATATTTAAAAACTTTTGTGTTGGAAAATAAATTTTAGATATCTATAATATTATAAGCAATATTAGTATAAGACTTACGAGGAAATTCAAAGACTACGTAAACATCTTTTTGAATTAAATTTCTATTGATGATTGATGCTGACTTTGTGAATTCAATGTTAAGAGTTAAATCAACTAACTCAACTTTCCTAAGTCTATATTCGTTATAGAAAGCACCAATATTACTGCTTGAAAATTTATTTTTGATAATTAAAAAGAATCTATTAGCAAAAAAACTTTCATCATATTCAAGGTGTTCTCTAGCCTCATCACTTAATAAATCAAAATTTATAAAATCTTGATAAGATATAAAGGCTGACTTATCATCAAAACTAATATTATCAGGATCTAAAAAGAAAAAATAAAATCTATATTCATCATCTAGAGTTGAAACATTTTCTATTTCTAGATTTAATTTATATTCTACTGAAAAATCAAGTACCCCGTCAGCGATCTTATCAACAGTTGTTTGGTCAAGTTTTCTTATTTCAAAACAAATTAAATATTGGTGGATTGAAGTATCTTCTTTATAGATATCTTTTTTTAAATTGATATCATAGGTTCCATCATTAGTATTACTAAAACTAGAAACTTCATAATGAGTGTAAAAATAAAGGGAATTACTAGTATCAGTGAAAAGATAAACGTTGTAACTATTAAAGAAATCTCCTGGATAACTAAACTTGTCTAGGATCTCTTGAGAAAAAGTTAGATCTTTATATTCTTCATAGGTAGAAATAGTTAGTGGTTCATTAATTTCAAAATTAATATCACTGTATTCCACCACAAAAAAACTATAATCTCTTTTATCTGGATTATCCTTGCATGAATAAAGTAGTGCGGTTCCTAATAAAACTAATGCTAATAAAATGAATTTTGAAAATAATCTCATAAATGGCTCATTTCCTCCCGTTTACCTAAATAATTATATAATAATAACAAGGAGAAAATGTAAATAATGGCTAGAGAAGAATATTTGTTAATTATTCAAAATAAAAAACTTAATCTTGAATATTTTGTAATTGATTCTATCGAAGCAGGAATGAAATTATATGGTTCAGAAATAAAGAGTATTAGAGACAAGAAAATTAATATTAATGACGCTTTTATTACTTTTAAAGGAAGAATACCGATGCTTACTAATGCCCATATTTCTAAATATTCATTTTCAAATATTTTCAATCATATTGAAACTAGACCCAGAGAATTACTTTTACATAAAAGTGAAATAACAAAACTATTAAAAAAAATAAAAGAAGGTGGATTTACATTAGTACCTTCTAAAGTATATATTAAAGAAGGTATTGCCAAAATAGAAATATGTTTATGTAAAGGTAAGAAAAATTACGATAAAAGACAAGATCTAAAAGAAAAAGATGAAAAAAGATATATGGATAAAATAGTTAAGGGGAAATATTAAAATGAGAATTGGTTTAGTTTTAGGTGGTGGTGGAGCAAGAGGTTCTTTTCAGTTAGGAATTATTAAAGCTTTGCATGAGGAAAAATTAATTGAAAAAATAAGTTATTGTTCAGGTACTTCTATAGGAGCTATAAATACCGCTTTTCTCTTAATGGGAATGTCAACTAGTGATATGATAAAAACTTGGAAAGAAATGAATAATAGTATTTTATTTGCTTCTGGTCCAGAAAGACTTTATGAAGATAAACTAGGTGTTTTTTCGATAAAAAGTGTTTATGATAGAATTTCTTATGTAATTACAGATAAGCATTTAGATAATCTTAGAGAAAGCCCTATTAATGGGTATGTAACTACTTGTTTAGTTCCTAAAAACATGTTAACTATCGGGCAAATAAATTCATTTAGATTAAAAAAGAGAGTTTTTAATCTAAATACTGCTCAAAACCCAATTGATTATATGTTAGCAAGTGCATCAATTCCTTATTTTTTTGGTTCTTTAGAAGTTGATGGTGAATATTATGTAGATGGTGGAGTACTTGATAATCTTCCTATCGAGCCTATAGCAAACTTTTGTGATGTTATTATTGTAGCTCCTAATTTTCAAGGTTCTTATAAAAAAATTGAAAAATATTACTTAAATTCTGATAAACTAGTCATTGATTTAACTCCTAGATTTTTATTTAATCCTATCCTTGCAGGATTTGAAATTGTTAATTTCTCACCTAAGGAAGTTGTTGTAAATGCTTTGTATGGATATAGATTAGCTAAAATGATGTTTAATGAATTAAGAGAAAAAAATGTTTTAAATGAGAACAGCGAATTTGTTAAAAAAGATACTTATGAAAAAATACAAGTTGATAAGAAATTAGAACTTGAGATGAGTAAAAGTGTTAAAAATCATTTTAAACATTGATAATTTTATTATAGAATTTGTTCAAAGTTTTATAACGCCGTTTTTAACCGAGTTTTTTTCTTTTCTTACAAGATTTGCTGGAGAAGATGGATTAATTTTATTTATAGTTTTAATCTATATATTTTTTGAAAGAGAAAAATTCTATCAAAGTCTATGTATAATTGCTGTTAATCTTCTTTTTGTAATAGGAGTTAAGAGTACTTTTAAAAGAGATAGACCATATTTGAATGGCTATAAAGCACCTGATGATATCTACACCAAAGGACACTCTTTCCCATCAGGTCACTCAAGTAATATTACAACTATAAATTTATTATTTAATCATAATTTTAAAGATGTTATAATTAAGATTTTATTTATTAGTTTAAATGTCTTGATTCCTATTTCTCGTATTTATCTTGGTCAACATTATTTTACAGATTGTTTAATAGGTATTTTAATATCTCTTATTGTAACAAATGTATTAATTAGAGTTTTTCATCATTTTAATTTCAAACTTGATTTTATTTTTTTTATCGTTGGAATTCTTCTTCCTTTTTTGCTTTTTATTCAAAGTAATGATATCTATATGTATGTAGGAATACTAATCCCACTTTTAGTATTTTCTTATTTAGATAAAAAATATTTTAATTTATCTTCCTATTTGAAAAATATTAATAAATACGTATTATTATTTCTATATTTAATCGTCATATTTTCTAATTTTTTATTTTTAACTTCAAGTAATTTATGGTTTAATTTTCTAAGATATTTCATAGTTGGTAGTTATATTTCATTTATTTTACCGTTATGCTGTAAAATTTTTACTTTAATAGCAAAAAAAGAATAAAATAAACTATTTTTTTGGCTAAAAAAGAATATAAAAATTCAATGAAAACGTTTTCTTTATTTTTTTAATTTTTTATTGTATAATTATAATATATTAAACACAGTCCGTATTTACGGACAAGCAAAGTAAAAGGAGAAAAAATGAAAAAAATTGTATTATTAGTATTTGTTTTTGTAGGTGTATTTTTATTAGGATCACCTTTAAAAGCAGTTATCACTGATGCACCTAGGAACTTAAATGTTCCACCAGCTGCATTTGATGATAAAGAAATCATTTTAGAGTGGGATAAACCTATAGATTACGATTTAGGTCTCCCAATTATTGATTATCAAGTATTTGAAGGGGAAACCTTACTTGGTAGTTCAAAGGAAAATTTTTATGAAAATTACCTTTATCAAAGTGTATATGTTGATGCCCTAGAGGGTGCTTCGACAGAAAACTATCATAAAACAACTTATTTATCTTTTAGAGTTACAGGTTTATCACCTGATACAACTTATAATTTTAAAGTTAGAGCTGTTTATGATATAGAATCTTTTTCTGCTTTTAGCGAAGTATTAGAAGTTAGAACCGCTAAACTTCCTGTAGTTATAGATGCTACTCAGTATGGTGTAACTTATGTTACTGAAAGTGATGCTTCATTTCTTACTAAATACAAAGTTTTTGGAGCAGCAGATGATCCAGAAATAATTGAAAGTATTAGAGAAAACACAGAAAATCTTCAAAATGCAATTGATAATACTCCTGCTGGTGGCAAACTTGTCCTAAAAGGAAGTGAACTTGGTAATTCTAATCCTTATTACTATGTTAGTGGATCTTTATTCCTTCATAGCGATATGACTTTAGAAATTGAAGAAGGAGCTGTTTTATTAGGTTCTCCTGTCTTTGATCATTATCCAAGAAGTCTTTTGGTTTATCCTTATTCACAAGATATTAGAACATTTGGACTTTTAAACGCAGTAACTTATGATTACGGTACAGTTAAAAATGTAAGACTTGTAGGAAAAGGTATAGTTGATGGTAACGGTTGGAAATATGGTGGTTCAGGGAATGGAACTGCAACAAAACAATTCCAAGGAACTAATAGTGGAGATAGTAGAGTTCAAGCTATTGCTTTAGATAGAGAATTAGAAGATCCAATTGGTTTAGGTTGGAAATTACCTGTTTATAGAAGTGGATCTAACACTTCAGTTTATAATACTGGTACCCCAGCAAATTCTTATGGTATTTCAGCTGCAGATGCAATGAGAAAGTCTAGATCAGATGTTACTCCTAATAGTGCTGTCGCTCAGTGGTATAATACTAGACCTAATTTGGTAGTATTTAGAGGTGTTGAAAATGCATTATTTCAAGATTTAGTATTTACAAATGCACCATTCCATGGAATAGTTAATTATCAAGGAGAAGGTGTTAGTCAAATTGGTACTAAGGTTTTAACTTATGACAATAATAATGGAGATGGTATCGAATTTGGCGATACAAGAAATCTTCATATTTTAAATAACTTCTTTGATACTGGAGATGATGCAATTAACTTTGCGGCAGGTCAAGGAGCAACTGTAAGAAACTTAAACGACCGTGTAGCAACCGGAGAAGGAAGAATTGCTAATAACTATGTTAGAAATAGTCATGGTGGTTTGATTGCTGCTGGAAGTCACGTTGCAGGTTGGATTGGTGATTTATTAGCAGAAGAAAATTTCTATAATTGTTCAGAATCTGGAAATGGATGTTTGAGAATAAAAGCTGGAAATACTACTGGTGGTGGAGTTAAGAATATTGAATTAAGAGATTCCCTTATTTATTATAGTGTTAATGCAGTATTTTGTAATATTGAAACTTCATATAGTGATGGCAATGCATCAACTGCCTTTGCTCCAGAATCAGAATATAAGACTACTTATGCAAATGTTAAAGTACATAATTTAACTATTGATGGTGTTTCAAATAACTATTTAATTACTGTTCCTAATGGTGGAGATGCCGCTGAATCTTATAGATTAGATATCAAGAATTTTAATTTTGAAAATATTGTTATTTTAAAAAGAAATACAGGTGCCAATGCTTTAGCAATTAATTTACAACATGAAGTTAAGAACTTTTCATTTAGCAATATTACTTCTCCAAATGATACAAGAACTATTACAGTGAATGTTGCTGCTAAAGCAATTAATGTTACTTTAAAAGATGTTCAAACTCAAGTTGATAGAGTATTTGATGGAGTTGAATGGGAAAATGGGGATATTATTACATCATCTGTAACTGGTCAAACTGTTAATTTAAGTTGGGAACCTCTAAATACTGAAAACGTTAGATATGATGTTTTAGTTCAAGATGAGAGATCTGTTTATTATGTTTCTTTCAAAGAAAATTTAATTGAACCAAATACTGAATTTGTTTTACCACCGCTTACTCATTATAATATTAAAGTTGTTGCGCATGTAACAAATACAAATATTACTTTTGAATCTAAGGTTGGTCTTACTACTTCAGTTACTACTCTTGCAAGTGAATCTATTCCTAATACAATAGTAGTTCCTGCTAATCCATTAAATGGTGGTTCTTTATCTGCACCTTCTGGCTATGCTTGGAAGAATGTAAGATGGAAAAAAGCAACTGAAAGTGCTCCATACAAGATTTATTATTATATCTTAACCGCAACCGATAGTAAAGGAACTAAACATGTTTTCTATGATTATAATATTTCTTCTACTACAAATGAAGGTTATTCTTTGGTTAATATTCCTGATGGTGAACAATACACATTAGAAATTGAAGCTGTAAGTTCTAATGGTAATTCTACACTTTTTGAGGAAACATTACAGTTTGAAACTGTTCCTGCAACGGAAAATAAAATTCCTATTTGGAATAATGACGCTAGGATCACTGCTAATGAATTAAATCCTGTTAAAGGAGAAGTAGTATTACTTACTTGGAATAATAGTGATTGTTCTCATGACTTTAATCCTGCTACTTCAAGATTTGCAGGATATCGTGTATTTGTGGATGGAATTGTAATAGAGGCATTAGGTACTAAGATAACTCAAGTAAATGCAACTCCTACTACAACAAATAGTTATTTTGCATTAGATACTTCTAGTTTAAGTTACGGGTCACATACAATTAAAATTGAAGCAGGCTATGAGATATTAAAATATCAAAGTGGTTCAACAAATGCAAGTGGATCTACTTCTTTCTTAGGAACTAATAACACTGAACTTGAAAGAAATCAAATTACATTAGGAAAATGGAGTGGACATGGTCCATCTATAGAAATCAATGTTTATGAAAAAGAAGGAGTTATTACTCCATCTATTAGTACTAATTCTATTTATCTTGGCGAAGAACTTCCAGAGTTAACTTTTGAATCTGATATTGAAGGAAGTATCTCTTGGGATCTAGATCAAGAAATTAGTCTAGGAATTAATACTTATACTTACACATTTACACCTTCATCTTCTAGTTATAAAGAAATTCATGGAAGTTATCAAATTGAAGTATTAGAACCAGTTATTACTTCTATTTCTGCTACTCTTAGTACTTCTTCTTATCTCATTTATCCTTCAAGTTCATTAGAAGACGTGAAAGCATTAATTAGCGTTACTAGTACCAATTCAATTGGTGTTGTAGATGATGTTCTTTCATTTGAGATTGTAGGTAATCTTTCTCTAGGAACAACAATTATCACCGTTATTTATGATAATCATTTAACTACAGTAGAAATAATAGTTTCTAGTCCAGAATTAAGAGATATTACTGTAGAGTTTGATCAAGGTTCAAAAGTTATTACTGAATCTAGTAGTTTAGATGTTCTTATTCCTCTACTTGTTGTTACTGCTAACTATATAGATGGAACTAGTAGAATACTTCTTCCTGGAGAATATGAAATTTCAGGTGAATTAGAAGCTATCCTATCTAATATAGATATTTCTTATAATGGAGCTTCAGCTGAAATAGTTGTTACTGTAGAAACTGCTCCTATCAAATTAATTACTGCAACTTTCACCCAAGGAGATCTAGTTATTTATCCTGGATCTAGTTTAGAAATCTTAAAGAGTAAGTTAATTGTTAAGACTATAGATAGTCTAGATAGAGAAGTTTTAGTTCCTAGTTATGTTTTAGAAGGTAATTTATCTCTTGGAACTACCAGTATTATTGTTACATATTTAGGTTTTACAACTAAATTTACTTGTAATGTAATTGCTCCTCCAATTGATAGATTAGAAGTATCTTATTCTCAAGATGGAGATATTATTTATGATTCTTATAGTGTTACTACTCTAATTCCTAAGATAGTTGTTACTGCATATTATGTTGATGGTACTAGTAAAGTATTATCTGATAAAGAATATGTTCTAAATGGTAGTTTCGTTGAAGGAAAATCTACAATATCTGTTACTGTAGGTAATAATACTAGTTCAGTGGTTGTGGAAGTAACTAAGACTTATTCGTATGTTCCTGAGAGAACTACTTATATAGTTTTAGTATCTGTGCTTGGGGTTGCTACTTTAACCCTTGGCTGGTTTGGTTTTATTCAAAAGATTGTATTTAAAAAGAAATCTTAAGTATTAGTTATAAAGGGCATAACGAAAGTTATGTCCTTTTTTTATTTTTTAAAAATTAATTAAAAATAAAGATTTTTGGAAGAAATATATAATTTTGTAAAATCACAATAATTCAATATTTTCTTCAAGTATGCTATAATTATTAAGGGAGAGATTAGTGAAAGATATTATAATAGAGCATAAGTCATTTAATGAACTTACAAATGAAGAACTGTATGAAATAATCGAGTTAAGAACTAAAGTTTTTATTTTAGAACAAAAAATATATGACTGTGATGAACTTGATTATAAAGATCAAGATGCTACTCATTTTTTGGCTAAAAATAGTGATTCTAAAGTTATAGGCTACATGAGAGTATTAAATAAAGGCGTTTATTTTAAAGAACATTCTTTCTCTAGACTAGCTATTAGGAAAGAGTATCGTGGTTATAAATTGTCATTAAGACTATTTAAAAGTGCATCTATATTTGTAGATAATGATACAAGAATAAATGCGCAAGCATATTTAAAAGATTATTATGAAAAAATTGGATTTGAAACAATTAGAGGACCGTATCTTTTAGAAGGAATACTTCATTACGAAATGCTTTTAAGAAAAGGTTCCCTTAATCAAATAGAGGTAGAAGATGAAAAAATTAAGTAGTAAAGAAATAAGAAATATGTGGCTTTCATTCTTTGAAAAGAAAGGTCATTTTGTAATTCAAAGTGCACCTATTTTGCCACAGAATGACAAATCCCTTTTATTTATTAATGCTGGTATTACTCCACTTAAAAAATATTTTGATGGTACAAGTATACCTCCTAAAAAAAGATTAACTAACTTACAAAAATGTCTTAGAACAAATGATATTGATATTGTAGGTAGAACTGCTAGACATCATACCTTTTTTGAAATGATGGGTAACTTTTCAATTGGGGATTATTTTAGGAACGAAGCGCTTGAATATGCTTTTGAATTATTAACTAGTAAAGATTATTTTGATATTAGTTTAGATAAACTTTATGTTACTTATTATCCTGATGATACTCAAACTTTAAATAAATGGTTAAGTTTAGGAATTTACTCAAGTCATATGGTTCCAAATAGTGATAATTTCTGGGAGATAGGAGAAGGACCATCTGGTCCAGATACTGAAATATTTTTTGATCGTGGAGAAAAGTATGATCCTAATAAATTGGGAGAAAAATTAATTTTTGAAGATATAGAAAATGATAGATATATAGAAATTTGGAATATTGTTTTTTCTCAGTACAATGCAAAAAGTGGGGTAGAAAGAATTAATTATCAAGAGTTACCTCATAAAAATATAGATACTGGTGCAGGATTAGAAAGATTTTGTTGCATAATGCAGGAAGGAGATACTAATTTTGAAACTGATTTATTCTTGCCGATTATTAAAAATATCGAGGAGATTAGTGGTGTAAAATATGATCAAAGTATGGCATTTAGAGTTATATCTGATCATATCAGGACTTTAAATATCGCTATTTCTGATGGGGCTGTCTTTTCTAATGTTGGTAGAGGTTATGTTTTAAAAAGAATTCTTCGAAGAGCTCTTAAGTTCGCAAGAACTTTAGGAATTAAAGATCCATTCTTATATAAATTAATTCCAACTGTTACTAATATATTAAAAGATACTTACCCAGAGACTTTACTTAATATGGATAAATGTATTTTATTAATCAAAAAAGAAGAAGAAAAATTTTCTGTTGCTCTTGAAAAGGGAGAAACTTATTTATTAGATGAGATTAAAAAAGGTATTAAACAAATTGATGGAAGTTTAGCATTCTTGCTTTATGATACTTATGGATTTCCTGTCGAATTAACTATTGATTATGCAAATGACTATAACTTGACTGTAGATATAGTTGAATTTAATTCTTTATTAACTAAGGCAAGATTATTATCTAGAAACAGTTCGAAAATGGAAGATGCTATGTCTTCTCAAAAAAGCGAGTTTATGGATTTTAAGGATAAAAGTGAATTTGTTGGGTATGATACTTTAGAAACTGTAAGTAAGGTAATAAAGATTTTTGATTCAGGGATTGTTTTGGATAAAACACCTTTTTATGCAACTTCCGGAGGTCAAGAACATGATAAAGGAACAATTGATAATGTTATAGTTAAAGATGTTATTAAATTACCTAATGGTCAACATTTACATGTTGTTGATATTGATACCTTAGTAAATGATGAAGTAATTTGTAAAGTAGATAGAAAATCTAGAGAACAAACACAAAAAAATCATACTTCTCTTCATTTACTTCAAAAAGCATTAATTACTAATCTTGGAAATCATATTGCTCAACAAGGTTCTTTTGTTAATGAAACGGGAGCCCATTTTGATTTTAACCATTATTCATTATTAGATGATGAATTAATTGTTAAAATAGAAAATGATGTAAACGAAAAGATTAAAGAAAAATTAAAAGTAGATATTAAAACTATGAGTATAAAGGAAGCTCTTGATATGGGAGCTACTGCACTTTTTTCAGAAAAATATCATGAAAATGTAAGAGTTATTAATATAGGTAATTACTCGATTGAACTGTGCGGTGGAACGCATGTTAATAATATTTCTTTGCTTGAACAGTTTGTTATTCTAAATTGTTATAGCATTGCGGCTGGAATTCAAAGAATTGAATGTTCCACAACTAATTGCAAGGAGAAGATGGAAAAAAGACTTGAAACTATTATTTCATCAATAAATGCAATCTATAATAAGATTATTGGAATAGAACAAGCATTTAAACTAGAACTTCCTGAAATAAAAGGAAGTTATCAAGATGTTATTAATTATAATGGATATTTTGGTGAAATATCAAGATATCTTAAAGATATTAGTAAAAAGAAATTTGAAGATTCAGCTAATAGTTATACTAAAGATTTGTCTCAGTATAAATTTAATGATTCAAAAAAACAAATTATTGTTACTAATGATATTCCTACTAAATTATTAAAAGAAGTAATAGAAGCACTATTTAATCATCTTCATGCAGAAACTATTTTCATCGTAAATATCTTAGAAGATAAATTAAATTATATCGTTAAATCTCAAGGTATTAGTGCAAAATATTTAATATCTATTGCCTCTAAAGTATCTGGCTCTGGTGGTGGTAGTGATACTTTCGCAAGTGGTGGTACTAGTGGCAAGGAGAAACTTGATGAAATTATAAAGCTAGTTCAAGGTGCACTTAATGAATGATTGTTACTTTGGACTTGATTTAGGAAGTGTTACTTGTGGGATTGCTATTAGTAATAGTGGAGTTATTTCTAGTCCTTATAAAACTATTAGGTTTAAGGAAAATGATTATAATTCTCTTTTGAAAGTTTTAATTGAAGAAATTAATGATAATTTTGTCAATATTATTGTTCTTGGATATCCATTAAATATGAATAATACTGTAGGCCCTAGGGCTCTTATTTGTGAAGATTTTAAGAAGAAATTAGAAGAAAAAACTAAATGTAGAGTTTATCTTCAAGATGAGAGATTATCAACGGTTGCTGCTAAAA
Source organism: Acholeplasmatales bacterium (assembly GCA_031284585.1). Taxonomy (GTDB): domain Bacteria; phylum Bacillota_I; class Bacilli_A; order Acholeplasmatales; family Acholeplasmataceae; genus JAITXT01. The sequence goes on from JAITXT010000013.1 coordinate 26,320, forward strand.
ATGCATTTAAAATGGGATCAAATTATAAAAAAGAAAAAAGTAAAGTAGATACAATGGCAGCTGTCGTAATTTTGCAGAGATATCTAGATACTATAAAAAGGAGTTAGGAAAATGGAAGTGAAATTTAATTTGTTGTTTAGTGTTGAAGTAGAAGATAGAAAATATGGAGCTTTTGAAGCGCTTGGTGATATTGATGTATCTAGTGATGAAGATAATCTTCTTTTCTTTGAACTTGTTGAAGCAAATGATACTGAGTATGATTTGGTAGAAATTCCTGATGAGGATTATGAATATTTAACCCCTATTTTTGAAGAATCTGCGGATAAATACTTTGATTCGCTAGAGGGTTCTTATGAAGAATACGATGAAGATGATGAGGATGACGAAGATTATCAAACATCAGTTAATGAGTTAAAAGATCTTCTTAGTGAAAAAAATAGTGATGAAGATTTAGAATAGCTATTAATGGAACTAGATATTTTAAGAAAAAAATTAGAATTAGAAAAATATCCGATCATTTTAAAAGATACCGAAGAATTTTTTAGAAATTTTATTTTAGATAATAAGATTAAAAGTATCTTAGAAATAGGATGTAATGTTGGATTTAGTAGTATTTTTTTTAAGACTTTAAATGTTAGTGTAACAACTTTTGAAAAAGATATTCTAATCTATGAATTGGCTAAGTTAAATTATAATGATTTTGGTTTTGATACTAGAGAGATTATTTTACATGATTGTACAGTTCCTTATGAGTTAGATAAGAAATATGATTTACTTTTTATTGATGCCGCAAAAGCTAGTTATTTGAAGTTTTTTATAAATTTTGAAAAAAATTTGAAAGTAAATGGGTATTTAGTTTGTGACAATATGAATTTACATGGAATTAGAGTTGATGATTTGAAGAGAAATAAAAGAAGAATGGCAAAGCGTCTGGCATCTTTTAGAGATTTTATGGAAGGAAATAAGAACTACGAAGTAAGTTTTTTAGAAATAGGAGATGGATTATTATTAGCAAAGAGATTAAACATTTAGTATGTTCTCTATATGATGAGTTTTATAATTTAGATGTTGATTTACTTTTAGGAGAAACTAAATTTTGTTCACGGATAAAAAAGGATTCTTCTTTAAGTGAAATAAATAACTTAATAGCATTAGGTAGAAGAGTTCATGTTTTAGTTGATAAGATTTTTTTTGAAAATGAAATATATCTTTTAGAGAATTATCTTAAGGAAATCGATAAAAATGTAATTTCTTTTATTTTTTCTGATTTAGGAGTATTAGATATTTTAGATAATCTTAATTTAAAAAATAAAGGGGTGTATTATCCAGATTCAATGATTACTAATTCCTTAGATTTAGAATTTTTAAATTTAGAAGGGTTATTAGGATGTTTTATTTCCAAAGAAGTAGGGATTCTTGATTTAGAGAATCTTATTGCTAAGAAAGGGAATTTAAAAATCTTTTACTTAGTAGAAGGTTATCAACAATTATTTTTTACAAGAAGACCTTTAGCTAAAATTCAAAATAATAAACTAGAAGAAAATAAGAGATATTATTTGAAAGAAAAACTAAGAAAAGTACTAAAGAATCCTATCTATGAGAATAAGAATGGATTCTTTGTATTTAGAGAAAATAAGTTCTATTTAGGAAATGATCTTATTAATAATCTAGGACTTGATTATCTTTTTATTGATAATTTTTTTGATGATGATAAATACTCAGGGGATATTCTACAAGTAATTGATGGAAGTTTAAATATGAGTGATGTAGATACTAAATATAAAGTTATCCATGATAACTATCACTTAACCGCTAAATTTGAAGGTGAAGATGAATAAAATAGAATTGTTAAGTCCAGCTGGTGACTTGGAAAGATTAAAGGTATCTATTTTATATGGAGCAGATGCTATCTATTTAGGTGGTATGAATTTTTCTTTGCGGAAAAGAGCTTCTAATTTTTCAATTAATGATATTAAAGAAGGTGTGTCATTCGCCCATAGTCAACATAAAAAAGTGTATGTAACTATGAACATGGTTCCCTTTGAAAAAGATCTTTTGAATTTAAATGAATACATTAAAGAATTAGAAGAAATAAAGGTAGATGGAGTTATTGTATCTTCTCTTGGATTAATATATAAAATCAAAAAAATTAGTAATCTTGAAATTCACTATTCAACTCAAGGTTCTAGTTCTAATAGTAGAAGTATTAATTTCTTGAAGAAAATTGGGGTATCTAGAGTAGTCCTTGCTAGAGAGTTAACTCTAGATGAAGTAAGAGAGGTTGCAGAGAAATCTAGTCTTGAGTTAGAAGTATTTATTCATGGTGGTATGTGCATGAGTTATAGTGGAAGATGTAGTTTATCAAATTCTTTTTGCTTAAGGGATGCCAATAGAGGTGGGTGTGCTCATTCATGCCGCTGGCTGTATAGTCTATGTAGTGAAGATGATAAAGTAATAAATCCAGAATTTTCTTTAGAATCAAAAGATCTCTGTGCTCTTGAAAGTATAAAAGACTTAATGAGTCTTAATATTAGCAGTTTAAAAATTGAAGGAAGAATGAAAAGTGCTCATTATATTGCAAGTATAGTTTCATTTTATAATACTTTAATTAAAGATATACAAAACGGCACTGTGAAGACAAATTCTACCTATTATGATTTAGTAGACAAAGGAGAAAATAGACAATATTGGAGGGGGTTTCTTAAAGAAAATGATTTAAGTAAGTCTCTTGTTTTTGATAAAAAAGATACTCCTAATCAAATATTTGTGGGAATAGTTAGATCTTATAATGAAACACTTAAACTAGTTCAAATTGAAACCAGAAATTATTTTAAAATTAATTCTTACTCAGAGTTTTTGACACCTACTGGTATGGTATCTTTTTATTTAGATAAAATTTATGATAGCGAAATGAATGAGATAACTGAATCAAGACATCCTAATAAAATAGTATATATTAGATGTGATGAAAAAATACCTCCCTTTTCTTTTCTAAGAGTATTAAAAAATGAGTAATGAAATATTAAGTGATGAATTAGTAACTAAAGATGGAAAAGTCCTTTTAATTAAATTTAAAAAAAGTAAAAGGACAGCTTTAGCTATTAATCATTTAGGAGTAACAGCCCTAATCTCTAGGGGTATTCAAAAGAAAGATATTTTAAAATATGTCGAATCTAATTTTATAAAAATTTACTCAACGTTTCAAAATTTAAGTTTTTATGGTAATCCAGATAATTTTTTTATCAACGAGGTTTATTTTAACCTTATTTTTGAAGAGGGTAATTTTAGTTATTTTATTAATGAAGAAAAACAACTTATTTTTGTCTCTGGGAAAGTAAAGAAAACTTCTATCATTAAATTCTATGAAAAGTTACTTGAAGATTTCATAAATGAGAATGAGTTAAAAATCAAAAATATTTTAATAAAAAATAGTATAATTGAAAGACCGATTATATTCAAGGTTGCAAAATCGTATCTTGGCGCTTATAATCGCAAAAAAGATTTGATTAGAATTAATCCTTTTATAATGAAATTTAGTCATGATGTAGTCATGTATGTCATCTTACATGAATATGCACATACGGTCAGTTTTAAGCATGATAAATTATTTCATGAGGCTTTAGAAAAACTATGTCCTAACCATAGGGTAATTGAAAAGAAGTCTCGTAAAAACAAATTTGCTGTTTATATATAAAATTATTTTAGAACGAGGTATGAAAATGGGAACAAAAGCAGAATATGAATTAACACAAGAAGGAAGAGAAAGGTTTGAAAGTGAATTAAAAAATTTAATTGAAGTTGTTAGACCACAAAATGTAACTGCGATTGCGGAAGCAAGAGCACAAGGAGATTTGTCGGAAAACGCTGATTATCATGCCGCAAGAGAAGAACAAGGAAAAATAGAGGCAAGAATTTTGACTTTAAAAGATATCTTAAAAAATAGCAAGGTTGCTAAAAAGAAAGAATCTTTTGGAATAGGATCTGTAGTTAGAGTGATTCCTATTATAGATGGGATTGAAAAAGAGGAAAATACTTTGACATTTGTTAGTACTTTAGAGGTGGTTGCTGGAAAAACAGTATCTTTGGAATCTCCAATTGGAAAAGCTTTTTCACAAGCAAAAGTTGAACCTGGAGTAATAGTAGATGTTAAATTACCTAATGGAAGACAAGTTAAATACAAAATTGTAGATATTAAATGATAAAAAACTTTTTACCGACATATTGTTTTGATAATATAAAAAGTATTGATTATGATTTACTTGAAAAAACTGGAATTTCTACGTTAGCATTTGATTTAGATTATACATTGATCTCATTTGCTACTAAATTTTTAGATTTAGAAACTATTTCATTTTTAGATGAATTAAAAAAAAAATTCAAAGTAATTATTGTTTCTAATTCTCCTAAAAAAAGATTAGATAAAGTTTTTTTGGGATGTGATATTTCATATATCTCAAGAGCTAAAAAACCTTCTACTAAAAGATTTAGAAAAGTTTTTCAAGATAATGACAATTTAAATACTTGTATGATTGGAGATCAACTAATAACCGATATTTTATTTGGAAATAGGTTGAAGATGAAATCGATATATTTAAGAAGAGTTTATAAAGAAAATATCCTTATGAGGATACTTAATAGAAATGTTGATCGTTTTTTATTCTTATTAGTGAGGATAAGATACCCTAAACGTTATAAAGAGATTTTTGGAAAATGAAGAAAAAATGTGCTGGTTGCGGAATAGTATTACAAACTAATTTTATGGAAAAAGAAGGTTATGTATCTAACTTAGAGAAAGATTATTGTCTTGCCTGTTATAAACTCATGCACTACGGGAAAGATATTAATTATGATCAAACATCTCTATTAGAATTAGTATTTAGAGATACTGATTTATTAGTCTATGTTATTAATATTATGAATATAGATTATTTATTAAAAATTGAAACAAAAGAGAAATATAACTTATTAATTATCAATTTTATTGATATTTTACCAGCAAGTACAAGTTTAGAGAATATTTTATCTAATGTTAATTTATTAATTAAAAGAAGACATTTAAATTTCTTAAAAGTTTTCTTAGTTAGTGCGGGTAAAAACTATATGGTTGATGAATTAAAAGATTATTTAAAAGCAAGAAATTTTGAAAGAGTTTATTTTTTAGGACTTGTAAATAGTGGAAAAACAACTATCTTTAATTTATTAACTAATTCAAATTATTTAGAAAATCCTAAAAGAGGGATGACAAGAAACTTAATTGTTAAAGATTATGAATATATAACTTATTTTGATACTATTGGAATTAAAGAAAGTGGTTATATTGATGAAGTATTTGAATTTAATGAATATAAAGACATTATTCCTAGAAATCAAATAAAACCTACTGTTTTCCAAGTGAAAACAGGGAATAAAGGAATTCTTTTTCAAGATGGTCTAATTGGGATAGTAACGAATAGTAATACTGTTATCTATGCTAGTAGTTATTTAAAATTAAATTCGAGAAGCTCTGAAAATTTAGAGAAAATTTTTGAAGGAGAAGAGTATAAGAAAATCGAATTCGTAAAAAAAGAAAGAAAAAAATATCAAATTACTTTACTTGATATTGCGATTATGATTGTTGACGGACCTTTTATAGTTTCTGTCATGTGTAAGAAAGGTTTGCATGTTAGTCTAATGGAGGAAATATTTAGATGATTGATTTAATAAAAAAAATAGTAGAAAAATTAAAAGATGTAAAGGCAAGTGATATCCAAATTTATAATTTAGGAAATAAATCTCCTTTTTATGAGTATGTTATTATTTGTAGTGCTTCTTCAAGGCAGAGTTCTGGTGCCATTGGAAAAATCAAAGATATAGAAGAACTTCAAATTAAAAATATTGAAGGTAAAGGTGGAGCTTGGGTATTAATAGATTGTCATAATATCATTATTCATATTTTCTCAGAAGAGAATAGAAAATATTATGCACTTGATATGATGCTTTTAGGTTTTGATAGAATAGAAATTTAAATTTAGGGAAACTTCATATTAAACTAACTATTATTAAATAGGAGGTTTAAATTAGATGAAGAAAAGAGCTATTTTAGTATTTTTAATTGGATGTGGGATTGCTATTTTTTTTCTTCCGAAAGAAAAAGTAATTGATTCAGAAGATTTTCAAGGTTCAATTCCAAAATCATTTACTGTTAGTCTACAAGGGGAGGTTTTATTCCCTGGTTTTTATACTTTTTATGAACCAAAGACTATCCTAGATATAGTTTTTTTGGCTGGAGGTTTTACAAAAAAAGCTGAAACTACAAATATTAACTTAAATGAAGAAATTAGTAAAGATAGAATTTTAGAAATCAAGAAAAAGAGTGATGAAGTAATTGATCAAAAAATTAAATATGATATTAACAAAGTAACTTTTCAAGAACTATTAAGAATTCCTAATATGACAGAAAATAGATCTGCGAACTTTATTATTTATAGAATGCAAGTTGGAAGAATTAATTCAGTCGATGAATTAATAAACGTAAAGAATATTGGAGCGGTAACTTTTGAGAAAATTAAAGATTATTTTTACGTCTCTTGATCTAATTTATTATCTTTTTTTTCTTTTTATTATTATTCTTGTAGTTCTAAATTACTTATATTTATTTTTTCTTGGATTTTATTTACTTTTATTTAGAAAGAAACTTAAATTTAGGGTCATTCTTATCTTAGGATTATCATTTTTTTTATATTTTTATCTTTTTGATCTTAGTGCTAAAGAGATAAAAGACGTTGTTGTTATCTCTAAAGTTGAAAAAACAATTTATGAAAATAGAAATTATATTAGATATCGGGGACATAATTATTTTTTAGATTATAATAATCAGTATGAAGTAGGTGATAATCTATATGTAGAGGGGACTGTTAAAAAATACCCAGAGAATACTATTCCTTTTGGATTTAATAGTTTTCTATATAATAAATCACAAAATATTTATGGAGTAATTGAAATTAAAGAAATAAAATTTATTGAGGAGAAAAAAGATAATTTTTATTTACTAAGAAATATTTTAATTGAAAGATTAGAAGATAATTTTCAAAATGATCCTTTTTTAAGATTATTTATTTTTGGTGAAAATACATTTTCAGCAAATGAAAAAGAGGCATTATCGGATTTAAATATCCTTTATTTAATGCGTTTAACAGCGATAAACATTTATTTTTTATTAACAATTCTAGAATATATATTAATTCATTTCAATCTTAAGGATAAATATAAAAATATATTTATTTTTGGATTACTTTTTGTTTTTCTATACTTATATGAATTTAGTGCAGCAATCTTAAGAATAATATTACTTTATTTGATAAAAAAGATGAATAAGAAATTTTTTCTTAATTTAAGGGGAATAGAAATTTGCTTTTTAGGATATATAATAACCTTTATTCTAATTCCCTTTTCAATTTATAATAACTATATATTTGTTAGTTTCTTGATTAATTTCTTTTTGATTTTTGTTATTGATATCAAAAAAGTGAGACTAAAAAATAAAATCTATGAACAAGGGATTATTAACTTGATTATAATTCCTTTTACGAAGATAATATCAATTTTAGGGATTCTTTTTAATTTTATTTTTTATTCTCTTATTCTCTATTTTATTTTTCCACTTTCGATAGTTTCTTTTCTTCATCCTATTATTTATAGTTATACAAGAATTATCTTTGATTATTTTAGTCTATTTGTTATGAAACTTAATTCTCTAAACTTTATCATTTATTTACCAGCTATGATAGAACCGCTAATATTTTTTTATTATCTATTACTTTCTTATTTCTTTCTTAATCTAAAAAAGGTAAAGTATTTACTTATTTTATTAATTCCTTACGTAGTTACTATTTTAAAAAATGAGTATTCCAATGGATTAAACGTTTATTTTCTTGATGTAGGTCAGGGGGACTCTACTGTTTTAATTGAAAATGGAAAAGTTATTCTAATCGATAGTTTTAATGGCACAATAGAATTTCTTCACGATATGGGGATCTATAAAATAGATTTAATTATTTTTACGCATCCTGATTCAGATCATATTTTAAATATTAAAAGGTATAGAGAGGAGTTCTTAACTAATAATATTAGAATTAATCCATATGATAATTATCCAATTGAAGGAATTAAAACTTTTGGAGGTGTAGGTGATAAAATTGGGAATATGAAACTTTTATTCTTGCATCCAAGTTCTAAAATGGATAATGTAAATGACAATAGTTTAGTGGTACTAATAGAGTATTTTGAATTTAGTCTACTTTTTACAGGGGATATTGGGATAGAATCTGAGAAAATAATAATCACTCTTTATAGTTATATCCCCAAAATAACTTTATTAAAAGTTCCCCATCATGGATCTAGTACTTCTACTAGCAAGGAATTTATTGATTTTATAGGAGCGAAATATGCAGTTATTAGTGCAGGATACAAAAATAAATATAAACATCCCCATCTAAGTACATTAGATACCCTTCGAAATACTAAAATTTTTATTACAAATGAGTATGGTACTATAATTTTTAATTTTAGTAATGGTACTTATGATGTTAAAAGTAGTTTAAAATACAAAAAAGAATATTAATTCTATTTTTTTTGTTAAATTAATATAAAATAAAAGGGATGGGAAAAATAAATTGTTACACATTAGTAGGAAGTGAGAAATTTCTTCTAAAAAAAGAATTAGATAAATTGTTAGCAAGTTTAAATGAAAATATTGTTCCTTTTTCCTATGACTTAGAAAATACTAGTTTATCAGAACTAGAAAGTGAATTAGATTCTGCTAGTTTATTTGATGATGAAAAAATAATTATTATTGAAAGTATAGATAAAATAAAAGAATTTACTGATGTAAAGTATAGAGAATTTAATTATTTAAAGAATTATTTGAATAAACCAAATCCTTGTATTACTCTAATAATTCTTTATAATTATAAAGGAAATATTTCTAAGGATCTCACTGTCTTTCATAGTCTTATTACCTCATTTACGAAAGTTATTCAAATTGAACCTAAGGAATCTAATACTAACTTTGATTTTACTAGTGAAATTACCAATAGAGTTACCGAAAGAAACCTTACTATTTCCAAAGAATCTATTAATTTATTAATTGAGTATTTAGGATCTAATCTCTATATGCTTTTCAATGAATTAGAAAAAATAATTACTTATTGTATAGAGAAAAAAACTATAACCCACGAGGATGTTTTACTTTTAATTGATAAACCATTAGAAGAAAAGGCCTATGAATTAACAGGTGCTTTTTTAAAAAAAGATTCTAAAAAGGCATTAAGAGTTTATCATGATTTTATTTTAGCAAAAATAAGACCTCTAAATATTGTTAGTTTAATTTATAAAGCTATGAATGATATTATTTATGTTAAAAAAGCTATTTATAATAATCTTCCTGATGAGATAATTATGGAATACTTGAATATTAAAAAGCCAGGAGCATTATATTATAGAAAACAAGATGCCTCGAAAATAAAAAATGAATGGATTTCTTCAAAAATGAAAGAATTAAGTAAACTTGATATATCACTTAAGTCTAATAGTGTAAATCCTGAACTCCAGGTTGAATTGTTTCTTCTAAAAAAATAAGGGAGTTTTAAGTAAGATGAAGATTAATGAATATAAAAATGTACTAGTTATAGATTTAGAAACAAGTGGATTAAGTCCTATTAAGGATACAATAATTGAAGTAGGGTACATTCTTTTTGAAAATAAAGATAATTTCTTTGAGAAAATTAAGGGTGAGAGTTTTTTGATTAACTCTACAGATTATCTTGATCCTAGGATAGAAACGCTAACAGGAATTTCTTTAAGTGATATTAAAGAAAGTGGTATAACAGTTGATAAAGCCATTATTGAGTTAGATAAAATTCTTTTAGATAAAACATTAGTAGTAGGATATAATTTAAATTTTGATTATTCTTTTTTATATCAACTATATACTAAAAATAATTTAGAATATAAAGATCTTGATTGTCTAGATCTTATGACTGTCTATAAAGACCATTATCCTTATCCTCATAAATTAGAATCGGCTGCGAATAACTTAGGTCTTGAAAGGGGTCTTGCTCATAGAGCACTAGGAGATTGCGAAACTACATATAATTTATTAGTTGCATTATTTGAAAATATTGACGCATCAAGCTATATTAATTATTTTGGTTATAATCCTAAATATAGTATTCCTTATTGTTATAATAAAAATGTTGTTTTAGTAGCACAAAGATATATGCTTGATGTAAGTAAATATATAGATTCATTAAAAAATGACAAATAAAAAAGAGCTTACGCTCTTTTTATAGAGAAACTGAATTAACAAGACTAGAAATTCTTGATTTATGTCTTGCTACATAGTTTTTATGGAATATTCCTTTCGCTAAACCTTTATCTAACTTCTTAAAAGCAAGAGCTAAGAACTTAGTAGAATTTTCTAGATTCTTCTCAGCAACAGCCTTTTCAAGATTTTTTAATGCTGTTTTAGTAGAAGACTTGAAACTAATATTTCTTTGATGTCTTTTTTCGTTAGTTAATATTCTCTTTTTTTGTTGTTTAATATTCGCCATATATCCTCCTATTTTAATTACTAAAAAAATCTAAACTTTATAAAAGCATTTAATTATATCATAATTTTAAATTAAATTCCGTAAATTTATCTTTTAAATAATTTAAAATGAATTTATTTGGTTTTTTAGATATTTAAGAACCTTTTTTTGTGTATTATATAGTTTATTTTCATTTCAATAAGATTTCATTTATATTTAACGTTATTATCTAAATAATGTAAAAAAATTAATTAAATTTAATATATCGTTAAGTTATATATTCCAATTGATAATGAAAATTATATAAATTACTAATTTGATTAAGAGTTTATAAATGCTCAAGAATATTATAAGTATTTATTTATAATATAAATTTGAATAAGTGTATAATTAAAGAGAAGGTTTATATGCTTATTAACAAATGTGAAAATAGAATTCAAAAAATGTTAATTTAAAAGGAAAAAAAATGAAAAAAAATTATGTTTTAATTGTTTTGTTGTTATTTGTAACAGTTTGTTTATCTGCGATGTTTTTAAAAAACGATTCTGAACCAGTAACTAGAAATTTAAATGCTGATTCTTCTAGAAAAGAAAGTCTCAGTTATTTAAATAGTTTTGATGAAGTTCAATTGGATATTTCAGAGTTCGACTCCACTTTTATTGCATCTAAAAAAGTTAACTCATTATCTGGAGTAGAACTATTAAATACAACTCTAGAACAGATAAGTGAGTATTCTATTAGTTTTGATGCTACTTATGTACAAGAAGTTGGAATTGTATTTTTTAAGATAAACTTAAATAATAGCACTTCATCAGTAGACGAAATTGATTTAGTGGGTTTTCCATTTTATAATGAAACGATAGATCAAGTGGATATTAGTTTCGAATATTTTGGAGAGATAATATTAGCTTCGGATTTATTATATAAATCAGTAGATGAGCAAGCAGCTTCAAATAAAGTATACCTGTTATTAACTGATAATGGAGGAGGAGTTGATAATCCTCCAGTTGTAAATGTAACAATGCCAATTCTACAAATCAGTATAGCGATTGTTAATTCTGGAAGTGACTTAATCCAAGAAGCAATAAATCAATTAATTGTGCTTAATCTTGTTGATTTTGGAGTGATGGTCTTATTCAATACATTTTCGGGAATTTTAAAATGTATATAGCTCTTGAAAACTATAAACATAATAAAAATCAATCTTTACCTACAGGGGCTTTTAAGAATGGTTATATCGACGATCAAGACCAATTTGGAGGGTGGAAATTTGGGTTTAAAACTTTTGATGAAAATGGATGCGGAGTAATTAGTCTCTATAATTTTTTGGTTTCTCAAAATAGAACTCCTGATTTAGCATCACTCATATTATTATGTGAGTTAATGAATGCTGATTTAGGACTTGGATACTTGGGGTTAAATCCGATTAGTAACGAACTAATGAGTTGTGTCTCAAATTTAGTTGCTGCTAGCTTACTTATAATTGGCCCATTACTTCATATTTATTCACCTACTATTGCTGAACAAATAACTAATTTGTTAATTTCATTCGAGTTAGAACAAGCAACAGAGTGGTGGCAAGAATTATTGATTAATGCCTCAATTCCAATTCAGTATGCAGCAATACTTGTTGCAGTTAATGCAGCAATTCCTATTGTTATTTTGGCGGTTAATTTTGTCACTGAATTTTATCCCGAACATTTATGTGGAATACCTGATATATTAAGAGTTTTAGGATATCAATCTTTAGATATAACTTACTTAAGTTACGACAGTTCTAATAGTGGGAGAATTGCATTTGGCTATTTCATAATCACTTTCTTTAATAAGGTTCCAAATTTTCTAGATTATACTACATTATCCGCTCATACAATATTTATTAAGAGAGAAATACAAAATGAATTATTAATGACAACATATAATAATTCTTCTAATAATAAAACAAATTTTTATTCGTTTTATACCGATGAGTATTCTACTCGAAGTTCACAGTTTATTTCTGGGGTAACAATAAAGGGGTAACATTATGAGAAAAGTCATTATTCCAATAATATTTGTATTAATGTTAATAGGGTTATTTAGTTGTACTGGATATAAATCAATTTTTTACCATCTCAGCGAAGAAAATTATATTATTTATGAAAATGAAA
>JAITXT010000028.1 GCA_031284585.1 Acholeplasmatales bacterium
GATCATACAGTTATGACAGTTGAACTAATTCATCCAATCGCAATTGAAAAGGGAACTAAATTCTCTATTCGTGAAGGCGGAAGAACTGTTGGTGCTGGTTCTGTTACTAACATTGTTGAGTAAATCTAATTAAGATTTATATAAAGATGACAGGAAGAATTTTCTTTCTGTCTTTTTTATTAGAAGAAGAGGAATATGGAAAATATAAAAGAAAACAATAATAATAATAAATCAGAAGTATTAATAGCTACTCTTTATGATGATAGCTTTAGGATTTATATTGCTAATACGACTAATCTCGTTTTAAAAGCCACTAAAATTCATAAAACAATTAAAACTTCATCGGCAGCACTCGGAAGACTTCTTACTGTAACAGGCCTTATGGGACTTATGTTAAAACAGGATGAAATCATTAATTGTAAGATTAATGGTGATGGAGAAATTAAATATATATTAGGGGTTGCGGATGCAAATGGAAATGTTAAAGGAGAAATCTCTAATCCTAATTCGTATATAGTATGCAAAGATAAATTAAATAAACTAAATGTTAGTGAAGCAATTGGAAATGGAACTTTAACTGTGATTAAAGATTTTCATTTGAAAGAACCATTTATATCTAGCATTCCTTTAATTAGTGGAGAAATTGCTGAGGACTTTGCGGAATATTTTTTAACTAGTGAGCAAGTTCCTTCCTCAGTTTCTACAGGCGTATTAGTTTCTAAAAAAGTGATTAATGCAGGAGGGTTTATAATTCAAGTATTACCTAATTGTGATAATGTTCTAATTGATGTAATTGAGAATAAATTAAAAAGTTTAAAACCATTTACAACTTTACTTTCTGAAAATTTTTCACTTGAAGATATTATAGCAGCGATTAGTGATAATAATTACAAGATTTATGAAAAAAGATATTTACAATATCATTGTGACTGTAGTAAAACAAGATTTAAAAAGATACTTGGAAGACTAGATGTTAATTCTTTAAAAGAATTATCGCTTGATGAGGTAACAGAAATTAATTGTCATTTTTGTCAGAAAAAATATAAGTTTTCAAGAGATACAATTTTAAAAATTATTTCTGATAAAGAAATCAAAAAATAACAGTTAATTAAAGAAGAATTTATAAAATTATCGTATAATATTGCTATATTTCTATACTACGTATTCTAATATATTTAAATGGTTTATTAAATCTAGACAAAGATTTAAAATTAGAAAGGGAGAAAGATTAAAGGGGATAGTCTTTCTCTTTTCTTTATCTAAATTACTCCATTTTTTGAACTTCTACCATGTTCAAGTTTTTTACTTTTTTATAAAATGAATAATTATTAATTACAATTACTAGTATAAAGATACCAGCAGCTAGAACTATATCAAGAAAATTTAATTTGATAGCCATATCAAATCCTTCTCCCATAGTACTATTTGAAACTTCTGCTATGAATAATCCAACTGGTATTCCTAAGATAAAACCAATTGTTGATAAAAATAAATTCTGAATTAAAATGATATTACTTATAAAAGATGACTGAAAGCCAATAGTTTTTAGTGTCGCAATGTCTTGAAACATTTCTAAATACGAAAGTGTCCCAAGATTAAATAAAACTATTATACTTAAGGCTATTGATGCTATAATAAGTAAATAGATTAAAATATTAAATGATTCTAGCATATCATCAAAGAACTTCATATCATCACTTGTCTTTAAAATGCTTTGAACTCCATCAATTTCAGTGAATGAATCAGAATACAAACTTGAAACTACATAACTAGGTGTTGGTTCGTAACCAAGGCTTTGAAAGTATTCTTTTGACATAATAATTCCTTGACTTGTTGGATCTCTAAGTATTTGAACTATTTTATCTTGATGAAAGACTTCTTCTCCCAAAATATGCCAAGTAATGGTATCTCCAATATCAACGGAAAGGACACTTTTTAATTTATAGGTTATGGCAATTCCTGAATTACTTACTTGAACTGGTTGGAAATTAGAATCTACATAGGAAAGAAGTGGATTATTTGGATCGCTTATTCTTAAATTTCCAACATATTTATTAGTGTCACTTAATACTTCAACTCCTTTATCTATAACTGCATATCCATCAGTAAGTGATATGATATTATCTATTTTTTTACTATTTAAATTATCAATTATGGAAATTTTAGTCTTATATAGATAGAGTTTATCGTATCTAAGGCTCTTAAAGGCTTGCATAGACGTAAAGAATGTCAAGGCGCAAATAAGGATACCTGTAGTTCCTATTGAGCCAAAAATAGACATTATAGTCTTTAGAGCATTCCTTCTTATATCTCGCAAATTCCATTTAATTGAAAAAGGAACTTTATTTAATGATAAAAGATGTTTATTAGAGAATTTTTTGGAATTAAAACTCTTAAGACCATCTACACAAGGCATCATAACAATCTTTCTAGTAGATAGTAAGACAGTTACAATTGTTAATATAATAATTGTAAGGGCAATAAAAATAAAAGAATTATCACGATATGGAATCCAATTTGGAATAGTATAAAAAAGGCTCATTGATGGATAAAATAGATATGGGATTGTAACAGGTCCTAAGATATAAGAAAGTACTACAGCAATAGCAGATATTAAAAATCCATATATTCCATAATGGATGAATAAAGTTTTATTTCTAAAACCTATGGCTTTTAGAGTTGCTATTCCAACTTTTTCCTTGTTAATTATCCTCTTCATAGTTGTCATAACTATTAATAGTGATATTATTAGGAATATTGGGGGTAGCATTAAAGCAAGTGATTTATGTTGGGAGATTTCTAGTGACATAGTCTTGTAACTCGCAAGATTCTCTCTTTCTAGAAACATTGTATATTTTCCATCAAGTGCTATTCCTACTTTTTTCTCTACTTCCTTAAAATTATTTGTATTTGTTTTGATTAATAATTGATTATAAATCATTGGGGAAATGAAAAAATTAGATTTAGAAAAAGTATTAGTTGAGATAAATGCATAACCTTTTAGAGCAAAATTACTTGTCATGGAGTCATTATCACGGTAAACATATTCAGGACTTAAAATAAGAGCTACTACCTGTTTTTTTAAACTTATTTCTTGGTAGCAAAAAGTTATAATATCTCCTAATTTAATATTACTGGCAAGGGCAAAACGGTAATCTAAATATACTCCGTCTATTTCGTTACCATAATCTATTCCTTCAATTAGATACATCTTTGAAATAGTATTTTCTTCAATAATATATAAATCTATATCAGGATTTATATCGTTTTCAAGAGTAGTTTTTAAATACAATCTTCTTGATGCTTCTTTGATTTCGGTTAGGTTTTTAATTTTATCAAAATTAGTTTCACTTATAGGAGTATTAGTATATACTAAGGAATCTAGGAAATTTGTATCTTCATAAAATTTATTTACTTCTTTTTCGATTCCTAAATATTCAGAACTAATCCCAGTATATACATAAAAACTAATAAATATCAAGATAAAAATTGAAAAAAATTGGAATAAGTTTCTTTTAAAATCTCTAAGTGTTTTTTTAAGTAAGATCACCATAGAACCTCTTCGACTTCTTTAATATGCTCGTTTATTACAATGTTTTCTACTTTTCCATTTTTAACATAAATAATTTTATCAGCTATTTCTTTAATTAAGAGATTATGAGTTACTATAACTACTATATGTCCTTTTTTAGTTAATCCTTTTAGTATTTTTAGGATTTCAACTCCTGTCTTTGTATCTAGTGCACCTGTTGGTTCATCGGATAGAATAAGAAGTGGTTCTTTGATTAATGCTCTAGCTATTGAGGTTCTTTGTTGTTCACCTCCACTTAAGTCTTTGGGAAATCTATTTTTTAAATTAGTTAACATAGTTTGCTCAATTACTTTATTGGTATCATACTTAGTATTAGAAATACTATTTACAATATCTATGTTTTCATAGATAGTTAAATTTTGAATTAGATTGTAAAATTGGAAGATAAAACCAATATTTTTTGCTCTATATTTTGTTAACTCTTTTTCATTTAATTTTGTTATATCAGAATCTTTAAAAAAGAAACTTCCAGATGTCGGTTTATCAAGACCTCCAAGGATGTTTAGAATTGTTGATTTACCTGCTCCACTGGCACCAAGTATTACTACTAGTTCATTTTCTTCAATGCTAAAATTTATATTTTCAAGTACTTTAGTCTGGTTTGATTTAGTTCCATAAACTTTACAAATATCTTTAAACTCGATAACTTTCATCTTTATTACCCTCTCTTCAGGTATTATTATAGCAAAAAAAGTTTAGTTCTTTGCTAATTTATACTTTTTATAAATAGGAATATAGATAGATATTTTATTTAAAGCGTTATTTATAATTATTTTAAATAGTTTATATTTTTTATGAATGAAGTTTATAGTAGTGATCAAGAATTCCGTAGACAGGAATTCCTATGAAAAGTATCCATACGATGTCCCAAAGGTTTAAAAAATATCCTAGAACAAAGAACGTGATACTAACAAAGATAGTATTATAAATATTAATATTACTTCTTGTTTTCTTGTTAGATATAGTTAGAAGTAAAGGGGTTAAGAAAAATACGAGCAAAGTAATTAAAAAATCATAGGCTAATAAAGAAATTATAAAATAAATTAAAATATTTGATATTGTTAAAAATATAAGATAATATCTTGGTGGATTAGATTTAAAATAATTAGTAATTTCTTTATTTCTCGTGATTAATAGAACAATTAAGCTTAGAATTAATAAAATAAATAGAATTAAAAAAGAAGAAAATACAAAATATAAAACTAAATTTAAAATAGTAAATGTAATTTCTAAAAGAAAGAGTTTAAGATTCTTAAAAAATATAATTGGAGTTATAGTAGGTATCAAAGTAAGTAACATGAAACTTATTTGATAATTTCTAGTCATAAAACCGGTTAAATAAAAAGCAAAAAAGGATATTAAAACAGTTAAGCAAAATAACTTTATTTTTTTCTTTAGAGTAATAAGGATTATTGATCCTAAAGGAAGAGTTAAAGTGATCCACGGAATGACAAGTGATTTAAATAGAAATCCTAAAAGAATTCCTGATATAATACTAAAAGCGGTAATAATTTCAAATAATAAAAATTTTGAATAAGTTTTATTCTCTTTATCTGAATATTCTTCTATATTATTATTGGAATCACTATTTCTTATTTTTTTCATTTTATCCTCAGTTAAATTATATCATTTATTTGAATAATAGTTTTATTGAAACTATTTTATTTAGCTAAATATTACATAAAATCGCGTTGAAATTTAGGACAATTAAAATTTATTTATAAATATTATCATGTTTTTACCTTTAAGGAGTATAATTTAAAGATAAATAGGGGGTCTTAAATGATTTTTGTATTTATATCACCAAATTTTCCAGATAATTATTATAATTTTGTAGTATCTTTAAAAGAAAGAGGAGTTAAAGTGATCGGTATCGGAGATACTAGTTTTCTAAACCTTAGAGAAGAACTAAAAGCTTCACTAGAAGAATACGTTCAAACTGATTTGAATAACTATCTTTATGTTAAAAATACTATTGATTATATTTACAAGAAATATGGATTTATTGATTTTATCGAATCTAATAATGAGTATTGGTTAGAACTAGATGCTAAATTAAGAACTCAATTCAACGTATCTAGTGGTTTAAAAATAGATGAATTAGAAAAAATAAAAAGAAAATCTAGAATGAAAGAATGTTTTTTAAATGCAAATATTAAAGTACCTCGTTATATTTTGCCAAGAGATTTAGATGCAGCAATCCAATTTGTTAACGAAGTTGGTTTCCCTGTTTTTGTAAAACCAGATATTGGTGTTGGAGCTCAAGATAGTCATTCTATTAAAAATCATAGAGAATTAGAACTATTTTTTATTGGGAATCCTTATCCAAATCGGTTTATTATGGAAGAGTTTGTAGATGGGGATTTAATAAGTTTCGATGGGATTGCAGATAATGAATCTAACGCCTTATTTTGTATTAAAGAATGTTTTAAGTACCCAGGAGAAAGAGTAATAAATGAAGATTTAGATGATAGTTATTATTCAGATCCTTTTCTTGACACTGATTTTGTAGAAATAGGAAAGAGAATTATTAAATCTTTTAATGTAAAAAAAAGATATTTTCATATTGAGTTATTTGTCCTAAAGAAAGATAAAGAGGGTTTAGGGAAGAAAAAAGATATCATTGGTTTAGAGGTAAACATGCGTTCTCCAGGTGGAAATACGGTTCTACTAATAAACAAAGCATCTGGTGTTTCAACATATGACTTATATGCCGATATTATAACTACTAATACTTGTAGTATTGATTCAAACAGAAAGAAATGCTATGCTATTTCTAGTAGTAGAAAAGATCATTATAATTATATTAATTCAGTAGAAGATATTTTCTCAAAATATGAGGAAAATATATTTTCTTATGGAACATATCCAAAAGAGATTTCAAAAATGATGGGAGATACTTATTTTTATGCATCTTTTGAAACTTTAAAAGATCTCAATGAATTTGATGAATTTGTTAGGAAAAAAGTTAAATGATTGATACTCATTCGCATATCTATGAAAGTTATTATAAAAATAGAGTGGATGATGTTATTAAAGATGCTCTAGATGATAAGGTTAAGTATATTATTTGTTGTGGGGTTGATAAAGAAACTTCTTATGAATCTTTTCATTTAGCAGAAAAATATAATGAAGTTTTTTTTAGTGGAGGAATTTTTCCAACTGAAAGTTTTGATAATGATTATTCTTTTCTAGACGAATTAATAAAATCAAAAAAAATGGTAGCAATCGGAGAATGTGGGATTGATTTACATTATGAAAATTCTAATTTAGAAGATCAAAAAAATAGGTTTGAGACTCAGATTAAATATGCAATTTCTCATGATTTACCTGTAATAATTCATTCTAGAGATGCATTTAATGAAACCTATGAGATTATTAAAAAATATAAAGGAAAACTTCGAGGTGTAATTCATTGTTTTTCTTATGGATTTCAAGAGTTAAGCAAGTTTTTAGAACTTGGTTTATATATAGGTATTGATGGACCAATAACCTATAAAAATAATGACAAATTAAGAGAAATTATTAAAAAAATACCATTAAATAGACTACTCTTAGAGACTGATTCACCTTATTTAACTCCTGTTCCATACCGTAAACTTATGAACGAGACGAAATATATTAAAAATATCTATTTGTATGTATCTATTGCTTTAAGTGTTGATTTTAATAATTTTGTTGATATAATTAGACGTAATGCTTTGGCATTATTTAGTAAAATTAAGTGAGGTTATCATGAAAAAAGTATTAAGATTTATTATTTGTTTCGTTCTCCTTATTACAATTATTTCTTGTAAAAAGGTAGATGGTTTAGAGGAATATACCCCTTATGTAAGCACTAGTGAAAGTGAGAGTTATTTTATAGATTTAGTAAGTGAATTATCTCTTTCAACGGTTGCTGTAAAAACAAGTTCTGGTCATGGATCAGGGATTGTTTTTAGAAAAGAAAGTATTAATAACAATTTGTTTCAGTATTCGGTTATAACTAATAGTCATGTCATCAAGAATGCTTCTAATATTTCAATTTATTATTCTCCTACTGAAACATATACAGTAATTGATTATGCGGAGAATACATCTTATGATATAGCTATTCTCAGATTTCAAACTAATAAAAGCCTTGAATATAAACATGTTCAACAAATAGAAGATAGTATCGGAATTGAATTAGTTCAAGGCCAAACAGTTATTGCAATTGGATCTCCTTATTCACTTGAATTATTTAATTTTGTTTCAACTGGCATTCTATCTAAAACTAATCTTACCTATAATGGGATAAAAAATCTATCTTTTATGCATAGTGCAAATATTAATCCTGGTAATAGTGGTGGTCCTTTATTTAATCTAAATGGCGATTTAATTGGGATAAATACTTCTAAAATTCCTTATATTGAATCAGGTGGAGATAACATTCCAGCAAGTGCCTTAAGCTACGCGATGAATTTAAATGTTTTTGGTCCTTGGGTTAAAAATTTAAAAGAAAGTGATTACGTTGGAACTGTTAAAAAACCAATGTTAGGTGTAACAGTTATGAATATAGATGTTTTTTTAACTGAAGCAGAATCCCTTAATTTAGATCCTCTTCTTATCGCTAATGAAGTTCATGGAGTGATAGTTGTATATATTGATTCTACGAAAGATGCATATAATAAAGTATTAGTATATGACACGATTACACATATTAATGGACTTTCTATAGCGAATCTAGAAGACTTTACAAATAAATTGAAAGTACATTTGATATTTGGAAATAGTGTTGAATTAACAATCTCTAGGAAAGTGAGTGGCGTCGATACAGTTATTAAGGTGAATGTGCTTTTAACATGAATATAAAAAAAGTTTTAGAATTATTGGTTAAAGAGAAAAAAACAATTGGATTTGCTGAATCGATGACTGGGGGAAGTGCTTCTGCCGAAATTACTAAACTAGAGGGAGCTTCAAAAGTATTTAAGGGTTCTATTATAACTTATACTAATGAAATCAAAGAAAAGTTTTTAGATGAAGTAACTGAGAACGTGATTATTGCTTTTGGTGTTGTTTCGAAAGAAGTAGCTTTAAGAATGGCTAGATCAGTTAGAAAAGCATTAAACGTTGATATAGGAATTTCAATTACTGGTTATGCCAGTATCGATAGTTCCATTAAAGAAAGACGTGTTTTTGTGGGTTTCTCGACTGAAAACAATGAAATTGCGTATGAGGTCAAGGTGCAAAATGAGTCTAGAGTTGAAGTAATTAATTTAACAGTTAATTATATATACACTAAATTAGAGGAGCTTTTAGAATTTTAAGATGATTAAATTATTTGAAAATGTACCATTTTTACAGAAAGATTATAATAACATTGAAAACTTGGATGCTCCATCGATTAATGAATATATTATAGGAGATGCTAATCATAGACTACCTACAATTTTAGTTGTACCAGGTGGGGGATATGTTAGAAAAAGTGATGCGGAAGGAGAACCATTTGCGAAATGGTTAAATGATAACGGCTATAACGCTTTTGTCCTAAATTACCGAGTATTTCCTTATAATTATCCCGTTCCACTTATAGATATTATAAGAGCTATTAAATATATTAAATATTATAGTGCTCAATTTGGAGTAGATGTTAATAATATCGGCGTAATGGGTTTCTCGGCTGGAGCTCACTTATGCAGTTTATTAGGAGAAACTGTTAAAATTGATAGTTTTTATAAAACAAACGATAAAATTGATGAAATGACATTTGATGTTTCTTTTTGTATTTTATGTTATCCTGTTATTTCTATGGAGAAAAAATATAGACATGAAGGTAGTTATAAAGCATTTCTACCAAATATAAAGAGTAATTATTACATTAATAAATTATCTACTTATAAACATATAGGAGCAAATTTCCCTAAAACTTTCATTTGGCATACTAAAGAAGATAATTCAGTACCTTATTATAATTCAGTATTATTTGTGGATAGATTAAAAGAATTAGGAATTTATCATGAATTTTATTTATATGAAAAAGGTGCTCATGGTCTAAAATTTGCACTTGATGTACCAGGAACAAAAGAGTGGTCTTTAAGATGTTTGGAGTTTATTAAAAAAGTTATTAATAAATAATAAGATAGTTAGTTTCTATTGTTTTTTTGAATATATTTTAATTTTAAGTAAAAATTTAATTTTATTGCTAATTTTTAGAAGAAAGTTCTAAATTATTTTTCTTCTCCCATGATATCAGTTACAGGATCATAGATATGATATTGAGACTTACCAGCCTTTTTAGCTTTATACATTGCAAAGTCTGCATGTTTTAATAAACTTGAATAATCACCATCATTTGCATTATAATAAGCGATACCCACAGATAAAGACACCTCATAAGTTGAGAAAATTCTTGATTCTTTTCTTAGTTTAATAAATTCTCTGAATAGTAAATCTGTAAATTTAATAACTTCATCTTTTACTTTAGAATTAAATAAGATAACAAATTCATCTCCACCAAGTCTTGCTACAAAGTTATCTTGTGTATTTCCTGAGAAAGTCATTCCTCTTAAATCAAGACATGATTGTAGGAAGTTAGCAACTTCTTGTAATACTAGATCGCCTATTAGATGACCTTCGGTGTCGTTTACTTTCTTAAAGTTATCTAAATCGATAAATAATGCTGATAATCCTTCACTAAGAGAGTTATCAGATGCTTCATCACGAAGTTTTTCCATTAATTTTGATCTATTAGGTAACTTAGTTAAGTTGTCATAATACGCCATAGTTTCAATTCTTGATTGCATTAATTCTGTTTTATTGATAAGTCTATAAATATATATACCACATCCAACAAAAGTAGTAGCTAAAATAATTAAAAGAACTGATCCAATAATTATAAATGAAGTTTGTAATTGTGAGATACTTTCAGTTGAATAGTCAATACAAAGAAGATATTTCTTGGCGGCATTAGGAACGACCCCTGTAAAGAATCTTCCATATTGGTCATTTATTTCAACAGACTTATATTTATTAGTAGTATAAGCATCTGAGAAAAACTTAAATAATATAGGATTATATTCATAACCATTAATACCATCTTCACTTGGAATATTAGTTATATAAGGATAGTGAACCATGTAATTATCAGGCGTATATTCGTTACCTTCATGATCTCTTGCATTTCTTGGATCATTTGCAGCATCAGTATCATAAATGAATACTATATGGTTTGAATCAGTGAAATACAAAGTGTAAATAAAGACAAGTTCATTTTTGATTTGAGCATCAATTAATGTATCAATAGCCTTTCTGAAATTTGGATTAGTAACTAAACCTGAAGTAGTTCCAAATTGAAGATAACTTTTCGCAGCACGTTCTTCAACAGTTAAATCTTTATATTCATCAAGAAGGTCAAATTGATAATCCTCTAAAGTCTTATTACCATCTAATTTGGTTTGAAGTAAAGAACTAATATTACTTGAACTATATTTAATAGTATTATAGATACTCTCGTAAAGTAGTTTTTCGGATGTCGTAAAATATAAAACCGAAAAGGTTACTAACACTATTGTAAATATTGTGCAAACACTCATGTATAAAATCATTAAATTATACTTTCTTCTTTTGGCCACTTGCTACTCCTTTACTACTTCAATAAAAAATACATAACATAATTATACTAAAAAAAACAAGACTTTTCTAGTATTAACACTTTAACAAGACTAATTAAAAGTGCAAGATATTAATTCCCGTTAGTAAAGAGCCGTTTTGGAATATACAAACGGAATCTTCCTTCAATAAAATAATCGGTTTTTCTTCTTTTTTTATTTTATTTAAGTATCTAATTTCTGTTCTATTTTTATGGTAATGAACTTGAATATAACTATTTTTTAAGAGTGGAAGACCTCTATGGTATGATAATTTAGTATATTTGTCATCTGGAGTTATAAAAAATTCAGTAAACTGAATCATAGCTCCAGCACTTGAACCAAAAAATATCTTGTTTTCTTTGTTATATGTAATCGCAGAAATAATATTTTTCTTATGTATACGATCCATGAATAAATCAGGAGCTCCTCCTGGGAAATATATACAATCTGCACATTTAATTATCTCAATTGCAAGAGGTGTTAAACTTTTAAAATAATCAACAATATAAAATTTATCTTCACTAACACCATAATTTTTAAATGCTTGAACAAGTTTTTTATAGTAATCACTATCACTCCCATAATATTTTATATATTGATCTCTGTTTGTAATATCTGAATCAAAAAAAGAGTATAAAATTATTACTACTTGTTTAACATCTTTAAGATAATTTTTTATTAGGGTAATTTGTTTTGGCCCCTCAAGTAAGGTATGTGAAGTTAATATGTTAATCATCTTTCTTTCTAATCACCTTCGATTTTTATTTTTTTATAAACTGGTAAGATTAAACAACAAATAAATATAAATATATACATCAAAATGTTTGTTGGATAAACTTTTTCGATCGTTATTCCATTCGTAAAGAATGCTTTATTTAGAAAATCCATATCTGAGTCTTTTGTTTTTATCGTAAATAATTCGGTATCAGTGTATATAGCTAGATAAAGCCATTCATTTTCTTCAGCTGCTTTTTCTAATAAAGGAGATTCATAAATCTCAACTTTGCTAAATAGACTTGCTTTATCATATAGTTCACTTACATTCGATATTGAAATAGCTTTATTCAAAAGCACTTTACCTTTATAAAAGGCAACATAGCGATAGTCAAATAAAATCAAAATAAATAAAACTAAAACAAGAAAGAATCTAATAATTATTTTATACATTTATTTTATTATTATCGTTTAAAGATATTATGCAACCACAATATTTTTGACGATATATCCCTAATTCTTTTGCCATGTTTTGTCCTGTTCTAAAATCTTTTCTAAAATCTTCATAATAAAAATTAATTCCGTATAACTTTGCGTATTTCTGAGATAATTCTTTAATCAATTCGTGGTTTTGATAAGGACTTATGAGTAATGAAGTCAAAAAGTAGGAAAAACCATTTTCTGCTGCATATTTCGCAATATAGTTAATCCTAGATTCATAGCACTCATTACATCGTTTTTTATTTTGAGCTAACCACAAATCTATCATATCTTTACTATCTACAAATAAGGGAACCTTATATTTACTTGCTACTACTTGTAGTGCTTCAATCCTTGCTATTTTCTCCTTATCTGGATGAATATTTGGATTATAAAATAAAAGGAAAACCTCATGACCATCTTTCAATAATTTATCAATGATAAAAATTGAACAAGGTCCACAACAACAATGTAATAGTAATTTCATTACTTATTTTTTCTTAGTCTCCACGATTTTGATTTTTCCTAAATCAACATTTTCAGGGAAAGGATACATTTCTTCGCGCATTTTTTTGAAAAGTATGTAAATAATTCCTCTTTCAGCATCAATTCTAGTTACTATACCAGTATCAGCTTCTCCATCTACAAAAACTTTTTCACCTACAAATGATTTGTAATAATCATAATTTTCCATGTTCAATTACTCCTTAACAAATAAATTATACTATAAATCTAATAATTTAGTAATCTAATAGATATAAAGTAAAAAAATATAAATTTCGGAATAGTTTTTAGGGACTATTTAATAATTGAAGATAGAACAGAAAATAGTACTTCTTCGTCTTTAATATTTAGAATAGTAGAAAAAAAGTTTTTTGATTCTTCAGTTTTAATATTTGATGAAATGGAAAGAATTGTTTTATGAAATAAAGGATGTGTGATATCTAGGATGATTCTTTTAGTATTTTCATCTATTATGAGTTCACTTTTAATATGATTAATATTTTCTGGAATTTGAAATGTGAAAATATTATCATTAAAAATCATTCTAAATAATTTAGAAATTTGAAAATTAATAAAGTAATTAACATTACTAGTTGAAAAAGATTCAAAATCAAATTGAAGTAATTTTTTGATTAGATTGCATCTCCAAAGATATCTATTATTATGAATTAGATTATAATTCTTTGTAATTGCTTCTGTTAGTTTTTCAAGATTTATTAAATTTCGATCATTTGAAAATTGATATAAAAGTGATTTAATATTCGAATTTTTACTTAAATTGGAGATATTTGCTAGTTCAGAAATAAATAGATTTTTTTCTCGCATATATTCATTTATAATATTTAGGATGTCAAATTCTTTTTCTTCTCTTAAGACATTTTGATTTTGGAAAGTTATTAAAGTATAAAAGATATTTTTCTTAGTGGTTTTTTCTAAATTAAGAGAACAAAATCCAATTGAATTATCTTCATAAACACGATTTGTTGGATGCCCTACAATATCATTTCTGATAAACTTTAAATCACGTAATGTTTTATTTCTATTTATATTAATAAAATTTTTATCTTTAAAAACATATGAGAGATCATACATTGCATCAATTCCTACAAATAGTGATTGAAATAATCCAAATATTGATAGAAGTCTATCTCTAGAGTCATTTATATTTTCTTTATATTCTAAAATTATTTTATCTATTTCTTGAATTACTTTGAAAGAAACAAGACCTTTTTCTTTTTTTTGATTATTGGGAATTTTATTAATTATCTTTTTAATATTATTTTCCATCTTTTATGAGTAACTCCCTAAGTTCTGTTTCTGTGAACTTTTTAAATAAATCACTTTCAATTAGTTTGATACCTATATCGTAAAGTTTAGGAAGTGATTCTTTATCTTTAACATCATATACTATTAAATAGGCATCATAAGTTAAAGTATATTTTTTTAGTTCCTGTAAGTAAAGAAGTTCTTTAGGACCTTTATCTTTAAATTGATAGAATAGATATGAATTACCAGGTAAGAAAAATGAATCAAAACTGCGAGATTTAACTAAGATATTTTTTTCTTTAAATAAATTTGTTAGAGAAATAATATTAGGCGAACTAAGAGAAAAATCAACAATTAGTGATATATATTTCAAAGGAACTCGGTAATCTTTAGAAAGTATTTCAAAAAAATTAAGAATATTTTCATCTAAATAAGTTTCAAGAGAAATTGGAATAGAGAGTTTTTGGGCAACTTTATTAGAAAATATTAAGGATGAGAGAAATTTAAAAGTCTTAATGATAATACATTTTTCAAGACTTACTGTTTTAGAACGTGATTTAGCAATCTCATTGATCACTTTATAGTTTACATCTAAACCCAAAATTGATGGTTCAACAATTAAATCAAAAGTAACATAATCATCTAGATTAGTAATTGTCGCAAAGTTTAAAGAGATTCTATCGTTTTCGATTGCTAAATTAATATGTTTTAAGATATTTTCACGGTAAACATAGTCTTCATAATCTTTATAAGCAAAATGATATTCTTTCTTGTATTTACTAGATTTCGCTTTATTAAGGGCTATATCTAAATAAATAGATATATGTCTAAAATTTTTATCTGAGGTTATAGTTGGGTACCTTACGATCCCAGAATAAAAATAAAATTTTTCATTTCTGATACTAGAAGATACATATTCACTCATTTTTTTATTATAAGTATTGATTACATTATTTATTTTGCGAATATCATTAAGTGGTATCACAACAAGAATTTTATATTTTGAATATAAGTAAACTAAATCAGTTTCTAAAAAACTTTTTGATTTAACGGTAAATTCCCTAAAGTATTCTTCATAAGTATGAATATCGTACAAATATTCATTTTTATTTTCTAGTTCTATTAAAACAAAGGTTACTTTATTTTCCGTAAAAGAAACTAAATCTTCATAAAATTTTGGCATATTATAAAGTTTAGTTTGATAGTCTAATGTACTTATCTTATAACTTGTCTCTTTGTCTTCTATAATATCAGTAATATCAAAGAATACAGAAAAGATAGTTACTATATCATTCTTTTTTAAAGATATCATTTTTTCTTTAATAAAAAGATTAGAAAATTCATAAGTAATTTCTTTAACCTCTCCTTTTGGATTATCAAATAAGTAATTAATAATATTTAAATATTCTCTTTGATACATAGGCTTAATGTTTTTCCAAAACATCTCATAATAAAATGATTCATCAATTCCAAAAAGAATCGAAGCAGCTTTGTTATTTTTAGTCCGCATTTTATCAATTGTTCTTAAAGGTAGGATATCGCTTTCGATTATTTTCTGAAAAAAGGTAATATTATCGATAAGAGAAGAATTCTTTTGATAGTTAGTAATTAATGCATCTATTAAATTTGATATAGTTTTACTTTGGAGAAAAAGGGTATCATTATCTACGTTATCTTTATCTATATGTAAAAGAAGTGCACCTTTTTGTCCAATTTTGATGCAAATTACTCTTTTGACATATGAGTCATCCTTGTAGAGATTTGAGGTCGCAATATTTTTCTTTTTTTCTAGATTTATAGTGTAAAGATCAATTTCTAAATCTTTAACGATAAAATCAAAAATAGGAGTAAGCTCAATGTCAAGTTCGGAAATGTTTTTTTCAAATAATCTTTCTCTGAAAAACCTATAATAATTTGGCTTATTATTTGGAAGATAAATAATATATTCATAGATATAAGAAATGTTTTTCGAAAGATTTATCATGAGTAGTCTTAGTATTTCTCTAAACGGAAAAGATAAATCTAGACCATTTAAGTACTCTAGATTTGAAAATAAATAAGAAGAGTTTTTATCTAAATCTAAAATTTTGAAAAGATGAGGTTCTATTCTTTCAACTAGTACCTCGTTTTTAGAAACTGTATTTTTTTCTTTTTTGGCTAAAACTTTCTTTAATTTTTCTAATCTTTCTAAATAATGTTCATAAACAACTTTATTTCTTTTATTATCTTTATAGTATTCGACTAACATAGCATAATATTTTAATTTAAGTTCATCATTAGAACTTGACATTAGATTTTCATATTGGGGTTCTAAGATTTCAATATTCCTACTATTTCTTTTTTCGATATTAACTTTTATATAATAGAAGACAACATTTGCATCCTCATAGTTAGCAAGTATTTCCTTGCTGCGATCTAAAAGATCATCCTTTTCACCTAGTAAATATAAGAGTTCTATTTCTTCTCCGAAGTAATTGCTTTTAGCATCAGAGGATGTTAATTTTTTGATATAAAAAATTGCTTTTTCATAATTTTTTAAATTTTTATAATAGTAATAAAGGTCTTCATATAGCAATATCTCATAAGTTAGAGGAAGAGGTTCTTTTTCTAAAATATTCAAATAATCAATTATTTCTTCCCCAAGTATTTTTTTAAATTTTATTAAATCAAAATAGTATTCATAACTTCTTAATTCGGGAAGTATTTCTTTCTTTTTTTCTAATAAATCAGGAATTTTAGAATAATCTTTAGTTAATAAATAATTATTGAAAAGAATAGTAATTACATTTTCGATCGCGTAATCATCGGTAAAGTTTTTATTTTCTAAATAATTATTTGATTCTTCAATGGCAAGAGATATTTCACCAATTGAATTTGCGATTTGGATATAATAAAATAAAGCTTTACTTGCATCTTCAATGGATACGATTTCGCTTAAATAATTTTTAATTATGACTAAAGAATGTGCTTCTTTAGATAGATTTAAAATATCGCTAATCGTCATTTATTTCACTTAGAAATAGTTTTGCTTGCAAAAGATAATTTTCTGCAAGTTCTTTAAAGTTAAATTCTAGAATCTTACTTAGTCCAACTTCCTCTTTGAAGGTAGCTACTAAGTACCAATATAAACATTGGAATGCACGGTAAAATTTTACGTGTGCAATATCTTCTTTAGTATAAGTTTTTAAATATTCTTTCATGAGCATAATACTATCATCTATTGAAATATTTCCGAAAGATGCAAATTCAAAATAGATAGAATTATTTGCGGCAAATTCAAAATCTAACAAGTAAATTTTCTCATCTTTTAGTACCATGTTACTTCTTTGAGCATCGTTATGACATAATACCTTAGGATCATTCCTATATTTTTTATTATATATTTCTATCCAATTAGAAAATAATTCATTAAATAGATCCGAAACAGTTGTTAGTTCTTTTTGAACTTCTTCAATTCTTTCTAAATAATTAAAGTCATTTTTGATCTTTTTAGATGAATGTAGAATTTTTAGAGTATTAACAATCTTAGATAGAACTGGTTTAGGATCACTTTCTGAAAGAACAATTCCCTCAATAAATGAAGAAACTTTATATCCTGTTTGGGTATTAATATAATAAACTCGATTAGTAATATTAGAGTGATGAACATTTTCTAGGGCTTCTAATTCATCTTTTCGATCGATAAAATAATTTCCATATTTTCCAACAACTCTAATAACATAAAAATTATCGTCAAATTTAATTTTATAAGTTAGATGACTCATTCCACCTTTCAGGCGTTCAATTACTTCAATATTATCTTTTTTGATTATCGTACTTGCTACAAGGAGTACGTATTTTTCAAGCTCATCCATAATTAACCCACTTTTTTAAATGTTACTTTACCATCTTCATAGATAGTATAACTATTATTGTAACCTAAACTACCAGGATTTATAAATAAAATATCGTTTTTGGTAAATAATGCCTTGACATGGGTATGACCGAATAACACAACATTCACTTTTTTACCTGTTGCATAATCAATTAACTTTTGATATCCATACTTCACTTTTTCATTGTGTCCATGTAAGATTAAAAATTTTACTCCATTTAAATTTAAGATGATTTCATCATCTAAGTAACTATTAAAATCGCAGTTACCTTTGACAAAAATAACTTCTTCAAAGGAAGAAGTATCTATCTGATTATCCCCACAAGAAATAATACAATCATAATTAGTTTCTAATTCAATTACTTTTTTTAATTTTTCTTGATAGCCATGAATATCTGATACAATTACTAATTTCATAATTTTCCTATTTCATCAATTAGTTTTTTAAATGCTTTTGCCCGGTGGGAAATATTATTTTTAATCTCATCACTTAGTTCGGAAAATCTTAAATTCTGATTAAGAGGAATAAAAATAGAATCATAACCAAATCCGTTACCTATTTTTTCGCTTAATGCAATAGTTCCTTCACAGATTTCTTCGATGGATATTATTTTATCATCAATAATAAAACATAAAGCACAAGTATAAAAAGCGTATCTATCTCTCTCATTTTCTAATAATTCTAATACCTTTTTATTATTGCTAGAATCAAGCGCAGAGGGAGTAAAGCGTTTCGAGTGAACTCCTGGTTTAAAATTAAGTGCTCGAATTGATAATCCAGAATCATCACTTATACAAGGATATCCAGTAAGTTTATGGAAAAAAGAGGCCTTTATATATGCATTTTCTTTGAAAGTATCGCCAGTTTCTTCAATTTCACGGTCAATATTCAAATCATTTAGAGATAATATTTGAATATTAGTTTCTTGAAATAAAATTTTAAATTCTATAACTTTATTTAAGTTATGAGTACAAATAAGAATTTTATTGTTTGCTAAGGATGACATCACTAAATTTATTAATTTTCTTATGAGTTCCTACCACCATAATTAAATCTTTAGGGCAGATAGTAGAATCAGCTTTCGGTAAAATTGTCTCATTGTCTCTTTTGATTAAGACTAATGAAACATCATATTTGTTTCTTAAATTCAATTCTATTAATGTTATTTCTTCAAAATCTTCTCTTACATAAAATTCATAGATTCCAAAGTCTTCATCAACTTTAAAGTAATCCACAACACTTTTTGCAATTAAACCTCTTGCTATTCTTTTACCTGTTGATTTTTCAGGGCTAATAGTAAGAGTTGCTCCTAATTTTTGAACTACTTTTTCGTGATATACACTTTTTACCATGACTGTAATTTCAGGAATTTTAAATTCAACTAATACCATAGTAGTTAAGATACTATCTTCTATATCTCCTATAGCAACTATGACATGATCTAAATGTTCAAAACCTATTTCTTTTAATGATTGATAATCAGTCGAGTCACAAACAGCACTTTGATCGACTATTGATGAAACCTTTCTAATAGAGTTCAAATCTTTATCGATTGCAAAAACGCTACTACCTAGTTCTTTTAATTCATCTATTAATGCTTTGCCGAAAGCTCCTATTCCAATAACGCCAAATTTCTTTTTCATAAAAACTCCTTTACTAACTTACTACTAATTTTACCATTTATTTTAAATAAGTTTAAAATATAGAATTGAATTAAATAAAAGAATAATATTAAGTAATTATATATAATTAATATGAGGTACTAAAATGATTGATGATGAAAAAAATGATAATATAGTAGAAAGCCCAGAAAACGAATCTTTAAGTCCTGCTTCGATTGAATCTGAAGAAAAAAACGAAAAATTTGAAGAACTATTTAAAATTTATGAAAAGAAGCAAGTTAAAACACCATATAAAAAAGAAAGGCGTATTGTTTATTGCATTGCTTTAACTGGTGAAATAATTCTTTCTGTTTTTGCTTTAATTTTAGCATCTATTGTTAAATTAGTTCCCTATTTTTATGAGAGCGTAGATGTCGTTGAAGAATCCCTTTCTTCAGTAGCACTTGATTCTAATGGTATTACATTTATTAGTGAACTTGATTTTCTTGATATTTTTGGAGAAACTTTTTTGACGTATGATTACGAAAATTATAAAGATGCTGATAAAGAAACTGGATTCTCATATGTATATGCTGCTGGTAAAACTTTGGATAATTAT
Organism: Acholeplasmatales bacterium; assembly: GCA_031284585.1. Lineage (GTDB taxonomy): Bacteria > Bacillota_I > Bacilli_A > Acholeplasmatales > Acholeplasmataceae > JAITXT01. The sequence continues at coordinate 20,262 of JAITXT010000028.1, forward strand.
ATTTTAATTATAAATATTTCCAAAAAAGATTTAATTGATAATAATTATTTTTATAATCCAGATTCTATTATAGTTACATATTTCTTCTATGATTATAACAATGATATCAAATTTACGGATGGTCAATCTATTAATTATTATTCTGGAATTTTAAATTTACCTTCAACTGTAAGAAATGATCCTAAATTTACAGCTGAAATTCTAGTTGAAAAGTTAGGTGATTTTTATATTCATTCTGTTGCTGTTAAAACATGGGTTCTTTCAGCTATTAATACTATTTGTTATTTAGCTATTTTGGGAATTTTAGTTGTTCTTCTAACAAGGGACATTAAAGAAGACTTTAGTGATTTTAAAAAAGAGCATGGAATTAGTTCAAAAATAATCTTAGGAGTATTAGTTACTTATGGATTTAGTCTTTTTTCTGGAATGTTAGTTAGAGGTCTTAGAAATGCTCTTAAATTAGGTGTTGATTCATCGGTTAATCAAAATGCTATTGAAGAAATGCTATCTAATCCAGTTTCGCTACTACTTCTAATTCCAGCTGTTTGTATCGTAGGACCATTAGTAGAGGAGTTAATTTTTAGAAAAGCAATATTTGGTCTTATTAATAATTTTGTAGTTGCCTTAATAATTTCTAGTTTGTTTTTTGGAATATTACATATTACATCTGAAGAAACTATTCTTTTGATGCTTGTGGAAGGAATAAGTTATGTTACAATGGGATTTGTATTTGGTTATTTATATAAGAAAAATAATTATAATATAATCACTGTATGGCTTATTCATGCGTTATACAACACAGTATCGGTAATACTTTCATTATTACTTATATATTCTTAAATTTGATAATTTAATTAAAAGCTCCAACCTTAATATATTCAAGGCTGGAGCTTTTTGTTTTTATAGATTTAATAAATTATATATTTGTATCTAATTCTTTTAACAAGTTAGCATAAGCTGCTAAATGGTTTTCTTTTGCGTAATCAAGAGCAGTTTTACCAGCTTTTGTATATCCTACGCTTTTCTTTAATCCAATAAATTGTTTTAAGGCGTTATAGTCTCTATTTAGAACACAAATTGTAAGTTGATTTCCATTCTCATATTCTTGATATTTACTAGAGTCTTTATAAGTTTCAAGTAATTCTTTGATATCATATCTTCTCTTTTCAACTGTAGTTTCAAGAATTGTTTCAAATCTTTTGTTTTTTACTTCAAGTAGTGCACCAGAATCAAGTAAGCATAAGATTACTTCTCGAGATGAATATCTACATGCGTTAAACAAAGGAGTTTCTAATTCAGAATTTAAAGTATTTGCATCTAGTCCTTTTTTCAATAAAAATTCAATCATTTCAAGAGAAGTATTTTTACAAGCATGATGTAGGAATGTATTTCTATCGGTATCATGGGTGAAATAATTGATCCCTGATTTTTCAATTAGCATTTCTAAGACAGGAATATTTCCAGATTGAACAGCATAATGGGCTGGTAAATAATCTTTTTCGGTTGAAACGTTAATATTTGCTCCTGATTCAAGTAAAAGTTTGATAAACTCTTCATTTCCTTTTTTAGAAGCAAGATGAATAGGGTATTCTCCAAAGTTATTAGCGATATTAACTTTAGCTCCATGTTGGATAAGTATTTTACCTAAATTTATTTTTGCTTTTCTAGCACAATCAAATAATGGTGTTTCACCATATTTATCGGCTAAATTTATTGAAGCTCCTAGTTCGATTAAGAATTTAACTGTTTCAAAAGATCCAGAAATTACTGCATGAAATAATAATGATTTTTTCTTTTCATCTACTTCATTTATGTCGACAAGATAGTCTTTTATTAAGTTTAAATCATTTAATTGTATTGCTTGAAAAATTGTCATTTTACTCACCTACCACTAATATTTTACCAAAAAATCATGAGAAATACACGAAATTGAGCCAATTATTTATACACTAAAACTGTGGATAAGTGGTATAAATTGTGGATAAGTTCTGTTTTTAGAGTAATATTTGAGGGAATTCCTAAATTCTTGGAAGAAGTTATTTATATTTATCAATAAATAACTAGATATTTAGATTGTTTTTATCTCTTTTTAATATTTTTATAGTAATAAGTTTAGATATCTAGATATTCAAATAGATAAACTTTTAGAGTAGAAAAAAAAATTAAAATTGTATAATTATTAGGAAGGAGTTGTAAAATGGATATAAAGGAAAGAATGGATTTATTAATCGAACAAATAAATAAAGCAAATAAGGCATATTACGAAGAAGATAGTCCCGTTATGTCTGATTTTGAATGGGATCTTTTAATGTCAGAGTTGAAAGAACTTGAAAAAGAAAATCCTGATCTTGTTTCTCCATTATCTCCTACTAAAGTAACGGGTGGAAAAACTAAGAATATCTTTAAAAAAGTTAAACATACTCAAAAAATGATGTCTCTTCAAGATGTTTTTACTAAAGAAGAAATATATGATTTTGAAAATAGAGTAAAAAAGAGTGTTCTAAAATACAATTTTGTTTCAGAACTTAAAATTGATGGTTTATCTGTTAATTTATTATATAAAAATAAGAAATTAGTTCTTGCTTCGACACGGGGAGATGGAACAGTTGGTGAAGATATTACATCGAATGTAAGAATGATTGAAAATGTTCCTCTTGAAATAGATTATCAAGATGAGATTGAACTCAGAGGCGAAATATATATGCCTAGGAGTTCATTTGATGCTTATAATGATAATGCAATTTTAAATGGAGATTCTAAATTTAAAAATTTAAGGAATGCAGCTAGTGGAACTATTCGTCAATTAGATTCTAATATAGTTAAAGCGAGAAAATTAAGTGTATTTATTTATACACTTGTGGAACCCGAAAAACATAATGTTTTTTCCCAAGAAAAGGCTCTTAAATTTATTGAATCTCTTGGATTTTCAGTAAATAAATACTATAGAGTTCTAAATAATGTCGATGAAATATTTGAAACAATTGATTATTATAGTTCCATTAAAAAATCTTTAGATTATGATATTGACGGAGTTGTGATAAAAGTTAATGATTTTAATCTTTATGAAGAAATTGGATATACAATTAAATACCCAAAATGGGCGATTGCCTATAAATTTAAAGCTGAAGAAGCAATCACGTTACTTAAAAATATAACATTTCAAGTGGGGCGTACAGGAGTTATTACTCCGGTTGCGGAAGTAGAACCAGTCTTTATTTCTGGGACTACAGTTTCTAGAGCAACATTACATAACGAAGATTTCATTAGGTTAAAAGATATTAGAATTGGAGACTATGTCTCTATTCATAAATCGGGTGAAATAATTCCAGAAATTTTGCAAGTTAAATTAGATAAAAGAGTAGAGGGACTAAAACCTTTTGAAATGATAACTAATTGTCCAGCTTGTGGAAGTATATTAAAAAAAGATTTAGATGAAGCGGACTATTACTGTGTAAATACTAATTGTCCTGATCGAATTATTAATTCATTAATTCATTTTTCCTCTAGGCAAGCTTTAGATATTAAAACTTTTGGAAGTAAAGTAATTGAGGAATTTTATAATTTGGGATACATTAAAACAATATTAGATATTTTTCATTTAAAAGAAAAAAAAATTGAACTTGTTCAATTACCCGGATATGGAATAGATTCAATTAATAATATCTTAAATTCTATTGAGGAATGTAAGGAAAAAGATTTAGATAAACTATTTTTTGGATTAGGTATTAGGCATGTTGGAGCCAAAAACTCGAAACTTATTTTAAAAAGATTTCCCTCATTTGAACATCTTATGAAAGCATCTTTAGATGATCTTACTAATTTGAGAAGTGTAGGAATTCAAATAGCTCAATCGGTATACGATTACTTTCATGATGAGAATAATATTTTGTTTATTAATGAACTTTCTAGGTTAGGTCTCCCTACAAGTTTGACTAATTTCGAAAGTATAGAAAGTTCATTTATTATTGATAAGACTTTTGTTGTAACAGGAACTTTAAATAATTTTTCAAGAGATGAAATTGTAGATTTTATAGAAAAAAGAGGAGGACATGTTGTTAATTCAGTTAGTAAAAAAACAGATTATGTCGTCTTTGGTGAAAATGCTGGATCGAAATTAGAAAAGGCGGAGAATTTGAGTGTTAAAACTATCAGTGAGGAAAAGTTTATGACTTTAGTAGATGAGAATGAGTGATCAAGTAATAAAAATAATTGGTGCTCGTGAAAATAATTTAAAAAATATATCATTAGAGCTCCCTAAAAATAAATTAATAGTTATGACTGGAGTATCAGGTTCTGGAAAATCTTCCCTTGCATTCGATACTCTTTATCAAGAAGGTCAAAGAAGATATATTGAAAGTCTTTCGTCTTATGCAAGACAATTTTTGGGTTCTTTTGAAAAGCCTGATGTTGATAGAATTGATGGATTATCCCCATCTATTTCAATAGATCAAAAGACTACTAGTCATAATCCTAGATCTACTGTTGGGACAGTTACGGAAATATATGATTATTTACGCCTTCTTTATGCTAGAATTGGGGTTCCTTATTCTTATATTACTGGACTCCCACTTATTAAACAATCGATTGATGAAATGGTACTCAAATTGATGGAGTATGAAAATGGAACTACTCTTCTAATTAGTTCACCTCTATATGTTAGACAAAAAGGGACATTCAAAAAAGAAATTGCTAATTTAATTAAAAATGGATATTTTAGAGCTGAAGTAGATAAAAAGCAAGTTTTATTAGAAGAAATTGATGAATTAGATAAAAATAAATTTCATGATATATCTGTAATTGTTGATAGAATTACAAAAGATGATGATTCAAAAGAAAGAATTTTTTCATCTGTTGAACTTGCATCTAAACTATCTGACGGAAGAGTTGATGTGAAGGTTAATGATATTTTAGTTAGTTTTAGTGAAACTTATCAAGAAGTGGATAAAGGTATTTCATTACCTGATCTTGAACCTAGACTTTTCTCTTTTAATACTCCGATTGGTGCTTGTCCTTATTGCAATGGATTAGGAGTTAAATATGAGGTTACTGAAAAACTGGTTGTTGATATGGACAAAGAGCCGTTAAATGGTGGACTCAAGCCATATAAGAATAATTTTGAAGAGAACTTATCCAATCAAGAAATAGAAATAGTTGCTGCAAAATATGGAATAGATTTAAGTCTTAAGATGAAAGATTTATCTGAACGTGCACGGCACATTTTACTTTATGGTTCAGAAGATAAAATTCATTTCAAATTGCGTTCTGCTGGAGGGCATTATCATGAAAAAGAGTCTAAATTCGAAGGTTTAATTCCTACATTAACCAGGAGATATTTAGATACTTCTAGTACTTGGATTAGAGAATGGATTGAAAATTTCATGGAAGAGTCAATTTGTCCTAGTTGTGAAGGGAAGAGATTAAACAAAGCAGCTCTTTGTGTTAAGATTAATAAATTAGATATTATTGAATTGTCAAGTTTATCAATCGAAAATACTCTTCAATTTATTAGTAGTTTGAATCTTGATGAAAATGATACAAAAATTTCTAATTTAGTTTTAAATGAAATTGTAAGTCGCCTTTCATTTTTGAAAAATGTGGGGCTTGAATACCTGACCCTTTCTAGAAACGCTAGTACTTTATCAGGTGGTGAGGCTCAAAGAATAAGACTTGCTACGCAGATTGGTTCAAAATTATCAGGAGTCTTATATGTTTTAGATGAACCGTCAATTGGACTACATCAAAAAGATAATCAAAAATTAATCAAAGTTCTACAAGAAATGAGAGATTTAGGAAATACTTTAATAATTGTGGAGCATGATCATGAAACTATGCTTGCCTCAGATTTTTTAGTAGATATTGGTCCTGGTCCTGGAATTCATGGCGGTGAAGTAGTTGCCATTGGAACACCTTCTCAAGTAATGAGTAACCCAAATAGTATTACGGGATTATATTTATCTAATAAGCTTAAAATAGAAATATCTGAAAAAAGAAGGAAGCCAAATGATAATAATTTCATTTTGATCAAAAATGCAAATAAAAATAACCTTAAGAATTTGACTTTAAAAATTCCACTTCAGGTTTTAACACTGGTAACTGGAGTATCTGGCTCTGGTAAATCTACACTTGTAAATGAGATTGTTGTTAAAAATCTTTGGGAAAAATATTATTCTAGGAAAAAAGTTACCTACGATAATAGTGTAGTTGATGATTTTAATAAATTAAGCAAGATAATTGTGATAGATCAAGATCCAATTGGAAGATCTCCAAGAAGTAATCCAGCAACTTACACTGGGGTATTTGATGAAATTAGAGATGTATTTGCTTTGACAAAAGAATCGAAAGCAAGAGGGTATCTTAAAGGTAGATTTTCTTTCAATGTGAAAGGTGGAAGATGTGAAGCATGTCAAGGGGATGGAGTAAAAAGAATTTCTATGCACTTTTTACCTGATGTTTATGTTCCTTGTGAAGTATGCCATGGAACTAGATATAATTCTGATACTTTAGAGATCTTATTTAAAGGAAAGAACATTGCGGAAGTATTAGATATGACTATTGAAGATGCACTTCATTTTTTTGATAGTTTTTCTTCAATCAAAAATAAAATATCAACCTTAAATGAAGTTGGTTTAGGATACTTAAAATTAGGTCAACCAGCTACTACACTCTCTGGTGGGGAAGCACAACGGGTAAAACTTGCTTCTGAGTTATATAAAAACATTACTAAAGAAACTTTATATGTTCTTGATGAGCCTACGACTGGTCTTCATACCGATGATGTTAAAAAGTTAATTAAAGTACTTAATAAGATTGTTGATAATGGGGGAACTATGATTGTAATTGAACATAATTTAGATGTTATTAAGAACGCTGATTATGTGATTGATTTAGGTCCTTTAGGGGGAGATAAAGGTGGAGAAATAGTTGGAGTGGGAACTCCAGAAGAAATTTCTAAGATACCTAATTCTTTTACTGGTCAATTTTTAAAAGATATTTTAAAATAATGGCGAAAAACACATTTAGACCTTATAGATATTCGCATTTTAAATCGTATTCTATAAATATTTTAATATTTTATTTAACTAATACAATTACTTTTTTTGGGATTCTGGGATTATTTAATCTATTAGGATTTGAATTTTTAGAATCATCTTTTTTAAGTCTATTTGTTTTAGAATTATTTTTCTTTATAGTGGATTATTTTGTAAGAGCATTACTTTACCGTTATTTTAGAAAATTGATCAATCACACTTTTGGACTAATATTAGTTGTTAGTGGAACAATTTGTTTTTTCTTGTCTACAATTATAACTCCTTTTTTAGAAATAAATGATTATAGACTAGCCATTGGTTTTATTGTACTAGTTATTATTGTTAGATTTCTAATTAATATAGGTACTGAGAAATTCCTTGTATTTTTCCATAAAAAAAGATTAGAGATAATAGATAAACGCGTTAAAAAACAAACTATAAAATTAAAAAATGAAAATTTAAAGAAACTTGAAGTAAAAAAAGATGTTTTGAAAGTGGAACCAAAAGAGATAAAAGAGAGTGAGCCTAAACCTACTCAAAGTGTTCCTTTAGAAAACATCAAAGAAGAGAAAAAAAATATACTAAAACTTGAAGAAAATAGTGATACAAATGGGGAACCAGGAAGATAAATTAATAATTCTTTTACAAAGTAAATGCTTTTTACATTAAAAAAGTAAATCATAATCTAAATAATGAATATTCTTTTAATTTAAAAAATATGCTTTAAAAAAAAATAAAATTAAATTATCATATAATATATACATGGAAAAAATAATATTGAAAAATGAGTTAATCTACCCTAAAAGGATAAAAAAATATGATATGGCGCAAGACCCTAAAAAACCTAAAAGAATAATTACTAAATTTCTTATTCCTTTAATTGTTAAATTTGGTCTTTCTTCTCAACCTAATACACAAACAATTGATCCCGCATTTTATGAGGTAAAAAAAGGGCAATTTTTGATGTTAATAAATCATATGCAATTTCTTGATTTTTTTGTACAATTTAAAAATTTAAACAAAGTTCCAATTAATAATATTGTAAATTTAGATGCATATCAAATTCTTCCTTACTGGCTAATGGAACTTGGCGGTTGTATTCCTAAAAGAAAATTCTCCAGGGAATCTACTTCCATTAGATCTATGAAACATGTTGTTGACAGAGGAGGAAATGTTGGCGTTTTCCCTGAAGCAAGGTATACTATGGTGGGAAGAACTTCGATTCTTCCTGATTCACTAGGAAAATTTATCAAACTTTTAAATATACCAGTTATAGTTCAACTTAACCATGGGCATCATTTAGTTAATCCTACTTGGGGCAATCAAAAGAAAAGAAAATTACCTGTTCATTGTGAAGTTAAAGTTGTTTTAACAAAAGATGAAATTGAAGCATTAACAGTGAATGAAATTAATGAAAGAGTTAGAAGTTCTTTTGTCTACGATGAATATGAGTGGCAACTAGAAAATAAAATCTTAATAAAAGAAAAGTATAGAGCAGTTGGATTAGAAAAAATATTATATAAATGTCCTCATTGCCTTGATGAACATTCAATTAGCAGTAAAGATACACTACTTACTTGTAGTAAGTGCGGAGCAATTTATGAATTAAATGAAAATGGAACTTTAAGTTCTCTTAATGGTGAAACAAAGTTTAGCAAAGTTCTTGATTGGTGTGATTGGGAAAGAGAAACTGTTCGTGAAGAAATTCGTTTAGGAACATATCGTTTTGAAGAAACTATGGAAACTTGGGCGTTCCCTCATCCAAAGAATTTGATTAAAGTACCTAATGCGAAAGTAGTTCATGATCTAAATGGATTTAGAGTTGAAGGTAATTATAATGGCTATGATTATGTATGGACTAAAACACCTCTTGAGAATTATTCTGTTCAAATTGAATATTCTTGGCCAAATAAGAAATATAAAGATGGATCAAGAGCTAATATATTTGCAATTCATACAAGTAATGATGGTCTTTATTTCTTACCTAAAGATTCTAAAGTTCTTTATAAAATTAGTTTAGCGGTGGAAGAATTATATAGAATTAATTCAGTAAAGGGAAAATAATTTCTTATTAAAAGAATTTAATAGTTATTATAAAAAGAGATTTTATTTTCATTTAAAATCTCTTTTTTACTTATAAAGATAATTTTAAAAAATAAGAATAAAAAAATCTTTTTTGTTTTACCTAATTTTTTATTTATTTTTTTCTTTGTGATAAAATTTATATGTAAGAAGGTTATTATGAGAAAATTTATTTTTGTTACTGGTGGTGTAGTATCTGGACTTGGAAAGGGAATAACAGCAGCTTCGTTAGGAAGATTACTTAAGTCTCATGGACTTAGTATTTTTGTCTTGAAATGTGATCCTTATTTAAATGTTGATACATCTAATATGTCACCTTTGCAACATGGGGAAGTATATGTTACTAACGATGGAGGAGAAACAGATCTAGATCTAGGACATTATGAAAGATTTATCGATGTTGACTTATCTTCAAATTCTAGCCTTACTACTGGAAAAGTATATGAAGAAATAATTAGAAAAGAAAGAAAAGGCGAATATAACGGTGAAACTATTCAAATAGTTCCTCACGTAACAAATGAGATTAAGAGAAGAATTTTTTTAGCTCAAGAGGAATCTCAAGCAGATATTGTTATAACAGAAATTGGTGGAACCGTTGGAGACATTGAATCTCTTCCTTATTTAGAAGCAATTAGACAAATAAGACGTGAAATTGGAAAAGAAAATACTCTTTTTATTCATGTAACATTAATACCTTTTATTGAATCTTCTAATGAATTAAAAACCAAACCAACCCAGCACTCAGTAAAAGAATTAAGATCAATTGGAATTCAACCTGATATTATAGTATGCCGTTCTAATTTTGAAATAGATGATAGTATTAAAAATAAGGTGAGTTTATTTTGTGATGTAGAAAAGGAATCAGTTTTTTTAGCTAAGGATTTAAAACATGTCTATGAAATGCCATTATTTTTACATGAACAAGGAATGGATAATAAAGTTTGTGAATTAATGAACATAAAAAATACAAAGGCAAATTTAGATGATTGGATTCAATTAGTAGAAATAATAAAAACTAGGAAAAATAGACTAAATATTGGTTTAGTTGGTAAATATGTTTCTATGCATGATGCATATTTATCGGTCGTAGAAGCATTAAAACACGGTGGATACATAGTTGATTCTAAAATAAAGATTAAATGGATTGATTCTGAACAAGTAACGGAATCTAATGTTTCTGAAATGCTTTTTGATTTAGATGGTGTTATTGTACCAGGTGGATTTGGTAAAAGAGCTGTAGATGGAATGATTACTACCTTAAAATATTGTAGAATTAATAATATTGTTACTTTTGGAATATGTCTTGGTATGCAAGCAATGGCGATTGAGTTTGCGAGAAATGTTTTAAATATTAAGGATGCTACTTCAGAAGAATACGATAAAAATGCTAAAAACAAAGTGATCAATTATATTGATTCTGGAAAAATGAGGATAGGAGCACATAATATTAATATTGTACCAAATTCAAAAAGTTCATTTATTTTTGGCACTTCTGTGATTAGTGAAAGATATAGACATCGTTTTGGATTTAATTTAGAATATACAAAACTATTTGAAGATAATTTATTTATAGTTGGTGGTAGAGGTAAATCTAATTCCGTAGAAATATTAGAACTAAAAAATAATGATTTTTATATTGGTATTCAGTCTCATCCAGAATTTAAATCAAGACCTACTAATCCACATCCTTTATTTCAAGAATTTATAAATAAATGTCATCTTCGTTCTCTAAGTCATGGAGGCAATTTTGATGAGTAAATGCGAATATTGTGGAACATCTTTAGGTAGGGAAGTGATAGATAAATGCCCTTATTGTGGCGCTAAAATCTCTAATGAAAATACTTCTTTGAAGAGAACAATTGCAAATTTGACAGATAGTATTCAAATTTCTAGAAGAACATTAGATAATGATCCTAAAGATCAAGCGGAAAAAGGAGAAATAAAATATAAAGATATCATCAAATTTATTATTTACTGGATTTTATCTTGTGGAATACTTCCTTTTTTGCATGGATTAAGATTAATAAAGAAAAGAGAATATCTTAACGGATGGTTTAGGATTATTTATGGAATGCTATTGTTCATTAATATTTTAAGTTATGCTCAAAGTGGAAGGCTCTTTTATTTTTAGAGTGAATTGATTAATTTTTTTAAAAGGAGATTATTATGAAGTGTGAATATTGTGGTTCAAGCGTTAAAAATAGTGAAAAATTATCTAAGTGTCCATTTTGCGGTGCAAATCTAAAGATTGTTGAAAATCAGGTAGTAAATAATATTTCTAATCAAATTAATAATTTGTCTGAAAAACTTGGTGCAAACTTGAATAATTTTGTCCAAAACAATAGTGATCACAAACCGAGTAACGAGAAGAAAATTAAAATTAATGTTCCTTTTTTAATTGTTAGTCTTTTTTTTCCACCACTTCTTTTCTTCTATTTTATCTATATTATAGTACAATTTTCGAAAAATAAATAATTATTTTCTAAATTTCTGATAATATAATACTAAAATATTCAGGATGATCAATAAAAGGGTTTCTATTGTGTTGATAATTATAAATGATATCATTTCTATGACGTTCGAAATCATCGACTGGATCTTCTATATTCCAAGCTAAAAGTACGCTTAAATCACCTATGGCTGCGGATGACATTTGGTATGGGGAATAATTATTTAAGACATTTAAATTACTTTCAAGTTTTAAAAAATCATACATTACATACATGTAAAGAAGAATTCTTGCTACATCACCTTTATCATTTGCTCCTGGATAAAAGGCATTTGTGCCAACAGTATGTCCAATATATGGATTTAATTCATCATTTACAAAATATCTATCACTTCTTTTTTGATTTATAGTTGTACTATGTACACCACCAATTGCTCTTAGATTATGTAGATCTGACGCTTGATTTTTTCCACTTGATGTTACTCTATCCATTCCTAATCTAGAATTACACCAAACATGTTCTCTTTCAAAATTAGTTCCATTTTTCCAATCTCTTTCAAAATGTGTACCATCATATATTCCTAAAACATAGTCTTCTTTGTATGGTGTATCTGCTTCTATTAAGATAGCCCCTTTTCCTGCTTCGTTATAAGAATGCTTAATAAATCCACTTGTAAGTAATTCTCTTAGGCTTGAAATATTTATAGATTCTAAATTAGAATAATAATTCCCGCTATATGATGGATAAGTATTGAGATTATTAGGTATTTCGACTAAGTCAACTTTTTCTAAAACATCTTCAAATAAATAAGCATATAGTTCTAAATCTTGATTGAAATCTAAGTAGGCTTTAGAATCATTATTGTACTCATTTCCATCTTTATCGAACCAGCGAATAGAAAATGAAGTACTATCATCAAAAAAGTCTTCAATTAAAGGAAAATTATCTCCAATACTTTCTCCTGCTTTTAATGATGCATAGTAATCAAAATATGAAAGTGAAATATTTTTTTCATCTGTATCATATTCTAACAAACTTTCATCAATATAAATAAAGTAGACTTTTAGGGGAAGAAGATACCAGATAGAGATTAAAGCAATCATTAGCATACCTAATATAATACTTGTTAGACCTAATTTTACTTTTTTCTTGCTCTTTTTTAGATTATTAAAAGTAATAGTACTATTTTTACTAGTATTTGAAGTCTTGTTAGTAGTACTTAAAGTCTTATTAGTAGTACTTAAAGTCTTATTAGTAGTTACTTTTTTTCCTACCTCACTCTTATTTGATTTAAATTTTTCTTCTTTTTTAACTGGTTTCTTTTCCATACAAGCTCCTTACTATTTTATTAATTATAACTTTTTTAATGAAATTCACATTGAAAAATTCAAAATATGTTAATTATTTAAATATATAATTTTATTCTTATTCTAAACGAGTAAATAGAAAGACAAGAAAAATTTATTTTAAGAATTCTGGAACTAAATTTTTGTATATCGCGACAGTTTTTTTATCATTATTGATATAGGCAACTAAATACTTTGTTATGTTATTATTATCAAGATAAGTACCAATAGCCCTAATAGGGAGATTAATAGCATATTCATAGAACAATTCTTTGATAGTATCATCGATAGAATGAATAAAATCATATAACTTAATATAAATTCTCTTTGCTCTAATATTATCTAGTTCATTTAATTTTGAAATTGGAAAATCTTGATCTACTTTTTCTTTTGTCTTCCTTAAAGTTGGAAAATTAACTTTATTATTTTGGAAAATATATGATTTAAGTTCTATTGGTTCTGAAAAATAAGAGTAGATCGAATTTTTTCCAAGTGAAATAGTGTATTTACCACTTTTAACTATATAGTTTGCATAAGAAAGAGAATATTCAATTAAATTAAGATAAGGAATAAGGATTTTTATATCTTTTACTTCAAGGGTATCTAGGGTTATTTTAGAAAAATAAATTAGTCGTTTGTAGTTATTCTCATCTTCTAGATATATTTGTATAATATCTGATATTTTAAGATTAGTAGTATTTGAAACGCTAATTGTAATTTCTAGAGGAAAATCATTTTCATTTCTACTCACTACTTTAAATCCTAGGTATTTAATTTCATTGTATTTCAAACCATAACCAAAAGGGAATAACAATTCTTCTTTATGATTAGTATAGTACCTATAACCACTAAAGATATTTTCACTATAATTATTAGTAAAAATATCATTTTGTGAATCTTTTAAATAACTCTCAAAGTTATTCTTACTATATGATTCTGCTAACCTTCCTTGAAAATCATTTTTTCCTGTTATTAAACTAAATAGGGCACTTGAGCCAAATGATCCTGAAAAATGTTTAAGGATAACTCCTCTCACTTTATCAATCCAAGGAATTAAAATACTTGAACCAATCTCTAAGACAACTATTACTTTATTGCTATACTTAGTTACCTCATCTATTAATAGTGTCATGTTTTGGGGGAGGTTCTTATCTTTTCTATCTACAGCTTCCGTTTCTATGATACTTGAAACAAATACAATGGAGATATCGCCATTAGAAGCCAAATCTTTAATATTATCAAAGGTTGAATTAATTGTATAATCCTCATTTAATGCGGGAATATATTTAAACTTTATTTTATTTTTTTCTAATATTTCTATGAAGTTATCACTATATCTTGGATTAACTTTACTTGATCCGTAACCTTGAATGACTGGATGCTCTGCATTAATTCCAAATATATTAATTGAATTACTTAAGTTAAGTGGCAGAATATTAGATTCATTTTTTAAGAGTACCATGGAAGAAAGAGATGCTTCAAAAGAAATTCTATCTATAAATTTATAGTTAGCTTTTCTTTTCTTAAAATCGCATTTTTCTGCTAAAGTTAAGAGTTTAGTAATTCTTTTATCTATTAATTTTTCTTTTATTTTATTTGCTTCAATTTTATTAAGAATATCTATCCTAGTTTCTAAACATTTTCCAGGCATTTCTAGATTTAGTCCTGCTTGAAATGATTTTATTGAACTTGAGGTAGCATTCCAATCCGAAATAAATAAACCTTTGAAATCAAAATTCTTTTTTGCGATATCAATTAACTTTTTATTTTCCGTAGCATAGATTCCATTAACCTTATTATAAGATAGCATTAATCCCTCTGGTTTTTTCCTTAATGCGTAAAAAAATGGTTTTAAATATAGTTCCATAGCTGAATATTCATCAATATTACTAGATGCAGTTGTTCTATAATTTTCTTGATTATTTAAAGCAAAGTGTTTTAAAGTTGCAAATACTTTTGCTCTATGCAATCCTTCAATAAACTTAGATCCCATTAAGCCATTTAAAAGGGAGTCTTCACTAAAGTATTCAAAATTTCTACCACAAAGTGGGGTTCTTTTAATATTAACTCCAGGTGCTAGGATCATATTGGTTCCAAACTCTTTTGCTTCAGTTCCGATGGAATAGGCAACTTTTTCGACTAAATCTAAATCAAAAGTAGAGGCAAGAGCGGAAGGAGATGGATATGACATAGATTTTATTTTTTTATTATCTTCATAGGCTACAAGACCACAAGGACCATCAGATACTAAAAGTGAAGAAATATTAAATCTCTCTATCTTAGAAGTGGTCCAAGTTGAATCACCGAATAAAAGAGATACTTTTTCATGAATAGTAAGATTATTTAGTAACTCTCTAGTCTTTTTCGTCATTTTGCAAAATATCTATTGCTTCTTTAATCGAATTAAAAGTTTTATTAGCGGTATTTTTGATATTTTTAACTATTTTTTGAGTTTTATCATTGATTGCTAAATTAATAGAATCTTCTAATTTTAATTTAGAATAATCTACTTTTGCAAAAATTTTAACATTTTTGTAATTAGATACCCTTGAAATTCCTATTTCGTCTAAGTATAATTCTCCCTTTTTAAGAATTGCATCTTTAGCAGCATTAATATAATTATCAATTATATCCTTTTTAGTATCAGTTGAATGATGTCCTGGGTATATATATTCAAACTTATCTCGGTAATTATCTAATTTTTCCATGGAAGAAAGGAATATTTCTGGTGTTAGAGAATAATCTAAATTAAGGAGAACTAAGATTGGAACTAAAGTGTCACCACCATAAATTGTTTTTGAACCTTCATCTAAAAGACAAATTGATCCAGGAGTATGTCCTGGAGTATGTATAACCTTGATGGATCTATCTCCTAATTCAAATACTTTGGTATCATCAATAGTAATAAGATTACTTTCAATCGGTTTTTTAAGTTTTTTAGCAAATAAGCTTAAAGGAAATTTAATTTTCGATATAAAATATTTTCTAAAAATACTTGAATTTTGAAAATTATAAACATCAACATCTTTTTCATGAATATGAACTTCTTTAAAGTAAGAATTAGAACCGATATGATCGATATGACCATGAGTATTAACCACAATTATTTCCTTATCAGTTATTTTTTTAACAATTTTAGAAATATTTTTTAATCCAATACCCGTATCAATAAGTAAGGCTTTTTTCTTTCCAATTAATAAATAACAGAAACAGACATCTTTAATTAAGTAAGTATTCTCATTTAATTTAATAACATTTTTCATTTTTTTATCTTCCTTTATTTTCTTTAATTATACTCTTTTTTTAGTTTTTAATAATAATAAATATATATTTTCTAATAATTATGATTGAATAAGTAATATTTAGAAATTTTAGAAAATTAGAGTTTTCCTTCTTCAATTGTTTTAAGAATAGTATTGTAGGAAAAAGGAATTGCTTCACTATATTTAATAGATTTAATTTGACAATTATTAAATAGAATTCGCTTAATTAGTTTTGAGGAAAACATTTTTGTTTCTCTAGCTCTATTTTTAGCAACTACGCTTCCTTTAACATTAGTATTTCCAGTGAGCCGCATTTCTTTGGTATTAAGAGATGGATGAATCACAAAAAAGTATTGATTATCAGGTAAATTTCCCAAATCATTAAAGATATCTGAACTTCCTTTTATTGAAGGAAGATTATAATAATATTTATGATTAATCAAACTATTTTCTAAACAATATTTATCAAGTTCTTCACTTAGTCCTTCAATATATATCTCTGGTAACATATGGGTATCTAAATAAGAAATTTTATATCCAATATCGATTAGTTTTTTATGTTGCATTTTAATTTCATTTAGAATTATTTTAATTGTATCACTCTTTTTAGTAAAGTTATTAAAGTCACTTAAAAAGTAATTATTATCATCAACTAAATTAGATGATTTATCTATTTTAGATATTGGACCCCATTTTACAAAATCCCATTCAGAATTTATAGTTACATGTAATCCAAAACAAATATCCATTCCTTTTGTTAAATTATAAAAATCTGCTATATAGGGAGTACAAGCCATTAACGACACATTTTTAACTATTTTATTTTTGATTACTTTATAAATTGCTTTGTTGGCAGATAAAGATGAACCTGCATCATCTGCTCTAAAAATAAAAGTTTTCATTGGATGTGATTTTCAAAAAAGTCAAGATATCCGTTAATTGATTCATCAAGGAAAAAATGCTTAGTTGCTCCCATATGATAACCTTCTTCTAAAATGTCTAGTACAACTTCTGTTTTCTTACTTAAAAGGGTTGCATAAGCAGACCAATCGCTACAATTAATAATTGGATCTAGTCTTCCTAATTGAAAATAGAATGGAGGAATTTTATCTTGTAAATAATAACTTAAATCACAGTTGTAAAAGTTGTCTTTATTCTTTGGAATATATCCTAAATAATCTTTAAACATCTTTCTTAGAACTAGTCCTACAAGAGGACGTTTATGATAACGTAACCAGATTGGGTAACAATCAATTACAGGACATAGCGCCGCAACCCCTCTAATAGTAAATTCTGGATTATTTGCATTTTTTGCACCTAGAATAGAAGATAGTGATCCGCCAGCACTTGCTCCGTAAATGAAAATATTATTAACATCAATTTTATATTTATCTTTGTTTTTTATTAAATATTCTAATGCTAAATCACAATCTTCAATTTGACTAGGACATTTAAACTTAGGAGCTAAACCATATTCAATAGATATCATCATATAACCTCTTTCAATCCAAAAGAATCCAGGGTATATTCCCCAATCTCTTTTTTGCATATGACTAAATCCTCCACCATGAATATGGATTAAAAGTGGATATTTATCTAAGTTTTTATTATTTGGATAATAGATATCTAAAATTTGATGTGGTTTAGAACCGTAAGGAACATCAAATAATTTATTTTCTATCCAATCTGTTTTTGGTTCTGGAATATTAGGAGTTAAATCCATATATTTTTCACTAAAATTCGCATCTTTCATATGTTGTTTTTTACGTTTCATTTCTGTGCCTCACTGTATTTACCTTTAAGTAATACTTCTGCTTCTTCTCTTCCAATTTCTCCATGATTGCATTTAGTCATTATTTGAACATCTTTATCTCTTAGTTTATAAAATCTAAACAAAAATACTCCCAGGATTGCTCCAATACAAGGTATAAGAGTAAATAGTAACCAAACACCCGTTTCAACTGATTTTGGTTGTTCTATTTCAAACCAATCTAGGTTTGGATCAGTTTTAAAATTCATAATTTGAAGAGATACAGTTACGATTGCTGCTTGAAGTGCAGAAATTAGTTTTGCACTAAATGTTTGAATAGAATAACTAACACCTTCAGCCCTAACTCCTTTTGCATAATGACCATACTCAATTATATCTGCAGTAAACCCATATGCCATCAAAGAAATACCTACAAAAAAGATTCCTCTTATTATCGTCATGATAAAGAAAGCAGTTAGATTTGTATATCCAATAAAATATGCTAAGATAGAAGTAACTATTGTACCAATATTAAAGAAGATAAATAAACGAAATTTATCAAACTTTTTAGCAAAATAAGGAATAAAGAAAGGGACCACAAAGATAGGTGCTATGGTTGCTAACATAGCATAGGTTAAAAGGCTAGGATCTTTTAAAACATATCTTGATAAATAGACAACAACTCCTTGAATAGTGGAAGTCCCAAAACTTATTAAAAGAGCAAAATAATAAATGATTAGATATTTATTTCTGGCAAGTGCTTGAAATATATCTTTAAATTTTGTTTTTTCTTTTTGATTTGGTAAAAATCTTTCTTTACCATTAAATGGTAACCAAACACTAAAGACAAAATATAATCCCGCAAATATAATACCTAAGTAGATATAGTCCCAATGTAGAACTTCATGTAAAAGTTGAAATATCAAGAAAGCTAATAATAAACCAATTCCACTAAAGAATCCAGATCTTGAAAAGATGTAGGTCCTTTCCTCAACTATATTTGTACAAGAAAGAGTAAGTCCAAATAAAGGGATATCTGTAAAAGTAAATACACCTTCAACAAGCACATAAAAGGCCACGATATATACTACTTTAATAGGAGTTGGCCAGTTAGGCTGAAGGGCGAAAAACATGATAAGGAGAACAGGAAGAGCAAAAACTCCAAGTTTCAACCAAGGAATGTATTTTCCACTTTTGAATTTTGATCTTTCAATTACAATTCCACCTAGTGGATCATTTACTGCATCCCAGACTTTAGTAATTATTAAAATAATAGTAACCATCCATGGTTCGAAACCATTATCTGTGAAAAATGGACTTATTAACGAAGCACCAAACGCTGTATTAAAAATAAATCCACCAATTCCGTGAGAATAGTATGAATAACGTTCTTTTTTCTTTACATAGAATCCTCTTTTGTCTTTTTCGTATAATTTCTCATTTTTCGGATCGACTAATGAAGAATTATCATTTCTTTCTACTAATTCATTTTCCATTTTTTCCCTCTCCTTTTTTATTTTACTTGAATGATTCTTACCTCATAGGGTTTTAATTTAGAATTATCATTCACTTGATAATTAGAAAATATGATGTTATTATTTTTTAAATCTATACTTATAATTTCCTTTGAATAATTAAATACACACATAATTTGATGAGATTTATAGATTCTATTATAAATTATTAATGGCAATGAAACATTTATAAATTTAACCTTCCCAAATTTTAAGGGAAGATTGCGACGTTTTAAGTTAATAATTTTTTTAAAATAACTTAAGATCGAACTCTGATCTTTTTCAAATTTACTAACATTTATTTTAAGGTAATTAGGGTTTATTACAGACCAAGGAGTATTTTTAGTAAATCCAGCATTTAGTGAATCATCCCAGTGCATAGGGGTTCTTCCATGATCACGAGCTTTAAGATTTATGTAACTCAATATTTCTTTTTTATCTTTGAAACTAGCAAAAATATTTTTTGACTCAATATCTATTAATTCTTCTCCTGATTTGAAATTGTAGTTAGTCATCCCTATCTCATCACCTTGAAAACAAAATATAGTCCCCTTTAAAAGATAAACTAAACTTAAAATTAAAGAATTTGAGTAAAAAGGGATATCTTTATCTGCAAATCTTGAAGTGTATCTTGGTTGATCATGATTATCTAAAAACAAAGTGTAAGGTCTCTTTGAATCATGGATTAAGGAATTAAATTTTAAGACCTCTTTGATCTCTTTAACTGTTACTAATCTGTTGTTCCACTTATAGGTCTCACTGCCGTCAGTATTCATTAAATCAAAAGTAAAGACAAAATCTAAATATTTATAGTATTTTAAAGATTTCTTGGGAGTTAATCCACTACCTTCACCTATACTTATCGCCCCATATTTTTTTAAAAGAGTACTAATTTCTTTTAAATACTTAAAAATATTTTTTCCGTTTGCGATATTTTTAAAATCACTATATAATGATTCATTTATTTCATAATCAATAAATTTTTTAGGTTTTGAAATTAAGCTTATAACATCAAACCTAAAACCATCTACTCCCATTTTCAAATAATACTCTAATATATCAAGTATTTCATTTCTTAAGTTTTTAGAATTATAATTAAAATCTACTTGATATTTAGAAAATAAGCCAAGATAATATTCCCCGTTTACTTCATGCCAAGCAGAACCACCAAATTGAGAACCTAAGTTGTTTAAAGGTTTATCGGCAAAAAAGAAATATTCACGGTACTTAGAATCCTTATTTTCTAAAGCTTCAAGAAAATATTTATTTTTATCTGAAGTATGGTTTAATACAAAATCAAGAATTATTTTAATGTCTAATTCATGAGCCTTTTTGATTAATTTTATTAAATCATCCATGGTTCCGTATTCTTTATTTATTTTATAGTAATCACTAACATCATAACCTAAATCTTTATTTGGAGATTCAAAAATAGGACTTAACCAGACATGAGTTACTCCTAAATTTTTTAAATAGTCTAACTTAGAAATTACACCATTTAAATCACCAATTCCGTCATCATTACTGTCCATAAAGCTTCGTACATAAATTTCGTAAACCAAATAATCTAATTTATTCAAAATATAAACATCCTTATATAATAATATTATATCAATAAATTTGAAATTACAGTAATATTTTTTTATTGTTTAATAATAAAATTTATTTAATCTTCTCTAAAATCTCTATAATTTGAAGGAGTCATGTCATAAATGCTCTTGAAAACATTAGTGTAATATGATTCATTACAAAAATTATAGAGATAACAAATTTCCCCAATTTCAAGATTTGTATGTTTAAGATAAAAAGTAGATTCTAAGGCTTTGATTTTATTGATATATTTAGTAATAGTAGTTCCAGTTTCTTTTTTAAAAGCAGAAGATAAATAGGGAGGAGATATAAATATATTTTTGCAAATTATATCTAAAGATAATTTTTCTTTAACATTTTTATTGATGTACTGCATTGCTTTAATAGTAACATTAGAATATGAACTCACAAGTTTCTCTCTCGATTTTTTAATATATCTTTCTAGCATTTTAAATTCAAATTGAAGAACTTCTTCTTTGTTATTAATTTTTTCTATTTCTAGAATCATAATATCTGAAAGTTTAAAAGCTATTTCATCTTTGACCCCTGCTTTAATAATAGCTCGACAGAAGAGGCAACAACTACAAATTACGGAATTTTTAATTGATCGTAATTCATCTTCTGATAATTTTGCTTTTGGTTTTTTATTTATTTCCTCTAAAAGTGAATTTGCTAAAGTTAAATCTCCTACCTCAATTGCATTAACTAATTGAAGTTCAAGGAGATAAGAAGATTGAATTAGATATTCGTTTTCAAATTCATAATTTTCCATCAAAAATATCTTTTATTAATCACAACCGTCACAATTTTCAACAGGGATTTTTTTATATAAAATTTTATTTAATTTTGCGAATCTTGGAAGTCCATCTTCTTTCTTTAATTGATTTTCACCTTGAATTAAAGGAAGTAGATAATTAATAAAGTCATCAGTTAATCCTGTATTATCTTCTTTTATCCATTCAAGTGGAATTGATTTTTCTTTGTTGGCTACATCTTCTAGTGGAACGTAGACATATTCAATCTCATATGGTGAATCTGAAATTCTTTTAAATGCTACCATAATATCAGTTTTGGCTTCATCTACTGCCGCAATCACTGCTTTTTCACCAGTTTTAAATGCTTCCATAATATCAGTGGAAGAAGCAAGATGAGATGCACATCTTTGTAAGAGAGATAACTCAATAGATCTTACTTTAATTTTAGTTTTTTTACTGATTTCATTAGCAAGGACCACTGCTGTTCCACCAAGTTGGGCATGACCAAATGAATCCTTTTCAACAGTTGAAAACAATTCTCTCATATATTTATTATCGCTTGTTTTAATACCTTCGCTGATTGCTACAATACATTTTCCTTTTTCTTGAACAACTTTTAGTACTTGTTCAAAAAAGAGGGAATCATCAAATGGTTTTTCTGGTAAATAGATTAGATCTGGTCCAAATCCTTTATGGGTTGCTAAAAAAGAGGAGGCAGTTAACCATCCTGCATTACGTCCCATAACTTCCACAATAGTTATTTGTTTAGTATCATAGACTGTTGCATCTAAATAAAGTTCCATGAATGTAGTAGCTATATATTTTGCAGCCGAACCATAGCCAGGAGAGTGATCAGTTAAATCTAAATCGTTATCGATAGTTTTAGGAATACCTATACAACGACATTCATAACCGGTGCTATTAATAAATTTAGAAATTTTATTACAAGTATCCATGGAGTCATTTCCGCCGTTATAAAAGAAAAACCTGATGTTATATTTTTTAAAGATGGAAAGAATTTTAATATATTCTGCTTCATCTACTTGAATATCTTTTAATTTGTATCTTACTGAACCAATAGCAGAACTAGGAGTCGTTAATAATAGTTCTAGTTCTTCTATATTTTCTTTTCTGATATCGTAAAATTCTTCATTTAAAATACCTTTTATTCCGTGCGATGCAGCTAAAATTTTAGTTACGTTTTCTTTTTTTAGTGCTTCTAAAAAAACTCCAGCCGCACTAGAATTAATCACACTCGTTGGACCACCTGATTGTCCTAACAACACTGCTCCAGTTAATTGTTTTGCCATTCATTCACCTCTTAATATCTTATATAATCATATCATTTTTTTAAAAAAAATTGGAAAAAACGGATTCATTTGCAATAAAAATTAAAAAACTAATTGTTTAATATTAATAATTCACTTTAGAAATTATTATTAAATTACAAATTTTTTTATTTCAAATTTATTTTTGTCGATATATTAGGTAGAAAATTGTGTTAATATTTTTTACAATTTTCAAGATTACAGAGCCTTTTTCTCTTTAATTCTCATTTGTTTTACAAAAAGGGTATAATTTATAAAAAAAATATTGTTTAATGTATAATTATTAATAAAGTGTGCAAATATTAGGAGGAGCAAGATGGCGTACAAGCATATAACAAATGACAGTGTAATAACTGTTGGAGGGAAAAAGCAAAGTATTCAGGAGGTAATTGAAAATCTCATCTATTTACCATCAAGAACTATCAAGGAGTTTTTTGATACTTTAAATCTAAAAGTTCCTCGTGAAACAAGAATTTTTGTTCTAAGAGAAGTTTTAAGAGAACCAGTAATCGAAAAAAGAAGATCTAGATTATCGATGGCAGATGAGCTTGCTTATCGTTTATCTTGGTTTACTGAATTTGGTGAAACTCAGCTTGAAAATCTTCTAGTATTTTTTCATGATCCTGAAATTAATACAGACTATTATCGCACTTTATGGTTTGAATTATTAGATTATTTATTAGAAAAAGAAGTTTCTCAATCAAATATTGATAAATTATATGACCAAGCTTTAATTAACGTTAAAACTAATGGTAAAACTCTACCTGAACCAAAGGATTTCAATCGTAAACTTTCAAGACTATTTTATGATTCTTATGGAAGAATTGATGGTTTAATTATTGATAAATTTAGACCAGTTCTATATAAAGCTTCTACTTTAATTGAAATAAGAGATATTGGAGAAAAATATGAAGTTGATGTTCCAAGGCGTCTTAAAAAAGAACAATTAAAAGAAATCGTTATTAAAGGTATGCTTGATAGAGATATTTATACTAAAGAGGCTGCGGATGCACTAGAATCAATGAATGTAACTGAAATTCAACGTTTTGCTCTTGATAATGATATTAAAGCAAGTGTTGAACTAAAGAAAGAAGAAATTATTGAATATATTCTTCAAAATGCTCAAGAGACAAAAGATAATTATATTGCTCCTGAAACAACTAACGTATATGATAAAGAATTTATTGATATTTCTGATAGATCTTTTGAAGAGATTTTTGGAGTTGAAGAAGTTAAAGCAAATGATACTGAAGTAGATTTAAGTTTACCACTTTCCGATATTACTTCTGAATCTGTTAGTCCAATATTAAGTAAAGAAGAAAAGAAACCAACTAAACCGTCCCCTGCTCAGTTTGTTGGCGGAACTGTTAATGTTGATCTTACTCCTGTCATTAAAGAACTTAAAGCAATTAATGAAAAAATAGTTGCATTAACTCCGAAAGTAGATGATTTAACTCCAGTTTTAGATGATGATTTAATAATTGGTGAAAAAGAAAATGTTACTGAAACTCTTGATGAAGTTTATGAAGAAGATGAAGAATTATATGAAGAAGTTGATGATGATACACCTAATGAAACTATCTTTATTAATGCAGCAAGCTTTCTTGGTAAGAAAGGTGAGTTCAACGCATTAAGATTAACTGAGGCAAGTTTAGATAAAGAAAGAGCTAATAATACAAGAGCGCAAAATAAAAACGTGCAAAAGTTTTATAAAAAGATGCCTTTTATTCCAGATGCTGATGGAAAACTTATATTTAAAGAACCTAAAAAGAAACTTCCTTTCGAAGTTAGATTTATTATTTGGCTTTCTGTTGCTATAGTTGGTCTTTTAGTATTGTTCTTAATATTCGCACTTGTTTGCACATTCGTTCCAGATCTCGAGGCTTGGACCGTTGAAAATATTCCATTTTTGGAAGCATTTATTAACTGGCTTAAAGGTATCTTGGGGAACTAAAACACTTTATTGATGAATGATTATTCTCCAATAATAAAACAATATTTGGCAATAAAAGAAGACTATCCGGATGCGATAGTCTTCTTTCGACTTGGTGACTTTTATGAAATGTTTTTCGATGACGCAATTGTTGCCTCTAAAGTTTTAGAAATTGCTTTAACAAAAAAAAATAAAAATGAAAAAATTCCTATGTGTGGGGTACCCTATCACGCTGTCAAAGCGTATTTGCAAAAACTAATTAATAATGATTTTAAAGTTGTTATTGTTGAGCAATTTGGAGAACCTGGAAAAGGTTTAGTTGAAAGATATGTGACTCGAATTATCACAAAGGGAACAATTTTGGAAGACGAGATTCTTGATCCTGCTAAAAATAATTATTTAGCGTCGCTAGTTTTATGTGAGTTTGGTTACACTATGTCTTTTGTGGATATATCTACTGGTGAAGCAGCAATTTATGATTCTTTAATGATTTCAGAACTTATAGAATTACTTAAAGTTCATAAAATAAAAGAAGTTATTATTAAAACAGACACTATGGAATCCCTAGTCGACTCACTTAAAAAAATGGATATTTTAGTTTCTTATTTTGATGATTCTTCTATATCTAATCATAAAGCTATTGCTAATCTTAATACTTCAGGGAGAGTAGCAAGTTCATTATTAATAAATTATTTAAATAATATTTTTAAAATTGATATCAAACATTTACAATCTTTTCAAGTTTTATCTTTGAAAAAATATTTAAAATTATCAAATCGAGAGAGAAAATCATTAGAATTAGAAGAATCCCTTTCTAATGAGTATAAGTCAACACTTTTTTCTATTTTAGATGCAACTAGAACAAGAGCTGGAAAAAGAAAATTACATCAATTTTTAGAGAATCCTTTATATGATAAAAATGCTATTCTTGAGCGTTATGATTATGTAGATGGGTTTTTAGAGTATGAATTAATGGATAAATTAGGGAGTGTTCTTGATAATGTTCATGATATAAATAGAATAATTAGTAAGATAAATTATAACACTTTAAGTCCAAGAGATTTAATTAATTTAAAGGATACCTTAGTTATCTTACCAAAATTAGTTGAAATATTATCAAGTTATAAAAGTGAAAAAGTACGATGTATTGGTAGTTCTATTAACTTACATGAGGATTTAGTTAATGAACTTGAAAAAAGTATTGATGAATCATCTCCCTTTTTATTAAAAGATGGAGGCGTTATCAAAGAAGGATACAATAGCGACTTAGACGAACTTAGGCTTATTTCTCAAAATGGAAAAAAATATATTGATAACTATTTACAAGCTGAAAAAGAGCGAACTAAGATTGATAAATTAAAAATTGGTTATAATCATGTTTTTGGTTATTTTTTAGAAGTTACTAATTCACTTTTACCATTAGTTAAAGATGAATTTTTATATATAAGACGTCAAACATTAACTAATTGTGAACGATATACAACGATTGAATTAAAGAAATTAGAAGATTTAATTATTAATTCTAATTTTAAATCTTTGACTTTAGAAAATAGTATTTTTAAAGATGTTCTTAATTTTGTTTCTAAATATCAAGACTCACTTCAAAATTTAGCATATGTTTTAGCAAATATTGATGTATATTTAGCATTTGCTAAAAATGCTATTAAATATAATTACACTAGACCAATAATTAATGATTCTAATGAAGTTACAATTAATGATGCTAGACATCCTGTAGTTGAAAGAGAAACTAAATATATATCAAATAATATTAAAATGAAAAAAGGTGAGATATTTTTAATTACTGGTCCGAACATGGCTGGTAAATCAACTTATATGCGCTCAATGGCTTTAATTGTTATCATGGCACAAATCGGTTCTTTTGTTCCTGCTAGTTACGCAAATTTAGGGCTATATGATGCTATATACACTAGAATAGGTTCCAGTGATGAACTTATTTCTGGAAAGTCAACTTTTATGGTTGAGATGTTAGAATGTAATTATGCACTTAACAATGCTACCTCAGAAAGTTTATTAATCTTTGATGAGATAGGGCGAGGCACTTCAACCTATGATGGAATTAGTCTAGCTTATGGAATTATTAATTATGTAAATAAAAAAATCCATGCCCATACTTTCTTTTCAACTCATTACCATGAACTTATTTCCTTCCTTGATAAAGATAAAAACTTTACTTTCCTTTTTGTAAAAGCTATTACAAGTAAAGATACAATTAGTTTCTTACATAAAGTTGAATATGGTATTTCTGATCGAAGTTACGGTATTTTAGTAGCAAAGCTTGCAGGACTACCTGATTCACTTTTAAAAGTTAGTAATAAAGTATTAGAAGAACTTGAGAATAAAGATAGTTCTTATGATAAAAATTTATTTAATGTTGATGTATTCAAAGAACTAGATGAGGGAACTGGAATAAACTTGAAAATAGTTGATGAAATTTTAAATATTTCAACTGATAATATAACTCCTTTCGATGCTTTACTTTTACTTAAAAATTATCAAAATAGGTTAAAAAACAAATGAGTATAATAAATGTAATGAGCGATGAGCTCTCAAATGTAATTGCGGCGGGAGAAGTAGTTGAACATTTGTCATCAGTAGTTAAAGAATTAATTGAAAACTCTATTGATGCAAGGGCTAGTAGTATAACAATTAAGATTCTGAATTCAGGTAAAAAATTAATTGAAGTGATAGATGATGGTTGTGGAATGGTAGAAGAAGATATTAAAAAATCTATCTTGAGGAATGCTACTTCTAAAATATCAAATCGAATTGACTTGAATCATCTAAAGACTCTTGGTTTTAGAGGTGAAGCACTTGCTTCTATTTCTTCTGTTTCTAGATTTTCTATATTATCTAAAACTATAGATAGCGATGCCTTTTTTTATCAAACTGAGGGAAATAAGGAAAAGGAGTTTAGAGCATCTTCGGGAAATCCTGGTACTACTATTAGAGTAGAAGATATATTTTTTAATACACCAGCAAGATTTAAATTTTTAAGTAACGATAAATTAGAAGAAAGAAATATCATTGAAATTTTCTATGCTTTTGCTTTAACTAATCCGCATATTAGGTTTAAGTTATATATAGATGATAAATTATTTAAAGAAACTTTTGGAACTAATAAAGTGCTAGATACTTTTATTAGTCTTTTCGGGGAAAAAATATCTTCTAATTTGCTATATTTTGAGACCCTTAATAAAAATGTTAAAATAAATGGATATCTTGTTAGTCCTTTTATCACTAAATCTAATAAGAGAGATATTTATCTTACGGTTAATAATAGATTAATTAAAAATCCTAGACTTATAAATGCGGTTGTGGATGGATTTCATTCTTTTATCATGCTTAATAGATTTCCAATAGCTTTAATTAATATTGAAGTTGATACGACTTCTATTGATCCAAATGTTCATCCTCAAAAATTATTTATTAAAATTGCTAATGAATATCAAGTAGCTTACCAAATTGAAAAAATTGTGAAGGACACTTTGGTATCTAAAACTATTTCACCTCTTGATAATAAAATTAATAATAATTTTCATAATACTTATCAGAATGATTCGTCAAGATTATTCAATAATGATTTTAAAGGTGATTCATTATCTACGAACCCTATATATGATTCACCAAAAGAAATGCTATCTTTATTTGAAAATAATGATTCTCTTGAAGAAATAGATTTACTTACAAATAGTGATGAAAAATTACCTTATTTTGATTACGTAGGTACACTTTTTCAAACTTATCTATTATTTCAAAATGAAAATGGTATGTATTTAATAGATACACATGCTGCCGCTGAAAGGATACGTTATGAATATTATTATAATTCTTTTTCTAGGTTTCATTCGGGAACAACTAATCTTTTAGTTGAGTATAGTATTAATTATCTTCGGGATGATGAAATAAATTTGTTAAACAGTAAAAAAGATATTTTAGCAAATTTAGGTATAGGTATTAATGGTAAATTAATAAATAGTATTCCTAATTTTCTAAGGGATAAAGATATAGATTCATTTTTAGAAATAATTCTTAGTTATTTAATAGATGATAAAGAAATTGATTTATCAAGAATATTTGATAATTTAGCTAAAAGTGTTTCTTGTAAAGGAGCAGTAAAAGCTAATCATCAACTTTCAATTTTTGAAATCAATACTTTGATTTCTGATTTAAGAAAATGTGATAACCCTTATACTTGCCCTCATGGTAGACCAGTAATGATACTTATTTCCGATAAAGAAATCGAAAAATTATTCAAAAGGATTGTTTAAATTGAAAAAAGCTATTCTACTTGCAGGAGCAACCTCTTCGGGAAAAACTAAATTATCAATTGAAATTGCTAAAAAATATGGGTTTGAAGTTATAAATTGTGATTCTGTACAAGTTTATAGTGACTTAAATATCGGATCTATGAAAATTAGTGAATCCGAGATGGAAGGTGTAAAACATCATCTTTTATCTCTTGTGAGTTCAAAAGAAAAATATTCAGTAGCCGATTTTAAAATCAAGTTTTTAGAAATTGAAAAGAATTTAGAAACTTTGTTTTTAGTCGGTGGGTCTGGTTTATATGCCAAAGCACTTTTATTCTCTTATGATTTAAAAGGTACTCCTCATGACATTAATTATTCGAATGTAGTTAAAGATAAATCTAGCGATATTTTATTTGAAGAAATTCTAGCAATAGATCCTTTCAATAAAGTAGATAGTAAAAATAGAATAAGATTAGAGCGGATGCACGAAAGAGTGGTTTTTCGTAAAGAAATAGTTCCAAAAGTAAAAAATACTCCTAATTTTGATAATCTAGTTATCTATTTAGATGTTCCAAGAGATATCCTTAAGGAAAGACTTGAAAAAAGACTTGAAGAACAATTAAAACTAGGTTTTATAGATGAGGTTAAATCATTAAAAGATAACGGTACTAGTCTAAATATTATTGGTTACAGAGAAATTGGATTATACTTAAATAATGAAATCTCTCTTGATTCTTCAAAAGAAAGGATCATTAAATCATCAATGCGATTAGCAAAAAAACAAAAGACTTGGTTTAAAAATCAATTTGATTGTTCCATAATAAACGTTTGTGAAAATAATTTTAAGATAAAAGTATATAATTTAATAGATACTTTTTTAGGTATTGGTGAAAGTGAGGGAGAATGAGAATTTATCTAATTGGATTACCAGGCGTCGGAAAAACTACTATTGGAAAATTTTTAAATGAGTTAACTGCATTTAGTGTTTTTGATGTCGACAAATTAATTGAACAAGATGAAAAGAAAGAAATATTAGAAATATTTAATGTTAATGGTGAAAGTTATTTTCGCGATTTAGAATCTAATAAACTAAAGGAATTATTAAAAGTTGATAAAGCAATTATTTGTTGTGGTGGTGGAATTGTTGAAAGATTAGAAAATAAGGATTTTATGGATGGATTAATTATTTATTTAAAAGGTAATTTAGATTTAATTAAATCACGTGTAAATATGGCTTCTCGCCCGCTTCTAAAAACTATTTCTTTAGAAGATTTATACGAAAGAAGAGGGGCGAAATATGAATATTTCGCTAATGTTTCGATTAATTTATCTGATACTAGTAGGTTAACTGCTCAAGAAATATACATGTATCTTAGGAAAAATAGTTTATTATGAAACTTCTAATTGTAAGTGGTCCTAATCTTAATAAACTAGAACTTAGAAATAAAAATTCCTATGGTGGATTTTCATATATTGATTTAAAAGAGAGCATTTTAAAAAGTTATCCAGAAATCGAGTTTGAATTTTTCCAAAGCAATCATGAAGGTAGTATAATTGATAAGTTAGAAGAATTTTTAACTTATGATGGAATCATTATTAATCCTGGTGCATTAACTCATACATCGGTAGCCATTCGAGATACTTTAGAATATATTACTATTCCTAAAGTTGAAGTTCATCTTTCAAATATAACTACTAGGGAAGATTTTAGAAAGATAGATTATATTTATGATGTTGTTTCTAAAAGGTTTATGGGCGAAAAGTTAAATTCTTATTATCAAGCAATAGATTATTTAAAAAATCTTAAATTAAAGGAAAGAGGTGAAAAATGAAAAAATTAAATCTTATATTAATAGTTATTTTAATGGGTTTATTGGTGTCTTGTCAAAAAACTGAAACTATTACTGAACCACTAAAAGCGACTATTACAAATTATTCATATTCAAAAACAGAAAAACAATTAATAAGAAATAGAGAAAGACTTACTTCTATTATTTCAAATTATGACAAAAATAGTCAAGAAGCTCTAGCTCAAGATCTTGAAAAGTACGACTCTGAGTTCTTCAAAGAAAAGATTATAGTCTTAGTTAATTTTAGAGATAGTTCTCCTGATACATTATTTGAACTTAAAAGTGCAGTAATTATAAAAGGTGTTATTTATGTTACTTTTAATAAAAGGGTTGCTGCAGATCCAAAACCAGGCTCAATTTCTTGGAATTATTTCATCGAGATTAGAGAAACTGAAAAAATAACTAGAATTGATTATAAATTTATAAATTTAAGTTAATTGCTTATTTTTAATCATTAAATGGATAAAAAGAACAATAAAAGTGCTTTTTTTTGTAAATTTTGTTATGATTATATAGTCATAATAAATAAATATTTAAATTAAGGAGATAATTTATGGTAAGTACAAATGATTTTAAAACAGGAATTACAATTGAATACGAGGGAGAAATATATCAAGTGTTAGAATTTTTACATGTTAAACCAGGTAAAGGTAATACATTTGTAAGAGCTAAAATTAAAAATTTAAGGACTGGTTCAACAGTTGATTATCGCTTTGATGCTGGAATTAAAATAAAACTTGCAACTATTGAAAAGAAACCTATGCAATATTTATATGCAGATGGATCTAAGAGAGTCTTCATGGATACTTCTACTTACGAACAAATAGAAATCGAAGAAGATGTTATTAAAAATGAGATTTTGTATATTAAAGAATCTAATGAAGTTCAAATAAACTTTTATGGTTCTGAGATTTTAGGTATAACATTACCAGATAAAGTAGTTTTAGAAGTTGTGGACACAATAAGCGGTGTTAAAGGAGATAACACTAAGACTAATTCTTTAAAAGATGCTGTTTTGGAAACTTCTCTTTTAGTAAAGGTTCCAATGTTTATTGAAAATGGAGATAAAATTATCGTTTCTACTTGGGATGGTACTTATGTATCTAGGGAGAAATAGATAGTGTTAAAATTAACTATTTTAGTTTTAGTATGGTAAGAATAAATAAATATTTAAGTAATCACGGTATTGCTTCTAGACGTAAAGTTGAAGAATTTATTCTAGAGGGTAGAGTTACTGTAAACAATGAAGTAATTAAAAATCTAGGTTTCCAAGTTGGACCTAATGATAAAGTTTATTTTGATGGTAATTTAATAGCTGAAGTTGATAAAGTTTATTTTTTGATGAATAAACCAAGAGGTATTATTACATCAGTTAGCGATGAAAAAGGAAGAAAAACGGTTATTGATCTTTTAAATGATGAAGATAAAACCTCGAGAGTATATCCAATTGGTCGTTTAGATTATGATACAAAAGGGGTATTGTTACTAACAAATGATGGAGAATTAACAAACATTTTATCACATCCTAAAAATGAGATTGAAAGAGAATATTTAGTTAGAGTAGGAAGTGTTGTCATTAAAGATGTTGTTAGAAAACTACGAGTAAGAGCTTATATCGATGATTCAACTTATGTTAAACCTAAATATGTTAAAATTGATGAATTAGATAAAAATAACACTTCTACATTAATAAGAATGATCCTAGTAGATGGTAAAAATCATGAAGTTAAAAAAATATTTGAGCATCTTGGTTATAAAGTAATTCACCTCACTAGAGTGAGGTATGCATTTCTTGATACTGAGGGTTTAAAGGAAGGTTCATATCGACCTTTGAAAATTCATGAGATAAAGAAACTATATTCCTATAAAAAAGGTATTTAGGTTAATTATTGTTATTTTAGATATTAATTTAGATAAGTATGGTATAATTTTTAAGGTGGAGGACTCAAATGGTTGGTTTTATATTGGCAATTGATGGACCTGCGGGTAGTGGAAAAACTACTGTTAGTATCGAAGTTGCGAGAAAGTTAGGCTGGACACATATTGATACTGGTGCAATGTATCGCGCAGTTACCTATTATGCACTTCTAAACAAAATAGACCTTTTTGATGAGAATCTATATGGTTTTTTGGAAACTATCGATATTAATTATAAAGAAAATCAGCTATATTTAAATGGAATTAATATTTCGGCTGAACTTAGATCTGTAGAAGTAACTAAAAATGTATCATTAGTTTCTTCACTAAAAGTTGTACGAGATAATCTTGTATCTTTGCAGAGAAAAGTTGCTGCAAAAATTAAGTTTGTTGTCATGGATGGCAGGGATATCGGTACAGTTGTGCTTCCAAATGCTAATCTAAAAATTTACTTGACTGCTTTGATTGAAGAAAGAGCGAAAAGGAGATTATTAGAAAATACTAATGTATTCAAAAATTCTTCTTTAGAAGAAATTATTGAAGACATTAAATTACGTGATTTTAAAGATTCTAATCGCGATATAAGTCCTCTGACTAAATCAGATGATGCGATTGAAATAGATACTACCTATATGACAATAGATGAAGTATCAGATGAGATTATAAAAATTATTAAATCAAGGAGAATTAATTAATTTATGTCAGAAAACGAATATAATTATCAAGATTTACCTCTTTTTCCAAAGACGGGAGACAAATATAAAGGGATTGTTACTAGGGTTGAAAGCGATACTTTAACTATCGATTTTGGTTTTCCTATTGAAGGAAAAATTCATCCAGAATATTATTCTAGTCCTAAAGTTTCAACTTTTGAGGGATTAATTAAAGTAGGAGATGAAATTGAATTTATTGTTTCTTCAGTTTTAGATGGTGATGGAGCTATTGCTTTATTATCTAGACTTCCATTACAAAAGGAAGAAAAATATAATGAATTTAAATTAACTTATGATCCTAATAAAGTTTATAAGTTTAAAGTAGTTGAAAAACTAAAAACTGGTGTAAGAGGTAAAGTAGAAGGTTACGATGCTTTTCTACCATTAAGTCTTTTAAGTGTTAAAATTCCTGATGATTTTAAGAAATTATTAATTGATGTAATTATTCTTGAAGTTCCAGATCCTCTTGATAGGAAAAAAAGTGTTTTAGTTTCTAATTCTCATGTAGTTAAAAGAGAAAATCATGCTAAATATGAAGAAAAACAAGTTCTTAAAAAGATATCTTATGACAAATTGAATGCATCAGATATCGTTGAAGGTACTGTTGGAGATGTAACTGATTATTGTTATTTTATAAATATTGAGAATACTAGAGGTATTTTAAGATTTTCTAATCTTGATTATTCAAGAGTTAATAATCCTAAAGAATTTTTGCATATTGGGGATACTGTTACAGTTAAAATTTTAAGTAAAGAAAAAGATAAACTTGAATTATCGATTAAAGATGCTAAACCTACTCCTTATGAAGAATATGCTAGTTTGCATAACGTTGGAGAAACTGTTAAAGGAAAAATTTATAAGAAACTTCCTAGTTTAACTTTAGTTGAACTTGCTAAAGGAGTGATTGGTGGACTTCATATATCTGAATTAACTTGGAATCCTAATGATAATTCTGAAGGATATTTAAAAGTTGGAAATGAAATCGAAGTTAAAATCATTAAATTGGATGCTGACTCACAAAGAATTTCTTTATCTAAAAAACAAATTGAAAGTAATCCATGGGATGATTTTTCATATAGACAATTTGATGTTGTAAAATGCACAATTACTTCAATTACTAATGAGGGAATTGGCGTATCACTTGGAAAAGTTGATACTGTAATAGCTAGAAGAGATTTACCTCTATCTGTAAAGAATTTAGAATCTCATTATGTTGTTGGTGAAGTAGTTGAAGCTCAGATTGTTGAACTTAATGTTAAAAATTGGCATATTAGATTATCAGTTAGAAAAATAGTTGAGCAAAATGAACGTGTTGAATATGAAAAATATTTAGGCACTCAAGATGATAATGACTCCTTCAAACAAACAGTCGGTGGATTGTTAAAAAAAGAAGTTAGAGATAAAGAAAAGAAATAAGAGATGTCTTTTAAAGTAGCTATTGTTGGAAGACCTAATGTAGGCAAATCAACACTTTTTAATCGGTTAGTTGACAAAAGAATAGCTATTACTGATGATAAAAGCGGTACTACAAGAGATAGATTATATGGAACGGTTAATTGGTTATCCAAGCAATTTTCGGTTATAGATACAGGTGGATTAGATTTTAAATCTACTACTTTTAGTGAACTTATTAAAAATCAAGTTGAGTTAGCAATCTTAGAAGCTGATCTTATCTTATTTTTAACTGATGCATATGATGGTTTATTAGCAGATGATGAAGAAATAAAAAAGTTATTATTAAAACGCAAAAAAACTGTTCTTTGTGTTGTTAATAAAGTTGATAGTAATGATTTTCTAGAAAAAACATATGATTTTTATTCTCTTGGTTTTGATGATGTTGTTTGTATTTCTGCTTATCATGGAAGAGGAATTGGAGATTTATTAGATAAAATTATTTCATACATGGTAGAAACTGATAGTATAGATAATGAGTCTAAAATACCTTTTTGTATTATTGGGAGACCTAATGTTGGAAAATCTTCATTAACTAATGCAATTTTAGGTTTTGAAAGAGTAATAGTAAGTGAAGTTCCTGGAACTACCCTTGATCCGACTCATACTTTTTTTGAGAGAGATAATAAAGAATATGTAGTAGTTGATACAGCAGGTATTAGAAAAACTAGTAAATTCGAAGAAGCTTTAGAAAAGTATTCATTATTTAGAACAATAGATGTTGTGGAGCAAAGTGATGTTTGTTTATTAGTTATTGATGGAAGTGTTGGAGTTCAAGAACAAGATAAACATGTTTGTAGTTATATTACTGATGCAAATAAAGCAATCGTTATTATCGTTAATAAATGGGACTTAGTTGAAAAAGAAACTAATACCATGAAAGAAATGGAAGATAAAATAAGAGATGAATTTAAATTTTTAAGTTATGCTGAAATAGTATTCTTATCTTCCCTTGAAAATAAAAGAATAGATAAGATTTTTGGTCCAATTGACAGGGCATATGAAAATTTTCATAAGAAAATAAAAACTTCTATCATTAATGAAATCTTAAATGATGCGATTTTATTTACTCCTCCTCAACCATTTAATCAAAAAAAAGCTAAGTTCTATTATGCACTTCAAGTAGGTACTTGCCCACCTAAAATAAGCATTTATGTAAACGAACCATTAAGCGTTCATTTTAGTTATGAGAGATATCTAATTAATCAATTTAATAAATCTATTGATTTTACTGGAACTCCATTACTATTATTTTTTGAGAGAAAGATTACTACTGATTAGTTATATTTTAAATTAAGGAGTATAGAGATGAAAATTTCAATTTATGGTGGAGGTGCTTGGGGTTCTACTTTAGCTCAGGTACTTGCACAAAATGGTAATGAAGTACTAATTTTTGACAAAAATGTTAATTACATTGAGAGTATTAATAAAGGAATTCATCCTGTTTTTAATGTTAATCTAGATTTAAAAATTAAAGGAACTCTTGACCTTGCTGAAGGGGTTAATTTTTCAAATATTTATTTGCTTGTCTTACCAGTTTTATATTTAAGAGGAGTCTTAAAAGATATAAATAAAGTTCTAAGAAAGAAAGTATGTTTTATTAATGCAAGTAAAGGAATTGAAGTTTTAACTTTAAAAACTCCTTCTATTATTGTTAAAGAAGAGATTGCTCCTTCAAAGCTTAATGGCTTTGTTAGTTTAACTGGACCAAGTCACGCTGAAGAGGTAATTAGAAGAAGAGTTACTCTTCTCACAGCAGCAAGCATTAATTGTAGTTTGGCTAAACAAGTACAAGATCTTTTTTCTAATTCATATTTAAGAATCTATACATCTCTTGATACTATTGGCGCAGAACTTGCTGGTGTTACAAAAAATGCAATTGCTGTATCAAGTGGGATAGTTCATGGAATGGGTATGGGTGAGAATGCAAGAGCTGCTCTAATTACTAGAGGTTTAATTGAAATAATTAAAGTAGTAGAGACATTTGGTGGAAAAAAAGAAACTGTTTATGGGCTTGCTGGATTAGGAGATTTAATTGTAACTGCTTCTTCAACTTTATCAAGGAATTTTAAAGCTGGTGTTAGAATTGGACAAGGTGTTCCACTTGAAACAATTTATAGTGAGGAAAAAGAAACAATTGAAGGTATTAGAACAATTCAAGCCTTAGCAGAATTATCTAAGAAAAACAATATTGAGTTACCAATAATAAATTCTACTTATGAAATTATTTTTAATAATTTATCTGCTCCTGATGCTTTAGAAAAATTACTATCTAGAGATCTTAAAGAAGAGGACTATTAAGCGGAAATGAGACTATAATAACATAAAAAAAACATAAATGTAGATAATTGTATTTATATAAAAAAAAACAATAATTTAGAATATAATTAATAAGATTACTTATATTTTATAAGAAAAGGGAGGATATAAGATGACAAAATCTGAATTAATTCAAGTGGTTGCTAAGAGAGCTGATGTAACCCAAAAGGAAGCTGAAACAGTTATTAATGCACTAACTGCTACTATAACTGAAACACTAGCTAAAAGAGATGAACCAGTTATTATTTCTGGCTTTGGTTCATGGGTAGTAAGAAAAAGAGCTGCTAGAGCAGGGGTTGCACCTAGAGATGGAAAACCTATTCAAATTCCTGAACAAAAGTCTCCAGCTTTCAAAGCAGGAAAAGCTTTAAAAGATGCTGTTAAAGGTGTATCAAAAGCTGAATAAAAGGCTTTAAATTTAATCTCTTTCATACTTTGAGTATAAATAGATTTTAAAAATAACTCTATACATTGTGTATAGAGTTATTTTTTATTATAAATTATCAAATCCATACAATATTAGTTTGTAGGTTATCATGTTTGTCCATAAATTCAATATGATTTTTGTAGTAAAACTTTGTATTCATTTACTTTTTACGTAATGCATATATTTTAGAGTTACTTATCTCGTTATATTTAAGTATATTTTTTAAAATCTATATTTCAAAAAGGAATATGTGGATAAATATAATATTTTCCCGTAAATGTTTTTTCATCAATTAAATTATTATTTTTTACTTTTTTATCTTCTTCAATTATTAACAATAAAATCTCCTTTTATATTGTGTATTAAATCAATAATATCGATAGAATATATTGAAAAACAGACAATATTCTTATTTTTATTATTCTATGTGAATAAAATTCTAAACTTTAAAAATTATTAAGTTACATCTCAAAATCTATAGTGTATTTATTATGAAATTAACTAATGATTGACATGTAGAAGAAAATAATTACATAATTTTCAAAAAAAAATCTTTTTACTATATAATTAGACTATAAAAAGCAAAAAGGGGTATCTATGAAGTTATTTTTAAAATTATATGGGAATAAAATATTAGTAAAGATTTTATGAAAAAGAAGATTTTTTTACTCACGGTTTCCTTTTTCTTTGTATTTGTTCTTTCAAGTTGTGAATTTTTTTTCTCTGACAAAATAACACACAAGAGAAATTCTATTTGGAAAGACGAAAATGACATACTTAGTTTTAAAATAATAGGTTTTCAAGATCAGAGTGGTAATGGTACCATTGTAATTAAAAATGAAACTTACGATGTGAATTGTTATTTCACTCGCAATGTACTATTTATAGTATTTATTGATGATGCACCAACACCGAGACTACTAAAGACTGGTGTTGATGGTACAATTACATTTGTAAAAAATAATTTTAAATACGTAGAAAATCAAATTAAGGTAGATATTGATTTTTTTTTATCTGAAGATGAAGGAATTTATATGCCTCTTGTCTTATTTAACGAAAAGTTACCTGATTCAGAAATAGATGCAAAAAAAATGTTTGATTGTACATTTACTAGTGAATTTATTGAATTTTATTCTGTAGATCTCAAAGTAACAAAGGGAAAATTAATAATGTTATATTCGAGATATTGTAATAAATCATTTTCATTTTATGGAATAAATAGAACTAATGATAGTTTAATTAAAGTAATATTTGAAGATAATAGACTTACTATTTACAATATTGATGAAAAAGGAGAAATAACTTCAATTTTACTAAGTGGAACATATACAACTAAAGTTAATGTTGATCAAATGACGTTTAAATTAGATCCTTTATTTACTATTAATGATAGTTCTGAAGATATTATTTTCAATATACATAATTTTGGCGAGAGTTTTCCATATGAATAAGGTTAATTCATAAATATTTCCGACTTTAATTATGTTTATTTTCAATTAAAATAACATTTTTACATTAATTTACAAATTATCTAATTAATACGTTATATTAAAGTTAAAGATTGGAGGGGGTCATGAAAAAGTATTTTTTATTTTTATCAATTTGTTTTATTTCCATTTTAGCAGTTTCTATAAACGGTTTCATTTTTAGTTATAGCTTTCCACTTGAACGAGAGCTTGTAACAGGTTGGGAAAATGATAAAAAAGCATGTAAAGAATATCTTAATTCATTTTCTGAAGTTAAATTAATTGAAACTGAAACAAGAACAGTTTATTCATCTCAGACAAATGCTAGAAATATTTATGGATATAATAATCTCGAACTTAGTTCTGAGATTCAAAACTCAACAGTAATATACGAAGCCAACTATATTAGTGGGATTAATGTCATTTATGTAGACGTTAGTCTCGTTAATAGTGATAGCGGTGAAGTTATAGATCACTTAAAGTACATTGGTTATGGATTTACTAATGATCAGGGGAAAAAGGATATAACTTTTGATCATGGTGGTCTTCAATTTTTAGGATCAAATGTACTTTCAATCGACATCGATAATACGAAATCCATAAATTCATCGATTAATTTTGGAGATTTTGGAGATTTTGGCGATGATAATGGAGGTCGTTTTTTACTCCCATCCATCTATATTAGTGTCGCTATTGTTGGATTATCTACTGCTGATAGAATCTCTGCTGCGATCATAACCGCCCCAATTTATTTGTTCATGGCCCATTACCAGTAATTTATCACATGGCAAAAATGCTAATTATTGAAAATGGATTTAATAAAAATTCTCAAAATACTCCAGTAAGCGGTTATATAAATGATCAAAATAATAGGAAATGGGAAGATTGGGATTTCGGTTTAACTACTATGAAGAATGCAGGATGTGGTGTAATATCAATTTACAATTTTTTATATTCAACAGGAACTCAAGTTGATTTGGCAACTTTAATTGCTTTGGTACAATATTCAAACGCGGATCTATTGCTTGGCTATTTTGGTACAAATCCTATACCTGAGGATTTAATGTTTATTGGTTCAAACTTAATATTTACTCTTTTCAATATAATTGCTTACCCGATTATTATAGAGATTGTCATTCCAGTAGTAGCGGGTTTAATAGTTGCTTTGGAGATTGGACTACTTAGTTGGTTCTACCAAATTTTTTTATGGCCAAATTATCCAGCTTTAGTCCTTGGTGTTTCATCGGTTTTGCAAATCGCTTTTTCAGTTGCGATTTTTAGTATTGAAACTTTCGTCAGTTA
Organism: Acholeplasmatales bacterium; assembly: GCA_031284585.1. Lineage (GTDB taxonomy): Bacteria > Bacillota_I > Bacilli_A > Acholeplasmatales > Acholeplasmataceae > JAITXT01. The sequence goes on from JAITXT010000028.1 coordinate 61,018, forward strand.
CTATTTTTGGCAACTTAACGACATTACGGATGTATTAGGCTTATATGGTGTTAACAATAGTTTAACTTCATATTGGCCACTTAATGACTTTACTAGTTTTGAACAAGGAGCAGCTCTTCAAAGTAAATATATTATTTTAACTTTTTTCAATGAACTTTCCTCAGATGGAAATATAAATATAGAAAAAGGAATCCATACAATATTTATTTATTATGACCCAATTACAAATAAATATTACGGATATAATAATGGTTATGGAGTCGAAATCCACTCTGATTTGTGGCAATTTATGAGTTATTACAATACTTATTCAAAAAACGATTCGAAGAAGTTATTCGTTTCTGGAATAGCTGTTATACAATAATTCATAAGAATTTATTGTTTTTTTTACTTAATTAAAACTATTATTAGAAAGTTAATTTTTATATAAAAATTAAACTTAAATATTTCAGAATAAAAAAAAGATTAAAGAGGTATTAACATGTTATCAAAATTACTTAGCAAAAAAAAACTAAAAAAGGCATTAATGGTATTAACTACAATTTATGTTCTTTTCTTAAGTGTTTTTTTTATTATAAGTTTTTTTAAAACAGAGAATCATGAAATGTTAAACGATTTTTCTAATGTCTTATTAGTTGATGAAAATAAAATTTTAGAAATATATATATCAGGACCAAATAATTATAGCGGTTTTGGAGAAATAAATATTAAAGAAAATGCATATAAAATATACTGGATTATTTCAGAAGGAAAAAACAGAAAAATACATTTAGAATTTATTAAAGACGCTCCTACAAATGAACTGCTAAATAAAGGATTGGATTTCAAGTTTTTATTAGAAAGCAATATATTAACAAGTCGCAAAAAAACATTAACTGTCACAGGAACAATAAAGCTACAATCAAAAGAAAGAATTAAAATTAATTTAAGTTTAAGTATTTATAGTCTAGATGACGCAGATATAAATTCTAAAAATATGGTAGATTGCTATTTTACTAGCAATAGCGGAATATCATTTTATACCACGAGTTTAGGAATAAACAAAAGAAAACTAAAAAAAATTAATTCTCTTAATTCTTATCAATTCTTATCTTACTATGGAACAAATTCAAAAGATTCAAATAATTTCATAAAAGTATATTTTCAAGAAAATAATAAAGTAAGTATTTATATAGTTGACAAAAATGGTAATATAATTGATTCTTTACTAAGTGGTACTTATAAGACAAGTATTAATATTCCTGAAATGATAATCTCATTAGATGAAAATACCACACTAAATGGTAACAAAAAAGATATCATTTTTGATATTAGTCCAATAACTAGTAAAACAACTTATAATCTCTAATGAAAAAAATACATATAATAAATATAACACTAAACATAATAACATTTTTGGGAATTTCTAGTTTAATTTTTTTTAATAAATTCTATTCTGCTGATAGCATTTTTGATCGCTCTATTCATTCTGTTTTTGAAGTAAAATGCGAAACTGAGGGAGATATATCGTATGGATCAGCTGTAGCATTTGAAAAAGATTTATTGGTTACAAATTTTCATGTAATTTCTTATAATACTACAACAACAAGGAAAATCCATGATTTCATAATGCTTAGGAGCCCTTTTAGCAATGATTATTTTGAATGTACTGTAAAAACATACGATGAAAATAACGATATTGCTATTTTAGAGAAAATGAGTTCGGTAAAATTAGAAATTAAAACAATTAAAACAGCCAAAAAAAATTCGAAACCGGGAGAAAAATGTTTTGCAATCGGAAATGCAAATAATTTAGGAATAGGTATTACAGAAGGAAATATCGTAAATAATTCCGTTAGTATAAAAATTAATGACTTTTCTAGAAAAATGATTCAAGCAAACGTTACGTCGAGTAATGGTTCAAGCGGTGGTGCTTTATTAAATAAAAAGGGTGAATTAATAGGAATAACTACTCTTAAACTAGTTGATAGTTATGGATTATTATAGAGGGTTACATTTATTCCTTTCCAATTAATTTAGTATTTAATTTACTAGAATTAGATTCAAATTGAAGTTATTAGTTAAAAACATATAAGGTTTTTATTATGAAATTATTATTTTATACTAACTATTTTAATTTAATATAATTTTTTTTATGAATAAATATTTAAGTTATTCTAAAGAGTCATATATTTTTAAAATTTTATAAACTAGTTATATAATATTTAATAAAATAAGGAGATATAAATATGAAGGAAGTTCTAAAGTTTTTGAAAGATAGTGAGGTTTATTATATAGCAACTAATGATAACGGTACACCAAGAGTAAGACCTTTTGGTACAATTAACTTGTTTGAAGATAAGCTCTATATTCAAACGTCTAAAGTTAAATCTTTTTCTAAACAAGTTAGTTTAAATAATAAAGTTGAGATTTGTGCTTTGTTACAAGATAGATGGATTAGAATAGAGGCAAATTTGATTGAGGATAATAGAATAGAACCTAAAGAAAAAATGCTTGAAGCTTATCCAAATTTGAGAAGTCTCTATAAAGCATCTGATTCAAATAATCAAGTATTTTATTTAAAAGATGCGACTGCAACAATTTATGGATTTTCTAAAATAGAGAAAGTAATTAAATTTTAAATTCATATATTTTACTTAATTCATAAAATTTGTAACAATATATCTAAACTGAGGTATAATTAATAGGTAAAAGGAGATAAATTATATGTTAGTTAACGCAAAAGAAATGTTGGAGAAGGCGAGAGATTCTCATTATGCTGTTGCCCATATCAATATCAATAATTTAGAGTGGATTAAGGCAACTTTACTTTCTGTACAAGAATTAAAATCACCAATAATCCTTGGTGTTTCGGAAGGAGCAGCTAAATACATGGGTGGATATACTGTGGTTGTGGAATTAGTTAAAGCTCTTGATAAAGCTTTAAATATCACTGTTCCTGTAGCAATTCACTTAGATCATGGTTCATATGAAGGAGCTAAGAAAGCTTTAGAAGCTGGATTTACTTCAATAATGTTTGATGGTTCTCATTTTCCTATTGAAGAAAACCTAGAGAAAACTAGAGAATTAGTCAATTTATGCCATTCTAAAGGTGTTTCCATTGAAGCGGAAGTTGGTGCAATTGGTGGAGAAGAAGACGGAGTAATTGGAGAAGGAGAGGTTGCTGATCCAACTGAATGTAATGTTATTGCTTCAACAGGAATTGATTTTCTTGCGGCTGGAATAGGAAACATTCATGGAGTGTATCCTTCTAATTGGAAAGGACTTAATTTCGTCGCTCTTGAAAAAATTCATAATGCAACTAATCATATTCCTTTAGTATTACATGGTGGTACTGGTATTCCTGAAGAAATGATTAAAAAAGCAATTTCCCTTGGTGTTTCTAAGATTAATGTAAATACTGAATGTCAACTTGCATTTGCAGCTGAAACTAGAAAATATATTGAAGCTGGAAAAGATAGAGAAAGCAAAGGATTTGATCCTAGAAAATTGCTTGCTCCAGGAACTGAAGCTATTAAGAGAGTTGTAAAAGAAAAAATTACATTATTTGGTTCAGTAAATAAAGCTTAATAATTAAATTTAAAATGGATGATACTTTATGTATCATCCATTTTTATTTTCTAAAGCAAAACAACTAATTTAATTGCATCTACGATCGCAGAAGTAATACCACCACTATATCCAGATCCATCTCCTATAACATAAACATATTTATCATTTAAAGTATAGTTTTCTTGACGTGATACCATTACTGGAGATGAACTTCTTGTTTCTACTCCTGTTAGAATTGCATCTTTATTTTTATATACTTTAAATAGTTTAGATATTTCAAGAATTCCTTTTTTAATATTGCTTGAGATAAAGTAAGGTAAAATTTCATCGAAGTCAGCAAAATAATAACTGCTTATTGAAGGGCGGATATTTTTAATTTCATTTGGATAATTTTTATCAAGAAAACTACCTACAGTTTGAACTGGAGCGCTATAGGGAGTTAGTTTATTAAAAGCTTTTTTTTCAATATTTTCCCTAAAGGTAAAACCATCTAATGAATTATTGAGATAGTAATCTGCTACTCTAACATTCACTAAAAGTGCAGAATTACTATTAATACTATCTCTTGCACTATAACTCATTCCATTAACAACCATAGTATCTATTTCATTTGGAGTTTTTATTACTTCTCCTCCCGGGCACATACAAAATGTATAACATGTTCTTTCCATTTCTAAATGAGCAAAATATTTGTAACTTCTAGACTCTAATGTTAAGTTTGAATTTTTATTGAGTTCATTATCAACTTCACTTCTTAAGTGCTCTATTCTAAGTCCTATTGAAAAATCTTTTGGTTTAAGAATAATATTGTTTTTTTGTAAGATTTCATAATTTCTTTTATCAGCAGTTCCAAAAGCTAATATTAAATAGTGGGAAGTAAAACTTACTATTTTATTATTTGAAATTGCTTCTACTAAGATTTTTTGATTATCAAGTTTATAATCAATGAATTTCGTTGAAAAATGGATTGTTACCCCGTTTTCAAGTAAATAATTTCTTATATTTACGATGATTATTCGTAATTTATCGGTTCCAATATGGGGATTACTATCAGTTAGGATATTCTTATCTGCTCCAAATTTTACGAGTTCATTTAGTATAGTTTTAATATAAATACTCTTTATTCCAGTTTGAAGTTTTCCATCAGAAAAAGTACCTGCTCCACCTTCACCAAAAAGATTATTAGAATCTAAATTTAGGATTCCTAATTCATCAAGAGTTTTTATGTCTTTAATTCTATCTTCTATTTTCTTTCCTCTTTCAATTATAGTTACTTTAATACCTCGGTACAATAAAAAAAGAGATAGAAATAAACCAGCTGGACCCATTCCTACAACTAAGTAATCTTTTTTAGGTAATAAGCCTAGACTAATTTCTTCTTTGACATATTTTTTAAGATTATTAGTTTCATTAAGTAAATTATCTGCTTGAAAGATAACTGAATAAATGTAGGTTCCTTTTCCTTTTCTAGTATCAATAGATTTCTTGTTGATTGAGATATTATGGATCGAAGTATTTTTTTCTTTGATTTCACGTAAAATATAATCTTTTAGTTCATTTTCTAAAAGATTTTTATCTACTTTTAGGTTATATAGAATATAGGTCATTTAAGATTTTCAACCATTTTTAATGCTGATAAGACTGCATGCATAATATTATATCCCCCACAGATAAATGACGCATTAATTAATTCACCTAGGACAAAGACATTAGGTACTTTTTTTAAACTGTAATTACTATTAATTTCGTTCAAGATAATTCCTCCTTCGCTAACCTGTGCATAATCAAATGAATAAACTCCATTAATGGTAAATGGATAGTTTTTTAGAATATCAAGGGTTAGTACTTTATTATTTTTTATTAAATATTTATAAAATTCTAAAGGAAGGCTTCCCTTTAAGAAATTATTTATTTCTCTTTTTTTAATAAGTAAGTCTAAGGTTTCTTTCTCTAGAGTTGGGTAGAAATCTATAAATAATTTACACTTTGATTTATCTTTAAGTTTTGCGTAATAACATGAAGAATTCATGACATTTATTCCAGAAATACCATCATCTTTAAACTGTATTTCTCCTAATTCGCTATAAATAATTTCATTATTACTGGTTAATTTAATAGTACCTTTTATTCTTTTCTTAGAGAGTTCTTTAACACTTTCTTTTAATAAATATCCAGTGAGAGATGGTATGAAATCCTCATACTTAACCGAGTACTTTTCTAATTCTCTTATAACATTATTATTGTAGTTTTTATAGTAGGTTCTTCCACCTGTAGCAAATACTAAATAATCAACTAAGTAAGTATCTTTTGTTGTTTTTACTAAGATTTGGTTTATTTCACTAGTAAAACTTAAAAATTCTTCTTCAAGTTTCAAAGAAATACCAAGACTAGATATCTTTTCTAAATAACTTGAAATAAGAGTTTCACTCGTTAATGAATTTGGATAGACTAGTCCGTTTTCATCAGTAAATAGTAATATTCCTAAGGTTTCCGAAAAAAAGTTATTAATTTTTTGATATCCATCTTGAAATAACTCATGGCAATAAGTTGAATTATTAATTAAATCAATATTTGTGTTAATATTTGCGAGATTGCATTTACCATTTCCACTTACTTTGATTTTTTTTCCAATAGAATCATTTTTATCAATTAGTATCACTTGATTATCGTTATTAAGTTCTTTAATTTTAATGCTAGCAGTAAGTCCACTTGGACCAGCTCCTACTACGAAATATAACTTATTTTTCTTCATGTTATAATTTTAGCATATTAATGATTTAAATTATAGAATGTAGTAGTTATAGAATAAATAACACTTATTTATTTAGATTTGCTATATAATATTCATGGAGATTAAGAATGAAAAAAATAAAAGCCTTTTTCTTTAAAACCCCTTCAAGATCAATACTTGTAATTTATTTAACTTTTGCAATTACTGGAAGCTTATTACTTTATCTACCGATAAGTAATTTTGGTAATGTTTCTTTTATGGACTGTTTATTTACCTCATTTAGTTCAATGAGTAATACTGGTTTATCGACAGTAGATATTAGTAATACTTTCACAAATTTTGGTTTAATAATTTTAATATTATTAATGGATATCGGTGGAATAGGTATATTTTTAGTTTTCCTGTCAATAATTCTTTTTTTAGGAAAGAAAATTGGATTCAAGGAAAGATACCTTCTTGCTCAAGAACAAAATCAATTTTCAATTAAAGGGATAGTACGTCATATTAAAATCACGGTAATAGTTATTATTTCTATTCAATTCATTGCATTTATAGTTTTTTTGATTTTCTTGAGTACTAATAGGTCTCTTTTCTATTTTCAAGATTCATCTAGTGAATCTGGCGGTAGTTTAGTCCTAAATGCGCTATTTATGGCGGTATCTCTTTTTACTAATTCAGGTTTTGAAATTTGGCCGGTAATAAGAATTTTATTTGAAGAAAGAAATTATTTCATGATTGCCTTTTCCTCTTTTTTAATATTTGTTGGTGGAATAAGTCTAATAATGGGAATAGGGTCATTTTTTGATTCAAAGAACTTATTAAATCATAATCAAAAATTTGTAATTAAAATAATGGTTTATATGCATTTAATAATTTGGATTATCTCTATTCCTCTTTATATTATTTTAGAATTTAATCACTCCCTTTCTGATTTTTCTGTTTTTGATAAAATATTTGTTTCTATTTTCCAAACTATTAATTTAAGAAGTGGTGGATTTGGTATTTTAAGTAATAATAATAAATCTGGTGGGGCTTTATTATTTGAAATGATCCTAATGTTTATTGGAGCAAGTCCTAATTCGGTTGCGGGTGGAATTAGAACTACTACTCTTTTTGTGATCGTGGCAGCGATTTTTTCTCTTGTTAAAGGAAAAAATCAAGTTATTTTATTTAAGAAAGCAATTAAAATTGAGACTGTTCATAATGCTTTTATTGTTTTTATCTCGAGTTTGACTTTAGTTCTATTTTCAACAATCTTAATTATATTTTTTACACCAAATGTATCTCTTGATGAAGTATTATATGAAGTAGTTAGTGCGTTTGGAACGGTTGGATTATCTTTAGGAATAACTAAAAATTTAAATATATTCGCAGAAATAATATTAATAATTAATATGTTTGTGGGAAGACTTGGAATTAGTATCCTACTTACATCTTTAATTCCAAAGCAAATTAAGTCTTATTCATATACTGAAATAGATTTAGTAATTGGTTAATTTATTAACTTTGAATCTTAAACTCTTAACGTTTAAGTTATATTACCCCCCATTTTGATAAAATTATAGATTTATCTATAAATAATTAAAAATATGCTAAATTAGATAAAAATAAATTATTTAAAACAATATCTCAAATAAAGTATTAAATGTTAGTGATATAACTAAAGAAATAATTATTTAGATAATAATAGCTTCCGGAATTCTTTTCCCCCTTTTCTAGTATATGTTTTATTTACTAAACTCACTATATTATTAATTATTATTTCAAGTAATGCAATTTTTTTAAGTTTTTTCTTAAAATTATTTATCAATTTAAATATTCTTAAAACAAATCAAATATTTTCAATCATAGAGGATTATGAATAAAATTGAATTAAGAGAAAATAAAACATTAAAATTATTAAATGTTATTAGGAAAGACATCTCCTCTAAAGATATTTTTTTGCAAGAATAGCGATTACTTATAGATCAAATGTTAGTTGAGTTTGACTTGAATTATAAAGAAAAAGATACAAGAAATCAAATTTCTTGTATCTTTTGCGATAAATTCTATTAACTATTTAATTTGAAACTTAGAAACTGAATCTTTAAGGGCGGAAGATTGTTGGGCAAGTTGTTCTGACGATTGAGCAGATTGTTCTGCAGTATGTGAATTATAATTAACAACTTGAGCTACTTGTTCAATACCAATATTTACTTGCGAGATCGCAAGTGATTGTTCTTCAGATGCAAGTGCTATTTCCTCAATAATAGAAGTACCTCTTTTAATGTCTTCTGCAATAGATAATAATGAATCTTGAGTTTCATCAACTATTTTTCCACCTTGAGCTGTCTTTTCTAATGTATAAGTAATTATATCTTCAGTTTTCTTAGCTGCTTCCGCACATTCTTTGGCAAGTTTTCTAACTTCTTCCGCAATAACCGAGAATATTTTACCATGTTCCCCAGCATTGGTTGCCTCAATTGAAGCATTCAAAGATAATATATTTGTTTGGAAAGCAATGTTATTAATAAAATTAATAATATGCTTAATGTCTTCGGTACTAGTTTCTACATTCTTTACTGCTTCTACAAGTTGACCCATTAAAACAACACTATTTTTAGTATTTCCGTCAATAGTATTCATCAATCTACTAGCTGTTTTAGTTAATTCAGCATTATCTTTTGTTTTGTTAGAAATTCTTTCAATTGTAGTATATAATTCTTCCACACTTGAAGCTTGTTCAGTTGATCCTTGAGCTAGATTAATAGCTCCATCAGCAATCGTTCTACTAGAGATTGCAAGTTGGGAAGCAGTGACATTAACATCATATAATAAAGTATTTAAACTAATAATCATTTTCTTCAATGCAATTCCAATTCTATCTTCCTTGCTTCTTAGTTTAGGTTCAACTAATAGATTACCATTAGATACTTTTTCAATAATTTCAACTTGTTGATGAATTGAATTAATCATTTCATTGAATGAAGTTATTAATTCACCAATTTCATCATTACTAGATTTAATGTCAATTTCAGTTGTTTCACCATTTGCAATTTTATTTGAAGCAATTACTAATGAATTAATTGGTTCAGCAATCCTCTTTGATAAAAATATGATTATAAATACTCCAAATGAGAGTTCAACTGCTATTAGGAATAAGTTAACAAAAATAAGAGTAGTTGTAAATATTTCATTATCAGCATTAATATTTTTAATTGATTCTGCATCTTCATCAAATAATTTAGCTAGTGCTAAATCAGCTTCTCTAGCGAAGACACTTGCTTGATTAAGATAATCGACATCAATTGTAGAATCTAGATTGTGAACATAGGTATTAGATAGCTGATAAAACTCCATTAATGAATGATATAGAGTTGAGGCATTAGATGTATCAGTAGAATCAAATTTTTGACCTTTTGCTGATCTATGTTGTCTAAATACACCTAAGTTGTCAAATAAACTTTTTAACTCGCTTGTAAGAACAGATGGAGTAATACTTTCTCCGTAATTTAAAAAGTAAGTTCTCAGATCAATTCTGAAATCTTTATAAGATACTGTAATTGCTTGAATGGTTGATCTTTCAGTAACAAAGAAATCTTTCTCTTTTTGTCTTTCAATAGTAATAACATCAACAGAAACTATTGAAATGATTGCTACAAGAATAGTTACTAGAAATAACGCTCCTACGGAAAACACTAATTTTGTTCTAATTTTAAAATTTTTCATTATCTTCATCTCCTTTTTTTAATACGTAAGCCATGATATTTATGGCTATTTCTTCTACTGGTAATATTTGATCTATACATCCAGTCTCGATTGCCTTTTTAGGCATTCCATAGACCAAGGATGTCGCTTCATCTTGCGCTATTGTATAGAATCCTTTTTTCTTAATACTTACTATTCCTTTGCTTCCATCTTCTCCCATGCCGGTAAGAATGGTTGCGACAACTCCTTGTTTATAAGAGGAAGATACTGATTCAAGAAGAATATCAATATTAGGAAGTGGATGAATATTTTCAACTATTTGTTCTACTTCTATTTTATGAACACAGTCTTCCTTTACTACAGTTGTTATTGCATTTCCCTCACATATATATACTTGACTAGGAATAAGAAGATCACCACTTAATCCGACCTTACATGATAATTTTGAGTCTAGATCAAGTTTTGATGCAAACATGGAACTAAATGTTTTTGGTAAATGTTGGCAAATAATTATTGGAGGAGTTAAGGCGGGTAGTTTTTTTATGATTGTATCAATAGCTTCCGTTCCTCCTGCACTTGCTCCAATAACTATTAATTTGTCGTAAAGAACAGTTTTTGGAATAGGTTCATTAAAGTAGTGAGATTTTATAGTAGTTAAGTAAATAGATAACTCGTTCTTACAACTTGAATGATAAATATTTGGTTTCAAACAGAACAACAAATTATTTTGCTCATAGAGAATTTCTTTTTCAATTTGAGTAATTCCTGTCAGGATGATAGGGATTTTTTTTATTTCAGAAACCTTTCTACTAAAACTAATACCATCCATTTTCGACATATCGATATCATAAATTATGTAATCAAAGTTATCAATAATTAGTAAATCAATTCCTTCATAGGGGTTGGTTGTTGTTATGATGTTTGAGATTAGTGAATCTTGACTTAAGTAGTCTTTAACCATTTGAAGGAAGCTAATTGATTCATCTACTATTAATATTTCTAATTTTTTCATTTTTATCACCTATAATTTTTGATATGTTGATTGACCAACATATTTTACTTTACTACTTTTATAATCAACTATCTCCGCCCCACCTAAAAACAAATATCCATCTTTTTCCAGAAAATCAATTAAAATATCAATTAATTTTACGACAACTTTTTTTTGATAATAGATTAATACGTTTCTACAAAACACGCAATCGTACTTGACAGTTGGCTTAAATTTCTGAAGACTTATATCGGTAAAAGTACATGAATTTTTGATTCTTTCAAGAATTGTGTAGGTTGAAGTACTTTCTTTGTAAGTAAAATATTTACTTAACTTATCGGCATCAATTCCTCTTAAATAGTCTATTTGATATTCACCTGATCTTGCTTTTTGAACCATTTTGAGTGATAAATCTATTCCATCAACTTGATAATCAATTCTAGTAATTCTACTTTTTAAATATTCCTCAAAAAATATAGAAAGTGTATAAGGCTCTTCACCACTAGAACATCCAACCGATAGAAAATTTAACTTAAGATTTTTATTCATTTCCTTATGAGAAATAATTTCAGAAAATCCTTTTTCCAACAAAAAATTAAATTGATAAATTTCTCGATTAAAAAAAGTATAGTGATTTGATAAGGCACTTATTAAGTCTGAAAGATATATTCCATTGGGATTGTTTATAGACTCACGGAAGTAGGTTGCAAAATCATGAAATTTATGAATTGTTAATAATCTACTTATTTCCATTTCAACTTTTATAATTGAAGGAATCTGAAACCCATAATTTTCATTAATGAAATCTTGTAATTCAAAATATTCTTCTTTCGTGAGAATTAACATACTATTATTATTACTTAACATTGTCTAATGGAACTCGCATATACTCTTTTAATTTGTCTATAGATTGATTACATAAATTAGTTATCTTTAAAAGATTAGATGATAGATAAACTAAATTTTGCTTAATTGAAGACTCACGGTATTTAGAATTCTCGGTATTAGTAATAATACTTGGAGAAATTTGAATTAAATCAGTTACTTGAACTAATAAATTCTCATAAAATTGTCCGTATTGAGAAACTGATTTCTTCATTTTCTTGCCAATTGAACTGCTAGTAGTTATAAGATCTGAAAGAGAAGTAGAAATATTGAAAGTAGCTTGGGTAATTTTAGATAAATTATCAGTAACTAAACTAAACCCAGAATTTTCAATATCTAATTTTGAACATTCAATTTGAGCGTTAATTGATAAAACACTACATTCTCTAGCATAAGTTTCATTATCAACCGAAAGAGTACTTAATTGTTCTGAAATTTCATTGAAGTCGATTACTAAATTATTAATTCTTGTCATTTTCTTCTTTTCATCTTTAATATAGTTAATTAGTTTATCTTTTTCTTCGGAATAATTTTGACTTGATTCTTCAATTTCCGTGATAACTGCTTGGTTAAAATTAATTAATTTTTCTAAAGAGGTAATAGCACTTGTGATTTGAATTCTTAAATCCGAAATTTCATTATAAACCTGTCTAAATCTAATTAAGATATCATCAGTTTGTTTTTCTCTTTCGATTTTCAAAAATTTTAAACTACTTTCAATTTCTGGAATTTCAATATCTTCAACTTCTTTTTTCTCTTGAACTAATTCTTTTGTGGTGGTTAGTAAATAAAACGATATAATAACATCAACTGTCATAATTAAAAATGATAAAGTTAATTCTAACCAATTAATGCTTAAGATTCCGTTTACAAAAAGAATAAATCCTGCAAAAAGAGATGCTGTAATTGCGATAGATTGAACTATTTTACTTAGTTTCATCAGATAAAACCTCCCTTTCAACTAAATTTTTTGCTTCTTCTAAATCAAGAAAATCAGAAATACGCAAAAGATAAATCTCTGTATTTTCGCTTACTCCTACTCCTAAATAGTTTTTTACAGTAGGTGTTTCTGCGAAATCTTCAAGTTGCACAACTTCTTTTACATCGGGAACTAAAAGTCCAATTCTCATATCTTTTAAATTTGTAACAATAACTAATGAATTTCTTGTTATTTCGCATTTTTTATCAAGATAATTTGGAAAATTAATTACTGGTATAAATTGACCTCTAAGATTTATAATTCCTTCAAAGTTAGAAGATGTATGCGGTAATTTTGAACAATTTTGATAAGTGATAATTTCATATATTTCATTGATAAAAATTGCATATACTGAATCATAAATTTTGAAAGTTAAACATTTATTTTTTATCATTTATTTCCTCCTCCTCTTCTAAAGTAATTCATTACTTTATGTAGTGATAGCACCATGATAGTTTTACCACCTTCAATTGACACAATTCCATTTAAGCCTGGTATATTTTCTAAAATAGGAGGGGATGGTCTAACCACAACTGTTTTAGTTTCTAGAACTGTATCTACTACTACTGCTTGATTCTTTTTTGAATTTAAAATTATAATAGTTTCATTAATACTTTGGTGTAAATCATCTTCGAAAAGAAAATCCTTTAATTTTCGATATTTGTAATCTTTACCATATAAAGTGAAATAATCTTCATGAACCACTACTTTATCATTTGTAGGATCTACTACCCTAGCAATTTCATCAATTGGAATAGCTATCTTATAATCTGATACTTTTACAATGAAAACATCTATTATCGATAAAGTCAAAGGTACTTTAATTGTGACAGTACTTCCTTTATTTAAAGTTGAATCGATATAAATGTATCCTCTTAGATCTTTTACTTTCTGTTGGACTATATCCATACCGACCCCTCTACCTGATATCTCAGTGGTTTGGGTTTTAGTAGAAAAGCCAGAATTATAAGTAAGTTCGTAAATTTCAGAATCTGTCATTTGCTTTATGTGTTCTTTGGTAACTAAATTTTTTTCTAAAGCAATTTTTATAATTTTTTCTTTATCAAAACCTCTTCCATCATCACTTATTTCTAAGTTAAGATTTTTACCATCACGTTTTGCAGTTATTGAAATTTGTCCATTCTCACTTTTATTATTTAAAACTCTCTCTTCACTCTTTTCAATTCCATGATCTAAAGCATTTTTTATTAACTGAACAAGACAATCAAATAAAGCTTCATTAATAGTTCTATCGATTTCTAATTCTTCTTTAATAATCTCAAAATTTACTTTTTTACCTAAAGTTAATGATAAATCTCTAACATAACGTTTCATCTTTTCTAAGGTATCAGAGAATGATACCATTCTAGTTGATAAAACAGTCTCTTGTAGAGACGAAGTAATTTTTTCTACGCGGTATAAAACATTTTTATCTTCAAGTGTGCTACTTATTTCATTGATTTCAACAATTAATTCACCGATTAAATTCACCATATTATCGATTTTAGCAACTGTAATTGGAATATAAATTGCTTGTTCTTTGATTTTTTCATCTTCTTCAGTTGAAAAATTATGAATTGTATATTTAGAAATAAGAGAATCCCCTTCTAACTTTGAAATTGCACTTTTAATATCTTTGTCGATATTAAAAATAAATTTAACTCCGTTTTTAGAGATTTCATCACTTGCTATTTCTGATAACTCATTTGGAGTATATGAATGAGGGATTCTTGCTTTATTAAGTTTATTTGATATTTCAAATGCTCTAATGGAAAACATTTGCAAGAATGGTTTAAAAAAGATGATTAAGTACGGTAAATCTTTTTCATCTTTTGAAAAAGTTTCTTCTTTCTCTTTTTCTTTATTAGGCTCATTAGTAATTTGTTTTTTCTGAACTATTCCCGTTAAAACATTGTAATAATCAATTACTTCTTGATTATTCTCTTCTAAAACAACACTAGGATCATCTAAATGTCTTCTGAATATATCTACATTTTTCAAAACAAGACTTTCAAGTTCTATGATATTTACTTTAGTTTCTGCATTATCTCTTAAATAATGAAAGAGATTTTCTAAAGAGTGAGATAATGTTTGGAGTGAAAACAGACCGCACATTCCTGCTCCCCCTTTGATTGTATGCATTATTCTAAAAATATCATTAATTTTAGATTCAAAAATTAGAGGAGATTTATCGATTTCAAGGAGAATATTTTCAAGAAGATTTAAATTTTGATTGGCTTCAAAAACAAATAAACTCTTTAACTGATCTTCCATACTAATCGCCTAGATTTTCAAGTATTGAGTATAAATGTGCCTCTTCAAAAGGCTTTACAACAAAGCCTGATGCTCCTAATTCTATTGCTTTTTTAACGTTTGCTTCCATTCCTAGTGAAGTGATCATAATTACTTTAGCACTTTTTTCAATTGCCATTATTTCTGCAAGTGCATCTAAACCATTTTTTCTAGGCATATTAATATCCATTGTTACAATATCAGGTTTTAAAGATTTAAAAAGTTCTACCGCTTCTTCACCATCTATTGCTTCACCGATAATTTTATAATTACTATTTCTTTCAAACATTCTTCTTATAATCATTCTCATAAAAGAGCCATCATCAACAATTAAAACAGTTTTCATATTATTTGCTCCTTCTACTTTTCATGCTTATCTTTCAAGTTTGCGATACTATCGAATTTTTTTTCAAGTGCAAGGAAAGCATCGATTAAAATAGGATCAAAATGAGATTCTCTTCCATCTAGTAAAATCTTAGTTGCTTCCGCATGAGTAAATCCTTGTTTGTATGGTCTTTCGCTTCTTAGAGCATCATATACATCCGCAATCGCCATTAAGCGTCCTTGAAGAGGAATATCTTGTCCTTTAAGACCGTTTGGATACCCAGAACCATCAAATTTTTCATGATGAGTATAAGCAAATATTTTTCCATGGTAGAAGAAATCATTCTCCGGACTACTTTTTTCGATTTGTGAAAGCATTTCATAACCTAGAGTAGTATGAGTTTTCATAACTTCAAATTCTTCTTTTGTAAGTCGTGCTGGTTTTAATAAAATACTATCACTTATAGCAATTTTTCCAACATCATGAAGTCTAGTTGAGAATAAAAGAAAATCAAGAGACCAATCTTTTATAACATCCATATAAATATTATTTTCAAGTAAGTAATTAATCAATAAATGAACATAGTTTTGAGTTCTAGCGATATGTCCACCAGTATCATCATCTCTATATTCTACTAAGGTTGAAATAGTTCTTAAAAGACCTTCTTGAAGATTTCTTATTTGTTCAGTCTTTTCTCTTACTTTTAATTCTAAATTATTATTAAAATCTAAGAGATCTTTTTTCTGATCTTCAATTAAAAGGTGAGTTTCTATTCTCTTTAATAAAATAGGTCTAGAAAATGGTTTAGTTATGTAATCAATAGCCCCAAGAGATAACCCTTTAAGTTCTGATTCTTCATCGGAGTTACCAGTTAAAAATATTACAGGAATATTTTTTGTCTTTTCGTTACCCTTTAGAATAGTAATTGCTTCATATCCATCCATAGGAGCCATCATGATATCTAATAAAATGATATCAGGGGACGCAGTTTTTAAGATTAAAAACATCTTTTCCGCAGTTTCAGCTTCCAGAATATAATAATACTCACTTAATGATAATTTTGCTGTTGCTCTTACAATTAAACTATCGTCACATAATAGAATTGTTTTCTTTCCTTTCATGTTTAAAATCCTCCCCTCATAGACATCTTTTCACCTGAATATACATTAATTATACATCATTAATCTTTAACAATATATTTATTTAGAATTCTCTTAATATCTTCTTTTTTTTCATCTAGTAAATTAATTCTAATACTACTTAAGCCAAGGTTTTTTAAGGAATCTAATGACAAGTTTGATTCCCTTTTTTTAGATGAATAAATCAAAGTATTTGAATCTTTATCTAGTAGTACTTGATATTTATCTATTCCTGATTCAAGATAATATTTTTTTTCTTTGGAATAATTTATATCATCAAAAATGCTTACTTTTGAAACCATTAAAGTTATGTTATCATAGACTATATATTCTAAGTTTGGATAGTAAGAAAATCTTGATACAAAATCTCTAACAAATATTTCTAGATCCTTATCTTCAAATTCTCTGGAAATAGTTACTCTTTCACTTATAGGTTCAAAATATAGATAAGTTAAATAATTTGTTACCGGAAGATATTCACTTATAATAGTATTACTTCCAAGTTGAGAGATGTTATTAGCTACTACTTTATCTTTAAACGAAGTAAATCCCACTCTTTGAACTAAGTAGTGTGTTTTAATTTCTTTAGTATCAAGAGATTTATCTAAATAGATTTCTTTGATTCCTAACTCAAGACATGCATCAAGTTGTTCTTTTGATTTAACTGATACAACAACCTTCATTTCTTTTTTTAATGGTTTAATATCTGGCGTTATAGGATAATCTATGATTTTGAAATCTCTTTTTAAAAGTAACTCTTCTAACTCTGAAATAGCATTTCTCCTAAGTTCATTAATCATAGATAAAGGAACAAATGAATTATTATCGGTATTTATTTTTAATTTTTCATGATAAAAATGAGTTCCTCCAAGTTTATCAAATTGACTATACAGTAAAGTTGAATCTAATTTTTTATTTATAGCTAGACTAACAGGTAACAAAGATTCTACTTTTACTTTAATATTTTTATAAGATATTTCATAACTTAGTTTTTTATTTACAAAACAAACAACCATTCCTTGAATAGGAATATGATTATATTTTTCTTCAAAATATTCTGAATATAATAGATCTAGAGAAGAATCTTTAGTAAGAAGTACAGAGGAACCAACGCGTACTTCATCTTTTATATCGATTGCAACTATATCGCCAGCGTATGCAATTTTCACAAGCAAAGAATCCTTAATAATTCTTGAAATTGAATCTCCAATATCTTTGGTATCACTTAGAATTCGGTATCCATCGTTTACTCTTAATGTTCCAGTTAGTTTAATATAGGCTCTATTTTTATCTGATCTCACTACGGTTCCAATTTTAATTCCTTGATGATTAGGACGGTTTTCATTGATTAGGTCTTTTGATTTAAACAAGATGCCATCTGTAAATTCTCTATTAAATATACCTTTAAGATTATTAATTTCTGCTACTACATCTGTTTTCATATCATCAAGTTTTTTTCGGTAGAGAATGGTTGCGGAAACAGCGTATTCTTTTCTTCTTAAACGTCCTTCTATCTTTAGAGAATCTATTCCTAGTGATAGAATTTCATCTAACCTTGACAAGGAAAATAGATCTTTCATAGATAACAAAAATCCTGATTTAATTTCATTTTTTTCTTCAAGTAATCTATATTCTCTTCTACAAAACTGAGCGCAGGAACCACGGTTTCCACTTCTATCACTTATTACGAATCTAGAAAAATAACAATTTCCTGAATAACTAAAACATAGAGCTCCTTGAATAAATATTTCAAGTTGAATATCTAAATTCTCTTTAATTCTTTTAATTTCTTCAATACTAGTTTCTCTACCAAGGATTACTCTTGTAACCCCTAATTCTTTTAATTTAATTACTTCTTCTAAAGTAGTAGCATTTACTTGAGTAGATGCGTGTATTTCAACTCCTAGGTATCTTTTATGAATTAAATCTATTATTCCAATATCTTGAACGATAAAGGCATCAACATGAATACTAATTAAGAAGTCACATAGTTCAATAACCTTTTCAACTTCTTTAGAAAAAATAAGAGTATTGATAGTAACAAAAACTTTTACATTATGTAGATGTGCGTAACGAACACCTTGAATTAATTCTTCTTTTGTAAAGTTATTAGCAGATGCTCTTGCCCCAAAATCTTTGTAAGCAACATAAACTGCATCTGCTTTGGCGTTTACTACTCCTATTAATGTTTCTAAATCTCCAGCTGGTGATAATAATTCTGTCTTTTTCAATTTATTTACCTCATCTATTATTTTATTCTTTTTCTTAGATTCTTTTATTATATTGCTTTAGTTGTGAGATAAAGTTATTAATATTTTAAACTCTTGTTAGAATCAAAAAATAGGTTATTATTAGTTAAAATTTAGCAATATCTACTGAATGGGCACCAATTTATTTTAATAGTAGAGAGAAAAAACTAATTTTTCTTATTAAAGAGATTTTAAATCTACTATTAAGAGAGAAGTTTGTGCAAATAGTACTTTACAGATGAATAGTATTTAGATATAATCTATCTAGTCAAAAAAATAAAGGAGCATCACTAATGGATAATAATTATGTAATAATAACCGATTCTTGTGCAGAACTACCAAATGAATATCTTGAAAAATATCAAATACCAGTTTTAAAATTTTCATATTATATAGGAGATGATAAATATATTTCATCGAATGACGAACTAGTCC
Source organism: Acholeplasmatales bacterium (assembly GCA_031284585.1). GTDB lineage: Bacteria > Bacillota_I > Bacilli_A > Acholeplasmatales > Acholeplasmataceae > JAITXT01. Next base: position 80,283 of record JAITXT010000028.1, read on the forward strand.
TAAAAGATTTCTTTAAATCTATGCGAGAAAAAAAGACAGTTTCAACATCTTGTGTTAATGGAGAAGAAGCAAGACTTGTTTTTGAAGAAATCTTAAATGAAGGGAAAGATATTATTTATATCGGGTTTTCTTCCGCTATGTCAGCAACCTTTCAAGTAGTAAACTATATGGCTTCCGAGATAAGAGATAAATATCCTGAACGTACTATTATTTGTGTTGATTCATTATCTGGTTGTCTTGGTTTAGGAGCAATTGTTTTATATGCTTGTGAGCAAAGAGAAAATGGTATATCGATTAATAATTTAGTGGAATTTTTAAAAACTAGTATGCCAAAAATGAATCATTTATTTACGGTAGATACTCTTTATTGGCTTTATATTGGTGGAAGAGTAAAAAGAACAGCATTACTTCTTGCTGGTGCACTAGATATTAAACCTTTAATGAGATTATCGGAAGAAGGAGTAATGGTTCCCTACGGTAAAACAGTAGGAAGAAAAAGAAGTTTAGCTCAACTTGCTAAAAAAATAGCCGAAAAGATAGAAAATCCAGAATTACAAACTATTTATATCGCTCATGGCGATGTACTTGATGATGTTAATTTTTTGATTTCTAAGATAAAAGAATTAATAACTCCTAAAGATTTTGTGATAACTTATGTTGATACAGTAGTGGGGGCCCATGGCGGACCTGGAACGCTTGCTGTATTTTTTGTTGGTAAAGATAGAGCAATCCTCTAATTACTATTTAAATCAATTTTCTTTAATTTCCAAATATCTTTATTATATTCTCTAATAGTTCTATCACTTGTAAAGTAATAACTAGAACTAATATTGTTAATAGCAATTTCTGCCCATTTTTCTCTATTAGAATATATTGTATTTAATTTTTCATGAACTTTTAAATAACTATCAAAATCTTTTAGAACGAGATAATAATCACTATTTAATAAGTTATTTAAAATGAAATCGTAATAACTAGGATTAGGTTTCAGTGATCTAATAAAGGAAAATATTTTTTGTAATCTTATATCTGCCTCAATTATTTTTGCGGGAAAATAACTTTGATGAGTAGTAATTTCTCTAAATTCTAGACTTGTAGTTCCAAATTTAAAATAATTTCCTTTTTTGGCATATTTAAAGATTTCAACGTTTGCTCCATCTAAAGTACCTATTGTTAGAGCACCATTCATCATAAATTTCATGTTTCCAGTTCCGCTTGCCTCTTTTGAAGCAGTTGAAATTTGAAGCGAGATATCTGTTGCTGGTATTATTTTTTCTGCATAAGAAACATTATAATTTCTTACAAATACAACTTTAAGTTTAGTATTAGTTTCGGGGTCATTATTAATAACATTTGAAACATTATTTATAAGTTCAATTATTTGTTTTGCCATCTTATATGAAGGAGCAGCTTTGGCACCGATAATATAAGTATGAGGGTAGTATTTAGCATAATAGTTCGCGTTTTTCTTTAATTTTAAATAAAGATTAATAACTTGAAAAATATTAAGCAATTGTCTTTTGTATTCATGAAGTCTTTTAACTTGGACAACGAATATAGAATTATAATCAACTGTAACACCTTGTTCCTCAAATATTTTAGCTGCTAATTCCATTTTATTTTTTGTCTTTATTTCAAAAAAAGAATTAATTACATCTTCGTCATGATTATATTGTTTAAAGTTACTTAAATTATCAAAGTCTTTAATCCAAGAATCTCCTATTTTACTAGTCACTAATTCACTTAGAAGAGGATTGGCATTAAGAAGCCATCTTCGATGAGTAACACCATTAGTTTTATTGTTAAAAATTTCTTTGTATTTTCGATAAAAGTCAACTAGCAATTCTTCTTCTAAGATTTTAGTATGGAGTTTTGCTACTCCGTTTACAGAGTGGGAACCTATAATTGCAAGGTTAGCCATTCTCATATTGTTTTGACCAATAAGGGACATTTTATACGTAACATCATATTGAAAATTACTATTAATTAAATCTGCCATGAATCTTCTATTAAGTTCTAAAATTATATCAAATAGTCTTGGTAGTAAATTTTTAAAGATGTATTTATTCCATTTTTCTAGAGCTTCTTGAAGAATAGTATGATTAGTATATGAACAAGTCTTCTTAGTGATAATAAAAGCTTCGTCAAAAGTAAAATTTTCTTCATCAACTAAAATTCTAATTAGTTCGGGAATAACCATAGCAGGATGGGTGTCATTAATTTGGAATTGATAAAAGTCATAAAACTTGTGTAAATCTTTATTCTCTTTTTTTATTGCCCTAATTGCACTTTTAACACCAGCACTCACAAAAAAATATTCTTGTTGGATACGTAAATCTTTACCTTTATCAGTCGAATCATCAGGATAGAGACGGTCCGTTAATAGATCTAGCATTTCATAATATTTAGTATCCTTATATAAACATTTATCACTTTCTTCGGCCGACCAGGCTCTTAAATGATTAACAATATTATTTTTATAACCTACTACATAAATATCATATGGAACTGCTTTAACTGTGACTGGGTTTTTTAATACTCCATTTTCCAAATATCCATAGAAATTTATTTCAATCGAAAGGTCTTCTCTTCTATTTTCCCAAGGGTATGGTTTATCTAACCAATGTTCTCTTGTTTCAACTTGTTTATTATCTACTATCTCTTGGGTGAAATATCCGTTTTTATAGCGAATAGTGTTTCCGTAAATAGGATAATTTAAAGATGCTCCTGAATCTAGAAAACATGCAGCAAGCCTCCCTAGTCCACCATTACCAAGAGCCGCATCACTTTCAATTTCTTCTAATTGATTCATCGTTAAATGAAATTCCTTAAATGCTTCTTCACATACTTTATAAATTCCTAAATTAATAAGATTAGAAGTAAATAGTCTTCCAAGTAAAAATTCTAAGGAAAAATAAATAGTTTTTTTATAATTATTTTTAATTACCGTATCGGTAGTGTAATTATAAAGATTTTTTAAATAATCATTTACTAATGCTGATAATATGTAATAATAATGGTAAGAAGTTGCTGTAGTGGAATCCAAATTAAATTGTTTCTGCAAACAATTATTAATTTCATCCCTCAATTTATCTCTATTTTCAAAATAATTTGCCATACTTTTCTCCATTTTATGGATAATTATAATACTATTTAGGAAAATATCTACTATAAAGCATTTTTAGATTAATTAAAAATTCAAATACTTTAAAATCACATAATACATTAATAAAATTTATTTATTCTTAAATTCTAAATATTTTTTATTTTATCTACTTAATTTCTTTAAAATAACAAAAAATTAGTTTCGATTAGTACTATAAAATTCAATTTATTAGGATAAATCTTTTAACTTTTAGTAAATTTTCAATTATTGTTAATATTCATATTTAATTAAAATGGAAGAATATAAAAAAAATAGGTGTATAATTATATTGAAAATTTTTTGAGATACATAAATCTTTGTGAGGGGGGAATATGGATACGGTAAGAGTAAATTTAAATTTAAATACACTAAATTGTTTCGGTTTAATCGAATTTTTCAAATCTCTCTCTCTCTCTCTCTCTCTCTCTCTCTCTCTTAGAGCATTTAGGTTTTTTAGGGTCTTTATGAAAATAGGGACCTTTAAATATATAAAGAAAATAGATAATAAAAAAATGTGTTTTTACATTCTTTTTTTATCTAAAATATTTTAAGTAAGTTTTAAAAAACGATTGGAGGAATTTTTTATGTTAAAGTTAGGGAATGCGGTAAAGAAAATTTTATTGGTAGTCAATGTTATTCTCATTTCAATCTTCATTTTTTATCAAGAGAGTAATGATTATTTACAAGGAGTTAGTGTATCTAATAACTGGATAGATGGAATATCTGTCCCAGAAAATCTTGCAAGTTCTGATATTAAAGACGTTGAAACTATTAATGTTGGAGGAACTACTAATGCTTTATTAGATAGATATTATAAAGTGACTACTGTTGCTGGTATGACAAAGATTTCGGATTTAACGAAAAACGGAGTCGATTTTTCAACTTGTCGAGATGGAAATTACCGAGTTACCTTCTATTTGATGAATGATTTAAATTATAATGAGGCTACTTCTGCGAAAAATTACACCCCTTTTGTTGGTACTTATAATTATGATCAAATTGGTGCATATAACAAGAATCAAGCTTCTAGTAAGATGTTTATGGGAGTATTCCATGGATTAAGTCATACTATTTATGGATTAAATGGAGCTGCTGGTGCAGTTGATAAATCTTATGGTAGTGGATTATTTGGAGTTATATATCGTGCTGTTATATCATCACTAACTTTAAAAGGTAAAGGTTCTACTCCAACACCTACCTCTTATCCAACTCGTGCTAATCTTACTGCGCAAAGAGCTCAAAGTTATATCAATACTTTTGATATTTTCGGTCAAAGAGTTAATACAGCTACCGCTGTTAATAACGCTCCAATAGACGCGGACTCGCCTTTCATTACAAATGCTTACGAAAGTATCATTTATAATTGCACAAATGAGATTAATTTCTATAAGAATTCCCAAGGTGGCGGTGGAATCCTAGGTTCAGGAAGAGCTACTACTATTATTGGATCAGTTAATAAAGGATATATTTTATCAGAAACCTATTTTTCGGGTGGAATTGCTGGTCAATTTGATGGAAACACTTCCGTTACAATTTTAAATTGTGTTAATTATGGAACAATTGATGCTCTAGAAAATTGTGCTGGAGGAATGGCTGGAAGTTCTTACTCTGTAACAATTGCTAAAAACTGCGTTAATTATGGAACAATTATTTCAGGTTCTACTAGTGAATCAAAAGGAACTCAAGTTAGAAGTGGAGGTATTTTTTCATTAATTAGATATAAAAATGATGGTACCACTAAATCTAAAATGGAGAATGTATATACTTATTATGCTGGTGCTTACCCTGAGCCGTACTTTAATCTAGCTAATGCTAGTTCAATTACTAGTTCTTCTTTCAATACTTATGCAAGTCATCGTGATAGATTTGGTCAATACGCAATTGGTAGTTATAGGCTTGACGTTGTTGGGACTCTTTATACAGGAACTTATATACATACTGAGCAAATAAATGGAGATCAAGACTTAAATGGAGTATTAGGATATGAGACAAGTAGTTCAACTTTTGATTCTAATAAAACTTCTGCTTTCCTAGCTTGGAAAGAGCGTCTTAATCATGATATTAGTGTTGCTCAAGAAGTTGGATTCCAATCTGGAGATGTTCAAACTTTCTATTTAAGTGATGTAGATTATATTGGAAGCGATGAATTCATTGACAAATTAAATAGTAATGTTCAAGCACTAAGAGTTGAATTTTCAACTTTATCTGGATATTTGAATAATTGGGAAGTCGTTTCTGGAAGAGCTGTACCTCAAGAAGCTAGTCGCGCAACTATTTCTCATCGCGCAAACAGTGTAAATACTTATTTCTTTGATAAACAACCAGTAGAAGTTGATAAAGAAATAGTAACTGAAAGTGATCCAACTTACTACTTTTTAAATAGCGGTAGTGTACTTGTATCTACACCACTAGCTAGAGCTACTGTTAAATATTCATATGATGACGCACCTGATGTAGGTTTTGTTAATCCTTCGGTATTAACATTCTCAGATTTAGGACGTCATAAAGTAACTATAAAAACTTATGAAATAGAAGATCTTCCGGAAGTAGGATTAACAGAAGTTTTAAAATATGAAGAAACTTTTTATGTTGAAAGAATAGCTGAAAAACTTAATATTAATTCGAGAAGAGATTTCTATTACTTCGCAATAAGTGTTAATTTAGGTTTTAATTATCTTTATAAAACTGTTAATTTAAATGTTGATCTTGATTTAAGTCTTGATGGTTTAGATACTTCTAATAACTTCATAGTTATTGGTAATTCTGAATCAAGTAAGTTTAGTGGAACATTTAATGGAAATGATCATAAAATAACTAACCTACATACTAATAGATCTACTCCTACTGGATTATTTGGATATATTGAAAATGCTACTATTAAAGGTTTATCTGTAGATGGTAATATGCCAGGTAGAGGAGATGATGCATCTGGTTTATTTGGACTCGCTAAATCAAGTTATATAGTAGATGTTTATTTAAATATTAATGTATCTGGTATTAATAATGTGAGTGGTTTCGGTAAAACGACTGGTAATGAAACGTTCCCGACTATTTTTGTTAACTGTGTTAACAAGGGAACTATTATTGCTCAGAATTCGTATGCTGGTGGTTTTTCTTCTCAGGCCACTTATACTTATTTTTATAATTCTTATAATTCTGGAAGTATTCAAGCATTAAAAAACCATGCTGGTGGTTTTGTTGGATATGGGGATTATATAAAAATTGATAATTGTATTAATACTGGGTCTATTTCTCCAACTAATAGAACTAGTATGTCTGGTGGTATAGTTGGTGAAATTCAATATAGAATGTCATACAACGTTATTAACACAATTACAATTGGCGCAAATTTAACTGCTGCTGGACTTTTAACTACTCGAATTACATCTGGAACTAGTTCCTATGATTATAATGCTTCTGGTGCATCTTCATTTATGGTAACAAGGAACAATATCTTTGATAGTAGTACAACAATTGAAGCAACAAGCCTAGATGACACACATTCAAAAAGATTAAATGATAGGACGGCAAGATTTAAATCTAATACTTCTTTAACTGGAATTTCTTCTCTTGTTGAAGAAGATATTTGTTGGTTCTTGAGAAGTGCTTCAGTTATTAAATTTGAAGCCTCTATTTATCCTACCCAATTTAATACTCATCCAGTAACTGTTGTTAATTACGAAAGACCTGAGATAAATGAAAATATTAATGATAATAATATTCATGATATTTATTTTAAAGATTTTCTTTATCTTAAATTATATAGCATGTCAACTGAATATTTTTCTCATTTTGAATATCAATTAAATGGCGGGGAACTTATAAGCCTTCCTAAAGGTGAGACTATTCTAGAATTAAATGATAGTTATGAAGTAGTTAGTATTTTCGCTGTTAACCAATTTGGTACTTTAAGTAGTGAAATTAATCTAAAAGTTACTAAGACACCTGATACTCCTGTTAAGCCAGAGATTTCTAGTGCCGTTAGATATTATTACGAAACTGATGGAACAGTTCTTGAAAAAGTATACCCAACTAAAGAAGATATTACTGGTGAATTTAAAAATAAGAATTATTATGCTTTAGAGACTTATGTATATGTTGATACTTTATCTACATCTCTTCATACAGAAATCATAAGATATGAATATGCGACAAATATCAATAATCCTCTTTGGATACCAATTGTTTCCTCTCTTCCTGATGGAACTCCTTATATCACTTTAATTACTGATAAAACTCATACTATTTATATTAGATCTATTAATTCTTGGGGTGTTTATAGTGATTATAGTTTAATTAATGTAGTAATAGATGGAGCTATTCCGGTTGCTCCAATAATAAATAAGAGTTATCAAACTGAATGGGTTATCGATTCCGCAACCCTTTACTTCACAGCTCAAAGTTCTAATATTAGTGTTGATGGATTCCATTTTGAGTATAGAACTATTAAATATGCTGGTGATGATGAATCTCCATGGGTTTCTTTAAAAGATGACACTAGTGGCGACTATATTTCAACTCTTGTAATAGATTCGCACCGAGATGCACCGAAAGTTTTAGAAGGAACATACTATGTTCAAGTAAGAACTGTTTCAAGGTCTGGAGTTCCTTCAAAAACTACTTCTGAATTAATTAAAATAGATGGAGCGGCTCCTGAGATTGAAATAGTGTCCCTTAATACTAATCCGGGTGCTTCAAATATAGTATTAAAAATTAATGCTAATGATGGTTTTGGAATTGGAAAACTTTCCTATGGTTGGATTAAAGTATATAGTGAAATAGATGCGTTAAGTGCTGTTCCAAATTGGAATGATGAACTTACTTATCAAGTAGATGAAAATGAAGCTTACTATGTCGCTTTTGCGAAAGATGGACTAGGTAGAATAAGTAGTACTTACTATCAAGTTTTAAATTATTCAGCAAGCCGTCCAACATCTCCTGTTATGAAGGCCCAATTAGTTCAAATATCTAAAACTCCAAATATCGAAGATAGTTGGGTTTCTTTCCAAGGAATTGGAAGTGATTTTGAATATAGAAGTTCACTTCCTGCATTCAATACTAATGCACTAGTAGATCTCATAAATTATGGAATATTATCAGTTTTACCTCCTGATGATAATAGATATTATTATCGTTTTGTTGATATTATTGATTGGACTAATGGATTAGTAAGAGTTCTTATTTCTCATGGAACTATTAATTATGAAACTGATGATGAAATAAGTTACACTGCTTATAGAATTAATAACAATGAATATACTCATCCTTACGGAAACGGAGAGGATTTCCATTTCTATATCGAAGGATACAGTGGAATTGTTAGAGTATACGGCGCTACAATCACAAATAATGGAACTTCATCTTCTGTAACTAATGATTATTCTTTAATTATTCAAGCTACTATTGATACTACTCCTCCTACTATACCTAATTACTATGTTTCATATGCTAGTTTGCTTAAAGAAGGAAGTTATATTACTCCTAACGAAGCATTAATAGCTCTTCAAATTAATGAAGAAACAGGATTTGGTCAAGGACAAGCAAGTGGAGTTTATTTAATGGAATATAAAATTAACTCTGGTAGTTTTACTACGTATTCAATGCCTTTCACAGTTAATACTCCTGGAGTAAATACTATTTATTTCCGTCAAATTGATAAAGCAGGTAATTATTCTAGTATTGGTTCTCTTACTGTAACTATTGATGATATAGCACCAGAATTCACCTATACTACAACTGGAAGTGAAGTCTCTGGTAGTAGTGATAAATATATATCTAGTACAAGTGTTGATATTACTATTAATCCTACTGATAACGTTCTTACTAACATTTCTAAAGTAGAATATAGTTTAGATAGTGATATTTGGAATAATGTAGCTTATGCAAATGAGGCTTATAAATTCACTCTAGTTGGTAATGGTACTTATCATGTCTATATTAGGATTACTGATAAAGCTGGTAATGTTTCCCTAGATTCAGCTCTTAATAGTGCTTTAGAGGTTATTATTACTGATGCTATTCCAGTTGTTAATGCTTTATTTAATCCTAATTGGGTAAGTAGTTATTATAAAGATACAAGAATAAGTTTCTCTGTTTCTAATGATGTTAAAGTTTCTTCATTTGTATTATATAATGTTTTTGAGGTATCAGAACAAGAAATTAATTTAATAGAAACTGATTTTGATAATCAATATATCGATTTAGAATTAGAAGAAGGTACTTATAGAGTGGTTGCGAAAACAACACTAGAAACTTATAATAGTACTCCTTATGAATTTGTAATTGATAAATTAGATAATGTTTCTCCTGTAATTGAATCAATTAATATTGATCATGGTTGGTCTAATACTAGTAAAAGTGCGACTCTTAATTTTCTTGACGAGGAAAGGACTTTCATGAAATATTATGTTTCGCTTGTGGAAGTTCAAGGAGAAATAGATACTAGTTTATTTACTAGTAATATCTCTATTTCTAGTAATAATGTTTATTATATTTATGCAATCGATCTTGCTTTAAATGTTTCTTCTTATTTTGTTCATGAGGAAGATCATATTGACGGAATTGCTCCACTAATTGAAATAGATGATTCAGGAGCTGGTTATATATCATTCTGGATTACTGATGAAGGTGGATCTGGAATTTATGGATATACTTCTACTTTAACTGGAGTTGCTTCTCAAGATAAAGCATTGTATATACCTATCCCTGTGGGAGATCCTAATAATTGTTATGTAACATTAGCAGGGGTCGGAACAGTTTATTTATGGGCAATTGATGTTGCTTCTAATGTTTCTCTGGCTAAAAGTGTTATTATTGGTGAATTGTTATCTGGAAGTACTTCGGCATCTTCTGCTACTATTAATTCACTTACTTCAAGCGAAGTAGCTAATTATCGTGATTATGAATTTAATGTGTCTGATGGTGACGGCCTACTTGGTTATCAAATACTTTCCTATAGTACTACTCTTAGTTCTTCTTCTACTGGTTGGAAGACTGCTGATTTTTATGGTAATGTTGTCGTTGGAAATACATCCATAGTATTTACTGATCGAATTACAGCAAATTCATCAAGTACTACTACTTATTATCTCTATATTTGTGATTTAAAACAAGCAGTTACGAAGTTTACTTTTTCTGTTTTACCGATAGATTCAGAGAGTCCTTCAGTAGGTAGTGTATTAGAGGTTCCTGATGGAGAATTAGACTATGGTTCTACTTCTACTGTTACTATTTCAGCTAGTGATAATTCTGGCATATTCCAAATATATTACGGATTTGATAGTAATGAAATAAATATATTATATGAAGGAAGTATTACTATTCCTAATGACACTTATCATATTCTTTATATTATGGTTGTGGATAGTGCATTAAATACTACCTATTATAATCACACAATTAGTTATGTTGATTCAACTAATCCTATTTTAAGTGTATCGATCGAAGATGAAAATATTTGGACTAATACATCTAAAAATGTTTTCATCGATATAGATGATCTTCATTTAAGTCATTACATTATCACTGGTGGTATTGAAAGTGGTCCAACGGATAGTACTACTAGTGGAAGAATTGATTTAGGTGCTTTTGAGAGTGGAAATTATACTATTACTATTTATGATTTAGCTGGTAATTCTACCTCAAGAAGTTTTGAAGTTAAAAAAATTGACTTAACTAGTCCAGAATTCACTTTAGAATATGATTCTACAGAAGCAAGATCATTTATTTTGACTGTTAATGTTACTAATCCTGTTAGTCTAGAAACTTATTATTATAAATTAGGGGAATCTCTAACTTATAGTACAACAAATACATTCAATATTACTTTAAATGATACTTATTACATCTATGTAAAAAATGAAGCAGGAACAGAAATTTATGAAGTTGTTAATATAACAAATATTGATAACGTTGCTCCTGTAGTTGTTAGCGCCACAGTTCTTGATGCTACTGTTTGGACAAATTCTAATAAGAGTGTTTTTGTAACTATAAGAGATGATCATGATGCTGCTATTTATTATTATGTATCTTCCTCTAGTCAAGTTCCTGAAGCTGGAAGCATTAATATTTTATATGAAGATGGTGCTAATGTTAACTTAGGAACTGGAACTTACTATATTTTTGCGAAAGATAGTGTTGGAAATATTTCATCTTATAAAAGAGTTACAGTTGAGAAGATTGAAAATATTAGTCCTATTATTACTCTTAATACTAGGTATTTTTATAATAGTCAAATTTATGTACTCCTTAATTTAAGTGATGATATTAATGGATCAGGAGTAAGTGGTTATTATATTTCTGATTCTTATACTGAATTTGAAAGTTTAATTGTACCTGGTAATTACCATGAACTTGGAAAAGTTTCAGAACTTCTTCTCTCTCTTTCTCAAGGTACATATTATATTGCGTTATCTGATCATGCGGGAAATATATCTGATATTTTCCAAATTACAGTTTGGCCAACTTTAATCGAAGAATTTTTAGAATATTTTGCAAACATTGAACAAAAGAGTTCATTTGATATTACTGATGAGAGCCAGTTAGAAGCACTTGAAGAAGTTAATAATAAGTTTAATGGCTTGCTAACATTAGCAGGAATGACTGTCGATTATGTTATTTTAGATTTATCATTAGATACTTATAATAGTTACTTAGATATTAACAATTTCTTAAATAGTGTGACTAAATTAAAAGAAGGAGACCAAATAGGTTCTCATATTTACCAAGGAGCAAATTATTATTTAGATACTTTAAATACTGATGATTTGAAATTCTTGATTACTTCAATTTATAATAATGCTATAAGTGAACTTCGTGATGCTAGTTCTCTTGCTGGAATGACTAATATAGTTCATAGTGCACTTATTGAAATGACTAATATTCCAAAAGAATATCATATCTCTTATGTTTTGAATGCAACTCCATCCGATGTTACAAATCCAAATGAAGATATTTCTTACTACACAACTGAGCAAACTTTTGATTTTGAAGATGCAATAAGAGAAGGATATGTATTCCTTGGTTGGTATACTTCATCTGATTTTAGAAATTCTATTTCTACAATTTTTGTGGGAACAAATGGAGATTTAACTTTATATGCGAAATGGGAACTTAGAAAATACACAGTTAGTTATATCCTTGATGGTGGTACGAATAATACTGGTAATCCATTGTTTTACTATATTACTTCCCCAACTATTACACTTTTATCTCCAAGCAAGCCTGGATATAGTTTTGAAGGTTGGTTTAGTGATCCAGTACTAACTGTTGGTGTTTCAAGTATTCCTACAGCTAGTCACGCTGATTTAGTTCTTTATGCGAAGTTTATATTACTTCCTGTTCCAGATGAAGTAACTGATTTATTAGTCATAAATAATGGGAATGGAACATTTACGTATACTTGGGGAGTTCCATCAAATAGTGGGGAAGTAACTGTTACTGGATATGAAGTTTGTCTTTCTAGTAGTCTTGATGTTTGGATTTTTGTCTCTTCTACTTCATATACTAGATATGGCTTATCAAATGAAAATACCTATTACTTTGCGGTTAGAGCAGTTACTGCTAATGCTAAAGGTTTAATTGTCTATACTGAAGATGAATACACTGGTGCTGCTTCTAGTCCTGATGGATTAAGTTTCTCTGATCCTATCTATTATGATACAGGAGTATCATTTGTTATGAATGTAATGTATACAAATGGATCTGCGATTGGTAATTATTTTTATTATATTACTACTAATGATTCCTATGTTGTAGATAGACTTGATTTCACAGAAATTGAAAGTGGTAGTAATATTTTACTACTCGATTATGAGACTTATTTTACTAGTACAGGTATCTATTATATCTACTTCTTTGTTAAAAATGTTGGAGGTACTTTAGAAAGTGTAGGTGAAGGTACTATAACATTTAATTTCACAGGTAAAGTAGTTTCATACAATGTAGAAGTAAGTGATGGTTATTATAATGATTTAATTACTGATCTTGTTGAAATAAATACTATTTCACCTGTTACTCTAGTTATTTCTTATGAAATCAAGAATTTAACTGATGGTTTTGATGAATATTCATCTGAGACATTTATTCCTGGAGTTTATAGAGTTAAGATATCTTTTGAAGGTGGAGATGATTATTTACCATTTATAGATTATTCTAATGAATTTAGAATATCTAAACTTCAAATTGATCCTAGCGATATTGACTATGGTAGTTTAGTTTCTGAATTTAATAATTCAAATATTGTACCTGTCATTACTCATAATGAATTTAATGATATTTTTACTCTTACTTTTAGTACAAATGGAATTACTTATAGTGATAATCTTCCTTTTAATGCTGGAAGTTACTATGTGAAAATTAGTCTAAATAGTGAAGCAGGAGAATTATTCTCTTATACTGACGAAGTTAAGATACTCACGATTACTAAAAAAGATATTACTAGTTTAATTAGTTATCCTGTAATTGATACTCACTATACTTATAGTAATAGATTCTATTTGTCTCAAATAACTCTTGGAACAAATGATTATGGAAGTTTTAGCTGGGTTAATCCAACTAGTGTTCCTACTGTAAATAACGTAACTGGCTATTATGCAAGGTTCACTTTAAGCGGTGAGGCAAGTATTAATTATATATCTACTAAGGCCAATGAATTAGTTGTTATTCATGTTGATAAAAAATTATATGTTTTAGAATTTAGTACCATGCCTTCAGATATTTATGTTGGAGATAATCTTCCAACTTTAAGAAATTATTTAATTACTAACACGGAAGTATCAGGTATCTTTAGTTATACTAATGGTAACTTAGTTACTCAATCTACTACGTATAACTTTACTTGGACTCCTAGTGATACTGAGAACTATGAAGTTGTTAGTTCAAGTATTAATCTTGCTCCAAAGAATGTTATCCTTGAGTCAATTATTGTAACTACAAGACCTTATCTTGATGAGTATTATGCATTCGAAGCTGTAGATTTAACTGGTATTGTTGTTAAAGCGATTTATAACCACGGAGAAGATAAAATTGTTTCTCATTTGAGTTTAGAAATTATTTATCAAAATTATGCAGGCTATTTTTCTGGTACGGATAAGTATTTTACGGTTAAATATCTAAATGTTTACACAGTAGTTTATGTTACTGTCAATAAAATTGCCCTTGAATTAAGTCCTGATTATGATCATGATACATTGATTTATACTTCTACTTTGATAACTAGTATTGAGTTATTTGATCTAAGTGATCCAGATGGAGTTATTCGTTTTAATAGTGCTCCTCTTACTGAGGGAAATAAACTTTATGGTTGGACTTATACACCTTACAATCAAGATGATTATTTAGTAGTTACTGGTTCTACTTATATTAATGTTTTAGATGTAGTAGCAACCTCCCTTGAAGTAAATGAAACATTAAGTGATTATTTAAAGGATTATCATGCTCTAGATTTATTTATTAAAACTAATCTTTATTTAGAGTTAGTTTATAATGATTTGTCTACTGGTTTAGTACCGATATCACTAGTTGAGATAAGTTATATTGGAGGGGCGTTATCTATTCAAGGTAATCATAGTTATGTAATTGCTAGTTTTGGTGGATTAACAGTAGATGTTTTAATTAATGCTCCTACCTTACTTGTTCCTAGTGCTTCTAATTATACTCATGATGTTTATGTGTCTTATTCTACTGGATTAACTCTTCTAGATATTAAAGATATTCTTCCTAGTGGATATGTTTTTGATAACGAAAATGCTTTAGTTACTAGAGGACTTAATAGCGAAATAAGTGCTCATTATTTACCAGATGATTCTATAAATTATATTAGTAAGAGCGTCAAAGTTAGTTTCGTTGCTAAACAAGAAATAGGAGAAGATGACTATACTTATCTTAATCAAAATTCATCTATTTATACAGGATCTAATCTTAATGCTATTTTTGAAAATAGCTTAGGAATTGAATTTGTTGTCTTATATAGTTTAGTTGAGGGAAATTATACTAATACTCTTCCTCTAAATGCTTCTATTTATTATATTAAAGTAAGCCTTTCGGATGAGTACAAAGACGAATTTGAATTTAGTGATCTTTTTACTACTTTCCAAGTATTAAAGAAAGAAGTAGATGATTTAATAGAAACTCCAGTTATTTCAACTACTTTCGAGTATTCTTCGCTAAGATTACTAGGTAATATTAGTATTCCTTCTAATAGTTATGGAACTTATAGTTGGGTAGATGGATTTGTTAATCCTACGGTAAGTGATGAATACTATGAAGCAATCTTTATTTTAAATGATTCTCTTAACTATAGTTATACTAGTGGTAATGTAAGTATAAGAATTAATATAATTAAGAAGCTATATGTATTTAGTTTTAGTGGTTTTGATGAATTGTATGAGGGAGATTTATTACCTATACTTCAAAATCATTTAGTTTCAATACCTGAAGTTAGTGGAGAATTTAGTTTTGTTGATCAAACTTTAGTTCAAGTAGGAACTCAAAACTATAATTATTTATGGACTCCTAGTGATACTAGTAATTATTCAATAGTTCATGGAAGTATTTCCTTAAAAGGTGAACAAAAGATATTAAATAGTATTTATATTGAAAAAGCACCTGATAAAATTAGTTATCTTGCGAAAGAAGTAGTGAGTCTTAATGGAATTATTGTTAAAGCAAGATTTAATCATGGAGAAGATATTATTATATCTGTTGGTAGTTTAGCAGTTTCTTATCAAAATGGTGGTAATTCTTTTTCAGGAATTGATAATTATTTCACTTTAAGTTATGCAAGTAATTTCGTTACTAGATCTGTAAATGTGAATGTTGTTGTTAGTAAAATTATTTTAGAATTTGAAGTAACTTATAGCGGAGCTCCTATTTATTCATCAACTCCAGGTCAAGATGTTAACTTAGTTAGAAGTGACAACAGTATTCCTGGTGTTCTTAGATTAAGTTCTAATATTTTAAGTAGTAGTGTTTCGGAATATGAATATATATTCACTCCTAACTTAAATTACATAAATGACTATGCAGTTGTAAGAGGAAATATAACACTTACAGTTCTTGAAGTTCTACCAGTTCTAATTAGAATAGGGGATTCTAGTAATTATTTAGATACTTATCAATCATTTGATTTATTTAATAAGATTGGTCTTGTTATCAATGTTTTATATAACGATTCTTCTTCCCAAGATATATCGTTATCATTAGTTTATATTGAATATCAAACTTCGCACGGTTATATCACGGGAAATGATTCGTATGTAATTGCTAATTATTTAGGTAATACAGTTAATGTTCCAATTACTGTTAATAAATTAACTCCTAGCGTATCTAATCTTAATATCGGTAACGTTAAATTTGAAGATAATCTATATCTTTCAAGTGTAGAATTACCAGAAGATTATGCTTGGGAGAATGGAAACGTCTTACTTACTTTAGGTAATAAAGAATATAATGCAATATA
>JAITXT010000001.1 GCA_031284585.1 Acholeplasmatales bacterium
AATAATTATGTTATTTTTATGTGATAAAATACTTTAATTTATCTCTTTTATTTCGTATCTTCTAAGTAAAAAAGCAGGATGGTAACTTTGTTTTGCTGTTCTTAGTCCATCTATCCCCATGTCTTCTTGTCTATTTATATAAATAAGATTTTTAAAGTATTTATTAGCGTTTAGATAATTGATTGTTTGATAAGAACCTTGATAATTAATATCTGCTTTTTCAAATAAAACATTAGCATAGTAATTATTATTTTCAAAAATAGTAAATGCGACAATTTCATTATTAACTAATAAGAGGGAGATTGTAAGGTTAAAGTGATCTGGAGTTTTAATAATATTTTCAATAACTGATTCTTCTTCATCTAAAGTTATAAGCGCGTTATGGTGATGATACCATCCTTTTAAAAAGGTGAGTAGTTTAGATTCAAATTCTACTCGGTACTCTTCTAAACTATAATTAGTATAAGAATTCATAAATCTTGTAATAAAATTTTTTTTATTATGATATTTTTTTCCGTTTAACTCAGTTAAATCTTTTGCATTGTAGATATAATCTGAATAATCATCATTAAAAGAGTATGCATAGTTATTTTCATCAAGTTCTATGATCTCTTCTTCATTTAGATATACATGAAATTTTTTTATACTTTCTTCTTTTATATGGGCAAATATTTTTTCAAGGTTAGAGTTAGCATTATTTTTTAAAATAGAAACATAGTAATAATAATATTCTTCTAAATATAAGATTTCTAAAAACAAAGTATCACTATTTACATAAATCTTAGGTTCTAACATTTCTTTGTAACAAGATAGGCTATTAAATGAGAACTCCCAATAGAGGTTATTAGTATTAATTAAAAATTTCTTTATTAAAAGATCATCATCTTTCTCTAAACTTCTAAATATCATTTTAATTTTTAAGCGAATGAATAATGTCTATTGTAATAAATTTGATGAAGATAAGCTCTTATTCCATAGACTGCACAACTACCGAGTGAGAAGACTAAAATATATAAGAGAATTAGAATCCAAGAATTAACAATTCCAAATAAATTACTAAATACTGGTAGATCAGATTTAAGGTAAGGACTCATTGTAAAAGCATTACAATGTATTCCAGTATAATAGAAAACTACATTTAAAATAGTTCCAATTGATACTAAAATCGTGAAAATAATAATAGCATTTAAGAGAGTTCTCTTGCTAGGAGTGAATATTTTACTTAGAATTACTAGCCCCATTGCTAACATGAAACCATGATGAACAAATGTTTGAATTGATAAGAATAGAGTTCCTGAAAGGACAGTAGATGGGAATAGCATTACAAGAAGCCCTCCTATTAATCCGTAAGTACCTAAGAATAAATATAAAGAATCTAAGAATTTTCCTTTTCTAAAGAAGAAACTTAAAGTCCCAATATATAGAGGCATCGAACAAAAAGAAACTGGAAGTACATACCAATCGAATTCCCAAATTCCAGTGTTAGTACCTTTGTCATAAGTGAATGAATAGATAGATAATTTTAAAGTTTCTAAAATTAATAAAATAATAATTGAAATAGTTATATATTTTCTAACAGTCTTAAAATCTTTTTTCTTGATATTTATTAATAAACTAATGATAAAAAGTATGCAAATAAAAATAGCACCTAGATGAAAAACGCCATACATTTTTGGTTGTTCAATTTGATATTGTAGTTTGTAAATTATCTCTTCGTAAAAATTCATAAGGCCTCCTTTTTAAAAAAGATATATATATTATACTCTTTTTAATCGATTAATATGTGGTATAAAGTATTATGACTTTTAAAAAAAGAGATTTACTTCTTAAAAGTATCTTTAAAACATATTTAACTATAAACCATTATTTTTCTATTTTTACGAAATAAATATATTTTATTGTATAATTAACACGAGGTTTTTGTGTGGATTACTTGCTTAGAATTCATAAAACTAAATATCCTTTAATGCAAGAATTAGATGTAGTTAAACTCTTTTATCAGAGATATCTAGGTTGTGAACATCTAGTTAAAGATGCAAATTATTCATATACGTATCTTCTAGATGAAATAAAAGAGGTAAAAAAAAGTGAGTTTCCTTTTATAGAAGATATAGGAGATGATTTTGTTAGAGTATATCTTGAGGGATTATTATTTAGGAATATTGATCTTAAGTTCTTTAACTCTTTATTTGTTAAATCATCATTATCTTTTGTTCCAAAATTAGAGGAATTCAAAGAAAAATTAAAATTAGAGGTTTCAAGTGAGTTTTTAAAAAATTATAATTATGAACCTGTTCATCATAGTAAAATATATAGGGATGTTTATTTACCGCATTACCGGGTTATAAAAAAAGAATTTATAGAACTATTATTAAAAGGAATATAAGATGGAAAATAAAAATATTAATTCTAATAGTGATAAATTTAATACTTCATTAAATAAATTAAGTATCGAACTAACTAATAAAAAGGTTAGTTTTAAAGAAGTTTCTGAAATTGTTACTAAAGAGGTATGTTTAGTTTTAAATGCATCTCGGGTTATCGTGTATACGATTAGTGAGGTAGAAAAAGTTTTAAAGGCGGAAGTAGCATATGAAGTATATACTTCTTCATATATAGATGCTAATAATAAACCCTTAAAAACAAGAGTTAAATACTACGAAAAATTACTTAATGAAAAAACAATCCAAATAAATAGAATAGATTCTAGTTTATTAGTTAATCCTCAAGATTATACTGATGCTTTTTCTTTACTAGACTCATTAATTAGAATGTCAAATAAAGTAATAGGAGTTCTAAGTGTTGAGCAAGATATGTTTGAACGCACATTTACAGCTAATGAAGTTCTCTATTTAGGAGCAGTTTCTGATTTACTTGTTTTAGGTATTCATTCCAATCAAGATAAATTAACGAAAGAAGAACTTGATAAAAGTAACAAATTAAGTGAATCTATTATGAACAATTTACAAGGAATGGTTTACCTTGCTAAGTATAAAGCTAATTATCCTCTTTATTTTGTATCTCTTGGAGCAAAGACCTTGACAGGATATGATCCTGTTGATTTCCTTAATAAAACTATTAAAATAGAGGATTTATTATCTAGTGATAGTGTTGCTACATATATCGAAAAGAAAAATAAGAGTTTTGAAAAAGGTGTTCCTTTTGAACACACTTATGAAATAACCACTAAAGATGGAGAGATTAAATTAGTTTTTGAAAGATCTACTTTCTTTTTATATGATGAATTTGATAATCCCGTGGAAATTGAGGGTTTTATAACTGATATGACAGAGGAGAATCATTTACATGAAGCGGAAATAGCTAATCGTACTAAGGGCGAGTTTCTTGCTAATATGAGTCATGAAATTAGAACTCCGATGAATGCAATAATAGGCCTTTCCGATCTTGCTTTAAATGAAACTAAATTAGATTATGTTTATGAATATCTAAAAAATATTAAAAGTGCATCTAATTCTCTTCTAAATATCTTAAATGATATTCTAGATTTTTCGAAAATAGAAGCGGGAGCTCTAGATATTATTCCTGAAAAGTATTCAGTTCATGATATGATAAATGATATTGCTACTATGATCTATATTAGAATTGGTAATAAACCTATCGAATTAATAGTAAGTGATACGGATTTAGATGACTATATAATAGGGGACACTGGAAGAGTAAAACAAATTGCTATCAATTTGTTAACTAATGCCGTCAAGTTTACTAAATCTGGCCATGTATTCTTCGAAATTGAAGAAGAAAAAAAGAATGATAGTAATTTAATTTTGACTATTAAAGTAACAGATACTGGAATGGGAATTAAAGAAGAAGACTTAAAGAAATTATTTAAGTCATTCCAGCAAGTAGATACTAAAAAGAATAGAAATATTGAAGGTACAGGTCTTGGTTTAGCAATTACTAAAAATTTATGCGAAAAAATGCATGGATCTATTAATGTAACTTCTATCTATGAAAAAGGAACAACTTTTACTGCCAAGATTCAACAAAAAGCTGATTCATCCGAAGTTATAAAGAAACCCAAGAAAAATACTAACTTAAAAGTAGCTGTTCAATTAAAAGATAAAATCCTAGCTGCTTCAATTATTAAAAAATTAAAGTATTTAAATGTTTGTTATGAAGAAAATAGTATTCTATTTTCTGGAGTATCTCACATAATAACTGATGAACTAAAAAGTAATTTACTCGCTCTTGAAAATGTTCAGATAATAATTAATGTCAATAAACTAATAAATTCAAGTGCATTTTCTAATGTAACTGTCATTCATGGACCGTATACTACTATGGTACTAGAAAGAATTTTATTTAAAATTTCAAAAGTTGAAAAGAATCAAGAAGACAAGAAATTAGTTCTAGACGATTGTAGTGTTTTAATTGTAGATGATAATGAAATTAATTTGATAATTGCCGAAGAAGCATTTATGAAATATAGAGCAAAAACTACTACAGTTGATAATGGTAAAGATGCAATAGAGTTGATTAAAAATAATAAATATGATTTAGTTTTCATGGATCACATGATGCCTGATATGGATGGAGTAGAAGCTACTATTTTAATCAGGAAATTTAATCCTACTATTCCTATTATTGCCCTCACTGCTAATGTAGTGGGAGAAGTGAAAAAGTTATTTGATTCTGCTGGAATGAATGATTTTTTATCGAAACCGCTAGATTTCAAAGAAATTGAAAGAGTTCTTCAAACTAGTTTAAAAGATAATAAATATCATTTTGAAGTGAATTAAATTGAGAGATAAAGTGACTCATAGTAAAAGAAAAAATGAGATAGTTAAACCTAGACATAGGATAATTTTCTCAATTCTTAGATTATTAGTTGGACCTATCCTAAAGTATAAGTATAAATACAATTTTGAATATAATAGGAAACTTAAAAAAAGTGGACCTTACGTAATAATATCTAATCATACTATTGCTCTCGATCCTCTTTATTTGGCATTAGCATTCCCTTTTCCAATATACTTTGTAGCTAGTAAAGAAATATTTAATTTAGGTTTAAAGTCTAAAATAATCAATTATTTAGTATCTCCTATTTCTAAAAATAAAGTTGATGTAGATACTAAAACTATTAAAAATATGCTTAAAGTAAGAGATGAAAAAGGAAGTATAGGAATTTATCCTGAGGGTAATCTTACCTATAATGGACAAACTTCAAAAATGCCTAACTTAGCTAAATTAATAAAGCTACTCAAAATGCCTTTAATAATTTATAAAACTAGTGGTCTTTATTTACAAAATCCAAGATGGGCATTAACTAAGACTAAAGGAGAAGCATATGGCTCTATTATTAAAATCTATACTGCAGATGAAGTTAGTAGTTTTGATAATGAAACCCTAAATAAGATATTATCTTTTATGTTATTTAATGATGCTAATTATGAAGCTATAAATTTAGAATTACCAATTGTACCACTAACTTCTGGCTTTGAAAGGTTTATGTTTATCTGTCCCGCTTGTAAAAAAATAGGAACTATTCGAAGTGTAAGAGATAGAGTGTTCTGTCTTGACTGTGAATATCTTGTATCTTATGATAAATATGGATTTCTAGGTAATATTCCTTTGAAAAAGGTAGATGATTCCATAAAAGAGGATTACCTTCTGTATTTATCTAAAATAGATGAAAATTTTGAAATTCTTCAAGGAGTATGCAGAGTAAAACTATCCCTTGACAAGAAAAAAGAAGATCTTGGAGATTTTAACTTTAATTTAACTAAAGGACGATTAGAATTAGGATCTATAGAATTAGATATTAAGTATATGTTTTGTTTTAACAATGATTTAAAGATTTCTATTCAAGGAAAAAATAAATTATTGATTAATAATGATAAATCAACTTATTTGATAATTTTTAGTAATGATATTTCCCCGTATTTATTCTTGCTGACATATCAAATACAAAGCTTAAAGGAGAAAAATAATGAATATTCTATCAAACTTTCTGACATCGGATTATAATTATACTTGGATGATCATTTGTCAAATTGGTATTATCTCTGTGATTTTATTGCTTGGTAATACTATCAGAAGATTAACATTTTTCAAGAAAATGTTAATTCCTACCGCAATTATTGCTGGTTTTATTGGTCTTGGTTTAAAATACCTAATTAATTTTATAAGTAACTCTTATTTTGATTTTACTTTAATGCCTAATGAATTTTATGAAAGTATTACTTATCATGGAATAGCGATAGGTTTTATTGCGATGGGGTTAAAAGAAGAAAAGAAAAATGGGGCTTTTCAAGGACACCCTTTTAAATCAGGGTTATTAATCGTTTCTACTTATCTTCTTCAAGGTGTTATTGGTTTAACAATAACGATTATTATTGCTTTTATATTTACTGGATTTCCTAATTATTCGGGTATTATTTTACCCCTTGGATTTGGACAAGGTCCAGGACAAGCAGGGAATATTGGAGGAGTATATGAACAAGCTGGATTTATTGGTGGAAAATCATTTGGATTAATGATTGCAATTATGGGTACTATTTCAGCATCTATTGGCGGTATATTCTATATTAATAAGAATAAAGTAGAAAGAAAGAATGATACTAACAATACTTATACAGAGGCACTTGTTGACTCAGATAAAGAGATATCATTATCTGAATCAATTGATAAATTCACGATTCAAGTAAGTTTAGTTGGATTCACGTATCTTCTTACTTTCGGTTTTATTTATCTTGTTACTAGAATTCTTCCAGCTGGAAGTATTAGTTCTCTTGTTTGGGGATTTAACTTTTTAATTGGTATGTTATTTGCTATTTTAGTTAAATTAGTAATGAAGTTTTTAAGAAAGAAAAATATCATGAAACATAAATATACAAATAATTATATGTTAAATAGAATTACTGGTATTGTATTTGATTTTATGGTTATTTGTTCGATTATGGCAATCGAAGTTGAAAAATTAAACAGCAAAGAAATGTGGATTACTCTTGCATTACTTGGAGTTATTGGATTATTTAGTACTTATTTTTATGTAAAATTTATTGTAAAGAAATGTTTTATTGGATATGAGCATGAAGCTTTCGCGGTATTTTATGGAAACTTAACAGGGACAGCTTCAGATGGTATTGCATTACTCAGAGAAATAGATCCTGAATTTAAGACCCCAGCAAGTGATGATTTAGTAACAGGTTCATCTACCGCTATTATGTTTGGTTTCCCAATTTTATTAATTACTGGTATTATTAATACATCTAACTTATGGACCTATTTATCTTACGTGTTACTTATTGTCTTATTCTTTGTATTTTTCTATTTTTTATATTTCTTCAAAGGAGTAATTGGTAAAAAAAAGGGAGTAATTCCTCTTGCTGGAGAAGAAAAAAAAGATGAGTAAAAAATGCTTAATAGTAATTGATTATCAAGTAGATTTTGTAACTGGTTCCCTGGGATTTAATGAGGCTAGGCAACTTGAAGATAAATTAGAAGTACTCATAAATAAGAAAAGATTAGAATCGTATGATATTATCTATACTTATGATACTCATTTTAAAGATACTTATTTTGATACAATTGAGGCTAAGAATTTACCTATATTACACACGGTAAAAGGTACCCCTGGCTTTGAGTTATACGGGAAGATTAAAAAAACCAGGAAAAAGGAAGATGTTATTTTTGAAAAAGAGACTTTTGGTTCAATTGAACTAGGCAAATATATTTTAGATAATAATTATCTTGAAATTGAAATTGTTGGAGTTGTTACAAATATATGTGTTTTATCTAATGCAACTATTATAAGAAGTTTTTGTAAGAACGCTTTAATTTCTGTTTTAAAAGATTATTGTGCTTCTAACGATCTTCTTCTCCATGAAAAAGCATTAGATGTTTTAAAATCAATTAGCGTAAATGTTATTTGATAATGATTTTTTAAATTTACGAGGATATTTATTTTTTGTGAGTATAAGTAATTACTTTATTTATCACTAAACATCCTTAAACTACTAGTATATAATTAAACAAAAATTACTATATCTAATTTTAATTAGCAAAAAATGATATAATAAATAAGAAAAAAAAGAGGATATTATTATGAAAGAAACAAAAGTAAGTGAAGTATTATTAAAAATTAGTGAAGATGTATCTTGGGAAAGTTTTAAACATGCTTTAACCCATGCTTATGAACATGAGAAAGGTGAAGTAGAAATTAAAGGTTTTAGAAAGGGACAAGTTCCTTTTGAGTTATTTGTTAAAAAATTTGGGTATGAGGTGCTTTACGAAAGTGCATTTAATCATTTATTATCTCATATTTATAGAGATATAAGTGAAGAGAACAGAAAACTAATCGCTGGTAAACCAGTTTTGACATTTGATGTTAAAACAATTAAACCTGAAGAAAATTTTGTCTTTGAGTTTGAAGTTGCTTTAGAACCTAAAGTTTATGGTGATAATTATAAAGGAATTGAAGTTCAATTAACGAAAGAAGAAGTTACTAAAGAAGCTCTAGATCTAAAAGTAAAAGAAGTTTTGAAAGAAAACGGCGAATTAGTTCTTAAAGATACACCAGTTTTAGAAAGTGGTGATGAAGCAACTTTTGATTTCAAAGGTTATATTAATGATGAACTATTTGATGGCGGTTCGGCTGAAAACTATACTTTAACTATTGGTTCAAATCAATTTATTCCTGGTTTTGAAGATCAAATGGTAGGAATGAAATTAGAAGAGACAAGAGATATTAACCTTAAATTCCCTACAGAGTATAAAGAAGATTTAGCAGGAAAAGATGTTAAATTCGTAGTTACTCTTCATGAAATTAAAGTAACTAAACTTCCTGAATTAACTGATGAATTTGTATCAAAATTAAAAGAAAATTCTGCTAAAACAGTTGAAGAATTTGAAAAAGCTCTAAGTGAAAAAGTATTAAGTGAAATAAAAGAAACAAATGAAAAGGTTAAAGAAGATGAACTTGTTAAAGGACTTCTTTCTAACTTCGAAGTAGTTTATCATGAATCATTAGAAGGAACTGAAATTGAAAACTTTAGAGAATCAGTTGCTCAACAAGCTCAAAATTATAAAATGGATTTAGAAATGTTTCTTTCTATGAATGGATTAGATAAAGAAGCTTTTGAAAAGATGAGTAAAGAAAGAGCTGAAAAAACTATCAAATATCAAGCAATTTTAGATAAAATCGCTCAACTTGAAAATGTTACTCCTAAAGAAGAAGAGGTTAATGCTAGATTAGAAGAAAATAGAAAACATCTAAGTAAAGATGAGTTCGAATATTATAAAGATTATATTTTAGAGGATATTAAAGTTAGTTTAAAGAGACATGAGGCATATTTATTAGTCTTAAATAATTTAAAAGTTACGTATAAATAACATAATTTATTAATTGTTTTGTCACTAGTATTATTAGAGTGCCAATTGATGTATAATATTAATAGGAGGTATTATATTATGAGTATTCACACCTATTTACCTGCTGTATTTTTATCAGAGGTAATCTTACCATCTACTGAATGTAGAATTACAAGTACAAATTTAACGTCTTCTAAAAAGACTCCTTATTATTGTTTTGAAGAAGCCGAATTTAATCATGAAAGTTTAATTTTACTATGCTTCAATAATAACAATGAAGCGACTAATAATATCAGCGAATTCGCTGTTTTAGCAAGAATTTTAAGTAAAACAAAACAACCAATGGGATCAGTAATCTATCGTCTTCAAACTTTAACAAGAGTTAAATTAGGACAAATGACTGAAGTTTCTGATAACTATTTCTTTGAATATGTTGATTTAGAAGATTTTCATACTAGTTATCAAGAAGAAATCAAAGCAATGGAGATGATATTTAAAAGTTTAAATCCAGATAAGTTTACTCAACCAAAATTAATGTATCAAACAGAACAATTAAAACTAACTATGGATCCTTCTAAGTTTAGTGATATTTGTGCTATGAATTTAAACATTAATCCTAAAGAAAAGATATCTTATTTAGAGGAAATTAATGTTTTTCAAAGATTATTAATGGTACTACAAGATATTAAAAAATTAGATTTAGATAAAGACGTTGAAAAAAAGATTAATGATGAATTAAATAAAACTTTAGCCGAAAACCAAAAAGAGTATGTTCTTCGTGAAAAAATGAAAATTATTCAAAATGAACTTGGTCAAAAAGCTAAAAAAGAATCTGAAATTGAAGAGTACCGTGAAAAGATACTTAAATGCAAGATGCCACCACTTATTGAAGAGAAAGCGCTACTTACTTTATCTAGATATGAAATGGCTGGAAATTTTAGTGGTGAAAATGGAATGCTTGCTAACTATCTAGACTTTATGATAAGTCTTCCTTGGAGTAATTATTCTTGTGACAATAACGATATCGAAGATGTAAGTAGAATATTAGATAAAAATCATTATGGTTTAAATAAAGTTAAACAAAGAATTATTGAATATCTAGCTGTTAAAATATTGACTGGTAGAAATCCTCAAACTATCCTTTGTCTAGTAGGTCCTCCAGGAGTTGGTAAAACTACTTTAGCTATTTCAATAGCAGAAGCACTAGGCCGTAAGTTTGTTAAACAATCATTAGGCGGTTTATCTGATGAAGCAGAAATTAGAGGTCACAGAAGAACTTATATTGGAGCGCTCCCTGGTAGAATTTTAAAAGGTATGGTTGATGCAAAAACAGTTAATCCTCTTTTCTTACTTGATGAAATAGATAAAATGACTCAAAATTTTAGAGGAGATCCAGCAAGCGCAATGCTTGAAGTACTAGATCCTGAACAAAATGCTCACTTTAGTGATAACTATTTAGAAGAACCATATGATTTATCCCAAGTTCTTTTTATTACTACTGCAAATGAATTAGATAAAATTCCAGAAACTTTAAGAGATAGAATGGAAATTATTCATTTATCTAGTTATACAGAACAAGAAAAAGTTGAAATTGCAAAGAGTCATATTGTTAATAAACAACTTGCTATTCATGGACTTGAAAGTGATAAATTTGAGATCACTGATGGTGCATTATATGCCTTAATAAGGGGCTATACTAGAGAAGCAGGGGTAAGAGAAGTAAATAGATATATTGGTACCCTAGTACGTAAATCAATTAGAAAAATTCTATCTGATAAAGAACTTAAAGTAGTTATTAATGAATCAAATCTTGAAGATTATTTAGGTAAGAATTTATTTGATTTTACTGGAAACGAACATAAAGATCAAGTAGGGGTTGCTACAGGATTAGCATATACTCAGTATGGAGGAGATACTTTACCTGTTGAGGCTACTTATTATTTGGGTACTGGTAAACTAATGTTAACTGGTAAATTAGGAGATGTAATGGTTGAAAGTGCTCAAGCAGCTACTTCATACATTAAAAGTCATATGGAAGAGTATAAGATAGAACCTAATTTCTTTAATACTCACGATTTGCATATTCATGTACCTGAAGGTGCAGTTCCTAAAGATGGTCCATCAGCTGGAATTACTATCGCAACCGCGCTTTTATCCGCTATTACTAAGAGATATATTAAAAAAGACTTAGGAATGACTGGTGAAATTACTCTAAGAGGAAATGTACTTCCAATTGGGGGACTTAAAGAAAAGAGTATTGCGGCACTTAGATCTGGTTTAAAACAAATTTTAGTTCCAAAAGATAACATGAGAGATTTAGATGATTTACCGCAAGAAGTAAAAGATAATCTTATTATAACTCCAGTTGAATTTGTTAATGAAGTTTTTAATTTAGCTTTACTACAATAAATGGCTGGATTATTTGTTAAAAGTTTTGTAAGTATTGAAGATCTCTTGTTTGATCACCCACAACTATTAGTTATGGGTAGATCAAATGTGGGGAAATCTTCCCTTATAAACGCAATCACAAAACAAAAAAGTGTCGCTAGGATATCTAAAACACCTGGAAAGACTACAACATTTAATTACTACTTAGTTGATAATAAATATTATTTAGTTGATTCACCAGGCTATGGGTATGCTAAGCGTAGTAAAACTGACAAAGAAAGATTTTTAAAAATGCTTAATTCATATTTAAAATCAAGAATTTCTCGGTCAGTTTTTTTACTAGTTGATTTTTTAGTTGGTCCGACAAAAGATGATCTTTACTACTTTGAAATTTTAAAAAAGCTTGATGTTACAGTCTATGTAATTGCAACTAAATATGATAAAATATCATCTTCTAATCGAAAAAAGCGTGAAAATGAGATAAATTCTCTTCTTTATTGTAAAATATATCCTATAAGTGTTTTAAAAAAGGTTGGTTTTGAAGCACTTAATGAATTAATAGAGGAAATTATTAAGTAGGAGAAATGATATGAGTAAAAAAGTAATGATAATTACAGATTCTACTTCTGATTTGAAGAGAATTACATTATTAAATGAAGAAAATGAAAGAAATTTAAACGAAGAAAAAGGAGTTTTTGTAATTCCTCTTGGAGTTACAATTAACGATACTTTGTATGAAGATGGTGTGAATTTAACAGTTGAAGAGGAATTTGAATTAATTGAAAAGTATAATTCAATGCCTAAAACTTCAACTATTAATCCTGATCTTTTCAAAGAAACTTTCAAAAAATTTATTGATGAAGGTTATGATTGTTTATATGTAGGTATTGGTGGACACTTAAGTGGCACTTTAAATAATGCTAAGGTTGCTGCACTTGATTTTAATGAGGATTCTATTTTTTTAGTTGATTCTAAATCATTATCGACAGGAATAGGTTTTTTAGTATTGAGTGCTTGTGATTTAAGAGATCAAGGTTTTAGTGCTAAAGAAATAAAAGATAAATTAGAAGAGTTAAGAGAAAAAACTGTTACCCAATTTGGAATTCATTCTTTAGAATTTCTTCATAAAGGCGGAAGAGCATCAGGACTTACTTTCTTCTTTGGAAGACTTTTAAGAATTAAACCTATTTTAGGTATGAAAGATGGATATTTAGGAGCCAAAAATAAAATTGTTGGGGATGATAAGAAAGTTGTCTTATTTCAACTTGATACTCTTCTTGAAGAATATCAAAAAGATTTAATTAATACTAAATATCTTTTTATTACTCATTGTTATTCTGATGAATCAGTATCTCTATGTGTAGAATATCTTAAAGAAAAAAATATTTCGTTTGAAAATGTTTATATTTCTAGAGCAGGATGTGTAATATCTAGTCATTGTGGAAAGGGAACCTTAGGGTTAATTTATAATTTAAAATGATAAGTTTAGAAACAAGTAGGCTTATTTTAAGAAGTCCTAAAGTTTCAGATGCGAAAGATGTTTTTGAATATTGTAGAGATACTGAGGTAGGTCCTAGTGCAGGTTGGTCACCACACAAAAACATCAAGGAAACGATTGAAATTATAAAAAAATTTAAAAGAGAACAAGACGTTTTATTGGTTTATCATAAAGAGGATAAAAAAGTGATTGGTTCTGTTGGTTTTCACATTAGAAATGTCGAAGATTACCAGAGAAAGACTCGTGAGATTGGTTATGTACTTAATAGAGAGTATTGGGGAGAAGGACTAATGACAGAAGCGGTTAAGGAACTTATTACTTTTTGTTTTGAGTCTTTAAAATTAGAAATGTTAGTTTGTTCTCATTTTGATTTCAATGAAAGAAGTAGAAGAGTAATCCTAAAATGTGGATTTCAATATAGTTTAACTTATGAAAGAGAGACATCTTTTGGATTAAGAAATACTCTTTTATATAAATTGAGTAGTATAGATTATTTCAAGGAGAAAATTAACCTATGAGAGAATTAGATAGCAAGAATTTAATGATACGAAATGCAAATAGTATGGATGCTGGTGATTTAATTGATTCATTTATGGATAAGTTGATTGTGGAAGAGTGTGCTTTTCCCCTAATAAAAAATTCTAGTGAATTAAAAAAATTCCTTGATACTTATAAAAAAAATCTTTATGTGGGAGTTAATAAAAGAAATTTTAAAGTTGAAACTTTAGTTAGTTTTATTAAAGGAGAAATTAATTTTTTTACTGTTTCAGAGGATCAAAACTCTGGTTTTATGAAAGAAACACTTTCCGTGCTTCTTAAAGAATTCTTTTTATTAGATAGTAATCTTGTTAAAATTGTAGGTACCATTTTCCCATCAAATAGTATTGCTATAAAATTATTAGAAGATTTTGGTTTCAAATATGAAAAAGAGACTAAAAAAATAAAAGGCAAAGGAGTTGAAAAAGCTTTATCTTATTCCCTATTAAGATAAAAAATTTTCTAAGTATAAGAATATGAGTTTAGCACCAAAATATAATTTTAAAGAAGTTGAAGAAGGTCTATATGAATTTTGGGTTAAAGAAGGTTTTTTCGTTCCTGGTAAATATTTAAACGAGAAAGATTTAAAAAAAGCTAAACCTTACACTATTGTTATTCCGCCTCCGAATATCACAGGTCGTCTTCATATTGGACATTCTTGGGATGGTACAGTTCAAGATATAATAATTAGAAGAAAAAGGATGCAAGGTTTTAAGACTTTATTTCTTCCTGGAACTGATCATGCAGGGGTTGCTACACAAGCAAAACTAGATCAAGAACTAAAAAAGAACGGTCAAAATAGATATGAAATTGGTCGTGACGAATTTTTAAAATTTGCTTTTTCATGGGTTTCTCTTTATCAAAATATAATTCATTCACAGTGGAAAGCGATGGGATTATCATTAGATTATACAAAAGAGAGATTTACTATGGATGAAGATTATAGTAAATCTGTTATTAAAGCATTTGTCACCCTTTATAATAAAGGATTAATATATAGAGATTACAAGATTATTAATTATGATTGTATGGCTAAAACAGCTCTTTCAAATATTGAAGTAGAACATAGAGAAACTATGAGTTTTCTCTATTATATTAGATACTATTTTGTAGATGATAGTTCTAATTACTTAGTGGTAGCTACCACACGTCCTGAAACTATGTTTGGAGATCAAGCATTAATGGTCAATCCTAAAGATTCAAGGTATTCTAAATATGTAGGAAGGGAAGTATATATTCCTAATACTTTAACAAAGATAAAAGTAATTAGTGATTCTTATGTAGATATGGAGTTTGGAACAGGAGTAGTAAAAGTTACTCCCGCCCATGATGTTAACGATTATGAGGTTTCCAAAAGACATAATTTAAAACCTTTGCTTTGTATGGAAGAAAATGGTACTATGAGTAGTATATGCGGGAAGTACAGTGGTCTAGATAGATTTGAAACAAGAGATCTTTTAGTAAAAGATTTAGAAAAATCTCTACATCTAGAAGAAATTAAAGATTATAAAAATGTAATTGGTTACTCTGAAAGAACTGGTGTAATGATTGAACCTAGATTATCTCTTCAGTGGTTCTTAAAAATGGATATTCCAGGTAAAAATGCGATGAATACTAGTGTTAAATTCATTCCTTTAAGATTTAAAAAAATATATAAAAACTGGTTAAGTGATGTTCAAGATTGGTGTATAAGTAGACAAGTATGGTGGGGACATAGGATTCCTGTTTATTATAAGGGAGATGAAATTATTTGTAGTGAAACCTCCCCTGGAGAATCATATACTCAAGATGAAGATGTTCTTGATACTTGGTTTTCATCCTCTCTCTGGCCGATTGCAACTCTAGGCTGGCCAAATACTAATAGAGATTTATTTAAAGAGTTTTTCCCAACAACTTCTCTTATAACTGGATATGATTTAGTATTTTTCTGGGTTTCAAGAATGATTTTTCAATCAATTGAATTTACGGGAAAAGATCCTTTTAAAAACGTAGTATTTCATGGTTTAATTCGTGATAAAAATGGGACAAAAATGTCTAAATCACTAGGGAATGGGGTTGATCCACTAGACGTAATCGATACCTATGGAGTTGATTCATTAAGATTATTTTTAACTTCTAATAGCGCACCTGGATTTGATTTAAGATTTGATACTGAAAAATTAGAAGCTTCTTGGAATTTTATTAATAAACTATATAATATTGGAAGGTTTATTTCTTTAAATATAGATACTAAAGAGGATAATTATCTTTTAACTGATAATATTTTTGATAATTATATTCTTTCAAATTTAAATGAGTGTATTAGTAAAGCTGATAAATTTTATGAAAGATTTGAATTTAATGAATGTTATAAAATATTAAGTAATTTCATTTGGGATATCTTAGCCTCTAATTATTTAGAATATACTAAATTTGCTTTTAATGATCCTTCAAGATCTCTAAATACTAAAAAGATATTACTTTATGTTTATAAGACTATTCTTAAACTTCTTCATCCATTTATTCCTTTTGTAACAGAAAAATTATATCTAGAAGTATCAAATGATAAATCTATTACGATCTCTAAATGGCCAAAAGTAAAAAAGACTTTATTTGGCTCTCTATACGCGGACGAGGTATTTGATTTAATATCAAAAGTAAGAAATTATAAAAATGTAAATAATATAATTCCTTCTAAACATATTAACGGTACTTTAGTATGTAGTGATCCAAGTTTATATGAATATTTAGTTAAGGAAAAAGAAATAATTGGTTCATTTTTACTAATAGATGAATTTTTTGTTCAAAACAGTCTTCTTTCAAGTAGTGACATTTTAATATTAAGTAACAAATTAAATTTTTATTTAAAGAAAGATGGATTAGTAGATACTAAACAAATACTAAATAAACTTTTAATTCAAAAAGACAATTTATTAAAAGAAATTAAAAGATCAGAATCGATTTTAAATAATAAGAATTTTTTAGAAAAAGCTAGTAAAGAAAAAATTTTAGAAGAAGAGGAAAAAAGAATAAATTATCAAAATTCATATTCATTAGTTTTAAATAAAATTAAAGAATATGAACAGTAGACTAAATAATTTAATATTCGAGGTTGAAAATAAGAGAAGATTTAGACCTGTAAGATCATTAGATATCATGTTAAAGGCTTTTAATGATCTAGAAATAGATCTTTCTTTGGTTAAAAAAGTTCATGTAACAGGAACTAATGGTAAGGGTTCTACTGCAAAAACTATTCAAAATATTTTATATAAAAGTGATAAAAATAATATTGTTGGACTCTATACTTCTCCTTATCTCGAAAAATTTAATGAAAGGATAAGAATAAATTCTCTTGATATTAGTAATAGTGATTTAGAATTCTATTTAGAGTTCATCTTAAATTTTAATGATAAATTTGAAGAGAATTATCATGAATCACTTACTTTTTTTGAACTTACTACCTTAATGGCTTTTAAATATTTTAAAGATAAAAAATGTAATTATCTTGTAATTGAAGTCGGAATTGGGGGCTCTTTTGATCCAACAAATATTCTTAATTACGATATCTCGGTTATTACTTCTATCGGATATGATCATATGCAACAACTAGGCTTTTCATTAGAGGAAATTTTATCTAATAAACTAGGAATTCTTAAAGATAATGGTACTTTATTTACAACAGTTGATAGTAGTTTTTATTCTCAAATGGAATCAGACGCTAAAAATAAAAACGCTAAACTATTTTTGTTTGATACTGAAAGTATTTATAAAAGAAATAATTCTTTTTTCTTAGAGGGATATAAGTTCAAGGTAAATTTATTAGGAGATTATCAAATAAATAATGCTTATTTAGCAATTAAGGTGTCTTTATATTTAATAAATGATTTAGACTTAAATAAAGTAAAAAAGATAATAAGAGAAATAAAATTTAAAGGAAGACTAGAAAAAATAGAGGAAAACTTATATATTGATGGAGCACATAATGAACATGCTCTTAGAAATGTTATTAATAGTTTACCTAACATTTTTGTTAATAAAAAAATAGGGATTGTTTTTTCTTGTTTAGCAGATAAAGATGTATCTACGATGATTGATATCTTAAATAATTCAAAACTTGAATTTATAGTTACAAGTTTTAAAGATCTTAGATTTAAAGATTTAATTCCTAGAATTTCATCCGCTAGATATATAGAATATTTCCCTCAGGCAATTGAAGAACTTAAAAAAACAAACGATATAGTTTTAGTATTAGGTTCTATTCATTTTATCGGATTAGTTAGAAAATATTTTAAAGGATAATCAAGAGTATTTTACCATATCTATTTATTTTTTATTAAATATTTGACTTTTATGTAATAATAAATTAAATGAATTTGAGTCTAAATAGTAATAAGCATATTTTTTGTTTTAAAAGAAAAATTATTCTATAATATTATTGTTAACTCATATAAGTTTGAGTAATGGTTCAAACGTTTCTACCTCACAGCCAAATTGTGAGACTATGACGAAATATCTTATTTTGAGTTGAAAAAAGGAGAAGGTATGAAAAAATTATTAGTATTGTTTTGTTTATTTTTTATTGGTGTATCTTTAATTGCTTGTAACAAGATTGATTCCGATCCAGATGTGATCACAATTAGTTTTGTTCCATCTCAAAGTGCCGAAGTTGTAGATGCTCAAAGAGATATTCTTATCGCAGCATTAAAGAGTGAAATTCCTGGAAAAGATTTTAAAATTCTTACAGGTGTAAATTACACAGCTGTAACTGAAGGTCTACTTTCTGGAACTATTGATGTTGGGTTTTTAACTGCTCAACAATATGCAGAGGTTTCTACTGTTGAACCTGGAAAAGTTGAAGTTATTCTTACATCTGTTAGGGCAGGCTATCAAGTTGCAATTGATCATCCTAATGATTTCCCAGCACAAATAGCTTATATGAATACTCCTGCTTATAAAGGACAACAAGCTACTCAACCTGTTGACAATTATAATTCTATTTGTATTGTTAGAACTGAAGATTGGGGAAGTGGTGCAGGTAAAATGGATTCAATTGAAGATCTAGTTGGAAAGACTGTAGCAGTTCAAGGAACAACAAGTGGCGCAGGTTATGTATATCCATCTGTTGCTTTATATAATGCTGGTTTATCTTTTACTACATCTAGTCCAGATGTTTCTAAAAAAGAAGTTAAAGCTCAACAAGTTGGTGGATATGATCCAGCTGTTACTTCTGTATTAGATGGTACTGTAGATGCTGCTTGGATATTCTTAGATGTTAGATATGCTAATTTTTACAATAAAACCGGTAATGATTATTATCAAGTTGATGGTGAAAATAGTATTTTTGCTAAAACTAAAGTTATTGCTATGACTATTGGTATTTATAATGACACAGTTTCTGTAAGATCTAGTTTATCAGCTTCATTAATTGAAAAACTTCAAAATGCATTTATTAATATTACTAGTGATCAAACATCTGAAGGCGCAAAAGCTATTTATAAAATTTATTCTCATACTGGTTATGTAATTGCAAAAGATTCTGATTATAATGGAGAAAGAGAAGTTTACGATTTTAAACGTAAATATTTAAGCTAAAAAATGGCAAATCCTATAATTTCTTTTAAAGATGTAACTAAAATATATCCTAATGGATTCAAAGCTTTAAATAATGTAAATTTAGAGATTAATGAAGGAGAATTCGTAGCAATAATTGGACTATCTGGTGCTGGTAAGTCTACGCTTCTAAGAACTATCAATAAAATGCATACAATTACAAGTGGAGAATTAATCGTAAATGATTGTGATGTTTCTTTAGCAAAAGGCCTTAAATTAAGACTACTTAGAAGAAATATAGGTATGGTTTTTCAGTCTTTTAATTTAGTTAAAAGATCAAGTGTTTTAAATAACGTACTTATAGGTAGAGTGGCTTACCACTCTACCTTTAGTATGCTCCTAGGACTATATACCAAAGAGGATAAATTACGTTCTCTTGAAGCCCTAGATAAATTAAATATTGCGGAAAAAGCTTTTCAAAGAGCTGATACTTTGTCGGGTGGTGAACAACAAAGAGTAGCGCTTGCTAGAGTATTAACGCAAGAATCTAAAATAATTCTAGCTGATGAGCCAGTAGCAAGTCTAGATCCTAAAACTACAATTGATGTAATGGAAGATTTTGCTAGAATTAATAAAGATTACAACTTAACTATCATTGCAAATATGCATCATGTTGATTTAGCCTTAAAATATGCATCTAGAATTATTGGTATCAATAAAGGTGAAATTGTATATGATGGAAGTTCTAATAGTGTAACTGATGCAATTATTACTCAAATATATGGAAGAAGTTTAACTAGTAAAGAAAAGTTAGGTAGTGTGTTAGAAGATGAAATCTAATTCTGTAAGTTATTATCTTAATAACCATGAAGTAATAATAAAAAAGCCAAGTCATGTAAAGTTATACATCGTTATCGGGCTTTTTTTATTATTTTTTGTCTTTTCTCTTACATTTCTTGAATTGCCTAGAGTCTTGCAATTCAATCAATTAGGTGCGATTCTTTCCCAAATGGTTAAACCAAGAGATGGTAAAACTTATGCTGATTACTTTTTATTCTTTATTGATAGTAAACTCTGGGGTAACGTAAAAGATACTTTAATTATTTGTTTTATTGGTACTTTTTTTGGTGGACTTCTAGGTCTTCCTATTGCAATACTTACTTCTAGAAATATTGTTAAAAATAAAACAACTATTTATTTTATTCGAGTAATACTAACTTTTTTAAGATCTATGCCGATTGCAATTATTGCTATTATATTTGTATATATTTTAGGAATTGGAACCTTACATGGTATTTTAACTGTTGTATTGTTTACAATTGGAGTCCTTTCTAAAATGCTTTATGAATATATAGAGACCCTAGATATGGGATCATTTGAAGCTATTCAAAGTGTGGGAGCAAATAAATTAATTTGTACTAGGAATGCAACAATACCAGAAATTATGCCTGCATATTTAGGTTATTTAATTTATTGTTTTGAAATGAATTTCAGAGCTTCCGTTATTTTTGGTTGGGTTGGTGCAGGTGGTATTGGATTATTCTTAAGTAATGCTATCGATGAGAGATATTATGATAAAGCGGGAGTTATTATTATAATATTTATGGCCATAACCATTAGTTTACAACTACTAACTAGATTTGTAAAGGGAAAAATAAAATGAGCGATGTTAAGCAAATTCTAAAAAATAAACCTAAAAAATGGCTTTATAATCTTTATGTTTTAATTGCTATTTTGATAGTTCTTATTTTTTCATTTGTTAGTTCAGGAATTAAAATAAGAAGCATTGATTTTTTGCCTAGAATTAAAGCATTAGTTACAGATTTTATCCATCCAAATTGGAATTTATTATTTGGGCTAAAAAATTATAAAGGTGAATATGGATTACCATATTTAACTATGCAAACTGTAGCTATAGCTTTTGTAGGTACTTTAATTGGTTCTTTACTAGCTATTCCTTTTGGATTTCTAGCATCTAACAAAATTACTAAAAAATATTCTTTTTGGGGAGAATTATTTTTAATTATTATTAGAACCTTCCCTGAATTAATTCTAGCTTTAATTTTGATTAGATTTAGTGGACCTGGTTCATTTACTGGAACTTTAGCTATTGGGCTTCATTCCATAGGAATGATAGGTAAACTCTACGCAGAATCAATTGATAATATGCCTAATGAGACTTTAGAAGCACTTGATAGTGTGGGTGCAAATTCTTTAATGAAAATAAGACAAGGAATAATGCCTCATGTATTACCTGAGTTCTTATCTATTTCTTTGTATAGATTTGATATAAATATCAGAACCGCTACCATCCTAGGTGTAGTATCAGCTGGTGGTCTTGGATATCCAATTTTTACAGCAACCACTTATTTGCATTGGAGTGATTTATCTGCGATCGTGATTGCCGTAGTATTTGTTATTATTATCGTTGATTTGTTATCTAATTGGTTAAGAAGTAAATTAGTTTAAAAATTTATATAATAAAAGGTAAAAATAGTTTTTTTGGCTATTATTATATATGCGTTATGAAAAATTAGATACTCCAAGAAAAAGATTAATTGAATATGGGAGTGAATCCTTATCACTAAAAGATTTAGTAGCTATATTATTTTCATCTGGGAGTAAATCTATTAGTGTTTATGAATTAAGTGAGAAAGTAGTTGAATTACTTGAAAAAGAAGAAGATTTTATTAATTTAAATTATGAAAGATTAATAAAAATTAAAGGTATTTCTACTTCAAAAGCTTGTCAATTAGTAAGTGCTATTGAACTTGCTAAAAGAATTTTAAATGTAGAGAAAAATAACTTGATAGTATCAAATTCAGAAGACGTCTTTAAAATCTATAAAGATACCTTTATTGGTGAAGATAGAGAGATCTTTTATTCGCTATATTTAGATATAAAAAGGCGAATTATTACATCAAAAAAACTTTTTATGGGAGATATTAATTCTGTAGAAATAATTGATTCCATTATTTTCAAGAATTATTATTTAGCAAATGCAAGTTATATCTATTTAATTCATAATCATCCAACTGGAGACTCTAAACCATCACTTAATGACATTAAAATAACTAATATCTTGATTAAAAGAGCAAATATTTTAGATATAACTATTGTAGATCATGTTATTATTGGAAGAAATGAATACTATAGTTTTATTAAAAATGATAAGATTTATCCTAGTTAAATTCTATATTTTTACAGTAATATCTTTTAATTTTTTTTTCTAAGATAATATAATAAAATATAGTGTATACTTATTTAATAAAGTGTAATATTTTAGAAGGATGGATTTTCAATTTGGAAAAAGATATTAAGGAAAAAGATCTTAAACAAAAAGATAACAAAAAAATAAAAAATAAAAAAGTACGGAAAAAAGATAATGCCAAATTTATTTATTTTACTATAGCAGCAGGCTTAATAGTACTTTTTATTCTCATGCTTCTATCTTCAATAATTGATGTCGGTGAAAGACTAGGAAAAGTTCATGAATTTGTTGAATATGGATTTTATGCTTTAACTGTACTTTTGATTTATTTTTTAATTTTAAGACCACTTTTTATTATTTTCTTTTCACCTAGTTTTTCAGTTGAAACAACCCTTGATTCTAAATCACATTTAAATTATAAATTATATAAAAAAATTGCGAAAAGATTATTAGAACATGATGATCTAGATTTAAAATTACGAGAGAAATTAGCTAATTCATTTGATGATTATGATACATTGAAGAATGCACTCTATGAAGTTTTTGATAAACATGTCAAGAAGACTATCAACCGAGTTATAAGAAATAATGCAAAAACTGTCATGATTTCCACTGCTATTAGTCAAAATGGAAGACTTGATTTCTTCACAGTTATCGTTGTAAACTTAAAGATGATTAAAGAAATAGTTCTTCTTTGTGGATTTAGACCATCTTTTAAAAATTTAGCTAAATTATGTATTAATGTAATAACTACTGCTTTAATCGCAGAAGGATTAGAAAATTTGAATTTAAGTGATGTGTTGCCACAATCTGCTATGAATACTATCTCTGAAATTCCATTTTTAAAACCAGTCTTATCTTCGGTTACTCAAGGTATTTCAAATGCCCTACTTACTTTAAGAATAGGAATAGTTACTAGAAAATATTTATTTAGTGATGCGAAAGAATTAACGAAAGAAGAAATTAGAAAAGGTGCATTAATTGAAGCTGCATCTATGTTACCGCTAGTGATTGCTGATGGGCTTATCTTTTTTCCAAAGAAAATAGTTGGTTTATTTAAGAAAAACAATGTAGATCCCGATGATGAATTTACTTATAAGAAAAATGATAAAGAAAAAGTAAAAATTGAAAATAAGAAAGTTAAAGAGTTAGAATTCGAGGATGAGTATTCATAAATGGACATTAAATTTGAAGAGTACTTAGAAAATCAAAAAAAATTAAATGATTTGAAAGGGGAATACCTTCAAGCTGGTCTTGAAGATAGTGAGATAATAGATAGGATGAGAGAGGTCTCTCAAAAACAGAGAATTATCTATAACGAAAATCAAGAGATCTTAAAAGACAAGTATTATTGTTATCTTGAAAATTCAACTTTATTTGATGAAAATTCTTTTCTTGAATTACAAGAATTTGCTTTATCTTTATCTGATTTTTTAAATCAAGCAGATACAGGGATAAGTTATGAAATTCATTCATTTCTTCATAAAAAAGCGCTTGAATCTGGAGATATTAATCATATTATTGAAGAAAGTTATTATCATGGATTAGTTTTATTTTATCTTGATGATAGAAGATTTTACGATGAATTAGTCTCTTGTTTTAAAACTTCGATTGATAATATAGATAAATATTTTTCTCTAAAAAAAGAAACTAGAAAATTATTTAATAGATCCCTTGGAAATTATTTTATTGCAATTAATAAAGATCTATCTAAATATGATATTAATATCGATGTAGCTATGAAAATAATTGATTTCTGGAAAAGTGATGAAGTAGTATCTCTTGATTTAGATTTCCCATTTTATAGATGGGAGTTTGTTACTAAAAGAAATATTTGTTCTTTAATTGATTATTTTAAACTTGGATATTGTTTAGATAATATAGATATTATAAATAAAGTCTATGAATCTGCTTCCTATTGTTTCTTTTCTAATCAAAGTGTAGTAAAAGATACGGCAATGCCAGTTTCATCTTATATCTCGTATCTTTATTATGCAGCTAGTTATTATGCAAAAAAGATAACTTTAGAAGAACTTTGTGATAATTTATCTTTACTTTCGACGGCTCTAGAAGATAAATTTTCTATTGAATCTAGAACAAGAGTAATGAGAATAGGATCTAGTTTAATATTTTATTTACAAAAACTAGATGAACAAGGTAGTTCAAGAGTTGATTTAATAAAAGCTACAATTAGTTCTATTGATGAATATATTAAGAGTATGCCAGTATCTAGTTTTGAAAAAGTTGTTAATAAAGATGTTGCTCAATTTATTGAAATGTCTCTTCCTAGAATGACAGGAGATGAAGTATTTGATCAAATATTAAATTCTACAGCTTATAGACATTTTCCTACTTATGTCCATGTAAATATGGTCGCTCAAATTTCAAAAGAACTACTTAATTTTGCGATTAGTTATAATCCTCATTATTTTATCGGCTATTTTGATATTCATAGTGAAGAAGAAGTACTTGAGAAAAAAGAATTTTTACTTGATTCTATCTATAAAGCTGGTCTTCTACACGATGTTGGTAAATTTTTTGTGAATGATTATATCTCTAATTTTGGTAGAAAACTTACTAATAGGGAATATGAGATTATTAAAGAACATCCTGAGAAAGGTTATAATTTACTTAAACGAGCTAATCTTCCATCTATTTATACAGATGTAGCACTTTATCATCATAAATATTTTGATAATAGTGGCGGATATCCTGAAGAGTATGATAATTCTACTATTGAAAATAAACCTTTTGTGGATATTGTGACTCTAGCCGATTGTATCGATGCAGCAACCGATCAATTTGGGAGACCTTATTCTAAAACTAAAACATTTAATGATTTATTAAATGAGTTTGATGATGGAGCAGGCACTAAATATTCAGGTTTATTAGTAATGATGTTACATCAAGATGATGTAAAAGCAAAAATTAGTCATTTGATTGGAGAAGTACGACGTGAGGTTACAGTCTCTACAATTAAACTATTTGCTAATGATTCAGGAGTGACTAAGAGTTAAATTGCTTGAATATTTAAAATTAAGTAATATTACTTGTAATTTTTTGAAAATTGTGGTATATTTATAATGTTCGACCGCATTTATTTGGTTATAAATGTTTGAAAAAACTACCTAACGAAGCGAGTCTTAAAATTAGAGGAGGTACGAATATGTTCGCAGTAATTGCAACTGGTGGTAAACAAGTAAAAGTTTCTGTTGGCGATG
This sequence comes from Acholeplasmatales bacterium, assembly GCA_031284585.1. GTDB lineage: Bacteria > Bacillota_I > Bacilli_A > Acholeplasmatales > Acholeplasmataceae > JAITXT01. The sequence goes on from JAITXT010000001.1 coordinate 25,718, forward strand.
AAATCTATGTTGAAAAATTAGATTTACAACCTGATGAAAAATATGAGTTTACAGAGGTTCTACTTGTAAGTGACGATGAGTCAAAGGTAAAAATTGGAAGTCCATATGTTAAAGGTGCTAAAGTTGTAGCAACTTGTGTTAAACAAGGCAGAGGAAAGAAAATTATTGTTTACAAGTATAAGAAAAGAAAAAAAGAACGTAAAAAACAAGGTCATAGACAATCTTATACTAAGTTAATTGTAGAAAGTATTGAATAGATGATTCGTTTTATGTTTGAGGAAGAGAATGGTTTTGTGAAAATTGTTAAAGTTTGGAACCATTCTGAAAACTTAAATGTCTGTGCAAGTGTATCAACAGGCATTACACTTTCTATTAATATCATTGAAAGCTTAGATTTAAAAGAAAATATTATTTATGAACTAAAGGAAGGATATTTTAATTTAGAAATTTTAAAAAATAATTCTTCTCTAGATAAGATAATTAGAAGTTTGATCTTTATGTTAAATGATTTAAAAGAAAGTTATCCAAAACAATTTAAATGACTTTAGGAGGAAACAAACATGTTAAAGTTTAATATTAGTTTATTTGCATCAAAAAAAGGTGTTAGTTCCACAAGAAATGGTAGAGATTCTCATGCTCAAAGACTCGGCTTAAAATTATCAGATGGACAAGTTGCTAAAGCAGGAGCTATTATTTACCGTCAAAGAGGAACAAAAATTCATCCTGGTAATAATGTTTTGCGCGGTGGAGATGATACTTTATTTTCAACTATTTTAGGTGTTGTAAAATATGAAAGAAAAGGTCGCCATCAAACTCAAGTATCAGTTTACCAACTTTAAAGGATAACATTAGTTATCCTTTTTTATTTAAAATATATTATAAGGAGAAAAGAATAATTTTTAATATTCTTTAAAAAATAGATGACTTTCATAGATGAAATAACAGTTTTAATTACAGCAGGTAAAGGTGGCAATGGTATGGTTGCTTACCGAAGAGAAAAGTATGTAGAATTTGGTGGACCTTGGGGTGGAACTGGTGGTGCTGGTGGAAATGTTTATTTTGTTGGCCATTCAGGAGTTAATACTTTATTTGATCTTCGATATAGAAAACATATTAAAGGCGAAAATGGTTCTAATGGTGAAACGAAGGGATGCCGTGGTAAGACTGGTGAAGATACTTTAATTGGAGTTCCTCTTGGATCTATTTTTTATAATGCTTCTACCAATGAATACTTAGGTGAAATAAAAAAAGATAAAGAAAGATTTCTTATCTGTAAAGGTGGGAAAGGGGGTTTAGGCAATATCTCATTATCTACTTTAAAGAATCCTTGCCCTGATTATGCAGAAAAAGGTGACTTAGGAGAAACACTAGAGGTTAAAGTTGTTCTTAAGGTATTAGCAGATGTTGGATTACTTGGTTACCCAAGTGTAGGGAAGTCTTCTTTCATAAGTGTAGTATCAAATGCTAAACCTAAAATTGCAGATTACCATTTCACTACTTTATCTCCCCATTTAGGACTCGTTGAAAGAAATGAAAAGAGTTTTGTGATTGCGGATTTACCTGGTATTATTAAAGGTGCTAGTAATGGAGTTGGATTAGGATTCTTCTTTTTAAAACATATTGAAAGATGTAAAGTATTTTTACATATAATCGATTGTTTAAGTGAAAATTGTTATCAAAATTATTTAGATATAAGAGAAGAATTAAAATTATACGATGAAAAATTATTGACAAGAAATGAAATAGTTGTTTTAAATAAAACTGAAATGATAAGTGAATTAGATCTTAGTAAGATCATTTCTTCTTTTAAAGACATTAAAGTTATTCCTATTTCTGTTCATACTCATAAAAATTTAGATTTAGTTCTAGATTTAATTGTTGATATCTTAAATAATTATGAAGAAATTAAAGAAGATGTAGTTAGTTACAAGAAATATACGTTAGATGATGTAAATTACATTGATATAGAACTTAAAGATAATATTTACTATGTTTATGGTAATGAGATTAAATTACTCACAGAACGTTGTGATTTTTCATCTTTTGAAGCAACTCTTAGATATACTAAAAAATTAAGAGAACTAGGAGTATTTTCTGAATTAGAGAAAAAAGGATGTAAGAATAAAGACATAATAAACATCTATGGATATGAATTTGACTTTATTGATTAGATATTAATTTCAAAATTTTTAAAAATATATTAAACTAAATGACGTTTTTTATAGTTATAACTCTTTTTTAAGAGATGGAGATCTTTAGTTAATAATCTATTATTTTTCTTGCTTTGAATAGAGTAGTTAAGAAGGTTTTTACTTTCTAAATTGGTTATTTCACTCGCAAAAAACTTTCGATTGTTTTCTAATTTTACTTCAAAAATCAATTTTTCTGCTTGAATTTTTCTTGCATTTTCAGTGATATTTTTCTCGTAAATAGCTCTCTCTTTACTATATCTTTTAAATACTTTTTTCTTTTTTTCAATATAAGAAACTACATTTTCTTCTTCTTTATCTTTAATTACATTTTTATAAATTAATAAATTCTTTTTATTTTGACTTAGTTTTTTATTTATGCTCGCAATTAAACTATCTGTTTTTCTATTTTCGACTAATTTATCATTTTTTTCTTCTAAAGTTACTCGGTTAATAATCGATAATTCATTTAATTTAAGGATGTTACTATTTTTACTTTCTTCATTTTTCTCATCTTTAATTTTATTTAGAGTATTATTAATTTCATTTTTTTCTTCATTACTCTTTTTATTAAAAGCTATATTTTCAATTAAATGATATCTTTCATGATAATTTTTGAGAGAAGTTAAATCGGATTTTAATTTATTTCTAGATATTATATATTCATTAGTTGCTTGAAGTTTATCATCTGTTAAAGCACCACGGATTAGAGAAAGTTCTTTTTCAAGTCCTTTTTTAGATTCTGATAAAAAATATTGAATATCAATAGTTCTATTATTTAATTTAAGAATACTATTATAACAAATTTTATTAGCAATTTTAGTTATTTCCGCGAAATATTTAGTTATCTTTGGACTATATTCTTGTTTGTTTTTGGTAATAAATCCCTCGGATATGAAAGGTTCATTATTGATAACTTCTAAATAATTTTTATAAAATGAAGTCATTTGATCAAATTTAGAAATTAGTAAAGCAAATGAGTTTTTAATATCTAAAGATACTACTTCTTTTTTGTGAGAACTAATGGTTACTTTATTGACATCATTTTTCTTTAAATGATCACTTTGAAGTTTTTCAATCTTTTGAATTGTATCTTCAAGTTTAGCTTGAACGTTAATAAGTAGTAAATCGAAGATAGTTTGTCTTTGATTAAGTCTTTTTAATTCTGATTGATTTAATTTTTGTAAGATATGACGTTCGGAAACATCTTCTACTTTTAGTAAATCTTCACTATATTTTTTTAAGTATTCGTATTTTACCGGAAAACTACTAAAAGGAATTTTATATTCTTCAATATTATCTTCTAGTTTTTCTTTATAAAGATTTAAAGCATTTAGATTTTCCTCAAAAAGATCTTCTTCAAATCTCTGGATAAGATTCATCTCACTTGATGAAACTGCTATCGTATCTTCATCAGTAAATTGTTGATAAGAAAAAATGTTAAAAATGTATAAGACATGATCTTTTATAAAATCAGATATTAATAAAAGGGACAAAGAAGTAGATTTAATAAGAGTAATAGAAGAGATCTTTCCAAGGGAATCTATAATTAGGGATAACTCGTAAAAGATTTCATTAAGAAATTTAGTAAGAGAATTAAGTAATTTACAAAAATCATTAGTTCGTATGATATTTGCTTCATTTAATTTTTCGAATTTTTTAATTTCAGTTACAGAAACAAAGTTTCTTGAATTTATTTTTAAGGATGACTTTAATTGATTTATATTTCTTAAATCGTTTTTGTAATTAAATTCTGTCTCTAAAATACCTTGTTCTAGGTAAATTTTTACTTGTTTATATAAGAAATTACTATCAAGTTCATGCTTTTTATCTTCAGTTATAATACTTCTATTTAGAGCAGTGAATATTTTTTTCCTGTAATCAATATTTAGATTATAGATATTTTGAGCAAATTTCTTTTTGTCAGAGATTAAGAAAGATTGATGTTGTTGTTTTTCTCTGATTCTTCTAATTTCATAATCAGAGTGAATACTTAATAATTTTTCTTCAAGATCAAGTTTTAAAAGATCAATTTGATATTTATTTGAATTACAAAAGTTTTGGTATTTAAAATCTCTAATTTGATAATCTGTATCTAAAGAAAGGGATGATATTTTTAACTCTTGAATTATATTAGATTGAGTCATTAAATAATTTAGACCCTCTAATTCAACTAGATTTCCATCTTTTAATGATAAAACATAGAGTTCCTTTATTTTCTTTAATTTATCTATTTCTAGATTAATATTTTTTTCAACTAGATTATAATTATTTTTAAGGGTATTTTTCTTGGTTTCGAATTCTGCGTTATTTTTTGTTACCTTTACTCTCCATTCATAGATGGCTTTTAAATAATCTGTTTCTAAAGTAAATAACTCTTTTTGAAACTTCTTTCGATTATTATTATTTTCAATCTTATTACTTAAAACTATTTTTCCAAGTTCGAAATCCTTTTTCTTCATTTTTCTAGTATATTCCAAATGGATTTCATCTTTTGCGTTTTTATCTAGAGCTTTCGCATTTTGTTCATTAAAAATTGCTTCATATTCATTTTTTGTATTTTCAATACTTTTCTTTTGAACAGAAAGTTTTGAATTAATATTATTTGTCTCATTCGTATTTTTTCTTACTAAATCTCTCTTCAAATCTTCAAACTTAGATTGGATAAGTTGAAAATCATTGTTAATGATTTCTTCTTCTTTATTCAATTCTTCATTTAATTCTTCTAAATTTATTTTTAATTCACTTTTTCTAATTGCTTTTTTTTCTTCTAAAGGTTTAATAACTTCATCATAAAAATTAATTACCTGATCTTGATAATTAATGAATATTTTCTTTCTTTCGTTTACTTTTCGGTTTAGTTTTGTGGTAATTAATTGATATTCTTTTTTTATAGTTTTAAAATATGAATTTTGATTTGCATTAAAAATAGATTCATTTTCAGCATTTGTAATATTTGAGTCTTCAAGTAATTTTTTTAATTGTTCTTTTTTTAAATTGATTTCAATTTTTTTCAAATTGTTAGCTTCATCAACGTCTGTTAGAGCATTATTATAATTTTCATTAATTAATACTAACTTTTTATCTAATTCTTCTAAGGTTTCTTTGTGCTCTTTATCGATATCAAAAAGAATTCTATCATTATTAATTTTTATTTCTTGCTTTTTTTTATCTGAATTAGTATTATAGGCTAAGTTGTCATTATCTTGTTTAGTTTTTTTATTGTTAAATTCTAACTGTAAATCTTTTAGTGCTTGATTATAATTCTCTTTTATTTTTTTACTGTCTTCATCAATCTTTATTATTTCTTGGTCATAATTTATGGAATTCAAATTAATAACTTCATCATGCCAAGCATTTATTTTTTGAATAGATTCAGAATAATTTAATTCTATATTCCCAAACTCAAATTTAAGGTTTTCTTCCATGGTAGAAAGTAGTTTTATTAACTGAATTAGGTTTTCTGAGTTATTCAATTCATTTATATTAAATTGTTCCTTAATTTTCTTAATGATATCGTCGAAATCACTCATCTGAAACTCCTTATATCTTTATTATACTTTAAATAAAAAATAATAATTATATATATATAACATTCACATAAAAACTCATAAAAAAGCCATTTATGATTTATTTTTATTTAAGATTAAAATTACTTGTTTTGATAAATATATCCCTTAGATTTTTTAAAAATTTTACTTAAGATTTATATATTATCTACTTTAATTTAGGAAAACTATCTGACATTAAAAATTACTTATTTTCTTGATAATAATATTCTTGTTTATGGCTTTGTATGGCAATTTATTAGATAAATATTAAAAAATATACATAATTTTTACTACTTGATAGTTTATTTAAAGAGAGTATAGGTAAATAATATTAGTTACTTATAAAATTCTTACAAAAAATATCTAATATTGGAGTTTATCAAGTAAATTATTTTTTTTAGTTTTATAAATGTTATTTATATTTTTTTTTATAAATAACTAAAAAATAAATTTTAAATTGTAAATTTCTAGAATTTATATTAATAAATATCTATATTGGAGTTAAATATATCTAAAAAAAATTGATTATTTAAGAAAAAGATGTTATAATTTATAAGAGGTATTAAATGTATTCATATATTAAGGGTGTTGTCAAAGAAATTAATCATAATTCAATAACATTAGAAAATAATCAAATTGGATATCTAATAATAGTTCCTAATCCATTTAGTTACAAAATTGATGAGTTAGTTTTGGTTTATACTTATCTATATGTAAAAGAAGATAGGTTTGATTTATTTGGATTTAGTTCTATCGAGGGAAGAAAATTATTTCTACTACTTCTAAGTGTTAATGGAATTGGCCCAAAAAGTGCACTTTCTATTTTAGCGTATGATAATATAGATAAAATAAACAAAGGTATAAATGACAAAGATGTTAAATTTTTAACTAAGTTTCCAGGTATTGGTACAAAAAGCGCCGAGCAAATTATCCTAGATTTAAAAGGGAAAATTATTACATCAAACAGTTTTGAAAATACTCATTCGAAGGAAGATGCGATTAGTGCATTAATAGCGCTTGGTTATAAAGAAAAAGATGCTTTAAATATGTTGAAAAATATTGATGATTCATTATCTGTTGATTCTATGATAAAATTAGCTTTGAGAAAATTAAATTAAGGGGAAATAAATGCGATTAGAAGAAGAGAGATTAGTAGATCCTTTAAAAAAAGATGAAGATCTTGAATTAAGACCAAAGTTTTTAAGTGAATATATAGGTCAAAAAGAAATTAAAGAGAATATAGGTATCTATATTAAAGCAGCAAAACTTCGCTCCGAATCACTTGACCATATTTTACTTTATGGTCCTCCCGGTCTTGGAAAGACTACCCTTGCTTGTATAATTGCTAACGAGTTAGAAGTTCCAATTAAGATAACTAATGGGGGAGTAATTGAAAAATCAGGAGATCTAGCAGCTATACTTTCATCTTTAACGGAAGGAGAAGTTTTATTTATTGATGAAATTCATAGGCTTCCTACATTCATTGAAGAAGTTTTATATTCTGCGATGGAAGATTATGCAATTGATATTGTAATTGGTAAAGATGAAACTACTAGGACAATTAGAATTGATTTAGCACCGTTCACTTTAATTGGAGCAACCACTAAAGCAGGGAACCTTTCATCTCCCCTAAGGGATAGATTTGGGGTTATCGAGCGCCTTGATTATTACTCTAATGAAGACCTTAAACAAATTATCAAAAGGACAAGTAAAGTACTAAATTCAGAGATTGAAGAAGAAGCAATAAATAATTTATCTCTCCGTTCAAGAGGAACCCCTAGAATTGCTAATAGATTATTTAAAAGAGTAAGAGATTTTGCTCTTGTTTTAAATAATGGATTAATAAGTAATGATATATGTAACAAAGCACTTGAAAGACTTAAAATTGATAGTAATGGATTAGATGAAATAGATAAAAGATATTTAGAAGCTATTATAGTTAGATTTAACGGTGGACCTGTTGGAATCTTAAATATTGCGGCTAATATTTCAGAAGATAGCCTAACACTAGAAGACGTTATCGAGCCTTATTTATTAAAAGAGGGATTTATAAAAAGAACTTCTAAGGGGAGAGTTGCCTTAAAAAAAGCATATGTTTCCCTAAATTTATTAGATAATTATAAAGGACAAAACAATGAAAACGACTGATTTTGATTATAATTTACCAGAGGAATTGATAGCCCAATTTCCTCTAGAAAAGCGAGATACTTGTAAATTACTTATATATAATAAAGTGACACAAGGTATCACTCATACTAAGTTTTATGATATTGTTAACTATTTTGAAAAAGACGATGTTTTGGTACTTAATGACACTAAAGTTATTAAAGCAAGACTATTTGGGAACCGCGAAAAAACTAATGCGAACATTGAATTTTTAGTTGTAAGATTAATTGACCTTGTTACTATGATAGTCATGGCAAAACCTTTAAGAAGAATAAAAGTAGGGGACTATATTTTATTTCCAGGCGATTTAAAAGTAGAAGTTATTTCAATAGGAGATGATAATTTAGTTAAAGTTAGATGCATTTTAGAAACTAGTATATTTGAATATTTAGATAAATATGGAAATATGCCACTTCCTCCATATATAAAAAAGAAATTATTAGATGATGATTTATATCAAACAATTTATGCTAAAAACTCTGGAAGTATTGCGGCACCGACTGCGGGATTTCATTTTACGAAAGAATTACTAGAAGATTTAAAGAGTATTGGAGTTACCGTAACTTACATAACTTTAAATGTTGGGTTGGCTACATTTTTACCTGTCAAAGAAGAATTAATAGAAAATCATAAGATGCATGAGGAATTATATACTATTAGCGAAGAGACTTGTCAGATTCTAAATAGTGCCATAGAAAAGAAAACCAGAATTATCGGTTGTGGAACTACTACTTTAAGAGCTTTAGAATCAAATATTAAAGATAATTCTTTTCATAAAGGAGACTTTGCCACGAGCATTTTTATTTATCCACCTTATAAAATTAAGTCAATAGATGGATTAATTACCAATTTCCATCTTCCAAAGTCAACTTTACTCATGCTTTTATCTAGTTTTATTGGAACTGATGAAGTAAGAAGAATATATAATATAGCAATTCAAAATGAATATAGGTTTTTTTCATTTGGCGATGCCATGTTTGTTACTAATGATAGGAGGAAATAACAAATGATACTTTTTAATGAAATACAAATGTTTGAATTGTTAGGCATTTTTATATTTTTTTTAATAGCAGCAGTTTTTTTAATTATTTATGGTTTGAAAAAAAGAAAAAGGAAAATAAAATTAAGCAAGGAAGAGCTGGATTTAGAAGCTCTAAATATTTTTTGTCTTGATCTATTAGCTGGTATTGGAAGTAAGCCTAATATCAAAGAAGTAATTCTTGATGGTAAAAGATTAAAAATAAAATTACATGATAAAAAGAAAATTGATAGCATATCTTTAAAAAAGATAAATGTGAAAGCTGCCCTAATAGATGATTACTTAATTATTTTTTTAGAAAAAGGAGAAAAAGAAATTTTAGATTTTTTTAATAATATTATTCATGAGATACCGCAGAAATAAATATGCAACATTAGATAATTTAATAAAAATGGGACTTTTAACTGATGATAGCCTAAAGAAAACTAATAATATTCTCCTAGAAGTAGGTAGTGGGAGAGGTAAGTTTATCTCAAGTTTAGCACTTTTAAATAAAGAATTAATTTATGTAGCAGTCGAAAAAAATTATAATGCTTGTTATCAAATTATGAAAATTAAAGAGAATCTTCAAATTGATAATTTATTTGTGATAAGAGATGATTGCATTAATATATTTAATTATCTTGAAAAAGAATCTATCAATGAAATCTATATAAATTTTCCTGATCCTTGGTTAAAAAATAGAAATGCTAAGAATAGATTAGTAGGTTTAGATTTTCTGGGATTATTTTACAGCTTATTAAAAAAGGGTGGTGTTCTAATATTTACCTCGGATGAGAAAAACCTCTATGATGAAATAATTTTAAATAGTCTAGCGAAACAATTTAAGATTAGAGAGAAAACTGAAGACCTTCCAATAAGAGAAATAATGACAGAATATGAGATAAAGAAGCGTTTATCAACAAATATATATCAAGTGATTTTAGAAAAATAATCTAACTTTTAAAAGTTTTCTTTTGGAAGATAATAATAAAAAGTATCATCTTCTAAATTGCAATTTAATGGTGATTTTGAAATTATAAATCCTAATTTTTGATAGAGATGATTAGCTATTAAATTATCCTTTTTTGCTTCTAAGGTAATAGTATCAATCTCTTTATCAAAACTAGTAAATAGATATTTAATAAATATTTTTAAGATTCTATTTCCATAACCTTTATTTTGGAAAGTTAACTCCCCAATTGTGATTCCTATATTTGCAATATTATTAGTTATGCTATAGTTTAATTCACCGATTATATGATTACTAATTTCTATAATTAAAATACCGCTAGCTTCATTATTAAAATTGTCTATTATACTTTCTATGTTAGAAATAGTTAATTCATTTTTGGTAAAGCCAATATTATGAGAAAAATTTAAGTCATTCCACCATTTGAATAAATACGCAGAATCACTTTTTTCTGAAGTTCTAATTAAAATTTCTTTATTTATTAACCTCATTAGCACTCTCTCCTTGAAATACATTATTAAGTTTACCACGAAAAATATAAATTTCTAATATTTTTAAAATAATGTAATTTTAAGTATTATAAATTATATTTAAAATTAATTTAACAAAATTATTTTATTTATATCTATTTTAAATAAAAAAGTTATAATTAAATTGTTATCAAGGAGAATATGATGATTAATTGGTTCTTAAGTTTAATTTTAATTCTTGAAAGTGATTTAACTGACACAGATATACTAGTCATTACGATTGTTTCTATTTTAGCGGCTCTTATTATTTTGCTTGCTATAGTACCTCCTATCGTAAGATTTATAAAATCTTTTTTCTAAATATAACAAATAAAATATGAAATTAGAAAAAGAGTTTGTTGATTTATTAAATATATTTAGTCCATCGTCTAATGAAGATGGTATTTTTAACTATTTTTTAGAATTTATAAAAAAACATGAAAATTTCACGGTTTTAAATGATAAACTTGGTTCTATTTATGGCTATAAAAAAGGAACTTCAAGTGAGTTTAAAGTCATGATTTCATCACACTCGGATGAAGTTTCTTACCAAGTAAAAGAAATATTAGATAAAGGAATTCTAAAAATAGAAAACGTTGGTAGAATTGCTTCTAATTATGCTATAGGTAGTGTTTTAACCTTATATTCTGGTAAAAATAAGTATAAGGGAGTAGTAATAGTTGAAAAGATTGAAGAGACTATTGATAATTTATATTTTGATATTGGAGCAATATCAAAAGATGAAATAATTAGTCTTGGGATAAGAATAGGTGATTTTTTGTCTTTTGATAAAGAAATATTTTATTCAAGTAATGATTTAAGATTTTTTGCGACAGGGATTGACAATAAATTCGGTTGTTATACTTGTCTAAAACTTTTAAGTTACTTTAACGATATCTCTCTTCCTTTTGATTTATATATAGGAACTAATGTTATGGAAGAAGTAGGAACTAGAGGAGCTATAACTGCTAGTAATTTAATTAATCCAGATATTTTTATTAACTTAGATGCTAGTCCTATAAATGATTTGTTTAACAGTACTTATTCATTAGAAAAAGGTCCCTTTTTAAGAGTGAAAGATCCTGAATTCTTAATTGATAAGAATTTTTTAGATTATTTGCATAATTTATTTGCTGAAAAAAAATTTAACTATCAAGATTATTTCGCAACAGGCGGAACAGATGCCAGAAAAATTCATCTTAATGGTACTGGTTCAATTGGAACAACAATAGCTCTTCCAACAAGATTCATTCATACTGGGAAAAGTGAGGCTAGTTTTAAAGATTTAAATGAATCTTTTAAAATTGTAAAAGGTATTATTGAAGATTTAAATGTTCTTAAAATAAAAAAATTAATTAGAAAATAAATAATTTTTTTAAAAATATACTTGTGGGACTTATTACTTGATAAGCCTAAAAAGGAGAAACATGAAAAAGAAGGAATTAGTAGAATTAACCACGGCATCTATAATTATTACAATTATTATAGTTATGTCTATAGTACCTGGGATAGGGTATATTACATTAGGCGGAGTAGCAATCACATTGATTCATATTCCTGCCTTGATCGGTATTTTTTTCTTGGGGAAAAAATATGGAATTATTATAGCATCTTTTTTTGGATTATTATCGATGTTAATTGCGATAGTATCGGCGGTTGATGGTATTGATGTAGCATTTAAGTATCCTCACGTATCCGTATTACCAAGAGTTATTTGGGGAGTTATTTCGGTTTATGGGTTTCGTTTATTAAAGAGAATAAAAAATGATTCCATGAAATTTAAAGTAATTATTAATATTATAGTGGTATCTATAGTAAGTTTATTAATGGTTTTATCAGTTTTATTTTTAAGGAGGGAAGGTAATGTTTTAAGTGGGACTAATATTTATTTGGTTATAGGAATTGCGTCATTTATTGAAATACTTTTTATTTTTACTTTTCTTAAATTTGAAAATAAAAAAAGAGACACTTATTTCTATATTCCTGCAGCATTTATTATTTTTACTTTTGCGCATACAATTTTAGTATTTTTGGCTCTATTTATTTTTATGCCCTCTTTTGTAGAAGAGATAACAGGAACTACTCATTTCTTCTCTATACTAATGGCAGAAATTGCTACTAATGGGATTATTGAAGCTTTGCTTGCTATGTTTCTTGGAACTCCTATCTATATTGCATTAAATAATAGATATCAAAATGCTTAAAAATTTCTAGGAGGGAATTTTGAAATTAATTTTATTAATCGATATCGGTAATACTAATATTCATTTGGCTTTATATGATGGAAGTACTATTCAAAAAGTTTTTTCTTTAGCTAGTAATTTGGGGAAAACGATTTTTAATTATTATTTAGACATGAAAAATTTATTTGATTTTT
>JAITXT010000005.1 GCA_031284585.1 Acholeplasmatales bacterium
CTTTCAATCTAATTTTTTTAAGATTTATGATTAAATATTATTTGCATTAAATATCAAAGGAGGTATTTATGAAAAAGTTATTAATTGTGGTTATTTTAATTTTAATTAATTTGTCATTATTTTCATGCGATTCATTGGACAAGGTTAAAGATGTTGATGATAAATTATCACCTGAACTTACACCTCATTTAAAAAAAGAAAATCCATATTCTGGTAAAGTATTTTTAGATTTAATTGTAAATGTTAAGTCTAAAGTATATATAGATTACTCAAAAGTTATTTCTTCAGAAGTGGAATTATATGTTTTCAGTTTACAACATGAAGTTTTAAAAAAATCAAAGATTGTTTTTGAAGATTTTGATTTTAGTGAGGGAAATTTGTTATTTCTCTTTGTTAGGCAGGCATTAGCACATGGAGAAGATGATTTTACATTTGAGAGTCTTGAAGTTTCAGATGGTCATGTAGATATAAACATTAAACTTAGTTTTGAATTTGCTGGTTATGCATTTACATCATATTTATTTATTTTCAATGTACCTAAAGAAGTGAATGATACATATTCTATTTCACACACTTTGATCGGCGTATTAGGATAAATCATGAAAAAGAAAGTTAATATTTTAACTATTATTGTATTTTTTTTGATTTAAATATATAAATTAATATTTTTAAATTTGGTTTTAAGCAATTTATTATTTTTTTAATGCAAAAATTTATTTTTAACTTAAATAGATCACTAACTAATTAATCTAAATAACTGAATATTTCCAAATATTGATTAAATATATAGATAATTTTTTTGTTAATAGTCTAATTTTTTAATAATTAAAAGAAAAAATATTCTAAAAAATACTCATAAGTCAATTTTAAATATCACTTTAAACTTTAGTAATAATTTTAATAATGTTATTTAAAAATATTTCTATGATTATTTGATATAATTATAATAGTATGCAAAAAAGAAACAAATAATTAGGAGGAAACATAAAAGATGAAATCGTATAAAACGCCTGAAATAAAAAACATTTGCTTATTAGGGCATCAGGGATCAGGTAAAACTACTTTAGTAGAAAGTTTTTTACTACAATCAAAAGCTATTGAAAAAAAGGGAGAAGTAGAAAAGAAGAATACAGTATCTGATTACTTAGTAGAAGAACAAAATAAACTTGCAAGTCTTTCTATGAGTATCATACCTGTTGAATGGAAAAATACTAAAATAAACATTTTAGATGTACCAGGAAGTGATGAATTTCAAGGAGATTTATTTCAATCTTTACAAGTTGTCAAAGGTGCAATCATCGTTATCGATGGATCTAAAGGGGTAGAAGTAGGTACGGAAAGAGTAATCAAAGAAACTAGAAAGCGTCATATTCCAACAATTATATTTGTAAATAAAATGGATAAAGAAAATATTAAACCGAAAGTTTTAGTTGAATCAATTAAAACTTCCCTTGGGAAAAGTGTTGTGGAATTTGCTTACCCATTAGGTCATGATGAGTCTTTTGATGGATATATTGATGTTCTTACAGCAACCGCTCATGTTTATGATAAAAATGGAACTCATAAAATAGAAGAATTATATCCTGACAAAAAAGAAATAGTAGAAGAAATTAAAACAAAATTAGTTGAACTAGCTGTTGAAACTGATGAAAAATTAATGGAGTTATATTTTGCTGGTGAAGAAATAACAAAAGAACAATTAGGTGCTGGTTTAAAACAAGGTATTATTGATGGAAATATTGTTCCATTATTTGTTGGTTCTGCTTTAAAAGATATTTGTATTGATACATTACTAGATTCAGTACTAAATTATTTTCCTGCTCCAAATGAACTATCCCCTATCAAAGCAACTACTAATAAAGATGAAGTTATCACCAGAGGTACAGATGATAAAAATCCTTTTGCAGGTTATGTATTTAAAACAATAGTAGATCCTTTCCTTGGAACATTATCTTTTGTTAAAATTATTTCTGGCACTTTAACAGTTGGTCAAGAAGTTATTTTAGGTAATAAAGGTGACTCTAAAAAAATAATGAATTTATTTGGTCTAAGAGGAAAAACACAATTAGATATAGATACTTTTCATGCAGGAGATATTTGTGCATTATCTAAATTAGAAGGCGTTGAAACCTCTGATACGCTTGCTGATAAATCTTCAGTTATCATTTTTGAGAAAGCTTTTAGACCTACTCCGGTAATATATGTTGCTGTAAGACCTAAAAACAAGAATGATGAAGATAAAATTAGTGGAGCACTTCAAAGATTAAATATTGAAGATCCTACTTTTGAAGTAGTTAGAAATAAAGAGACTGCTCAACTTTTAATTGGTGGTTCTGGTATGAATCATTTAGGATATATTTTTGATAGAATGAAAACAATGTTCAAAGTTGAAGTAGATAATGAACCACAAAAGATAGTTTATCGTGAAACTTTTAAGAAGAAAGTAGATAGTGCCGAAGGAAAGCATAAAAAGCAATCTGGCGGTGCAGGTCAATTTGGTCACGTATTTATTAGATTTGAACCATCTATTACGGAAGGATATCCAAATAATCTTTGGTTTTCAGAAGAGGTTTTTGGTGGAGCAGTTCCTAGAAACTATTTTCCTGCTGTTGAAAAAGGATTGATTGAAACTTTTGAACATGGTCCACTTGCTGGTTTCCCTGTTATTAATGTTAAAGCTGTCTTAATTGACGGTTCTTACCATCCTGTAGATTCAAATGAACTTTCATTTAAACTTGCTGCCTCACTTGCTTTTAAAAAAGCATGTGAAACATCTAGCCCAACAATTCTAGAACCTATTTGTAAAGTATTAGTAACGGTAAAAGATCAATATGTTGGAGATGTTATGGGAGATATGAACAAGAGACGTGGTAAAGTTCTTGGTATGAGTCAAAATGAAGGATTCCAAATAGTTGATTGTGAATGTCCTGAAGCAGAAATTGTAAGTTATGCAATAGATTTAAAAGCTATGACTCAAGGATCTGGTTCTTTCACTAGAGAATTTGATAGATATGAAGAAGTTCCTTCATTTATTATTCCTAAGATAGTTGAACAATATAGTAAGAAAGATTAAAAAAACCCGAAAGGGTTTTTTTAATTCTTTTTATTTATTTCTTTTTTTAAATTTTATTAGTTACTAAACGGTATTTTCTATTTTCGAGTAGAGTAAGTTTAATTAGAATGGTTGAAAAGTTATCTTCAGAGTAGGGGATAATTTCATTATTAAAAACAACATTAGATACTTCTCTAATTTTAATTCTAATTACTCCTTCAATATTTGGTTTCCCATTAATAATATATTCACAAGATTTACTGCTTAGAACATTAACAGAAAATATATTATAAGTAGATCCAATAATTGAAAACTCTGGTAATTTATCAAGTGAATTAACTAAATTAAAAGTATGACTTTTAAAACTTGGATTATTTTGGACTTGAAAAGATTCATTATTCATAAGGGCATATGTTCCCTCTAGTTCAGGAGTATTTAAATTCTTATCAAAGTTAATTATTATCCTATAACTTCCTCTTGAAAAGATTAGGTAATCTCCAAAAAATTCATCTCTTACTTCATACTTTTTTTTACTTAAAATATCTTTTATATCTACGTTTGATTTATTTATTTCTTTGGTTATTAGGAAATATCCATTATCATATTCAGTAAGTGTTTCAGTTGGAAGGGATTCTTTTATATTTAATAAGTCTAATATTTTATCGTCATTTGCTTCAAGGTCACTTTTTAAAATAATTAAAAGTCCTCTGTTCTTTGTGAAAGAAAGAACTTTTTCTAATGCTATTTCATCTAGATTAAGAAAAGTATCTTTATTTATGACAATTAATTTATAAGTTTCTAAATTTTGAACTATATTTTGAGCAAAAATAATATTAGGAAGTAGACCTTGTTCTAGAATAGGATTAATATATTGATCTTGGAGTAAAGTATAGATCTCTTTTGCGGTATCCACTTTGAAAAAATTTTCTTCATTTAATAAAATAGCGGCTTTTGGTGGGAAATTATTCTTAGAATTTGAATCAATAACACTCGCATAAGTATTTAGAATGTTATTAGTAAATATATCAAATTTCAAAGATTCTATTTCGTTTTTTAAAGTATCACTGTCATATTTTTGACTATATATTTTTGTTAAATAGGGAAAAGGATCTATCCCGTAGGCATCTTCCACTATGAGTGAAGATATCATTAATCTTAAGTATTTATTTGTTACTTCATCAAAAGAAGTTATTTTGTTACTTAATGAAAATGTATTCGAAATAATGATTCTTTTTTGGGAATTCTTGATGAGTTCACTTAAAAACAAATAATCGAGTAGTGGATTAAGAAAAGAATATTTTGACGTATTAGAACTGTTAGCATCCTTTATAACATATCCGTCAATATCTTTAAATTCATCTAAACTAGAAAGTGGGGAAATAACATTATTTTCTAAATTGTAGTAAATAGAGTTAATAGAAAGATAAATAAAAATAGTACGGTTAAATTTTTTAGTGGCATACATTTTTAAGTGACTTGATAAATCTAATATTAGTCTCTTAAGAAGATAGACGCAGAAAGGATATATATTTTTTTCTCTATCTTCATCATTAAGATATTCTTTTTGATAGTATTCAAAGTATTCTTTTTGAAAACCAATAGAATTTGTAGCATTCTTATAGAAAAATATATCTTCGAGATATATTTCTGTAAAACCAAGTCCTATTACTTCTTCTAGTTTTGATTTTAAATAATCAATAAAATCTAAAGTAGGAACGAAAAAATTAATCTTTTTTTCAATTTCACTTTTTGATTTTTTTATTTTTAGTAACTCAACATCATCTAAATGTTTTATTTTATTAAATTCGCCATCTATATACTCTAAATGATCTTTATATAAAACATTAAATGATACACTTACTTCATAGCCTTGTTTTAAGTAAGAATCCTTTCTTTCCTTTAATTTATTTAATCCATATAGGATGGAGTTGTCGAATTTTAAATCTATAGACTTTGTAAAAAACATAGTCTCTTTTAATAATCTTTTTGTTTTATTTATCATATTATCCCTTTATAATTTTTTAGGTAATTATTAACCATAATTTAAGGAATAATTATAAAAATATCATTTAATAGATTTATATGTTTGAAAAGATTATTCTTTAGATTACTTCTTGTATTTGTAATGTTTTAAAAAAAAGAGTAAATTTACCTCTCTTCTTTGACATGTTCTAGACCAACAGTTATTATGTCCTTGACATGCGAATCTAGTAGGGAATAGTAAACATGTTGTTTATCTTTTTCCGATTTTACTAGTTTCGCTAATTTAAGGGCTTTTAGTTGATGAGAGACCAAACTTTGGTCTAATTTTAAAGTACTAGCGATTGTTGAAACATCTAATTTTTGGGCTAGTAGTAGATATAGTATTTCTATTCTAGTTTCGGTGGAGAAACTTTTAAAGAATTCCGCTAATAAAGGTGCATCTTCTTTAGAAAGTCGCATTAACGTTTCCTTTAATAATTTCTTCTAAAACGAGACCAACTTTTGAAACGCACTTTGCGTCTTTAATGCTTAAATCATTTTGTTTGAAAGTATCAGCTAATTGCCCAGCGATCAAGGCAATTTTGTATTTTGAATCAAATTTTTTTAATAATTGGTCTACAGATGGATATCTCATTCCTTCGTTATTTTTTTCCATGTTTAATCCTCCTCTAACATCTTTTGATAGTTATTTATTGTTCTTTGGGTCTTTGCGTGCTCAGCTCTAATAATTGCCATAATTTTGTCAGCAGCATTAACCACATCATCATTAACTACGATATAATCGTATTTATAAGCGAGTTTAAATTCTCTTTCGGCTTTTGCCATTCTCTCGTTAATGACATCTATTTTCTCAGTGTTTCTATTTATTAATCTTTCGTGAAGAGATTTTCTTGACGGAGGAGAAATAAAAATGAACACAGCATCGTTTACCTTCTTTCTAACTTGAAGTGCTCCATCTACTTCTATTTCTAGAACGACCTCATTTCCTTTCTCTAATTGTTCGTTTACTTTATCAATCGGAGTTCCATAATAGTTTCCAACAAATTCTGCGTACTCTAGAAATTTATTTTCTTTAATTCTTTTAGTAAATTCTTCTCTCGAAATGAAAAAATAATCAACTCCATCTATTTCATTTTCCCTGGGTTTTCTTGTAGTCATGGAAACTGAATAGACCAAATTATGGTTTTTCATTTCAAATAGTGCTTTTCTAATAGTTCCCTTACCAACTCCTGAAGGTCCTGATATTACTATCAAAAGTCCATTTTTGTTTAACTTCAAGTAATTCCCTCCTTACTATATACCTAATATTTTACATTTTGTAGCAAGATTTTTCAAGTTAAATGATTTTATTTTATAATTAAGTGATATATTAGCTTAAAGGAAGGTTTTATAAGTATGGCTCTTGATGGTTTCTTTATTTATAATTTGATTAACGAACTTAAACCCATACTTCTTGGAAGTAGATTAGAAAAAATAAAGTCAATCGATAAAGATAGCTATGTTTTTACTTTTTTTCACTTTCATCAAAAACATTATCTTTATTTATCAATCGCAAGTTCTAGAAATCTTCTTTTCTTAGGCCAGGCGGCAAGAGATGAACTTGAAACAGGAATTACTCCTCTTCTAAGACAAAAAATAGAATCTGGAATTTTAACTGATATTTATCAATATAAGACTGATAGAGTGATTACTTTTACTTTTACAATTAATGATTATTTTTTAGGTAAGATTAAAAGAGAACTCGTATTTGAAGTAATGGGAAAATATGCTAATCTAATTTTAGTTCAAGATGATATTATTTTAGATGCCGCGAAGAAAAATAAAATTTCTAAAAAAAGGAATACTTTTCCAGGTGAAAAGTTTTACTATCTGGAAAGCGATAAAGAACCATTTAATAATATTTCTTATGAAAATATTCTGCGTCCTAAAGATCTAGTTGATAAATATTTAGGTATTTCTCCTTTTTTAGCAAATTATCTATTTGTTCAAAAAAAACAAGTGGATGAAATAGTTATCAATCCTTGCGTAAATCTTTCTAATAAAGATTTTTATGCTTTTAACCTTTTTTTAACTGAAAATAATATTAAATATTTAGAATCTCTTTCATCAGTTCAGAACTATAATCTTAATTATCAAAGTAAGAATAAAATTCTATATGAGAAATTTATTAGTAATAATTTAAAAAAATTATCCGAAAAACTAATTTTATTTGAAAATGAAATAAGTACCCATCAAGAAAATATTGATAAAATATATATTGCTAACTACATATATGATAATCTTGATCCTAACTTAAGAGTTTCAGAATTAGTTATTAACGATGAAAAAATATTATTAAATCCACTTAAAAATCTAAATGAAAATGCTCAAATGATTTATAAACTTTATCATAAAGGAAAAAGTGGATTAAAAATCTTAGAAAATCTAATTGAGGAAACTAAAACTTTAATAAATTATTTTAAATCATTAGAATTCGATCTTTCTTATGAAGACTCTATTTTAAGTGAAATTGAAGAATCATTAATTGAACTAGGGTTTAAGCGCAAAGAGAAATTGAAAAGTAAAAAGAAAAAAGCTCCTAAAATTATAACTATTAAAAGTAATGATTATACAATTCTAGTTGGTAAAAATTCTTTACAAAACGAATATATTACTAGAACTCTTGGCAATAAAAATGATTTATTTTTCCATGTTAGTAATGCTCATGGGTCTCATGTTTTACTTCAAGGAGAGAAAAATGATACAAGTATTCATAATGCTCTACTCTTAGCAGGATATTTTAGTGAATTACGTAGTAGCAATAAAGTATCTATTAATTATACACTTTTAAAAAATGTTAAAAGAGTTCCTAAAATTAAATATTTTTTAGTTACTTTGGAAAATTATATAACAAAAGTAGTTAATCTTGATCTTTCTCTTATAAATGAACTTTTAAGTAATCAAAATAACTAAATTATAGTAATTTGAAATTAATCCACTATTATTAATAGGGGTAGTATTAAATAATGTATTGTTTTTCATGTAAAAAAAATGTCAAAAAAAGAATTAATTTAAGTAATCTATTTGAAAAAGAATATCATTTTATTTGTGAAAATTGTTTTGAGAAATATGAACTTAGGTTAGGTTATGAAGTTATTCCTGGTGACACCTCTGATATTTATCATTTTTATCTATTTGATGAAAAAATTGATATTGATTCTAATGCATTCTCTTCTTTTTTTCAAAGATATTTAATTACATTTATCAAAAATAAGAATAAAATGACAATATTGTGGTATGATTATATTAAAGATGAGGTAGTAAAATTACTAATAAAGTTGGATTTTGGTAATTTGTTTATTATTTCAATCTATTAAGGGGAGGGTATCATGAAATTAGAAGTAATTGGGAAAGAAAAATACGAAGTAAGCGAAAGTGAAAAGGCTTTTGCGGAAAAGGCATTTGCAAAAGTATTGAGAATTTTTCATAAGGATATCAATACTGATGTAAAAGTAATCATTAAAAAAGTATTTAAAGAATACAAGGTTGAGGCAAGCGTTACTGCCTTAGGCGAGATTATTCGATCTGAAGTTATCGCAAAAGACCTCTTCAAGGCTTTAACAGAAACTAGTGATAAAATAGTTTCGCAAATCAAAAAAGTTAAAGGAAAAGTAAAAAATAAATTTAATAGAGTTGGAATTAAAGAAGTATATACAGAAGAATTTGAAAGAGAATCTCAAGTTTCTTCACCAGAAGTTGATATAATTGATGGAATTAAAGTGAGAACTAAAGTTAGAGATCTACGTCCTATTAGTCTAGAAGATGCAATATATCAAATGGAACTTACAGGACATCCTTTCTATCTTTATTATGATAAAGAAATAGAAAGAGTTGCTGTAGTATATAAAAGACTTGATGGTGCATATGCAACCTTAGAGGCTAATGTAATTAAAGATTAGTTTTAAAAATATAGATAATTTATAAAGTTAAAGTTTTAATATTTAATTCACTTAAAAAACTTTCATCGTGTTCAATAACGATTAAAGTAATTTTGGTTTCTTTAATTAAATTTTCAATTTGAATTCTTGAAAAAATATCAATATTATTGAGTGGTTCATCCCATAGGTATATATTCGCACTTTTTGAAAGTGAAATTGCTAATGCTATTTTCTTTTTTTCTCCAAGCGAAAAACTGCTAGTTTCTTTTGTAAATAATTCCTCTGGAAAATTAAATTTAGATAAGATAGTACAAAAAGATGAATAATCAATATTCTCTTTATTAATAATGTCTTTTATAGTACCAGAAAATTCAGGAATTTGGGGTACATAAGATATTTTTAGATCATTAGGAATTGAAAGAGAATTATTTAATTCCCTGTTTAATATTTTAATTAGGGTAGATTTTCCAGATCCATTATTCCCAGAAATTAATAAAATTTCACCTACTTTTAAATTAATGCTAACATTTGAAAAAATATTTTTCTTTTGATCATAGGAATAACTTAGATTACTTATATTAAATATATCTTTTTGTCTAAATGGCTCATAGTTTATCTTTAATTTTTGAGTCTCTTCAACATCTTTTAGTAATGATTTCTTTGTCTCTTTTTTAGAATCAATCATTTTCTCAATTGATTTTGCTCTTCGCATTAACTTTTCGGCTTTATGACCTAAAAAGCCTTTATCAACATGGCCATCTCCATATTTTTCCTTTTCAGCTTTTTCACTAAATCCTTTCCTAATCTTAAACGCATTATCTAATCTTAGGATTTCGGATTTAATTTTTTGATTTTCCTTAATTTCAAAATTATCTTTTCTTTCTTTATTTTGATACCAAGTTGAAAAATTACCTTTAGTGAGAAGAATCTCATTTTTACCAAGATAGACTACATGATCAATTACTGCATCTAAAAAGTTTCTTAAATGGGAAACAACAATAAATCCTTGTTTATTTTTAAGATAGTTCGAAACTGTTATTATTCCTTTTTTATCTAAATGGTTCGTTGGTTCATCAATTAACAAGAAATTATTATCATTTAGAAATAAACAAGCTAACAAAATCTTATTTTTTAATCCAGAACTCAAAATTTTAAAATTACTATCTAAAACATCTAAATCTATTTGGAGTAGATTAAGTTCTCTTTCAAGTTTCCATTTTAGAAAATTAGGATATAGGTCTTCTATGACTTCAAGAGTAGACTTGTTCTCATCTAGTATCACTTGAGGGTAATATGAAAAATCTAGTTCGGTAATGATCCTCCCTTGATATTCTAGTTCGTGGTTTAAAATTTTAAGCAGAGTTGTTTTACCCCTACCATTACGACCTATAAGACCTAATTTATAATTTGAAGATATCACAAGTGATAAATTATCAAACAACTTAAAAGAACTACCGGGATAGGAAAACGATAAATTATTAATTGAAATGTACGACATATATTAACCTCCTTGAATATTAAGATAGTTTAACTGTCAATTTCATTTCTTCCTCCAATTTATTTTTAATTATAACAAAAGAATAAAATCTTTTTATATTTTGGGTTTTTTTACATAATTATAATAAGATAATGATTGATAATCTAATTTTTTATAAAAGGAATTATAATATATATGAATATATGAGCAATTGTTCATATATAAGGAGATATATTATGTATAAATATAAATTAAAGGGTTTAGATTGTCCAGTTTGCGCTAAAGAAATTGAAGAAAAATTAAATGAACTTAAATATAAAATTATCATAGATTACTCTAAAAAATCTATTATTTCGGATGAAGAAATAGATATTGATTTATTAAACAATAAATTAAAGAAAATAGAACCAGGTGTAAAAGTAGTTACAAAAGAAGAAAATGAAAATTTATTCAAGATAATTAAAATAGTAACTAGTGCTATTCTATTAATTAGTGCTTTCTTTTTGGAAGATTATATTGTCTTATTTTATGTTTTTGGAAGTCTAGCCTATCTTATAGCTGGATATAATGTAATTATTAAAGCTTTATTTAATATTAGACATGGTAAAATATTCGATGAGAATTTTCTAATGCTAATCGCATCTTTAGGTGCATTTTTCTTAGGTGATTTAGTAGAAGCAGGAGAAGTAATGGTTCTTTATTCATTAGGTGAATATTTACAAGATTTAGCGGTTAGTAAATCAAGACAAAATATCAAAGGATTACTTGATTTAAATTTGACTAATGCAACTGCAGTTATTAATGATACTTTAGTTGAAAAAGATTATTTAGATATTGTTATTGGAGATACTTTATTAGTTAAAAAAGGAGAAAAAATCGCCTTTGATAGTATTTTATTATCAAGTAGTGCCACTCTTGATACTAGATTAATTACAGGAGAAAGCCTACCAGTTGAAAAAGCCCAGGATGAACTACTAGTTAGTGGATCCATTAATATGGATAATCCTATTTATGTTAAAGTTGTTAAAGAATTTAAAGATTCAACGATTGAAAGACTTAGAGCCTTTATTGAAGATTCAAATAATTATCAAAGTAAAAAAGAAAAAATAATTAGTAAGTTTGCAGCTATTTATACACCAATTGTTTGCTTTCTAGCTGTTCTTGTAGCATTCTTTGTTCCTTTTATTGTAAGTTTAATAACTAAGGATAATTATCTCGATTTAGTTCTTACTCATGATGGATTCCTTTATAAGGCTCTTTTATTCTTAGTTATTTCTTGTCCATGTGCAATTGTTCTATCGGTTCCTCTAACCTATTTTTCAGCTATTGGTACTATATCGAGAAGAGGACTTCTCGTAAAAAATGGTGAATCAATTGAAGAAATTGCAGGTGCTAACATGATTGTTTTAGATAAAACAGGAACTTTAACAGAAGGGATTTTTGTTTTAAAAGAAGTTATTTCTTATGGTTTAGAAAAAGATTTCTTAGTAGCAATCGCATCTTCTCTAGAAGCATTATCAGTTCATCCAATAAGTGCGGCTTTTAAAAATTTAAATTTTAATTTAAAAGTTAGTGATTTTAAGGAAGTAACAGGAAAAGGAATTTCTGGTGTGATTGATGGAACTAAGTATTATATTGGTTCAAAAAAAATGCTTAAAGATTTAGAAATTCTAGAACCAAAAGAAAGAGATGAAATATATCTTGTCAAGGAGAAAGAAGTAATAGGTGTCTTGATAGTAAGAGATAAATTAAGAGACAATTCCAAAGAATTTATTAAATTATTACAAAAAGATAAATATAAAGTAGTAATTTTATCTGGAGATAGTAAAAAGGTTGTCCAAGAAGTAGCTAGTGAACTTGGTATTAGTGATTATAGATATGAATTACTTCCAGAAGATAAATTAAATATTATTGAAGAATATAGGGAAAAAGGAAATAAAGTTTTATATGTTGGGGATGGAATTAACGATCTAGCTGCTTTTGTTAAAGCAGATGTAGGAATAGCTATTGGTCTGCAAGGAATAGATGCTACAGTTGAGGTTGCGGATTCAGTATTAGTAAGTAATAATATCTTAAAAGTTTTTGAAACTATTAAATTATCTATTTCCGCAAAACAAAAGATTACTCAAAACATTATTTTTGCTATTTCATTCAAATTTATTTTCCTTGCTTTATCATTATTTAATCTTTTACCAATGACTTTTGCGGTTTTATCAGATGTTGGAGTGCTCCTCCTTTGTATTCTAAATTCATTATTATTATTTATTAATAAACCACTTAAGAAAAAATAAATTATATTTAGAAAAATTAGTATTTAATCACTATATTGTGTAGTTAAATTAATGTTTTTAGTATTAAATTATCATTTTTTTGATGAATCTTTTAAGAGCATATTTTAAAATTTACTTATGAATATGTGATATAATTTTTCGTGTGAGAGAGACACCTCCGAGGGAATTTCCTTAAATGGAAGTTCTAACAAATTCAAATGATTCCATGTGTTTTTAGGCTTTCTCTCTCACATCTTTACTATTTAGTTAATATATACTTGTAAACTACATAAAAAATAATAAAAAGGGATGAAATTCCCTTTTTTATTACAAATTTTAAAAAAATGTAAAAACTATTTTATCAATATTTTTAACTTGATAATTACATATTTTTAACTGTGTGATATAATTTTATTATGGAAGAATTAATAGTAGAGAAATTAAGAACCATACCTAATAGTCCTGGTTGTTATTTAATGAAAGCAAAGGACGGAAAAGTTATTTATGTCGGGAAAGCTAAAAATTTATATAATCGTGTACATTCTTATTTTACTGGTGTACATACTGGAAAGACTTATCTTTTAGTTAATGAAGTTAAAGATTTTTCGTATATAGTAACTAATTCAAACAAAGAAGCTTTTATTTTGGAGTTAAATTTAATCAAAGAATATAATCCTCATTACAATATATTATTAATAGACGATAAAACTTATCCCTATATATGTCTTAGTAAAGAGAAATATCCAGTTTGTTACATAAGCAGAAAAAGAAACAAAAAAGATAAATATTTTGGCCCTTATCCTGATGTTACAAAAGCTAGGGAGACATTAGAAATAATTAAAAATGTCTTCCATTTTAGAAAGTGTATTAAAATTCCTAAAACCACATGTTTATACTATGACATAGGTTTATGTCTTGCTCCTTGTATTAATAAGGACGTTGATTATAGCGAAGAAATAAGTAAGTTATCTTCTTTTTTAAAAGGAAATAATACTACGATTCTTCAAGATCTAACTTTGAAGATGGAAACCTATTCTAAAAATTTAGAATTTGAAAAAGCGTTAGAATATAAAAAGATGATAGAATCAATAAAAGCATCCGTTGAAAAACAAATAATCTCATTATCTGATAACAAAGATCGAGATTTTATTGGATATGTATATGAAGCAGGTGATTTAGCTATTAATATTCTAATCATGAGAGGTGGTAAAATAATAGGTAACCATTTTGAAGTTCAGTTTTACTATCTTGATTATCTTGATACTTTAATTACCTACTTAGAGACTTATTATAGTGGATTAAAGCCAGATGAAATAGTAGTAGATGAAGAAATAGGTCACCAAGAATTCATTGATTTAAATAACTATATGGTTGTTCCTGTTAAAGGAACAAAAAAAGAAATACTAAATCTTTCTTTTGAAAATGCAAAAGTATCTTTAAAAAACAATAGACAGTTATCGGTAAATAAAAGTGAACGTACTAAAAAGGCAGTTCAAGAATTAGAAGAAATAGTAGGAACTGAGGTAGATAGAATCGATATATTTGATAATGCTCAACTTTTTGGTACCGCTCAAGTATCCGCAATGGTAGTTTTTAAAAATAGAGAATTAAGAAAAGAATTGTATAGAAAATATAAGATAAGTTCTAGGAAAAATGATGACTTAGATGCGATGAGGGAAGTAATATATAGAAGATACCAAAGAATGCTTTTTGAAAAAAGCGAAGTACCTTCTCTTATTTTAGTGGACGGTGCAGAGAATCAAATTAATGTATGTATAGGAATACTACGTGATTTAAATTTAAATATTAAAGTAGCAGGATTAAAGAAAAATGAAATGCATAAATTAACAAGTCTAGTCTATGAAGAAAGAGAATATAAACTAGATATTCATCAAGAACTCTTTAGGTTTCTTCTTAGTTTAAGTGAAGAAGTTCATAGATTCGCCATAACTTATCATAAAAATGTTAGAAGTGTGGAACTCAAAAAGAGTTTTCTTGATGGGATAGAAGGTATTGGTCCAAATAGGAAGAAAGCCTTATTAACTTATTTTAAGAATTTAGATGAGATGAAGAATGCAGAAATAGAGGAATTTATGAAATTAAGAATTCCTGAAGAGGTAGCTATTAGATTAAAGAGGGTATTAGAATGCGTGAAATAATATACGAAATAGTAAGAAATAATAAATATTTCTATGTAATTAGAGATGGAATCAAAGAATGTTTTTATTTGTATCCTAAACATAGAGAACTAATTCAAAAATTATTAAGAAAAGGAATGGTTATGGATTTTGAAGTAAGCGAACCAGAACTAAAAAATGATTTAATTTTTAGACCTGTTAAATCTATTTCTAGAATCTTTGATGGGAAAAATAATCGTATCTTATTTGATATAAGTGATATTAGAAAAGGAATTATTGATATACTATCTTCTGATAAATATTATCTATTTACAGATTTTGAGATGACTATGCCTATTTATAAAGGTCCTTTTAATGCAGAAATTATTGAAGCAGGTTTAATACTTTCTAAACCCAAAGGTGAGATAATATTAAGTGAAAGAATCTATATTTATCCAAAGAGTATAAAAGCTCTAAATCGTAGAACTATGAAATTTTTAGATTTAGATGTAGATCTCTATTCAGAACATGCTGTAAACTTTGATGATTTTTACAATAGAATTAGTGAAATTATTGAGTTATATCATCCCTCATTTGTTGTATGGGGAGATTTTGATTACACAACGCTTCTTAGGTCTCTACAAACTAATAAAAAAGATATTATTATAAAAAAAGAAGATTTCATAAATTTACTTAAAATTTATAAAAACTTCTTTAGTTTGGCATCGGATGTGGGTTTATTTAAAGCTTATGAATTGATAAGTAATGAGACCCTAGAAGAACAAAAGCATGATGCTTTAGATGATGCTTTTACTACTAAAAAAATATTTGATAAAATCGTAAATTATAAATTTTAGTTATTATCAACTACTTCTTGATCTTCTTGTGGAGTCTCTTCTAATCCTATATAATTAATATCTCTTAAATCAGTAATATAAGGGATAACAATGGGATTTCTTAATGTATTTTCAAATATCTTTTTTTCAAGATATTCTTTGATTTCTTTTTCACAATCTTCCTTGTTAAAGTTATCATTATTCATGAATTTAAATACGATATCTATTATTGAATGTGTGAGTTGATCAGTATATTTTTCATTTGCTTTCATATAAATAAATCCTCTAGAGATTACATTTGGTTCACAAATAAAGATCTTGTTTTTTGAATCAACTGAAATAATAAAAGCTATGATACCCTCAGTAGATAGAACCTTTCTATCTTTTACAACTAAAGAGTTGTTAGAAGTTGTTGTACTACCATCAATGTATACATTTCCTGATGGAACTGTTCCATCTTTGATAATTTCATCTTCAGTTAATTTAGCAACTTCACCGTTATTTAATACTAAAATATTTTCTTTTTTGACTCCACAATCAATAGCTAGAGCTCGATGTGTCATTAGCATATGGTATTCACCATGAACAGGAATAAAATATTTAGGTCTGGTGAGACAAATCATTAATTTCAAATCATTTTGAGAAGCATGTCCAGAGGCATGAGTATCTGTTAATGGTCCATGTTGAATTACTTCTACTCCAAATCTAAATAATTGATTAACTGTTTTATTTATTCCTTCTAAATTTCCAGGAATTGGAGATGAAGAGAAAATTACAGTATCCCCAGGAATTATTTTGATTAGTTTATGAGAACCATTAGCAATTCTTGATAAGGCAGCTAAAGGCTCCCCTTGGCTACCTGTAAGTAAAATAACGATTTCACTAGCGTGATAATTTTGAATTTCTTCAGGTTCCATAAATACTCCCTTTGGAAATTTAATATATCCAGTTTCAACTCCTGCTTCTATTGCTCTTTCCATTGATCTTCCAGAAACTAATATCTTGCGTCCATTTTTATAGGATGCTTCAATTATTTGTTGTAAACGATAGATGTTAGAGGCAAAAGTAGCAATTAGTATTCTACCTTTTATATCTGAGAAAATATCACTAATAGATTTTCCAACTTTACTTTCAGAAGTTATTAATTCTTCTCTTTCTGCATTTGTAGAATCAGATAGAAGACATAAGACTCCTTTTCTCTTTATTTCTGATAGTTTATCATATTCCGCATGTGGTCCTACCGGTGTTAAGTCAAATTTAAAGTCTCCTGTATGAAAAATGATACCTTGTTTAGTATGAAAACAAATTCCAAACATGTCAGGTATTGAATGGTTTAATCTTATGAAACTCACTTTAACACCATCAAAATCATATTCCGAATAGGAAACAAATTGTTCAATCATAGGGGCTGGAATATCAGGAAATTCCATTAATTTAAAATCTAGTAGTTCGGCTGCTATTCCACTTACAAATATTTTAGGGATTGCTACTTTACGTAGTAGATAGGGAATTCCTCCAATATGATCCTCATGGGCGTGAGTTATAAAAAGACCTTGAATTCTATCACTATTTTCAACCAAATATTGATAATCTGGAATTACATAGTCTATTCCTAAAAGGTGACCTCCAGGAAACATTACTCCTGCGTCAACGATAAATATCTTGTTTTCGATTTCGAAGACATAGGAATTTTTACCTACTTCACCTAAACCTCCAAGTGCAAATATTGCTATTTCATTTTCATTAGTTATAAATTTACTCATTGTAAATACTCCGTTTCATCGATTTATTTCTATTATTATTAACTACCATAGATGAATTATTTATATTGTACTATATTTAGAGAAAAAAAATAAAATAAAGAACTTTTAATATTTTTTTACTTTAAATTACTTTTTTGAAAGTTTTAATTTTATCTTTTAAGATTTGTTCTTATAATTAATCTAAAATATTAAATTATGTAAGTGTATAAAATTTCCTTAATTTAACTTTCTTTTGATATAATTTAATTATGGAATGTTATATTTTCTTCGATCTTGATGGAACTATTTTTGATTCATCAAGCAGTAAAGTACCAGATAATACAATTAAATTGTTAAAGTTATTAAAAAATAAAGATGGATACCATTTAGGTTTAGCAACTGGAAGAGGTCCAGCAAAATTAAACGTAATTAGTGAAATTCTTGATTTGTTTGAATATGTGATTACTTTTAACGGAGCATTTGTCAAATTTAGGGATAAAGTTATTTATGACGAACCTTTACCAAGAAGCTTTGTATCTCTTTTTAGAGCGAAATTAGTTGATAAAGATTTTAGTTACGGGCTAGTATCTCTTGATAAGGAATATGTAAATCGTCTAGATGATAAAGTGACTTATAATATTAATACTATAAAAAATATTTCTCCTATAATTCTAGATAATAAAAAATTCAATGAAAAATGTTATCAAATGTGGGTGTTTCCTGATAGTGAGATAGAAGTGAAAGAACTAATTAAAGATTACAAAAGAATTACTTATTATAATTGGATTACTGGTGGTTATGATATTTGTTTAAAAAATATTGGTAAAGAAAAAGCAATCGCTACATGTCTGAAAGGAATTAAAGATTATAAATTAATTACCGTAGGGGATGGAACAAATGATATTAAAATGCTTAAGATGGCAGATATTGGAATCTTAATTCCAAATTCTAAAAATGATTCATTACTTGGAATTACTAAATATCATGCAAGAGGGATTAAAGAAGATAAGCTTCTTGATTATTTCAAAGAATTAAAGATAATTTAAAAAAGGGGAGATGAAATAAAATGGAAAAAGATTCAAATATAGAGACAATTGATTTTAAAAAAGAAATAGTATTTTTTAGATTAAAGACTCTAATACCAGTTTTGGTTATGACAGTTATTCTTTTAGTTTTAGATATTTTTATTCCTTCTTATAAAGGATTAAAAGGATTTCCTTATTTAGAAAAGAATTATTTTACTGGACTATTTATTTGGTCTATTTCGATGGTTTTTGTTTTTGCTTTTATTCATTATTATTTCTTTTCTTTATCAGCATCTAAAATAAAAAAGATGATTTATAAATATTACCTTAGTGTTCTAGGTATTATTACAATTGTAAATCTTGCTTCTTTTATTTCAATTATTTTTTATTAATAGGTTTCTTTTTTTAGTTTAGCTATTACATCGCATACTATTTCTTTGGGAACAAATTTTGAAATATCGGCGTTAAATTTTACTAATTCTTTGATTGATGAGGAAGAAACATATTGTTCTTTATGAGTAGGTATTAAAAAGATAGTTTCAATATTAGAATTAATATGGCGATTAAATTGAAATAGTTGGTATTCTTTTTCATAGTCCGCAAAATTTCTTAAACCTCTAATCATAATATTAATATCGTTCTCTTTGGCATATCTTACTACTAAATCATTAGTAGAAGATACGATAACATTTTTAAAATTAGCTACGCATTTTTTAATAAATTGAACTCTTTCTTGCTCAGTAAAGGAGTGTTTTTTAGTATAATCGTCAGCAACCACTACGTGTAGTTCTTCAAACATTTGTGATGATCTTTTAATAATATCTAAGTGCCCGGTTGTAAGTGGGTCGAATGTTCCTGGGTAAATTGCTTTTTTCATTCTTAATTCCTCCAAATATTTAATAATATTATATAATATAAATATAAAGAAGGTGGAAAAGTGGTTAAAATTGGCAGAAAAAGTTTAATATTTCAATTATATTTAGAAATAACATTTTTGTTTGTTTCGGCAAATGTCTTGATTCTATATTTTTTCAGCGAAAATGGAGTATATTATTTTTTAACTTTAGGTATCTATATTTTGATTTCTCTTTTAGGAATTCTTTTTTATTTTTTCTATAAGAGTAAAGATTATTACTACTTCCCAAAAACTCTATATACATTCCTAAATGCACAACTATATTCCTTTATTGGAGTTTATGTGGTAAGTATCTTTTTTAAAATCTTACCTTATGATTTAATAATAACTATTATTACGGGATCCATTTTAATATTTTTATCTCTTTTTGGAATTATTCTTGTCTCTTATATGTATAGAATAAGAGATAAATATAAATATTAGAAATTTAGATAATAAGATTTATATAGATAAAGCAGAGATTTTTATTAATAAATACAGGAGATTAAAAGAAATGATTCTACCAGATTATGCAGTTGTAATTATATATTTTATTGCTATTAGTTTGGAAATATTTTTATCTATTTTAAAGTATCTACATTTTGGTTTTTTTCTTCCAATAATTACGTGTATTTTATATTTAGTTTTACCTAGTAATCCTATTTTTTGGCTTATTTTCATCGAATTGGGATTATTTATTTGTATTATTCTAATAAAGATTTTTATTAAAGTTAGGCAAAATAAAAAAATAGATTCTTTAAAAACAGGGGATTTATAATATGGAAATAAAAAGAATATTAAAAAATTTTGCTTTATTTTATCTTTGTTTTGCTTTATCCATATTATTATTTTTTTCTGTTAGACTTTATATTGATCAAAATCCAAATAAAGTATTTACATTAGAAAAAGATTATCAAACATCGAATATTTCAGAACTTTTTAGTGATATTGCAGATCTTTTGGACTGCGAGATTGAGAATATTTATTTTCCAAGTGGATTCGATTTTGATTATTACGGAATTATTCATATTTCAAGTTCTGAAGTTTCTATTAAAAACATGAATTATCTTATTAAATCAAGTTTTATTCAAAGTGAAAAATATCTTTTCGTTATCGAAGAAAATGTTAAAACCCGTCGTTTTCAAAGATCGGAAACACTCTCTGCGGTGGATGTTATTAATGTTGTAGATAGCATTGATTTTGATGAATATTTACCATTTTGTAGAGTTTCTTTTTTTTGGAAATTTATTAATAAAATTGATCATATGGAATTTAATTATCAATATTTATTTGAAAACGAAGGTTTTACTAAAGTTACTGAGGATAAGTCCGGATTATTTATTAAATTAGAAGTGCTTTGGGATATTAGCGAGGATGGCTTTAAAGAGAGGATTATATTTTATTATCCTAAATGATTAGGGTTATATGAAATATTTATTCTAAAGTATTTAAAGTAATTGTTGAACCAAATGTCTGGTTCTTAAGGAGGTTCTAGTGGTGGAGGCAAACACTTTGAAAAAAGTCACGTAAGAATAAAATTTATGTAATTATTGCGACAAGCGTAGTTTTAATACACTTTATTTTTATTTTTCTTTTAATTCCTATTGTCTCTCATACTTATGGGACTGGGTGGCAAGGTAATGAATATAAGATACCTGTTGGAATTATACTTACCATCTTATTATACCTTGCACTAATTTTAAAACTAAAAACAAATAGAATAATTTTTTTAATTTTTTACTATTTTTTTATTTTTCTTCTTCTTTTATCCGTCTATATCTGGGCAGTAGTTTTTAGCTATAGTGGTAGGGTGTACAGAAGGATTTTAAAGTAAATTTGTGGCGTTATTGCTAAATATTACTAATTATTAGTTTTTTATGATACAATTATTATGAACTTAAATAATGTTACTGTAAGTGGATTTTCTAAGTCCACTTATTTTTATGGAGGGATATGAAAGAGGAAGAAATAATTTTAAAATTAAAAAGTGTTTTAAATGAAAATGAATCTTTTTTCAATTCCGAAAAGAGAAATGAGGGTAAAAGTGTAATTCTAACTTTGTTTATTGATGGAGTAGATAACTTGGAAAGATTATCAAGTATTCATAAAAGTTTGAATAAACTATTAGATGATTCCTCCCTTGATGATAATTCTTTCCTTGAATTATCTACGGTAGAACATGTTAGACATCTTGAAGAGACGGATATTGATTTTATAGGTTCTGATGCAAAGATTTATCTAAAAGATGGATCTCTTCTCCAAGGTGAAATTCTAGATTTTGATACTGAAAAGATTATATTAAAAGTAAATCTTAAAGGAAAATTTGTCAAAACAGAAGTTGTAAAAGTTAATATTCTTGACATTGTATGTTAAGTTTATAAATAAAATTTAATAAGAGAGGTAATTATCATGAAAGTAAAAGGTTTAAATGAAAGAATTCTAGGAATAGCAGATGAGTATAGTATTACTAAAGAACAAGTAATCGAAGTTTTAAAATACGCTTATACTCATGCTTGTAGAAGAGAAAAGTGCGATATTAATGGCACAAAGTATGATGTAAAGAAGGTTGAAGTAGATATTGATTTAGAAAAAGAAGAAATTGATTGCTATGACGTCTTTATAGTAGTAGATG
Source organism: Acholeplasmatales bacterium (assembly GCA_031284585.1). Lineage (GTDB taxonomy): Bacteria > Bacillota_I > Bacilli_A > Acholeplasmatales > Acholeplasmataceae > JAITXT01. The sequence goes on from JAITXT010000005.1 coordinate 21,947, forward strand.
AGATGAGAAAAGACGAAGATGTCGTAAATGCTCAGTTATTAATTGATGTTGCGAAACAAGTAGATAGAAAAGCAACTATTGGATCTTTTGTTAAAGTTTTAGTAAAACCAAAAGAATTTGGTAACAATGCTTCTCAAGAATTAAAACAAAGAAGTTTTGAATGTGCTCTTTCATTTAAGAAAGAAAATACTAATGCCTATTTCCATGAAAACAAAGGAAAAGTTATTGGAGCAAGAGTTATCAGTAATGAAAACGGAAACTATTTATTATCAATTGGAAATGGTTTACTTCAAACTGTTTTGACTAATGAAGCTAGACTTCCAAAAGATAATTTTAAAAACGGAGATAGTATCTTTGTTTTAGTTCAAAATGTATCGATTGAAAAAAACAACAAAGGTTGGCCAAAAGTAACAGTTACTAGACGGGGAAAAGAATTTGTTAAAAGACTTCTTGAATTAAAGATTCCAGAAATTGCGGAAGGTCATGTTGAAATATTAGGTATTTCAAGACAAGACGGTGAACGTAGTAAAGTAGGTGTTCGTTCTAACATGGCAGAAATAGATGCTATTGGAGCATGTTTAGGTACTAAATCTTCTAGAATTAAAGAGATTAATGCTATTTTATCAGGTGAGAAAATAGATCTATTTAAGTGGAGTGACAACGAGAAAGAATTAATTAAAGCAGCTCTTGCTCCTGCGGAAGTAATTGCGGTTGCTGAAGTAAATATGACTCTTAAAAGTGCATATGCAATCGTTAAAAGTGACAAATTGTCTCTTGCAATCGGTAGAACTGGGCAAAATGTATCATTAGCCGTTATGGCAACCGGTTGGAAAATTGATATTAAGAGTGAAGAACAAGCAAACAGCGATGGTATTTTATATTAATAATGCAAATTATTAATAAAAGAACTTGTCTTTTAACTTATAAAAAGTTAGATCTTGTTGATTTAGTGAGATTAGTCGTTAAAGAAAATGAACTAATTTTAGATGAATCTAATATTCTTAAGCAAAGAGGTTATTATATCGGAAAAAAGAATATTTATTCTTTTGAATTAAATAAAATTGTAACAATTTTAGAGAAAAGAACAAAAAAAACTTTGAGTACTAGCCTTATAGAATGGTTGAAAAACTATTTAGGTGAATGAATGAATTTATCAGTTTTGGGGTTATGTTATCTAGCTAGGAAAATAGTTTTTAGTGATGATATACTTCCTCATTTAAAAAAAAATAAAGTGGCTCTAATATTAATAGCCAGTGATGCTTCTCTTAACACAACTAAAAAATTTACTGATAAAGCAAACTTCTATGGATGCGAGGTAATTAATAGTGTTAGTTCTTATGATATAAGTCTTAATTTAGGAAAGGCAAATATCAAAGTCATAGGAATTTTAGATAGGGGTTTTGCAAAATTAATAAAAAAGGAGGTTTTGGATGAAAAATTATAATAATAGTAATAAGAACAAAGCAAGTTACAGTAACAGTTATTCCAATCGTCCGAAGAATAAACAAGAGGTTGAAAAGATAATTCATTTTAAATATGGAATGAAAGTTCCTGATTTATCAATTGAATTAGGTATTCCTAATGCTCTTTTAATCAAGAAGTTTATGCTTTTAGGTGAAATGGTTAACATGAATACTGAACTAGATATAGATATCGTGAAATATATGGCAGAAGAAGAAGGATATGCTTTTGAACTTGCTAAACTTGAAGATGATATTTTAGAAGATGAACCTGATAATCCAAGTGACCTTGTAAAAAGAGCACCGATTGTAACTGTTATGGGGCACGTTGATCATGGCAAAACAACTCTATTAGATAGTATTAGAAAAAGTAGAGTAGTTGATAGTGAAGCAGGTGGTATTACTCAACATATTGGTGCCTATCAAGTAAATAGAAAAGGTTATTCTATTACTTTCATTGATACTCCAGGACATGCTGCATTTACAGAAATGAGAGCACGTGGTGCTAAGATTACTGATGTAGTAGTACTAGTTGTCGCGGCAGATGATGGTGTTATGCCTCAAACAAGAGAAGCTATTGACCATGCTAAGGCTGGTAATGTTCCAATAGTAGTAGCAATTAATAAAATTGATAAGAATAATGCTAATCCAGAAGTTGTGATTAGTGAATTATCAAAATTAGGTTTAATTCCTGAAGAATGGGGAGGAACCACTCCTTTTGTTCACATTTCAGCACTTCGAAAAGAAGGAATAGATTCCCTTCTTGATATTTTAGAATTAGTATCAGAGATAAAAGAATTAAAAGCTAATCCTAATCGAAGAGCAACTGGAACTGTTATTGAAGCGTCCTTAGATAAAGGTAAAGGTCCTACAGCAACCGTAATTGTTCAAAATGGTACCTTAAAACAAGGAGATTATATTTCTGTTGGTACAAGTTATGGAAGAATAAGATCAATTACTGATGATTTAAATAGATTAGTAAAAGAAGCTTATCCTTCTCAACCAGTGGAAATTACTGGTTTAAATGAAGTTCCAAAGGCTGGAGATACTTTTAAAGTATTTAGTGATGAGAGATTAGCAAAAGTTAGTGCAGAAAGAAAGAAATTAAGTGTTATTACTGAAAAAGATCAATCTAATTTTGATCCTTTTGAAGTTAAGAAGAAAGTATCAGTTATTATTAAAACTGATGTAAATGGTTCAATTGATGCACTTAAAAATGTCTTGAAAAAACTTGAAAGTGATGTTTTTAGTATCGATATAGTCTTATCAATGGTAGGAGGAGTTACTGAAAATGATGTTGTACTTGCTAAAGCATCTAATGCCATGGTAATAGCTTTTAATATTAGACCGACAAGTCAAATTAAAAGTTTAGCAGATGAACAAGGGGTCACTATTAAAACTTATAATATTATTTACCGTGTTCAAGAAGATATAGAAGCTATGCTAAAAGGTATGCTAGATAAAACATATGAAGATATAGTTATAGGAACTGCTGAAGTAAGACAATTATTTAAGGTTGCTAAAATAGGTACTATTGCTGGGTGTTATGTTACTCATGGTATTATTAAAAGAGATTCTAGTTTAAAAGTTATTCGTGATCAAGTAGTAGTCTATGAAGGTGCAATTTCTTCTTTAAGAAGAGGAAAAGATGACGTTAAGGAAGTAAAAACTAATTTCGAATGTGGAATAACTATTTCTAACTTTAATGATATTAAAGAAGGAGATATTATCGAAGCAAGTGAGAAAAAAGAGGTGGAAGTAGCATGAGAGTTTCAATAACATTAGAACGTTTAGCAACTAGAATTCATAGAGAATTAGCACATATTGTAAATGAAGTATTAGGTGATAATAAGAGTTTTGGTTATATAAATATAGTAGAAGTTAAACTAACAAAAGATTTAAGTTACGCAACTATTTATTACACTTTACTTACCGAAGATAAAGAATTAATTGATTTAGCTCAAAATACTCTTTCTAAGAAAGTAGTAGAAATTAGAACAGATCTTGCGAAGAAAATAAAAGATATTAGAAAGATTCCTGATTTAATTTTTAAATATGATGAGGCTATTGCCTATGGAAATAGAATTGAAGATATAATTAGATCTTTTCACAAGGAAAAATAATGATTGCAAGTGTAATAATTGACTTAGAATATAAGGGATTGTTACCATTTTATACGTATACTATTCCTTCTAATTTAGAAGATACCTGTAAGGTATCTTCTTTAGTGTTAGTACCGTTTAGTGATTCTAATATGGAAAGATTAGGTTTAGTAATTAAAATAAGTGATTCATCTAATTCATTTGAAAATGAGACTAGAAAAGAAATTATAAGAGTTACTCAATTAGCGAATGAGACAAGACAAAAAACTATTCAAATATTAATGAATAGATATTATTATGAGGGTTATAATCTTTTTAAAAGTGTGGTTCCATCTACTAGTTTTTTAGATTACCGTTTCCAAGTAAAAAATTTAATACATCCCTTATTTAATGATTTTACTATCAAATTTAAAGATAAATTTAATAGTAAAGGAATTTGGGATTTAAAGGAAAGTGAAAAAAAATATCTTTCTTTACTGGAAAAAGATAAAGATTTAGAAGTTAATAGACATTTTAATGTTTCTTCAAAAAAGAAAAGTAAAGTAGAAAAAGAATCTAACTTTAATTTTCAAAATATTATTCTTGATGATAAAGAACTTCTTCTTTATGAGAAATTTAGAGAAAGTAATAACATAACTTCTAATCTAGATATAAGATCTAAAGTTTATTTAAAATTAATTAAAGATTTCTATGAAATAGGCAAAAAAGTTATTATTTCTTTTGCAAGTACTTATGAAGCAGGTCTTGCTTCAGAGTACTTTAATTTATTTTTTCCTAATGTAATTAAGGTAGATGGGGAAATTACTAAAAGACAAGAAGAAAAAATAAATAAAGATTCTTTTATGTTAATCATTGGTGTCGAAAAAATATTTACTTTGCCTATTAATAATATTGGTTTAATTATTTTAAAGGATTCTGAAATAAGTAGTAATCTTTACGTTGATAGATATTTATTAGCCAAAATAAAACAAGAGATTAATGATTCTAAATTAGTTCTTTCATCTTTATTTGGAGAATCATTATATTTAGGGCATGATACTTATTTGAAAGTTAATCAAGATAGTAACAATAATATAGATTTAATTATTGATGATAAAAGAAAAAATATAATGGATGGTGATATTTCTTTTTTTTCAAAGAGAGTTTTAGGAAATATTTCAAATACTTTAAATAGTCACGGTAAAGTTTTAGTAGTTCATAATATTTTAAATGAGGGAAGATATTTAACTTGTAATCATTGTCATAAAGTATTTATTTGTGAAAAGTGCAATTCTTTAATGGTAATTGATAAAGATAGTCTTCAAATTGTTTGTAGTAAGTGTGGGGATTCTAAAGGTCTTAAAAAGTTAAAGGAAAATTTAGAATGTCCTATCTGTAAAAAAGGTTCCTTTTCATATAAAAAACCTGGAATAGATATTTTGAAAAAAGAATTAAGTTCTATTTTTAAAGATCAAAAAATAAGCCAATTAGAATCCAAAAACGCATCTCGTTTTGAAAAAGAAAGACTTGTTATTGAGGGAGACTATGATATTTTGATTGCTACTAGTCTAATTGAAAAAGAATTCTATCAAAAATTTTCTCTTATCTATTTTTATGACTGTGAGACATTTTTTAAAGATTTATTTTATAATACGGGTGAGATTTCTTATTATAGATATTTAAAAATAATCAGTAACTTGGAAGATAAAGGAAGTGTATTAATTTCTACTTTTGATATTAATCATCCATTTTTAAATTTAATTAAGAAAGATTTAAAAGATAATCTTATTTATTTTGATGAGTCAAGAAAGAGTTCTTCCAAAGAACCATATTCTCATAATTATAAATTAAATATTGAAGGTAGTTCTATATTTAATACTTACAAAGAATTATGTCTTTATAAAAAGATTACGGAAAATGAGTCGATAACTTTAATTGGTCCTGTTCAAGATAAAGATAATTATTATCTATACACATTTATAGTTAAAACAAATCTTAATCTAGATGAAGAGATAAATTTTTTAAGAAATAAATATAAAGTCGAGGTTATAAGTTTATTATGAAAATTTTATTTTTCGGAACAAATAGTTTTTCAAAAATTATTTTAGAAGGTCTTCTAAAAGAAAATTTTATTGAAGTTACAGGAGTAGTTACCAAAAGTGATAACGTTATTTTTAATAAAAGAGAGCCTTCCTTAGTAAAAAAATATGGGCTTGAAAATAAGTTATTAGTATTTGATCCGGTATCGCTTAAGGCATCTTATGAAGAAATTCTTGCCATTACTAAACCTGATATTTTAATAACCGCATCGTATGGGAACATTTTGCCTAAATCTTTACTTGAAAAAGTATATGCCCTAAATGTTCATGCTTCTCTTTTACCTAAATATAGGGGCGCTTCTCCTATTCAAAGTGCTATTCTTAATAATGATAAAATAACTGGTTGTACAATCATGAAAATGGAATATAAGTTAGATAGTGGGGATATAATAAAAAGTGGAGAGTTAGTAATTGAAGAAGATGATAATTATTCTTCCTTAGAAGAAAAACTAGCATATTTAGGAAGAGATTTATTAATTGATACTTTAAAAGAATATCTTGATAAAAAAGTTCTTCTAACTTTTAAGCAAGATGAATCAAAAGTAACATTTACTCATATTATTCCCGGAAGTTTTGCTAAAATAGATTTTCATGATTTAGCAATAAATATCGTTAACAAAGTAAGAACTCTCTCAAAAACGCCTGGAAGTATAATTTTTGTAAAAAATAAATTAGTTAAATTATATAAAGTAAAAATTAGTGATATAATTATTAATGGTGAAGTAGGTGAAATATTATTAAATAAAAAACAATTATTCATTAAAGCACTTGATTTTTGGATAGAAATACTAGAGATTAAAGAAAGCGGAAAGAAAGAAATGGATATAGTAAGTTATTTAAATGGACAATCATTATTTAAAAACAAAGAAAAGATAGATATTTTAATTAAAGGAGAAGAAAATGAAAAATAGAATAATCTTTACAAGAGAAGAAATGTTAAAGGAAAATATCAGTAAATTAAAGTCACGTGGGGTAGAAGTTGATGATATTGCGAAAATTACTTTTCGTCAACAAAGTAAATATACTCCAGATATTCCTTATGCCCTATGTGTGGAATCAGTTGAAAAAATCTTATCTTTAAGAGATATTTTTCATGCAGTTCAATTAGGGATTGAAATCGATAGACTAACTGAAAAGAAAGCATTTGAAGGACCTATTCAAGATATTTTAGAACAAGATCTTGGTTTATTTGGTTTAGACGAAGTAGTAGGTATTGAAATAGCTGGTATCTATGGTACTATTGGGGAAACTAATTTTGGAGATATTGATGTAAACAAAATTGGAATTGTGAAAGAATTAAATGATCTTGGAAAAGATATGAAAAGTTGTCATACTTTCCTAGATGATATAGTAGGAGCGGTTGCTGCTGCGGCTTCAACTCGGGTTGCTCAAGTTTTAAGTGAGGAAAGTGCATCTCTTAATCCTAATATCGTAAAATCTAGTTTATTTGATTTATGAGTAAAAAAGGTGAGAATAAAATTAAATTAATATCTTTTAACTTATTCTCTAAATTTTTTGGATTTGAAAGAGGTATCGATTTAACTAATGAGATAGAAGTACTCCACCGGAAAAATGTTGTAATAAAAAACATTAGTTTTGTCCTCAATTTAGTTTATTCTTTGATGATGTTTATGGTCTGTTTTCTTGATAATGTGTCAAGTAACTGGATTCATGCAGTTGTCGCATTTTTAGTTACTTTTATTTTAAATTATGCTTTAAAAAGACTTATTAATGAAAAACCTTTAGATGCTACTTATCAGAATTTAGCATGTGCATTATTACCACTAAATTTACTTGTTTGTGCAATTTTATCTTATTGGAAGTTTTATACTCCTTCAACAAAAGAATTTGAAGTAGGAACTTATATGATGATCTTGTTAACGTTATTAGTAGTATCATTATATCAAAATAAAAAAGTATTATCAGTCTTTTTTGTAGTTTATTTAGCAATTTTAACTGGTGTGCATATTCTTCTTACATATAACATAGTAGGTAAGGTAAATGGACAAACTATGCTTGTATTTTTAAAAGAATTTACTCATGAATCTGAATTTTATGGTTTATTACTTCGAACTATTATTTTTATTTTATTTTATGTATTAATTCTTATTTCTGTTTCCTTAGGTGAGTATTTACAAGAAGAAAGAAAAAAAGAATTACTTAAAAGAATAGATGTTCAGAAAGATTTCGATCTAATAACTTCAAAACTTTTTGATGTAGCTTTAACATCATCATCTGATCTTGCTGATAGTGTGGTAGCTAACGATATAGCAAGTCTAGCAAAATACGTAGGAACTATTTGTTTATTCTCAGAAAATGAGATTAAAGAAGTAGTTGAATATAGTAAAATACATTTAAGATTTTCTGAGATTAAAGAAGATTTATTCTCAGACTTAAGTTTTAGAAATAATTTTGATGATTTAAAAGAAAATTCTAAATTAGCTTTATTAATTGCTCAAAGACTTCAACTTGAGAAAAAAGTAGAGTCTGTAGCAAGAGCAGTAATTGAAAGTGTTTCGGACGATAAAGATTTTATTGCGAGAATGACTAAAATTCAACCAAATAAGATTAGTAATGTTATTTTTATTTCTGATTTATATATAACTTTTAGATCAAATTTAAGTTATAAACGAGCAATAACTCATCAAAATACAATTAATGCATTTCATAGGTATGTAAGAAAATTTGTTGATGAGGATTTATTCACAAGATTCATCGAAAAAGAAAAAAGTATTGAAGAACTATATAAAAAAATTGCAGAATTATCAGATTATAATTCTTAAAGTAATTTATAAAAAATGAGGTGAGGAGATATGAAAGATTTATACAAAGAAATTTTTAGAAGAAAGTCGTTTAGGAGTTATCCTAACAAATTAGAAATTGATGAGAATTTAGAAAGTAAGATATTTTTTAAAGCAAACAGTTTATCTACATTTGATAGTACAATCAAAACTAAAGTTTATATTACTAAATTAATTAATAGTAAGAAAAATGATTATGTATTACATTTTTATAGTGAAATTAAACCAAATTATCGTCTTAATGCTGGTTTTATGCTAGAAGAGTTTGTTTTATATTTGACTAGTTTAAATGTAGGAACTTTATTTGTTGGTAGCAAACAAGATAAAACTCATAAAAATGAAACCTTAAAATATATACTTACTGTTAATTTCTCTCTTGTAAGTAGTGATTCATTTCGTCTACCAACTGATAATATTAGTAGAAAAGATAGAAATTTATTCATTAAAGGATTTATTGAAGAGGAAGTTATTAATGCAGTGAGATATAGTGCTAGTGCTGTCAATAAACAACCTTGGCTATTTGAAGGAATAACTACAGGGGATACTTATCAAATTATTTGTTATGTTGATAAAGATAATTCTTTTTTAGGATTTAAATTAGACGGATGCTTTGACGTTGGGATTGCAATTTATAACATCTTAGTTACTCTAAATTATCTTGGTAAAAAATATAGTCTTACGGTAGAAAGTAAAGACTTAAAATACGGCAACTTCCAAGAAGTTGCTAGAATTACTTATCTTTAGTTTTATTAGATTTTAATTTAATTATTTCATCTTCTTCTAAAGGCTTTTCTAAAAGGTGCAAGTTTTTGAAATAATTTTTTATAAGTCTTAGGGTTCTACTATAATAAAGTCCATCTACAAATCTTTCATCCATCGTTATTCCCATTTCAATCATTTTAGTTTTTTCAATTTGATTTGTTTCACTATTAAGGTGAGGTTTTACTTTTTCCTTACCTAAAGCAAGAAAAAAACCACAATTTCCAAAATCAAAAAGATGATGAAAAATAGCATCTAAACCAATACTTTTCAAATTAGTTACCCAGAAACTAGCATGAAAAGGACTATAACGAAGAAAGTTTTTAGATAAAAGACCATGATTATCAAAAAACTTGATAAAAAAGACAACTATTTTTAAAATAAACATGGGCATTTTCGCAAGAAAATCTCTTTCGTTATCGGTTCCATTAGTTTGTTTGAGAGCTTTTTTTATTTCTTCATCTATGATTACTTTTACTTCATCAATAGTTTCATATCCAGTAAATCTAGGACTTATTCCTGTTTCTTCACTTTCTTCTCTTAAATTCTTTTTTACCATCATAGTACAATCTATATCGTTTCTTTGGTATATTCTATTATTGATGATAAATTGATTTAATTTTGGACGTACTTTAAATGCTCTTACTAGAGAGGCTATTACTATATCCATATAACAATAATTAAATCCCTCTAGTTTCTTCTTTTCTATAAAATCATCAAAATACGATGCTTCAATATCAAACATATAAAGATTACTTGCTCCAGACCTAGTTCGTACAAATAAGGGCATTAATCTAGTAATTCCATCTAATCCATGCACCAGTTTACCATCACTTCGTCTTCCAAACATAAAATCACCTCTCTTTATATTATATTAAAGAATACTATAAAACTTTAAAAAGAGTTTTAGAGAGTATAAAATTAATTATTAATCAGGTATTAGTTTAATTTAGAAACGCTAGATCTAATTATTTCTATTCCTTTCTTTTTTATTTTATCTAATTCAAGAATATCTGCTTGATTATCGGTAATAAGACAATCGATAGATTCAATATTTGAAGTTTTAAATGAATGAATAATCCCCACTTTACTTTTATCTGCTAATAAGTATTTCTTTCCACTAGTTCTTTTTAACATGGCAAGATTAATTTGCACTTCTTGAAGGACTGCTGTTGTGAAACCACCAGTGGCACTTATTCCTGAACAACCTAAAAAACATTTTTGAGCAGTTACTTGATTCAAGTTATTCATAGCAAACTCTCCTACTAGAGATTCTTTAGGCATTCTAACCTCCCCTCCTGTTAGAAGTACAAAGTGAGATTCTTTAATTGGACAAAAAACCACTTTTAAATTATTTGTAATAATGGTTACTTGTTTAGCAGTTATATATTCAAGCATTAAAAGGGCAGTAGAACTAGTATTGATGAAAATAGTATCCCCATCTTCGACAGTTTGAGCAGCTGCCCTAGCTATAGCGTGTTTATTTAAAGTAAGTGAGGAAGAAAAAATATTAGTTTGAAAAGATGTTTGGGTAAGGGTTGCTCCGCCTCTATGACGTTCAATTAATTTGTTTTTTTCTAGATATTCAAAATCTCTTCTAATCGTAAGACTTGATGTTCTAAATTTTACTGCAAGATCAAGGGCGGTTACATTTGGATTGAATTCTAGGTGCTTGATAATCTGTTCTCTTCTTTTTTCTATTTCTTCATTGCTATTTCTCATTATACTTTTCCTTCTTGAATATTTCAATTAATTATATAATTATTCGTAAAATAAAGCGTTTTCATTGTTTTATGTTCATAAAAAAACACAATTATGATAATTTAAACGATTTTTTCAAAAAAAAGAGTATAAATAAACATTTATTATTCTTTATATCATATAATATTATCATAAACAAAAAGTATAGGAGTTGAAATTATGTCAAAAATCGATAAGATTACTAAATTGAGCTGGCTCGAAAGTTGTTTCCCTGAATGGGGCACATATTTGAATGAAGAAATAGCAAAAACGGTAGTTAAGGATAAGACGGTGTCTATGTGGTGGACTGGTTGTATGGGTCTTTGGATTAAAAGTGATAAACAAACTAATATTGCGATTGATTTATGGTTTGGCAATGGTAAACGAAGCCAAGAAAAATTATATTATGAGAAAGGTCATCAAATGAGAAATATGAGTGGTGGTATCTTAATTCAACCTAATTTAAGAGCCCAACCAGTAATTCTAGATCCATTCTCAGATATATTGATCCCTGATTTAGACGCTCTTCTTTCTACGCATTATCATGGTGATCATATTGATATCAATCTTATGGCAGCAGTCTTAAAACATAATAAAAAGAATATCCCATTTATTGGACCTAAAAAGGTTTGTGAAAAATGGAGAGATTGGGGTGTTCCAGAAGATAGAATAGTAGAAGTTAAACCAGGAAGTAAAATTGTTGTTAAAGATATCACTATTTATGCACTTGATGCATTCGATAGAACTTGTCTTGTAACTCAAGATGAATATAGTGACATTAGAGGTAATTTTGTAGATGATATGGATCTTAAAGCTGTAAACTATGTAATTGAAACATCTGCTGGTAAATTATATCACGCAGGAGACTCTCATTATTCAATTCGTTTTGCTAAACATGGTAAAGATCATAAAATAGCTGTTAGTTTCGGTGCTTATGGAGAAAATCCTCCTGGGATTGCTGATAAATTAACTAGTGTAGATATCCTAAGAATGGGAGAAGCATTAAATACTGATGTTATAATTCCGCTTCATTACGATATTTGGTCAAATATGATGGCTGATCCAAAAGAAATTCTTGTCTTATATGATATGCGTAAATATCGTTTAGAATATAAGTTTAGACCATTTATCTGGGAAGTTGGTGGAAAATTTACTTATCCAACTGATAGAGATAAACGGGAATATCACCATAGAAGGGGCTTTGAAGACTCATTTACTGAAGATCCAAATGTACCTTACAAATCAATCTTATAAATCATGAATCTACTAGAAGAAATAATAAACAAGAAACATTATAATTTCATAGAAAAAGAAGTCACTAGTTGGGAAGAAGCAATTAGATTAAGTTGTGATCCACTATTAAGTGATAAAACAATTGAAGAATCATATGTTAATTTACTGATTGAATCAGTAAAAAAATATGGACCTTACATTGTTTTACTTCCAAACATGGCTATGCCACATTCAACTGAAAATGCAGTTGGTGTGAATGAAACTGCTATTTGTTTTACTAGATTTAGTAAACCAGTTTCTTTTGATTTAAGTGATCCAAGCAAAGATGCACAATATTTTTTCACACTTGCAGCATCAAATCATGATGCTCATTTGAAAAACATGGAACAACTTTTTACCTTGTTTACAGATGAAGAAATATTTAATGAAGTTATGCAAATCAAGGATTTAAGCGATTTAGGAAAAATCGCTAAAAAAATAAATTCATAAAAAAGGAGAAAAAAAATGGATTTTAAAAGTTTTTTAGAAAAATTGGGACAGTTGTTAGTCGAAGAAGTCCTAAAACAACCTTATTTCATTATTGGGTTAATGGTTGTTGTAGGATACATTGTTTTGAAGAAGAAATGGTACGAAGTACTATCTGGGTTCATTAGAGCAGTTGTCGGATATATGATTCTTCAAGTTGGTTCAGGAGGGCTTAGTAGTGCTGCTACACCATTTATTGATGGATTGAAAAGCTTATCTGGTAATCTAGATAAAGTTGTATTGTTAGATACATATACAACTCAATCTACTATTGAAAGTCTTGTTGGTAATTTAGTATCTTCTGTTTATATTATTTTGCTAGTTGCATTCGTACTTAATATTGTACTAGTTGCACTAAAGAAATATACTAAACTAAGAGCAATATTTACAACAGGTCACGTTCAAATGCAACAAGCATTCCTTGCATTCTTCTTACTTGCTTGGGCTTATGGAATCGCATTTGATCATGGTGCTAATGGTGTTGCTCCTGTTATGCCTGAATTACCTTGGTATTTATTTGTGGCATGTGGTGCAGCTTTAGGATTGTACTGGGCAGTAGGTGGAAACCTAACTTTAAAACCTGCTCAAGAATTAACTGATGGTGCTGGATTTGCAGTTGCTCATCAACAAATGTTTAGTGTTGCATTAATTGATATTCTTGGAACAAGAGCTCAAAGAAAAGGCAAAAAGATTACTAAATTAGAAGATCTTGAATTCCCTGGTTGGTTGAATATATTCAATGATTCAATGGTTGCTACAACATTCATTATGGCAGTATTCTTTGGAGTTATTTCAGTTATAGTTGCTATAGCTAACCCTGATTATTGGCCAGCTGCTATGCCAGTTCTTGATAAGATTTCAGGATATCAACAAAACGTAGTATTCTTTGTATTCAAACAAATTTGTCAATTTGCTGTTTACTTAGCTATTCTACAACTTGGTGTTAGAACATTCGTTACTGAATTATCTAATGCATTCCAAGGTATTAGTCAAAAATTATTACCAGGTGCAGTTCCTGCAGTTGATTGTGCGGTTGCTTATGGATTTGGATCACAAAATGCCGTTACACTTGGATTTATCGCTGGAGCAGTAGGACAAGTAGTTGGAGTTGCTATTCTAGTTGTATCAAGTGGTTTAGGTTTAGGTATCTTATGTATTACTATGTTCGTTCCAATCTTCTTTGATAACGCAACTATTGGTGTATTTGCTAATGCTAAACTAGGTATTAAAGGTACTATTATATTCCCATTAATTAACGGTCTATTACAAGTTATTTTATCAGCTTTACTTGCAAGTATAGTTGGTCTTGATACTGGTGTATGGTCTGCTAATAAAGATGGTGTTTGGAGTCAAGGACAAGGCGCATGGATGGCTATGAATGACTGGATTACTGTTTGGCCATTATTCGCATTTATCGTTAAATTTATTCCATATGTAGGTATCTTCATTGTCGTAGCAATTTTACTTGCTATACCACAACTTCAATATTATTTATCTCACAAGAAAGAAGATAGAGAAGATTATTTCCTTCAAGTTACAGATTGGGAAGCATACAAAGCTAAACATATTACCCCATACTTAGAAGTGAAACCAGAAGAAGCGGTTGCATAATTTAGATAATTTGTATTATTTGTATATTATTAAGAAAGATATTGTAAAATATTTTATATTGTAAAGGAGAATTAAATTATGGTGAAAGTATTATGTGCATGTGCTAGCGGGAGTGGCTCAAGCTTACTAATGGAGATGGCAACTAAAAAGGCTCTTAAAAGCCTTGGATTACTAGACAAAGACATTTATGTGCAACATTGTCCTCTTGGTGAAGCTAAGGGACAGTATAAAAATTACAATATTTTACTAGTTGGAAAGAACTTTGTAAGTACATTTGCGGATGCTATTTCAAAAGGTGCAAATGTTATTGGTATTGTTAACATGATGTCTGATAAAGAAATATCAGAAGCAATTAAAAAATCTTTAGTTCTTGAAAAACTTGGTTATTAAGATTGAAATTAGGGTTGGAGGGTTTAATCCAACCCTAATTTTTAAAAAGAAATGAGAGATATAAAATTAGTAATTTTTGATTTAGACGGAACACTACTTTCTAGCAAAAAAGAAATTTTAGCAAGCTCACTAGTAGCAATCAAAAGATTGTATGATAATGGTATTAGTGTTGGTATTTGTTCGGGAAGAATTTATCAAATGTTAGAAGTATATGTAAAAGAAATTGATTTAAAAGGTTATGTACTTGCTACTAATGCAGCAAGCATTTATCAAACTGAATTAAATAAAAAAATATATGGTAAGGGACTTCATGTTGATTCCGCAAGAAAAATTGTTGAATTTTGTCTTGAAAATGACATCGATTGTTCACTTCTTACCGATGATACATGTT
This sequence comes from Acholeplasmatales bacterium, assembly GCA_031284585.1. Taxonomy (GTDB): domain Bacteria; phylum Bacillota_I; class Bacilli_A; order Acholeplasmatales; family Acholeplasmataceae; genus JAITXT01. The sequence continues at coordinate 37,037 of JAITXT010000005.1, forward strand.
ATTTTTCTAAAAATAGTTTACGGATAGAAAGATTTAAACAGTATAATAAAATGGCAGCAAAAAAGAATCTTAAGGAAATACCTTTAGAACATATGGATTCTTTCCCTGTTAATATCAAAGAAATTGAAAAAGTTTTGATTTATTCTTTTGATGAAGAATTATTAGATAAATCTAATAAGTTTTTAAGTACGTTAAAAGATATTAATTATAATTTTTCGGAAGAAGGATTAATTGATATCTCTTGTAGTGATGCCAGCAAAGGAATAGGTGTTAGTAAATTAATGAAATTGCTTGATTTGAAACCTGATCAAGTAATGGTATTTGGCGATTATGAAAATGATATCTCGATGCTTGATGTTGTAAAATTTAGTGTTGCTATGGGAAATGCAAATAGCACTACTAAAGAACATGCTAATTTTATCACTGATACTAATGATAATGATGGCATTTATAAGGCAATTTGTAGCATCATATTTATGGAGGATGTAAAATAAAATGAAGTTTGCAAAAAAAGTTTTAGATTCAATGGAAAGAGTATATGCAACAAGTTATACTGTAATAAAAAAAGAAATAGTTCCTTTATTTGCTAGCGAGGCTGTTAATGGATCTTGTTATGCTTATATAAAAGGCGAAAAAAAGGTAGTTTGGGAAGGACGTGGTGGCACAATGTCACTAGTTGAAATAGCTAATAAAAATGGTGATTTCTTAGCAACTACTGGTTTTTATCCTGGGTTTGATGCTCATCTTTCGAAAGTAGTTTATGTATCTTATAAAAATGAAAAATTTCATATTAGAGATGTTATAAGCCTACCTTATTTACATCGCTTTGATTGTATTTATAGTGGGTCTAAATATTATTTTGTGGGAGCTACTCTCTGTAAAAGTAAAAGTAGTAGAGAAGACTGGTCTAATCCAGGGGATGTCTATGTAGGTGAATTTAATAGTGATTTTACGGAAGTTCTTAATTTGAGAGTCCTTATTCCTAACTTAACTAAAAACCATGGATATCATAGGTTTAAAGATGATAAAGGAATATATTCTTTTATTACTAGTGAAGATGGAGTATTTAAAATTAATATTCCAAATGAAACAAATAAAGAATTTTCATATGATAAAATAAGTGATAAACCAACTAGTGATATAGCGGTTATAGATATTGATAGAGATTCTAATTTAGAATATTTAACTATTTCACCATTTCATGGTAATAAATTAAGTATTTCTCGATTAGTAAATAATAAATTAGAAGAAATTTATGAAAGAAAAATTGAAACAGATTTTATTCATGCAATAGCATCAGGTGTAATTAATAAAGAGAGGGTTTTTGTAGTTGGAGCAAGAAGATTTGATAAAGATTTATTTATCTTGACTTATAACTCTTTAACTAAAACTTTTGAAGAAGAGAGAATTGATCAAAATACTGGTCCTAGTAACGTAACTGTTATTAATTATCCTGATAAAGATGTTATTTTATCGGCTAATAATGGTATCGGTGAAGTAGCAGTTTATACTTATTTAGATGAGTAATTCAAAATATCAATTAGGTATTTATGAAAAAGCAATACCTAATTCATTCACGATTAAAGAAAAATTAGTAATTGCGAAAAATCATGGTTTTGATTTTTTAGAGTTATCTCTTGATGAAACAAGAGAAAAATTAGAAAGACTTGATTTTGATACTTTGACTATTTCAGATTTAAATTCCTATATGGAAAGTATTAATTTTCATATCGAAAGTTTTTGTTTGTCTGCTTTAAGAAAGTATCCTTATGGTAGTAGAGATGCATCTATTAGAGAAAAAAGCCTTGAGATTACTGAAAAAGCAATAATCTTGGCTAAAAAACTTGGCATAAAATATATTCAAATTGCAGGGTATGACGTATACTATGAAGAATCTAGTGAAATAACTGAGAAACTTTTTTTTGACACTTTAGAAAAAGCGGTGAAAATTGCAGAAAAATATGAAGTGATACTCGCATTTGAAACTATGGAAACCTCTTTTATGGATACCGTGAGTAAAGCAAATAAAGTGGTTCAAATAATAAATAGTAAATTCCTTAAAATCTATCCAGATTTAGGAAATATCACGAATGCAAATTTATTATACAAAACTAGTGTTATTGATGACTTAAGAGTGGGAGAAAATAATATAGTAGCTATTCATCTAAAAGAATCAAGGGAAGGAATTTATAGGAACTTGATTGTAGGAGAAGGGCATGTTGATTTTAGAAGTTTGCTAATAGAAGCAAAAGCATTAGGTGTTTCAAGGTTTGTTTGTGAATTTTGGGCACTAGATGATGTTAATTATCTTAAAAATATTATTATTGATCTATCAAATAATGTAAATATCATCATATCAATATCACAAAAA
>JAITXT010000006.1 GCA_031284585.1 Acholeplasmatales bacterium
TCTTACTTTCTTTGCTATTTATGTTAGTTACTTTAACTTTAACTACTTTTGTAAGTTATGATTTAAAAGGAAATATAGCAGACTCACTTGAAGTAGGTAGTTATTATTCACCCTTTAAAATGATTATGTATTCGACTCCTAGCATGACTGGAGGTGGCATTCAAGCTTCTATAACTAATAGCAATGTTATTCTAAAAACAGTAACTGATAAGTTTTCGATAGATGAAATAGACTACTTAGTGGGGGATTTACATTTTACTAATAAAGTTAAAATCAATCAATATGAAGCGCTAATAGATATCAATAGTTTTAAAAAGTATTTTAATAAAGAGATTATAGGGACAAAAGATATATATTTACTCAATGCGCCAGAAATTGGAATATCAAATTTAAAGCTTAGAATAGTAGGATTTACGGAAGAAATTGGAATATTTACCCCCCTTTCTTCTATGGAACGATTACCAATTGATGAAAGTTATATAAGTGTCCATCTACCCTATGATTTTTGGCATAATGATTCTACGGCCTATTTAGGAGACGGTTTTAATATCTATTCGCTTTCAAAATTAAAAAGAGATTTCTCTCCAAAATTTCATTTTTTTATGGATTTACAACTAGATGCTAATGAAATTATATTATCAAATCAATTTACTTCTGTGTTTAGAAAAGATGAAAATAACCATTTGATTATTCCTCCTGAAATGTATTTTAATAATAACGAAAAGAAAATATTATCTTCTGAATTAAATGAAACACTATTAAATGTTGGTAAATATTACGAAAATGGAGCGAAAATTTCTTTTATCTTACCAGATATTGATGATATTTTAAGAAACACAATTATTGTTAATGATAATGTTTATTCTAATATGATTCAAGAGTTGAAAAGTTTTTTAACAATAGGTATTAAATGTAGTGAAAAAAATAGGGGGAAAATCGCATCCTTATTTATAGATAATAATTATATTTTTACTGGCATAGATAATACACAAAGATACATTATGAATATATATAGTTTAACTCATGATAATTTAATTGTTTTCTCTTTTATTATCGGTATTTTTGTCTTAGGTAGCTTGATAGTAATAAGTTTATTTAGTTCAACGATACTTATATCAAAAAAGAATGAAATAGGACTTCTTCAATGTTTTGGATTAACTAAATTTAAATCAATTATACCAGCTATATCTACTGTAGTATTATCTATATTATTTTCATTTATATTATCATATGGTTTATCTCCATTTATTTTAGAAGAAATCAGTGAAACAGTAATTAAAGGAAATGAAAACTTTGAAGGATTGACTATTATTGGTCATAATATAAGTTCTATACTACTAAATATCTTAATTTTAATTTCACTAATTTTATTATCATTCTTATTTAACTTGAAAAAGATAACAAAATATAGTGCTAAGGATATATTTAAATTAAATTAAAATATTTAATTTTTAAAATTAATTTTTAAAAGTATTTTTATCACTTTTTAAAAAATGGATAGTGGGATAACTATGCAATTATAAACAATAAAAACAAATTAAACTTTAAGAAAATTTTATAAGCCATAATTAACCTTATTTTTAGAACATTTGATATAATTTAGTATATTAAATAAATTGAATTTTAATAAGAGAGAAAATATGGACAAATTGCAAACAAATAAAAATCAGGAAGCTTTATTTACTAGTTCAAAAAACGCTACACCCTTACTTGAAATAAAAGAAATTGTAAAAACATTTGGTGTTGTTACTGCACTAAATAATGTTTCTATTGATATTTATGAAGGGGAAATTGTAGGTCTTATAGGTGAAAATGGTAGTGGAAAATCTACATTAGCCAGTATAATTAGTGGAATGCAAAAACCAAATTCAGGACAAATGTTTTTCAAAAACGAACCATGGAATCCTCATTCTATGATAGATGCAGTTAATAAAGGAATTGGAATTATAGTTCAAGAAGTTGGTGTTATTACTGGGATATCAATAGCTGAAAATATATTTTTAGGTGAGATTTCAAAATTTTCTAAATCAATTTTCGTGAATAAAAAAGAATTGTTAAATGAATCCAAAAAAGCACTTGATGCGATAGGATGTAGCGATTTTGATGTGTCTTTAAATGCTTCAACTTTAAATATTCAAGATAGAAAATTATTAGAAATAGCAAAAGTTTGGATGAAAAAACCAGATATATTTGTTGTTGACGAAACTACTACTGCTGTTTCTCAAAGAGGAAAACAAATAATATATGATCTTTTAAATAAACAAAAAGAGATTAATAAAAGTGCAATTTTCATTTCGCATGACATAGATGAAATAATACAAGTTTGTGATAGAATTATAGTTCTTCGAGATGGTAAATTTATAACCTCACTTTTAAAACCTGAATTCGAAAGTTCAAAAATAAAACAGTTACTTATTGGAAGAGAATTAGTTGGAAACTATTATAGATTAGATTATGACAGTACCCCATTTAAAGATAATATTATTCTAAAAACAAAAGAATTAACAGGAAATGGATTAGATAGAGTATCTCTTAATTTGTTTGAGGGAGAAATACTAGGAATAGGTGGACTATCTCACTCTGGTATGCATGAATTAGGAAAAGCAATTTTTGGATTTGCTCCTGCGAAAAGTGGAAGAGTTATTAGATACAATTATGAAACAAATACAAAAAATCTAGTTCATATAACTAATGAAGCTGTTGCTATGAAACAAGGAATAGGTTATGCTAGTAAAGATAGAGATATTGAAGCCTTAGTATTAAATGCACCAATCTTAGATAATATAGCATCCGCTGGATATGATATTATCCAAAAAGCAAAATTTCTAATCTTTCCGAAACATGAAAAAAAATATGTTAATAATCTTATTGATGAATTTAACATCAAATGTTATTCTGAATCTCAACTTGTAAGTGAACTTTCAGGTGGAAATAAACAAAAGGTAGTGATTGCTAAATGGGCGGGAAGAGGTTCAAAAATTATTATTCTCGATTGTCCTACAAGAGGTATTGATATAGGAGTAAAACAATCTTTATATCAATTAATATATAAGATGAAATTAGAAGGTATCTCGTTTATCTTTATTTCCGAAGAAATAACTGAATTGATTGGATTATCTGACAGAATATTAATCATGAAAGATTCAAAAATTACTAAGGAATTTAAAAGAAATGAAAGTTTAAGTGAATCTGACATAATTGAATTTATGATCTAAGTTAGGAGACGAAAATGCAAGAACCTCAAGTATTAGAAAAGCCAAAAATACTAAAAGACATATTTAAAAAACTAGGAATTTCATTGAAAGATTTTTTCCATTCACTTTTACAAGCTATTATTCTTTTATTTACCCATCCAAAAGTATTTGTAAAAAAATATAAAAATAAAATCATAGGTGTAACACCTTTACTTAGTTTAATAATACTTTTTTTACTCTATATGTTATTATATACTGTAATGAATGGAGGAAGAAGACAATTCGGTAGTTATGAGATTAGTATGATTATTAATCAAGGAGCAACCGTTGCTGTAATAGCAACAGGGGCGATATTTATTTATTCAATCGGGGCATTTGATCTTGCCCTTGGAGCAAGTTCTGCAATCGGTGCTCTAGCAGGATTAATAGTATATAATCAAACAGGAAATCTCTTTTTGTTTTTCTTAGTTTCTCTTGCTTCTTGTTCTGCTGTAGGAATATTTAATGCTCTTCTTACTGCTCTTTTTAAATTACCAATATATATTGTTACAGTAGCCATGCTTTCTATATTAACTGCACTTATTCAAGTATTTTTAAATGGAACTCCAAATCTACGTATGAATGATGAATACTTTCAAACATTTAGAAATATAATGAATGTAGTATGGGTTAGAATTTTAATAATCGGTTTATTCTTTATACTTTCACTATTTATATTTAATTACACAAAAATAGGAAAAAGAAATAAGTTTATGGGTGGTAATCTAATTGCTGCTAAACAAACTGGTATCAATTTAGGTTTTCAAATATTGTTTACTTTTATTATTTCTGGAATTGGAGTAGGTTTAGGTGCAATGTTAACTTTATCTAGATCTTCTACCGTTGAAATGGGTACTAATGCAAATATCGGTATGGATGTACTTATGGCTATTGTGTTTGGTGGAATGCCAATGGCAGGAGGAGCGAAATCAAAAGTAAGTGCTGGTTTAATTGGTGCTTTTTCAATAACTATCTTCTCACTCATCTTGTCTTTATTTCAATTATCTCCCGGATGGGTTCAACTGTTAAAAGCTCTTTTATTTTTAGCAGTAGTTATGCTTAGCTATTTATCAAATAGAACTAAGATATTATCAAGGTAAAAATGACGATTATTAATCGTCAAAAAATATAAATTAGGAGGAAATAATTTATGAAAAAAAAGTTTTTGTCAAATCTATTACTACTTACCAGTGTAGTAATGGTTCTAGTAGTACTTACTGGATGTGTTAGTAAAACTGATGTTAAAATTGGTGTACTAACTTATTCTTTAGATGATGCTGAGGTTGGTGATATGATTAAATACCTTAATAATGTATCTAAAGATCTTAATTGTGAAATTATAGTATCAGACGCTGCATCAGATAACACTGCAGCTGTTACTGAAACTGAAAAATTAATTTCTAATGGTGTTGACGCTATAATTGGATTTATTGATTCCAAAGAAATATTTGATGCTTGTAGCGAAGCAGAAGTATATTATATTAGAGCTGCTGGTATAGCAAATGAAGCAGTCTATACTTATGCTGAAAAAAATAAATATTTCTTAGGTTCAATAGGACCGGATGTAACTCAAATGGAAGAAGCTGCTGGATATAGAATGGCTAAATATTTCCTAGATAAAGGAGTTAAGAAAATTTTAATTTCTACTGGTCTTTTATTCCAAGCTAGTCAAATGCATACTGCAAGATACAAAGGAGTTGTAAGAGCATTAGAAGAAAAAGGATTTACCCATGAAAAAGGTGAAAATTTCAATTGGACAACTCCTGGAACATTTACTCATCCTGATCCTAATTATGTAGCAGTAGGACTTGATGTAATGATGTTAGAAGAATATCCTGAAATATTTAACCTTTGGTTATCTACTCTTCTTAGTGTTGAATTTGAACAAATTATTGCACTTACTTCTGGATATGAGATTTTATCACAAACTCTTGAACCACTACTTGCTATACCTAGCCCTATTCATAATGTACCTGGTAATGTTCGTGTAGCAACTTTCTCAAGTTTTAATGAAACTTATGCTTACGGTTTCAGTGCTCCAGCTTTAACTAATCATGTTGACTATGGAACTACTGCTCCATTACTAAATTATTTAGTTGGTAAATTTACATCAAGTATTGGAAGTTCTTTAGTGGCTTGTATTAATGCTGTTAATGGAAATGGCGATACATTTAGAAAAGATAACAAAGCATTTAAGTTTTATCAAGATTACTGGTATGCTGAGACTCCTGAACAATTTTTAGCAATGTATGGTGCTGATACTCTTGCATCTCCTGCTTATACAGCAGAAACTTTAGGAAAATACATCTATTCAAGAGATAATAAAGTAACTTATGAGCAATTTGAAGATTTTGTTGCTAATGCAAGTTATGAACAAATTTTAGAGTTAAAGAAATAAAAAATAATTAATAATATCAAGGCAGGCTACTAGTCTGCCTTGAGGAGAAAAGATCTATGGAAAATGAAACAAAATTAAAAATTAAAAAATCTAAAACATATAAAATATTTGTCAGAAGTTTGAAAACTTCAATTATGCCTTTAGTTATATTTTTTGTTTGTTATATAGCTACTTTCATAATAGGAAATCCTATTATTGGAAAAAGTAGTTTTGAAGCTGATATTACTCAAATACTAAAACAAACTTTTTCGATTACTTTAATGGCTGTTGCTCTTTCAATTAATCTTTTTTCTGGTAGATTTGATTTCTCATTAGGAGCTACAATGCTTCTAAGTTCAGTTGTTAGTGCAAAAATATGCACTTCATTTGATCTTCCTTTTATGATGGTTTTATTATTCAGTGTGTTAGCTGGAACTCTAGCTGGTGCCATATCTGGAAGTGCATATGTTATTTTTAAACTACCACCGTTAGTAATGTCACTTATAATGACCCTTGTATTTGAGGGAATAGGACATATAGTATCTGGTGGTAAAGTTATTAGTACGACAAATAGAGGTTATGATTCAGGAGGTGCCTTATGGATTTTAGCGATTGTATTTGTGGTGGTAATTGCAATTTTAATTGTTATTTTTAATTATACTAAATTTGGATATAATTATAGATCTTTATTACATGGTCAAAAAGTAAGTGTTGCGACCGGAGTTAAGGAAAAAACTAATGCTATCATTTGTTATACAATTTCTGGAGCTCTTATTGGTGTTTGCTCATTCTTTTCCATTATGAATTCTGGGGGGCCCATTCCAACTGGAAACTTTCAATCTGTAGGAAGTGTATTTGTTTGTTTCTTTGCTGTTTTCATTGGAGCGTATCTTTCAAAATGGTGTGAACAGAATGTATCATATTTATTAGGGGGATTTAGTTACGCAATAATTTCTCAATTCTTTGCAAAATCAAATATACCTAAAGTTTGGATGCCAGTATTATCTTCCGTAATCTTACTTATATTTGTTATTTATCTCGCGAACGAAGAAAAATTATCATCCCTATTTTTTGTAAAAGGTGGATTTAAAAAAATAATTAAAGAAAATAAAGAAAAAAGAAAATTAAAAAAACTTATTTTAGCGGAAGAAAAAATAGAAATAAGGGATTTATTAAATAATATAAATGGTATTGGAGGAAAAAATGAGTAAAGATTATAAGGCTTTAGCAAGTAAATTAATAGAACAAATGACTCCTAGTGAACTAGCTTCACTAGTTTATGGAGATGGATTATGGAAAGTACGGGGAGTAGAAAGACTAAATTTAAAGTCTTTCAATGTTTCAGATGGTCCTTGTGGATTAAGAAAAGAAAAAGTTACTTCTACAAATGGAGCTTTTAATGAGGCTGAAAAAGCAGTAGCTTATCCGACTCCTGTTTTACTTGCTTCTACTTGGAATAGAAATTTATCTTATGAAATGGGACATAATATAGCATTAGAAGCCAAAAAGCTTGATGTAGATGTAGTTTTAGGACCTGGTGTAAACCATAAACGTTCTCCTTTATGTGGAAGGAATTTCGAATATTTAAGTGAAGACCCTCTTATTAGTGGTAAACTATCAAGTAGTTTTATTAATGGTGTCCAAGATATGGGAGTTGGTACATGTTTAAAACATTTTGCTTTTAACAATGAAGAAAATTATCGTTTTATAAATTGTGCAGATGTCGATGATCGTGCTAGTGCAGAAATATATTTAACTGCTTTTGAAATTGCCATTAAAGAATCTTCTCCTTGGTCAATGATGAGTGCATATAATAGATATAAAGAAATATATGCAAGCGAAAGTAACTATTTATTAAATTCTGTCGCAAGAAAAAAGTTTGGATTTAATGGTGCTTTCATAAGTGATTGGGGAGCAACCAGTAATATCATCCAAAGTTTTAAAAATGGATTAAATATAGAAATGCCTGGAGTAGCTAATTATACGAAGAGACTCATCTTGAAAGCTTTAGATAAAAAAGAACTTACTATTGAAGAACTTAAAAAAGCTTGTGAAGATGTTGTTAGTTTATCTCTTAAAATCGAAGATGGTAAAGAGATAAAAGAAAACTTTGATTTAGATAAATCTCTTGAAACCGCAAGAAAAATAGTTGAAGAAGGTATTATATTATTAAAAAATGAGGAATCATTTTTACCACTTAAAAAAAGTGATGATATAGGAATTATTGGTGCATTTGCTAAAAACGGAAGATTTGGAGGAGTTGGAAGTAGTAAAGTTAATCCAATTGTAAAAGACAACTGTTTTGATGAAATCTCTAAGTATGTAGATAGAGAGATTAATTACGCAGATGGATATAATACTAGTGATGGAAGTACAACTCCTGAATTAATAAATGAAGCTGTTTCATTAAGTAGTTCTGTAGATAAAGTGATCCTATTTATAGGTCTTCCGGAAGCATTTGAAGCTGAAGGTATGGATAGAAAGAATCTTGATTTACCTGATGGTGAATTAAAACTAATCGAAGAAGTACTTAAAGTTAATCAAAATGTGATTGTAATAATTCAGTGTGGTGCTCCAGTTGTTCTTGATTTTAAAGATAAAGTTAAAGGAATTATCTTAATGTACCTAGCTGGTTGTCAAATGGGTCTCCCTCTAGCCAAAATTATCTTTGGAGAAGTAAGTCCTTCTGGACATTTAGCAGAAACTTGGCCTCTTAACCTTGAATCTAATCCTTCATATAATACTTATAACAAAGATTATTTTAACTCTCAATATAGAGAATCTATTTTCACTGGTTATAGATATTATAATACTAAAAATATACCTGTTGCTTATCCTTTTGGTTATGGATTAAGCTATACTAATTTTAAACTAGGAAAAGTAACTCTTAAAACTAAGAACTTTGTCAAAGGTTCTAATTTAAAACTAAAAGTAGAAATAATTAATATTGGTGAAATCGATGCAAAAGCTTGTGTTCAATTATATGTAAAAAGGACAAGTAATTCATTAATTTATAGGCCAGACAAAGAATTAAAAGGTTTTGATAAAGTTTTGGTTCCTGGATCAAATGGTACTAGTAGTACTGACTTCATACTAGATGATTTCTCATTTAGATCTTTTAATATTGAGACTAACGATTTTGATATTGAGCCTGGAGAATATCAAATACTCATAAGTTTAGATGGAGTAGAATTTCAAGAAGTTTCTACTATAAAAGTCGTTAACGATCAAAACAAGTTTACTGTAGATCAAAGAACTAAATCTCCTTCATATTTTCACTTTATTGATAATTCATTTAGAGAATGTGATTTCCTAAATATATTTACCGCGAGCAGTTGTAAAAAGAATTTTGGAAAGCCTTATACTTTTGATACTCCTATTTACATCGCAGAAAAAACTAAAGGTGGAAAAATATTAAAAAAGAGTATCTTAGAGGGTGTAAGTAAAGCAACTAGTTTAGGTTTAGACGGAACAGAGGCTATCTTAAGTATGTTTGATTACGCACCACTTAGATTTTTATCTTTAGGTTCTGTTGATAGAGGTGGAAGATTATCGGTGGATGCGGCGGTATTACTAACTAGAGGAAAATATATTAGAGCTATTCTTATGAATAATAAGATAACTAAATTAGCCAAAAAGAATTTATTATAAAAAGAGGATGTAGATGAGAAAAAAACAAAAAACTTTAAATATTTTATTAATATTTTTTAGTTTTCTTTCTACTATATTTATAATGAGCTGCCAGAAAAGCTCTATTTCAAGCGGTTTTAATGTGGATGCTTATCACTTATCTTTTTATGTAAATTTTGATAAATCAATAAAAGAAACTAAATCTTCAAATCAAAATATTTTTGTGCAATATATATCATATGAACCTATTCATGATTTGAAATTAAAAGACTACACTAAATCTGGTTCTCATGAGATAAAACTAAATCTCTTTGGTTCTTCTTATTTAGATAAAAGAGTTGGTAATAAATACGTATACCATTTCGTTATTCAAATAAATGTGGATTCAAATGATTCAATGAAGAATGAAGTAATATTTATCTCTTCTCTTGAATTTCAAATTAATGATATAGTTGTGAGCCAAAAAGATAAAGAATACCAAGTTGGAGTCTTTTATTATGATTCTATTGATGTTTATGCTAACCCAGTTACTTATAGTGTACAGCCAGATGTTTATGAAAAAAATGGGATCTTTGAACATATTTTTATTACTGCGAAGGAAAATATTATCATTAGAGGAGTTTATTTAAAAGAAATAAATATTCGACTTCACGAAAATTTTGATAGTTCTATCTATAAAAATATTAATGTAAATGTTCAAAAAGGGAGTGACTTTTTATTCCCAGTTCCTCTTGAATCTAAATATTCAAATTATCTATTGGTTTCTGATTATTTAATTGTCAAGTATTCTCTTGAAGGATCAGAAGATGTAATTGAAATAGCAGTTAGTGGGTTAGAAATAAATAACTTTTAGGAAACTTGAACCTAAAAGTTCTAATGAATAAAAAAAAATAATAATATATATTCATTTTTATATTACTTAATTCTAAAAAGCAAGAAAATAAATACTATTTATCTAATATTAATAAAGATTCCGTATTCGATCATTTATTAAAATAAGATTAATTATTATTGATTTTTTTAGAAATTTCTAAAAAAAATGGAATTAAGAGCATAAAAATCGATAATATCATACTAATTAGTAATTATTTATCGAATATTACTAATTAAACTAATAATCTCGTATAATAACTTAGAGGCATATTCAATAAAAGAGTCTTTAGAGGAAAAATAAAATGAACAAGATTAAAAAATTAATTTTTATGTTTTTAGCAGGTTATATGCTATTTTTTTCAATTACTCTTAACCTTTATGCGAAACCAACTAACTCCCATGTAACTGATGATGGTGGTGTTCCAGGAGATACATATACTAATCTATCATTGTTTAATATTCGAGTGAATAGCAGTGGGCCAAGACTTTCTTTAGTGACTAATAAATTCGAATATGGCTATACTGATGCTTTAAATAACACAGGAAGTTCAGAAGATGTTATGGGCAAAATTAAGACAGACTTTCAGGCTTTTAGTGTAAATACTAATTTAGTAAGAGAAACATTTTTAATCGTCTCTTACAGAATTTACGTAG
>JAITXT010000007.1 GCA_031284585.1 Acholeplasmatales bacterium
AATAACTACAACTGAAGTTACAAAAGTAACTTATGAAAATAATACTAATGAAGGGGGAGAGAGAATTGGCTTTATACAGACAAATTCTTATATTACTTATACTCCTAGTAATACAGATACTCACCGTTTCGTTGGTTGGTATTCTGATGTTGAGTTAAATAACTTGATTGTTGATAAGATTACAGAAAACACTACTGTTTATGGTAAATGGGTAGAAAAAAGTTTCTACAATGTTTCATTTGATACAAATGGTGGAGAGGGAGATATTGAATCATTATTAGTAATAGAGGATGGTTTAATTGTTACTTCTTCGCTTAATACAACTAAAGAAAATTATACTTTAGTTGGTTGGTCTGCTACTAATAGTATTACTAATCTTTGGAATTTTGATTTAGATATTGTAACTGAAGAAATTACTCTTTATGCAATTTGGGAAGAAAATGCTTATTATATTGTTAGTTTTAATTCTAAAGGTGGATCTTCAATAGGTAGCATTAAAGTATATGCAGATGCTATTATAAAAACAATTAGTGAACCTTCTAATCCTTTAAGAGAAAATTATATATTTATTGGTTGGTATCAAGATGAAGAATTAGTTATTCCTTGGATATTTAATACTGATGAAGTTAATGAAAATATTACTTTATTTGCTAAGTGGGAAGCTGATGGTGAGACATTTACTGCTAGTATATATGTAAATGGTATTTTAGTTGATACAATTGATGCAATTTTTAGTGGAGATTTATTAGAAGAGTATTCTGTAGATTACATTGGTGAAAATCCATATACTTCATGGTTTACAAATCCTGAATTGAATATACCTTTTGTTTCTTCTTCACCAATTACAAGTAATATTTCCTTGTATACATCTTTAGTAGATGTAAATACTGAGTTTGAAGCTTTAGTTTCTTCTTTAAGAGAAGCTAGTGAAATAACTAGCAATATTGATTTATTTACTAGTTTTGAACATATTGCTTATCCTAATGATTTAGTAGTAGTTTGGTTATCAGATAAAGAAGAAATTATTTCAAATGAAGGAATTGTAACAAGACCTAGTGATGAAAATCAAATAGTTACATTAAGTTATACTATTAAATATGTTGTTAATGGTATTGAAATTACATTGGAAAGTGGAGAAATAGAGGTAACGGTTACTCCAATTGATGAGTCTGTTCAACAATATTTATCTGATTTGATTCTTTCAGTTTATCTTGAAGGTAAAAGTACTGATAAATTGTTAGAAATCTTTAATGGTACCGATCACGATGTTTCTTTATCGGAATATAGGTTAGCATTATATGGAAATGGAAGTCCAACTGTTACTCAAAATTTTGGTTTAACCGGTACCTTGAAAAGCGGTCAATACTTAATTGTTTATAATACTGGTGTGCATGCTGATGTAAAAAAATACATAACTGATTTAGGGTCTAAAGCTATTAGTTTAACCAATAACAGCGTTATAAATTATAATGGAGATGATGCTCTTGCTTTGGAAAAAAATATATCTTCAACTTGGACCAAGATAGATATTTTTGGAAAGATTGGTGAACAATCTACTTGGACTGGTGCTACCGATCATTTACTTCTTAGGAAGCAATCTGTTATTGCTGGGGTTACTGCTAGTCCGAGTACATTTAATTGTTCAGATGAATGGCTTTTATTTCAAATTACGGCTAACTCACCTGTTCCAAGTGCAATTTTAGCTAATTTATGTACTTATAATCCTTATAATTTACCTTTGGCATCGTAAATACATTATTTTTAAAATGAAGTAGACATATAACAAAAAAATCTTATATAACAAAATTATTATGTTCTCAGTATATGTTTTTAAATGGTAATTATTTGTAATAAATTATGAAAATATATGTTAACATCCATGTTTTCTTTGATTTTCAATTTTTTTGAGTATAATAATAAATGTTAGTTAACTAGATAGATTATAGAAACTAAAAATAATATTTGAAGGAGATTTATGAGAATACCATTAAAGAATGTTTTAAATTTAAGAGATATGGGAGGAATTGCTGTCTCTTTAAATCAAAAGACAAAAGACAGGAAGTTTTTAAGAAGTGGATTTGTATTTGAAATAGATGAGGATGAAGTAAATTATTTAGTTCAATATGGTCTAAAAGTAGTTATAGATTTAAGAGAAGAAGTCGATGTAGCAAAACATCCTGATTTATTAAATAGAAAGGAATTTGAATATCATAATGTTAGTTTAATTGAGTATACTCCAAACGATGGTAGTCCTAAACTTGATTTAAGTTTATATGACACTTATTTAACTATTACTGATAAGAAACAAGATAAGGTAAAGGAAGTATTTGATATAATATTAAATCATCCTAATGATACTATTCTATTCCATTGTTTCGCTGGTAAAGATAGAACTGGTGTGATAGCTTACTTACTTTTATCGATTGCAGGATGTGAATTTAAAGATATATTAGCGGATTACACTGCTACTGAGTCATTTATATTAGATTATGTAGAAAAGAATGTTAAATCAAAATCCAATTACCTTTCAAAGATGAAGTATTGGTATGCTACAAAAGAGTTACTTATCGAATATGATACTTATGTTAAAGATAATTATTCTGGACCTATTAATTATTTATTAAAGATTGGATTAAGTAAAGAGGATATTGAAAAGATAAAGAATAGATTTTTAACTAATATTTAATTAGTTAGAAAATAAATATTAAAAAGGAGAAATTATGAAATACGTAAAATTAGGAAATTCAGATTTATTAGTATCAAAAGTTTGTTTGGGTTGTATGCGAATTGCTTCAAAAACAGTTGAAGAAGTTGAGGAGTTAGTAAAAAAAGCGTTAGATTTAGGGGTTAATTTTTTTGATCATGCAGATATTTATGGAGATACTACTTGTGAAAGTATTTTTGGAGAAGTTCTAAAAAAACATCCTGATTGGCGTGAAAAGATGATTATTCAAACTAAAATAGGTATAGTTAAAGGTGTTATGTATGATTTTTCAAAAGAACGTTTTGTAAATGGTGTTGATGATGCATTAAAAAGACTTAATATTAGTTATATTGATGTTTTATTAATTCATAGACCTGATGCACTAACTGATTGGAAAGAAGTTAGTGATACTTTTAAAATATTAAAAGAAAGTGGAAAAGTAAGATATTTTGGAGTTTCTAATATGAACAGAGGCCAGATGGAATTATTTTATAAGTTCTGTGGATTTCATCCAGTAGCTAATCAATTAAGATTATCTATAACTCATAGTACTATGATAGATCAAGGTTTATTTGTAAATAGAATGGATAATGAATCAATTGGAAGAAGTGATGGAGCGTTAGAGTATTGTTACTTAAATGGTATTACAGTTGAACCATGGAGTGTAGTTATGGGACCAGAAAGAGTTACTTTTATTGATGATCCAAAATTTCCTGTGTTAAACGAAAGATTAGATAAACTAGCTAAAAAATATAAAGTTACTAAAAATTGTATTGCTATAGCATTTTTAACTAGACATCCTCAAGATTTAGTTCCTATTGTTGGTACTACATCTCCTATCCATTTAACTGAAATGGCAGATGCTCCAGATATTATTCTAGAAAAGACGGAGTGGTATTCATTATTGTTACACAACAAAGTATTACCTTAATTCTTACTTTTTTAAGTTATATTGATAAAAGAGTGGAATTTAAGTATATTTTTAGAAAAATATATAGTAAAAGATGTAAAATTAGATTAGAGGTGATTTAGATTATGAAACGTATACTACATTTTTCTTGTATAATTATTTTAGCGATTTTGTTAATTTCTTGTCAACCAAAAGAACTTACTAGAGAAGAACAAATTGAAAAAATTGAAAACATGTACTTTGATGGGGTTGTTTTAATTACGACTTCTTATGAGTATAATTTTGATTCAGTAACTAATAGTACTATTGATATGGATGTTAAAATGTATGTAATTACGAGATCTAATGAAATATATACTACTGTTGATGTGGATAATTTACCACTACCAGAAAATACTTTCCCGATTGAAGTAAAAAGTCCTAGTATAGCAGTTACTATGTATGGTAATGATACATATATGTATGCAAAGACATCTATTACTGTCGATATATTTGGATTTCAAACTTCACAAAATTATTATAATTATACTGAAAGAGAGGAAGATCTAGTTATCGAAGATGGTAAATTCTATCCTTTTAAAGGTGATAATGGTTTTGCTACAGAAATAGTTGATAATGATAAATATGTAATAACTTACAAAAAAGAAAAAAATATTGAAATATATGATGTTTTAGATACTAGTACTGATGAAACTATCCATGCAGAAGTAAATGGAAACGGGAAAATTGAATATGTTGAAATTACTAGTATAGTTGAAGGGAAATTAACTGTTATTCATATGGAAAAAGCAGATAAACCAAAATTACCTAGTGAATCAGAATTGAATAAATACGTTTATGTTGATAGTTATTCAAAGTTGTTTAACGGTATAGATTTGGGAGGATTCCTTTAAATAATGGCTAAAAACTACGCTTACGTTTATTTCTTTGCTTATGAACTTGCTGCTAAAAAGCGGAGAATGAAATGTTGGATTGAGGGAAGAAGGTATGATATTTCCGAAGTAACTTTTGCTCCATTTAGAGATACAAGTCTTTGGGAAGATACTTTACCTTATACACTCGAGAATTATAAGATTTTTTATGCTCAAAAGAATCAAAATTATTCCAAAAAAGGATCTATATTTATTGAATATTCACCAGGTGGTAAAGTTTATGGTAGATTATATAGGATTTCTAGAGAGCAATTAGAGGATGTTCAAGTTCGTCTAGATGCTAGTGCTTTTTGGTATGGTAAAGTACTTGATGTTGGTGAATATGAGGATTACCAAATCAAAGCATTAACTTGTAAGATTAAATATTTTATGAATACACCACCATCTAAAAAATATTTGAAAGAAGTTAGAAAAGCATTAAGCGAAGCTTTTCCAAGTCTTGGATATTTTGAAATTTCTAGATATTTAAATGAACCTTTGAAAAATATAACTCCTGATGTTAAACCTCATCAAGAAGGGGAAGAAGATACTGTTACTAAAGGTTTAGGTGTTGAATTTAGTCCTTATGAAGTTATCTCAAAAAAGAAAAAGAAAGAAGAAAAGAAAGCAGAAAAGAAAGTAAAGAAAAATAACAAGGGAAATGAAAAGAATAATGATTCTCTTACAAGTGAAAATACTAAAGACAATGTAGAAAGTGATACTCCTATTCAAGAGACAAAGGAATCTGAAGTTACTTCTAATAACAATACGCAAAGTGAGAAAACTGAAGATGGATCTAAAAGCCTAGATACTAAAAAAGAAGAAGAAAAAAAATAAAGGGAGCAATCGCTCCCTTTATTTTTATTTTAGTAAACTTATTTCTAAATTAACTGTCCTTTCATCTTTGAAGATAACATTCTCTTTTTCTAGAATATTTCTTTGAGCCGTGATTCCTCCAAAGGCATAAGAGTTAGATAGATTCCCATTTCTGTTAACTACTCTATGGCAAGGTATTAAACTTCTATCCTTATTTTTATGAAGAGCATTTCCTACTACTCTTGAACCTTTAGGATTTCCTGCTTTAGTAGCAACCCCTTGATAAGTCATTACTTTTCCAGCTGGTATTTTTTTTACGACCTCATAAATACTATTAAAATCAAACATTTAATCCTCCTAAACATTATACTTAAATTATAACAGAAAAGATAATTTATTTTTAATTTTTCGCATTATTTTATTTAAATAAATATATATGTATATGGCATAAATTACAAGCCTCATTTTTAAGACAAATCCGCTTACTAAAGCCATTAATATCTATTTAATATAAAAAATATACTTTAAAATTAGATATTTAGTTTTGTCATAGAAACTATAGCGTGTAACATGTTTTTTATTTAATGGGAAAAATAAATCAAATAAACAAAACCTATTTTTAAAGTTTAAATATCTCCTCTTTTTTTAAAATTCCTGTATAATTAAATTGGATTAGTTTTGAGATTTTTCTCAAAAAAAGGAAACGATAAAATGGCAATCATAAAAGAAGTTACAGTATTAAATAATACAACAATTAGAATAGATATTTCTGCTAATGCAGGGGATACTATTAAATTAGATGACTTAAATAAAGTTGATTTAAGTTATTTAGATAAAGCAATTAAGTCTAAATATGACGAGGATTTTGCCTTATTATTAAATAGGGAAAAAGAAATTTTGAGTGGCGAAGCGGAACTAAAACTATCTAAATTTACTAAAGATTTAGAAGAAAAAATAATAAATTTAAAAGCTGATAATAAAAATTTAGGAGAAAAAATAGGAAAAGATTATGAGTTGAAGTTAAACGAAATCAAAAATGATTTTAAATTTCAAAACGAAAAATTATTAAGTGATAGTGCCCTTTTAAAACAAAAATTAGAGAGAGAAATCATAGAATTAAAAAATATTAAAGAAGAAGAAATTAAAAGTGCTATTTTAAAAAAAGAGTTTGAGAGTAATGTAATAGTGAGTGATTTAAAGAATAAGATAACTAATTTAGAAAATACTCGAATTTTAGAATTAGAAAATGAAAGAATGAAATTATCAAAAGATCATGAAAGTAAGTTAAATGATATTAATCTAAAACATTTAAATGAATTAAATAAAATTCAAATTGAAGGACAGAAGACTTTACTAGAATATGATGCCTTACAAAAAAGTATAGATGAAAAAATAGAAATCGAAAAAAATAAAATTAAGATTGACTTAAGTAAAGAAATAGATGCCAAAAACATGGTAATTGATGTTTTGAGGTCAAGTAAAAATAGAGGTACTAAAGCAATAGGAGAAAGTTTAGAAAGTTATTGCCAAAATCTTTACGATGCTTATTCTCTAAATGGGTTTGAAAACTGTTCTTATGAAAAGGACAATGTTTCTATTAAAGAAGAAGGAGAAACTAAAGGTACTAAAGCTGACTTTATTTTTAAAATATTTGCGGAAAAGGAACATCTTAATTTATTAACAAGCATTTGTTTAGAAATGAAAGATGAAGATAAAGAAGCAGAAAATAAAAAAACAAATAAAGTTCACTACGAAAAGCTCAATATAGATAGATTAAAGAAAAATTGTGAGTATGCATTACTTGTTAGCAATTTAGAAACTTCTGGTAATTTTGATTACTTAGTAAAAAAGGTTAATGAATATGATAAAATGTATGTTATTAGACCAGAATACTTTGTCTCTTTTTTAAGTTTACTAGTTTCTCTTGCTGATAAATATAAGAAACTTACTTTACAAATAGAAAAAGAAAAAATTGAGTATAAAGATAGACAAGAAATATTAGATGATTTTGAAAATATGAAAATTGATATTTTAGATAAAACTCTAGTTCATATTGAAAATAACTTAAACAATATACTTACTAAAGCAGGAGCTATAAAAAAAGCAGCAAATGATATTGAAGATGAAGCAAATGCTCTTCTTAATAAATGGATTATTTCATTAAAAAGAAAAATACAAAGTTTTAATATAAATAAAGTAGTTAAGAAAATAGATAAATTATAATACTCAATATTGTTTTTTAAAATCAATTAATGCTTTTTGACCTAAAACTGTACTAATTATTAATTCACTAAATGAAAAAACACTAAATGCGTTCCTTGATGTTAAGATATTATCATCTAGTACGCTATCCGCATCTTTTTTTATGCCATCAATTTGTTGTTCTAAACCTTTAAAACAAGTATATTCTTTCTCTTTTAAAATGTTTGCTTTGTTTAAAAATAGGGGAGCAGCACAAATTGCACAAATTAATTTTGAATCCTTTCTAAATTTCTTTATTAATTCTATTAATTGATAATCATCATTAATAGTTTTTTCGACCCAAGGACCACCAGGAATTATAAGAAGATCATAATTCTTTATATCATTAATCTCACTTAATAAATAATCACATTTAATTTCTAAATTATGACTTGTAACTATATTATAATTAGTGTATGAATAAGTATCTACACTTATATTTGCTCTGATTAGTAAATCTCTAGTACCAAGACTTTCTAAGTCTTCAACATAATCTGAAAGAATCATCATTGCTTTTTTCATATTTTATTTCTCCTTTTTATCTATTAAATTTAGAATAATTTCTGTAATTATCTCTTTTGGAGTACCTTTAGAGATATTATTTTCATATCCTTCAACTTTTGATATTCCCACGATATCACTTATTACTTTAATCAGGATACAAGGAATATTAAAGTAATATGCAGTTTGAGAAATACTATTTCCCTCCATATCAAAAATCATAGGTATATTTTTTATTTCGTTCATAAAGTAATCTCCAGTATAAAGAGTACCTTTTTTAAAGTGAGTTATCTTTTTTTCACAAAGCTTAAGTAATGATTCATCCGGAACAAAAAAAGTAGGATACCCAGGAACTTGACCTTTTTCATAACCAAACATAGAAAGATCATAATCATGATAAGTGCTTTTTTCAATAAGAACTTTATCATTTACTAAATATTCTTTTGTTCCTCCTGCAAAACCAATATTAATTAATTCACTTGGTTTAGTTTTTAGAATAAATTTTGTAGTAGAAATTGCTGAAAGAACTTTTCCCACTCCTGTTACAATAAAACATGCATCATAATCATCAAGGTAATAGATATCATCTTTTAATGTGTAAGTAATATTTGGAATCTCTTCTATTTGAGCAATCACAAATGATTTCATTAGTTATCTCCCTGTAAGAATAATTTAATTTTTGAAGCTATTAAATCAACTGCTTTATCGTGTTTTTCTTCGTTAGGGATAATTACATCCGCGAACCTTTTAGTTGGTTTAATAAATTTATGAAACATTGGTTTAACTGTATTTTCATATTGACTAATAATTGATTCTAAAGTTCTTCCTCTTTCATTCAAATCTCTTTTCATTCTTCTAATAAATTTTGTATCATCATCTAATTCCACAAAAATATTAAGACTTGATAACTTTCTTATTTCCTCATTTGCAAGGGTTAGTATTCCTTCCACAATAATTATTCTTTTTGGATATATTTCCTCGATAATATTAGTTCGGTTATGAATTTTAAAATCATAAGTTGGTTTATCAATCTTTTCTCCTTGTAAAAGAGCGGTTAAATGTTTTAATAATAATTCAAAATCAAAAGAATTAGGATGATCATAGTTGTTTTGAGTTCTAGTAATAAAAGGTAAATGTGACTGATCTTTATAATAATCATCTTGAGTAATAATCACAACTTCATTAGTGTTTGCTGCTTTAATTATTTCTCTTACAACAGTACTTTTACCACTAGCAGATCCCCCTGCCACAAGAATTAGAATAGTATTTTTCATTTTTTTAACCTCATTTAATTTTAACAAATTAATATTTAATAAATTAAAAATAGTACTTTTAGGAAAGATTGTTCAATTTAAGTAAAAACACACTTTTAATTATTAAGTAATTTTAGTTTTTTATAATTTAAAAAATGATAAAATATTAAGTAAGTTGTTTCATTAATTTGATCAACTAGAAGTCTATATCGGTAAGTTTCGGAGGGTTGATTTTTTTAAATTATGAAAAGTAAATTCATTTCAATATTTCCAGTTCTTTTAATAATCTTTTTATCTTTCTCATTTGTAGTTCTCTTTTCTTCTATGCAAAGTAAAAAAAGTGTGACGGAAATTTTAAAAAGAGATATGAATCAATCAACAAATTTTATTTTAGAAAATTTAAAGACTTCAGATACAGTAATGAAATCTATTTTAGAGGAAATTGCTGATAAAAATTTAAATATTGCAAGAGCTATTGCGGAGATAGTAAAAAATACGGATAATTCTCTTCTAACGCCTGAAAAAATGGCATATTATAGCCTTCAATTTGAAGTAGATGAAATCTATATTACTGATGAAAATGGAGTTACAGTTATAACTAACGGTGTAAATGGTTTTGATTTTAAATCATCTGAACAATCTAATGTTTTCGTAATTGCGAATATTTACGAACAAACTGAATTAGTCCAACCTCCAATGCCTCGTGGTCATGATAATGAAATGTATCAATATATTGGAGTTCCAAGGCTAGATAGTCCTGGAATTGTCCAAATTGGATTAACTATTAGTTCTTTAACTCAAATTGTGGATTCATTAAGTTTGAATAAATTTATTGATAATTATGTAGTTGGTATTAATGGTGGAGTTTTTGTTTTAGATAAAGTAACTGGTGAGAACTTGCAGAGTTCTTCATTAGTTAATGATTCGAATAATTCTTATTTTACTAGTGAAATTTTAAAATTATCAGAAACTATTTCCTATGATGGAGAGACTTATTATTTTGTTTATAATTTTTATGAAGATAAAATAATCGCGTGCTATATACCAGAAACTGATATTTTTGATTCTTATATTGGAAATGTTTATAGTCAAATAATTACAGGAATTGTAGCAGTAGTAATCTCTTGGATAGTTAGTTTTTTCTCTTTAAGTATCTTTTTAATTAAGCCTCTTGAAGTACTTAATGAAGAAATTAATTCTCTTCAAAATAATAAGAAAATTAAAAATCCAATTTTTAAGAGAAATAGAGAGATTTATAATTTGTCAAATTCGATTAATCTCATGCTTTCTAATATCGATAGACGGGACGAATTAGTAAGTGCTTTAACTATTGTTCAAGAAGATTTAGAAAGTAAACTTAAAGAACAAGAATTAATTTCTATTATTTCAAAAGTGTTTTCCTCTTCTAGTGATTTAAATTCAAATATAAATAAATCTTTAGAATTAACTCTAAATTTCTTAAATGTTTCAAGAATTCTTATCACTACAATTGATCCAGTTGAGGATTATAGTTACGTAACCAATGTAGTAACAAGTGATGTATCAATTGTGACAGATGATAAAACATCAGGTTTAAAACAAGTTTTAGTTTCTACTTTCCCAAGTACAAATGAAGATGTTGATAATGTTCCTTCAATTTCTTGTTCCGATGTAAGAGAAAGTGAAAAATATTCTATCTTTCAAAAAGTTGGAGTTATTGCTTTTCTTTGGTCTCCACTCTATGTAAATAATTCATTCTATGGTGTTATTGCCGTTGAAGATACTTTTAATGCGAAAAATTGGTCTAATGCGGATAAATTATTTATCTCTTTACTAAGTAATACTATTTCAAATGCCATAGGAAAGAATATTTATGAAAATGAAAGGGATAGAGCTCTTGATGAAGCCAAGAAATCTTCAAGTGCTAAGACAGAATTCTTAGCTAAAATGAGTCATGAAATGAGAACTCCATTAAATGCCATAGTTGGTATGACAAATATTGGTTTGAAACAAGAAACTGCGGAGAAAAAAGATGAAAGTTTTGCAAAAATCATCGGTGCTTCAAGACATTTATTAGGAGTCATTAACGATGTTTTAGATATGTCTAAAATTGAAGCTAATAAAATGGAATTATCAAATGTTAGTTTTAATTTGAATGAATTAGTTCTAAGAATTGAAAATGTTATGCGTTATAGATTTGAAGAAAAACATCAAAATCTAGTGTTTGAAATTGATGATAAGATTCCTAGTAGTTTATTTGGAGATGATCAACGCTTTTCTCAAGTTTGTATTAATTTATTGTCTAATGCTAATAAATTTACCCCTGCCAATGGTAAAGTTACATTTAATCTTGAACTTTCTAGCCTAATTAATGATATCGTTCGGGTTAAAGGGTTTGTGCTTGATACTGGAATAGGAATTAAAGAATCCGAAGCCATAAAATTATTTAATCCATTTGTTCAAGCAGATTCATCTACTACTAGAAAATACGGTGGAACTGGTTTAGGTCTTGTAATATCTAAAAAGATTACTGAATTAATGAATGGAGATATTAGAATTGAATCTAAAATTGGAGAAGGTTCTAAATTTATATTCGAAGTAGAATTCAAATTAATTGAAGAGACCAAAAAAATTGATGAAGATGATAGTTCTATTTTTGATAGTGATTTTAGTGATTATAGAATTCTATTAGTAGAAGATGTTGATATTAACAGAGAGATAGTTAGATCACTT
The DNA here is from genome assembly GCA_031284585.1 of Acholeplasmatales bacterium. GTDB lineage: Bacteria > Bacillota_I > Bacilli_A > Acholeplasmatales > Acholeplasmataceae > JAITXT01. Next base: position 12,049 of record JAITXT010000007.1, read on the forward strand.
CTTGAAAGTACAAATATTAAAATTGATGAAGTAGAAAATGGTTTCCTTGCAATTGAGAAATTTAAAGAAGAAAAAGGTAAATATGATCTAATATTCATGGATTTACAGATGCCAATAATGGATGGAATTACTTCCGCTAAAGAGATACGAAAACTACCAATTGGTAAGAAAATTCCAATAGTTGCTATGACAGCAAATGTCTTTAAAGAAGACATTGATAAGTGTTTTCAGGCTGGAATGAATGATCATATAGGTAAGCCTATTGACTTAAAAGAACTATTTACTAAGCTTGCTTTCTTTTTAAATAAAAAGTAAAATTTTGTCTTATTTTTTTAAAAAAATATGAAGTTTAAGCATGTAAATTTCAAAGATATACAATAGCAATTTAAACTTTACATAACGAAATCTAAACTATATTGCATTTGTTTTTTAGTTGTGATATCATCTATATGTGTAACAGGGAGGAAGAAAATGACAACTGGTGAAAAGATTTATACTCTTAGAAGAAAAATTAATTTAACACAAGAGCAATTAGCAGATATTTTGCAAGTTTCTAGACAATCTATTTCTCGCTGGGAAACTAATTTAAGTTACCCAGAAACTGAAAAACTTATTAAACTCTCTGAACTTTTTCAAGTAACGGTTGACTACTTATTAAAGGATAATGCGAAAGAACCTCAAACCAAAGTTAAGAAAGAACTTTTATCGAGATTTAAACTTTCCTCTCTAATTATTCATATTATAAGCATTTATTTACTTATTGTTGTGATTGGAGTATCATATATTTTTAGAAATGAGTTAGTAACTATTTTAGTTTTCTTGTTTGGTTTTGGAGCAAGCGTCATAGCTTATATTATTGCTAGAAATAGATATATTGAGGCGTTTGAGAATATCATCGACAGAGACTTAGTATATAGAAGTACTAAGTTTACATATTATATTGTTACCATGAGTTTATTTGCCGTTCTTCCACTTGTAGTATTTGTTGATTCTAAATATTATAATGGCGGAATTATGGATATTAAATACTATTTAGCGTACTTTGTGATTTGGGCAATAAATGGATTTATATTTTCAAAACTAATTGAAACATTTCAAAATATTTACCTGAAAAAGGTGAGTGTAGCTGATGCTTTCGAAGAAATAGGACGTAATTTATCACTTTTCGTGGTATTAACAGGAGCCTCTATTGGATTTCAATATGGGGTTACTTATGATTTCTATTTGAAAATATTTTTTCTTTATATTCTTATTTATGGAATTTCTCTGATTGAGTATTCTGATAAGCATCTCTCAAAAACATTTTTTGTCCTATCTCTTCTCTTTTTATTAGCATCATCAATTCTAATAGATACCTATAATTACATCGCTTTAGGTCTTTTATTATTACACGTTGTACTTAATTTACTAAGTTATTTATTTTCTAAAAATAAGAACGATAAAAGAAGATTTTATACCAATATTTCTCTATCATTTGTATCACTTGTACTCTTAAGTGAGGTCATCTTTATAGGAGAAGATTTAGAGTTAATATTTTTTATAACCTTAATACCTTTATCAGTGATAATTTATTCTGTATTAAGTGTTATATATTTAAATTTTAAAAAAGCAAATGACAAAAATGTCATTAAAAAATGAAGGAGGATATTATGTTTGCTTTAATTAATTTGAAATGGTGGGACGGTCTAACTGATTTCCAACAAATTGTCTTTATTTTTGCTGCTACAGCAACCTTGTTAATGTTAATTTTCTTAATAATGATGTTATTAGGTGGAGTAGTTGGGGACGCTGATTTTGATGGAGTACCAGATAGTATTGATGGGGATGTTGATATAATCAACGATGATCCTGTTAGTTCTTTTTCTGGATTAAGAGTTCTTAATCTTAGAAGTGCTTTAGCCTTCTTTTCAATTGGAGGTTGGACTGCGTTTTTATTTGATGGTGTAGTACATTGGGCAATTGCACTGTTATTAGGGGTTGTTGCAGGAAGTATCTCAGCAGTTGGTGTTTCTTTTGCGTTTAAATTAATCATGAAAATGGAAGATGACGGAAATTTGGAATATTCTAATGCTATTGGTCTTCAAGCAGATGTATACATTAGAATTCCTGCAAGTAGGGGAGGTAACGGGAAAGTAATGTTAACCTTCCAAGGTAGATATGTAGAATGCGAAGCAATTACTGATGACGCAGAGGATTTACTAAATCATACAAGAGTAAAAGTACTTGCAGTTGATAATCAAACAACTCTCATTGTAACCAAGAATTTTTAGATTTGAGTGTGGTAATAATTCAAATTAGTTATTAAACTTAAGAGCTATCTTCTTTTTTAAAAAAAGTAAGATTTTAAGTATAATATAAGTAAAAAGAAAAAAAATATTGTGAAGTGGGGAGAGAAAATGTTTAATTCAATTAGGGTCGCAAGTATTATTCCTGAATTAGTTAGTTTGTTAATAGTTCTTCTAGTAATTTCAGGTTTAGTTTTAATTTTCATTGTAGTTAGGACTATAAAGTGCCCAGTAAACAAGATCTTAGTTATCTATGGAAAACTACCAAAAGATGAATTTGGACGTGATCAACAAGTAATTTGTATGCACGGTGGTAAAAAATTTATCTGGCCAATAGTTCAAGCGTATAAGTATCTAGATTTGCAAGAAATATCAATTCTTGTGGATTTAAAAGATACAATTTCAAATGAAATTATTGGTTGCTATTCTCCATTAGAGTTTATTGTTGCGATATCTACTGAAAAAACTTCTATGGTACAAGCTGCTATAAATTTAATAGGATTACCTGAATCTGAAATTTATTCGTTAGCTAAAAAAATTATAGTAGATCAAATTCTATTTGTTATTAAAGAAAAAAAGATAGATAAGACTAATATTGTTCTAGGAAAATTTATAGATTTAGTTTCAGAAAATATTGAAAAAGAGTTAAAAAAGATAGGGCTATCTTTGATTAGTGTTAAGGTTACAGATAGTTTTCTTAAGTAGTTTCATTCAGAGTATGTGATTATTAAATAAATAAGTTATTAAAATGAGGTAATTATAGAAATAGGGAAAATAATTAAAATATTAAGTATAATATTATGAGTAAAGAAAGTAAATTAAAATTAATCGTTAGAGGAGGAAAAAAATGTTTAATTTGAGTAAAGTTACGTATATTAGTCCAGAAACAGTAGGCTTATTAATAGCTGCTGTTGTAATTATTGTTGTGAGTGTGTTAATTTTTATTGTTGCTAGAATAAGAAAATGTCCTTCTGACAAAATCTTAGTTGTCTATGGCAAAATAGGAAATGGTAAAGATGGTCAAAAGCAATCAGCAATTTGCTTGCATGGTGGAGCAAAATTTGTTTGGCCAGTTGTTCAAGCGTTCCAGTATCTAGATTTAACTCCGCTATCTATTCAAGTAGATCTTAAGAGCGCTCTTTCAAGACAAAATATAAGAATCGATGTTCCTTCAAGATTTACTGTTGGTATTTCAACTGAACAAGGTGTAATGCAAAATGCAGCAGAAAGATTATTAGGACTTCGTTTATCAGAAGTTCAAGAATTAGCTAAAGATATTATCTTCGGTCAACTTCGTTTAGTTATTGCTCAAATGGAAATTGAAGAAATTAATACTGATAGAGATAAATTTTTAGAAGCTGTTTCTTCAAACGTTGAAACAGAATTAAAAAAGATTGGTTTAAGATTAATTAACGTTAATATTACCGATATTAATGATGAATCTGGATATATTGAAGCTCTTGGTAAAGAAGCTGCAGCAAAAGCTATTAATGATGCAAAGAAAACAGTTGCTGAAAAAAATAGAGATGGTTCAATCGGTGAAGCTAACGCATTAAGAGAACAAAGAATTCAAGTTGCAAATGCAAATTCATTAGCAATCGCTGGTGAAAATAAAGCACTAGGAGATATTTCTCAATCTGATGCAACTAGAAAAGAGATAGTTGCGGAATCATTAAGAAGATCAGAAACTGCTGAATATATCGCTAAAGCAAAAACTAAAGAAGAAAGTTATGTAGCAGAACAAAAAGCAGAAATCGCTCGTGCAGAAAGAGAAAAAGCAACTTTACAAGCAGATGTTTTAATTAAAGCAGAAATCGAAAAAGAGAAAATTGTTATTGCCGCTGAAGCAGATGCTGAAGATACTAGAAGAAGAGCTCGTGGTGAGGCTGATGCTATATTTGCTAAACTAGATGCAGAAGCTAAAGGTAGTTATGAAATATTAACTAAACAAGCAGAAGGTTTCTTAAAACTTATTGGTGCAGCTAATCACAATACAGATGCTGCTGTTAAGTTATTGATAGCTGACAAATTAGAAAAACTTGTTGAATTACAAGTTAATGCAATAAGCAATATTAAATTTGACAAGATTACAGTTTGGGATTCTGGTTCAAAAAATGGTGAATCAGCAACCGCTGGATTTGCATCTTCCCTTTTAAAATCTATACCTCCACTAAATGATTTATTTCAAAGTGCTGGAATGAAATTACCTAATTTCCTTGGTACTTCTACTGAAGAAGGTACAGAGACTAAAGAAGAAGTTACAAAAACTGAACCTGTTAAAAAAGTTTCTACAAAAAAAGTAACTGAAAAATAATTCTTATAAAACACCCCTAAAATTTTTAGGGGTGTTTTTTTATAATGTTATTAATAGTAGTTGCTATAAAAGTCAAATAATAATTTCTTAGATGCTTTAAGTAAAACAAATAGTCAGGTTTAAGTGGAACAAATGTTATTTTAAATATTTTTTTATTTTATTTAATTTTATAAATAAGATAAAAATACCTACTAATTATCTACCATTAATAAAGATTCCGTATTCGATCATTTATTAAAATAAGATTAATTATTATTGATTTTTCTAGAAATTTCTAAAAAACTAGAATTAAGAGCATAAAAATCGATAATATCATACTAATTAGTAATTATTTATCGAATATTACTAATTAAACTAATAATCTCGTATAATAACTTAAAGGCATATTCAATAAAAGAGTCTTTAAAGGAAAAATAAAATGAACAAGATTAAAAAATTAATTTTTATGGTTTTAGCAGGTTATGTGCTCTTTTTTTCAATTACTCTTAACCTTTATGCGAAACCAACTAACTCCCATGTAACTGATGATGGTGGCGTCCCAGGAGATACATATACAAATCTATCATTATTTCCTACCATTCGTGTGAATAGCAGTGGACCAAGACTTTCTTTAGTGACTAATTCATTCGAAAATGGCTATAACAATATTTTAAGTAACACAGGAAGTTCAGAAGATGTTATGGGCAAAATTAAGACAGACTTTCAGGCTTTTAGTGTAAATACTAATTTAGTAAGAGAAACATTTTTAATCGTCTCTTACAGAATTTACGTAG
>JAITXT010000026.1 GCA_031284585.1 Acholeplasmatales bacterium
ATTATTTGCAAGTTTTTCTTTCGTATTAAATATTTCTAGTAGGTTTTTATTTAATAAATTAATATTTGGAAGACCAGTAACTTTATTATAGAAGGCAAGGTTTTTATTTACTTCACCACTAGAAATTGTACCAGTTACATCTTCACCTATTAATAATAAACCACCTTGAAAACGAATAATTATAAATCGAATAAGGGTATTTTCTTCAGCACGAGGAATAATAGCAGTCACAGGTTTTTGTTTCTTGATATCTTCAATAGCAAGTTCTTTGTCATCATATCCTAAAAATCCCCATTCTCTAATATTTTCAAGAGCAAGTGACTTCCTGTATATAATATCAAATTTCTTATTAACCCATTTTATTTTTCCATTAGCTGATATCTTCACCACAAATGGTTTAGAATATTGGATAGTTAATCTTGAAGTCTCGATGTCATCATTCTTACCAACAAGAAGTCTATATAAGATCATGGTAACTCCAATAAAAGCAAGTGCAGAAATTATTAAGACACCAATAAGTGAAAATGAAACAAAGACCTCAGCACTTTCAACATTTTTTCTTAAAAATAATCTAGATACTACTAAACCACGACCAATACCATTATAAGTACTTGCTCCACCAAAAAGTAGATTGGAAAGTGGTCGATAAGTTAGAAATGCTTTTTCTTTAAGAAAAGAAATAGGAGAAGTACCAGTTTCAAGATCATGGATCTTAGAAATAATAACTTGAATATCTGCTTCTAAATAACCATCATTTCTTGGATAATCATAAATATACTTAAGAGTATCAAAGTTTGCATTACTAAATAAGATCTGTCCATCATCTGCTATGATAAAAAAGATTGAAGATTCTCCAAGTTTAGAACCACTTACAATAAGGGGAGAAAAGTAATCTTTTGCTCTTACAGCAGCAATTTCATTCTCACCAATAATAAATAAATATTTTTCTTCTGGATATAAGAAACAAGAAGACGCTTTTTCTAAACCAAAAGCATCTTTTGGAGAATAGATAGCAATGTTACTATCAAATTCTTCTTTAAAAATAGATTGTTCATAAGGAAGAGTAATATTATTAATTACAAGTGCTCTATCTAATACTGCACCTGTATGACTTGTTATTTCACCAATTAATTCAAAATTATGAACAACATCTTTCTCACTTCCATGAAAACTAATAAGTTCAATAGAAGCATTTAATTGTTCAATATAATTACTTCCATATTGGTATTTAAAACTATCAATTTGAGTTAAGAATATATTTCTTTGATTTAATAAATCAGCATCTATTCCGGTTGCTGAAGCATCATTAATCTGCTTTAGAGTGCCTTGGGTTTGTTGATCAACATAATTATTATAAAATAATATGTAAAAACCATAGAGCAATCCAGCAATAATCATATAAAGCATTATAAATATTAGCCCAACCTTTATAGTATATTTCTTCAAAATTTTCTCCTTCATAAAAAACACAAAACATGTGTCCTGTTAATATTATAAATTAATTGATACGATTTTTTTATTATTTTATTTAATCACATAATTTAAAGAAAACCGTCTATTTATCGCTTTAGTAAGATAAAATTAACTATTGAGAAGCCTTATTTTAGTTATAAATATCATAATATTTAATTCTAAATTAATCAAGGTTTAACTAAAATAATTATAATTTAAAAGTTAAAAGATGCTAACCAAATAAATGAATAGCATCTTTATATTTTTTGAAAATAATTTTTATTCAGTTCTTAGTGCAATAACTGGATCCACTTTAGAAGCTTTACCTGATGGAAGCATTCCAGCAAAGAAATTTAGAATTACTGATATAACTACTAATACTAATGCATGAAGAGGTTGAAGACTTGCGATGTTTCCTATATCTTCTACAAAGTAAGATAATATAGCATTAATAGGGAAAGTAAGAATAAAAGTAACTCCTACTCCAAATATACCAGAGGTTAATCCAATAATAATAGTTTCAGCATTGAATACTCTAGAAACATCTTTCTTTCTAGCTCCAAGGGATCTTAAGATACCTATTTCTTTAGTTCTCTCAATTACCGAAATATAAGTAATTATTCCAATCATAATAGAAGATACCACTAGAGATACGGCAGTAAAGGCAATAAGGACATAAGTAATAGCATTAATAGCGGTCGAGATTGCTGACATCATTATATCCATTATATCTATATATAATATTTGATCTTCCGCAAGTTTATTAACATTAAAATCATCAAGTACTTTCTTAACATTATCTTTGGTTTCATAAGATACAGGATAAATTGAAATAGAACTTACTTTTGATGGATCTCCTAATTTCATTAGATTATTTTCTCTAATTTGTTCATTAGAAAGAGTTCCAATTGGATGTGCTTCTCCAGTATAAGGATTAGTATCTTTATTATTAGGATCATTCACATATTGATAAATACTTGATTTAACTCCAAATCCATCATTTGAAGTGGCTGATTCATCTAGATTACTTCCAAGGACAAAATCAGTTAAAGCTTTTGGATATCCTATTGTTCCTGTAATACTTCCAGCTGTTATTCCTTTCTTAAGTCTTAAAATTCCTACAACTGATAAATCTATTGCATTATCATATATAGATTTTGCATCACCACTTGATAGAAACTCCATTGCGGTAGTTTTAGTTGTCTTTTTTACAAATGGAAGACTAGTCCCATATAAGGCATTATTTGATAAAAGTTTAAATTTAGCAATATTAATCATATCTTCAAATGCATATTTATCAGGAGCATTAATTCCCATAGAACCATTAGTTTGATCTAGAATCATATCTACAAGTCCAATACTTAAAAGAGTCCCATCCATAAGATTATTATATTCATTTACAACTAAAACTAATTCATTAAATTTGGCTGGATAACTTCCATAAAGAATATCGTATTGTGATAATACTAAAGATTCATTATCTAAAATCTCGGAGAAAGTTCCTCCACCAGTAAGGGACTGAGCAATACCTGCACCTGCACCACTAGTTGAGTTACCAATAAACCTGTAATTAGTTGTAGTATATGATACTCCATGATCTATCACTTCTAAATTTAATTCTTTAAAAATATTTAAATCATTACCATTATTAACCAAAAGAGCATTATAATCTTCCGCTTTTAAATTATCTTTTAAATAATTAACATATTCATAATTTAGTTTATTCGAATGCATTATATTATTTAATCTTTCAAATATTTTTGTGACATTTATGAAAGGAGAAGTAGGAAACTTTTCAAGGTTATTGGACATTCCACCTGAAATAGCTTTAATATCAGCAGATTCAGTAGTTATCTGTAAAGGATAGGCAGATAATGTATCTTCTTGCATTTTGTCGATATAAGTCTGGAAACCAGAAGACATAGCAAGTATTAAAGCTATACCAATAATTCCGATTGAACCAGCAATAGCTGTTAGAATAGTACGCCCCTTTTTAGTAAGTAAATTCTTTCCAGAAAGTGATAAAGCAGTTTTAAATGACATAGAAGTCTTTTTAGGTTTTGGTCCTTCTTCTATCTCTATTTCATGATTACTTCTAGGTTTAGAATCACTAACAACTAAACCGTCTTTAAGTCTAATAATTCTAGATGCATATTCTTGGGCAAGTTCTTGATTATGAGTTACCATTACTACTAATTTTTCTTGAGATATTTCTTTTAAGATATTTAACACTTGAAGAGAAGTTTGTGAATCAAGAGCGCCTGTTGGTTCATCTGCTAAGATAATATCAGGATTATTGACAAGAGCTCTAGCGATTGCTACTCTTTGCATTTGACCACCTGACATTTGATTAGGCTTTTTATTATATTGATCACTTAGTCCAACTTTATCAAGTGCTTCTTTGGCACGTCTACGTCTTTCAACTGAAGATACACCGTTCAAAGTAAGTGATAATTCCACATTAGCTAAAACAGATTGATGAGAAATAAGATTGTAAGATTGGAAAACGAAACCTATCTTATTATTTCTATATGTATCCCAATCGCTATCCGCAAATTTCTTGGTAGAATGTTTATTAATAATTAGATCACCTTCTGAATATTGATCTAGTCCACCTATTATATTAAGTAGAGTTGTCTTTCCACAACCAGAAGGACCTAATATAGCAACAAACTCTTTTCTTCTTAAAGAGATAGAGACTCCCTTAAGTGCTTCTACATCTTCTGCACCAGGAATTTTATAATTTTTCTTGACATTTACAATTTCTAACATTTCCTAAAATACCCTCACTTTATAAATAATATTAGATATTTTACAATAAATAAATTTAAATCACCCTAAAAAACAAAAACCGCAAAATATGATATTATTATCCTGAAATATGTGAAAAATGCTACTTAAAAAAAGGATAAAGAACAAATTAGAAAAATCTAAAATTAAAAATAGTTATAAAAGACTATTTGAAGCCAATTATATGTAAAAATTATTTACAAATATTTGATTAAAATTATGAGACACTTTTCCTTTTTTTTATTATGAATTTATCAAAGAGAATTATTATTTGGGGTAATACTAAAACTATCAAGATAATTGCGATTAGACTACCTAATGCTAATAAAAATCCAATCAAAGAAATTATTTCTACTGAACTTATCACTCCAACGGATAGTGACGCTAAAACAAGAATAGAACCACTTGTTATAATAGTTTTAAGTGATTTCTTAAGTGCAATATTTAAAGATTCTTCTTTCGAAAAAGTTATTCTAGATTCGATATATCTACTCGTAAATAAAATAGCATAATCAACACATGCCCCCATTATAATACACATTACGATAATATATATCAAAAAGAACAAAGGATCAAATAAGACAATAAGAAGAGAAAATAATATAAAGATCGAACTTTGAATTAATAAAGTAAGTAATACTGGGATAATAAAATTTTTAAAAGCAATTAAAATACAAATAAATACACCTATAAAAGATAGAATACTTACAAATATCATATCAAGAGAAAAAACATCTTTAATATCTTTAAAAGTTCCACTCTCAGAAACAATTAAAGAATTACTATCTATCTCTTTTATTTTTTTCCTTACCTCATCAATTACTTTGAAACTATCATTTGATGATACTTTCATATCCATATTAGTAATTATTCTCGAATAAGAATCATTAGATAATAAATTAGATGATACTTTTACTAAAGAATAACTTTCATCAATACTTAATTGTAGATCGACACCGTCACCTATTAACGTATCCACGATAGGTTTTAAAATAGAAGGGAAAAGTGATTTTATAGCATCAATATTTTTTATAAAATAACCAGGTTCATTATCTTTAGTTGCAAGATACTCAAGAAGAGATAAGGGGGTTATTTTTGAATTTATGTCGCCATTCATTTCTAAATAAATATAGTTAGTAAATAAATTTCCTATTATTTCTGGAAACCCCATTTCTTGGTAGATAAAATTAGCCATTTCTCTACTATCTAATTCTTTAATTAGTCTTCTATCCTCTACCGACTGAATACTATTAAATACTAATTGATTATTAAATTTATAATTTCTTAAATAATCAACTATCTTTAACTCATTTTCCTCGCTCTTTTCAATTATCACAACAAAAGTATTAATATATCCAAAATTATATTGAATTAATTCTTTATCAGTTACTAGTTTGGTTGTATTATCTTTAGATGTAGGCATATTAAAAGAATAATCCTGCTTAAGTTGAACAAAAAAAGTAACAAAAAAGATAACAAGAGCTAGAATGGGAACAATAAGTCTCGTTTTAATATGAAAATCATAAAAAATATTTTTCTTTAATAGTTTTTCTAATTCTTCATTCTCATTTAATGAAGAATTTTTATATTTCTTTTTCAAAGTTTTTGTAAATAAAGGATCAAAAATTAGTAAAATCAAAGGCATGAAAGTAATTACAGTGAAAAATCCAATAATTACTCCTTTAGAAAGAACAATTCCAATATCAAATCCGATTTTATAATTCATAAAGACTAAAGCAATTAATCCAGCAACCGTTGTAGCAGCAGATGCCATAATAGGAATTATAACCGCTTTAAGGGCTTTTTTTAAGGCACTTATTTTATTATCATCAAGCTTTCTTTCCTCAATATATCTATGTAAAAACATGATAGAATAATCCATTGTTAAGGCTAGTTGCATAACTAAACAAATTGCACTAGTAATAAAAGATATTTCTCCTAAAAAATAATTAGTTCCCAAATTAATAGTAATAGCTATTCCTAAAACAATAAAGAGAACCAAAGGATCAATATATGAATTTGAAGTTACTAATAAAACTAATGCAATAACTCCTATTGCAAGTATTAAAATTAGAATCATATCTTTAGCTACTTGAGTACTCATATAATTAAAATCAACTGCTCCACCAGAAATATAATAATTATAACTCACAAGCTTTTCTTTTAAATCTTTGATAACTGTATTAGTAGTAAGTGAATAGGTTCCTCCTTTAATAAATACTTTAAGTAGGTATTTATTATTGCTAGTAGATGTACTTTCATCAAATAAGACTAATAATACATTATCAATTTCTCCTATTTCATTTTTTAAAGTATCAACATCTTCTCTATTAATTAAAACCAGATCAACTTCACACATAGGTCCAAATTCTTCTTCCATCTTTTTCATCGCAAGTTTGGTTTCACTATCGTCCCCTAAATACTTGATCATATCATAATTTGTTTTTACCATTGGTATTAAAAATAAAGATAAAATAGCAGAAAGAAAAATTAACCCTGAAAATATATATCTAAATTTAACTAAAAAATTAACTATTCTATTCAAAGCAATCCTCCTTTCTAATTAAGACTCACTTAATAAACATCTAATTATATCTTAAATATTTTAAATAAATAGTTATAAAAACAATATATTTTTTTAAATTATGTAAATTTCCCATTAAATAATTCTTACTTTTAGTATTTTTTTCTAAAAAATTGAATAAATAAAGAAAAGAAAAACTATACTTAAAAAGTACTTGAAAATCAAAAAATTATTTTCTTTTTATTTAGATTTATATTTTAAATTTACCTTAAAGTTTCCCCAGATTTTACTAATTTATTTTCAAATTTAGCACTTTGAAAGATTCTACAATTTTTGCCAATTTGAGTAGAAGGAGGAACAATAGTTCCTTTTTCTAGTACCGAAATGCCACTTTCAAGCAAATCTGGTTTTTCAATGTTCTTAGTATCATCTCCATATCCAATTTGAGAACCTTCACCCACAATACATTTTTTATCTAGGATAGATTTTGAAATTTTACAGTTTTTATGAATAATTGTATTATTTAAAACAACACTATTCTCAATAATAGTTCCTTTTCCTACTCTTACCCCTGGAGATAAAACCGAATTAATAACAGTTCCATAAACAATACAACCATTTGAAATTAAAGAATTAGTAATTTTAGCACCAGCTCCTATCTTTACAGGAGGAAGTTCTTCACTCTTTGTGAATATTCTCCAGTTTGGATCATATAAATCTAAAACTATTTCATCTTTTGTAAGAGCAAGATTTGTATCTAAATAAGATTCATAAGTTCCAACATCTTGCCAGTAATCATTAAATAGATAAGTAGCTACTTTGAAATCACTACTATTTTCTACCATGTAAGGAATAATATGGTGACCAAAATCTAAATTATCATTTTTAACGGTTTTAAGTATCTTATCTAAAACTTCAAAATCAAAGATATAAATACCCATTGAAGCTAAATTTGACTTAGGAACTTTTGGTTTTTCATCAAAGGAGGTTACATAACCTTCTGAATTAGTATTTAAAATACCAAATCTACTTGCTTCTTTGATATCAACTTGTTGAACAGCTATCGTTAAACTAGCATTCATTTTCTTATGTACCTCAATCATCTTTCTGTAATCCATCTTGTAAATGTGATCTCCAGATAAAATTAATACATATTTAGGATTTCTTCTTTCCACAAATTCAAGGTTTTTAAGTACAGCATCTGCTGTACCATTATACCAATTGCTATGAGGTTGAAGAAGAATGCAACTTGAGTCTCTTCTATCTAAGTCCCAAGGTTTACCAGCTCCTATATGTTCATTCAAAGAAAATGGTAGATATTGCGTTAGTATAGCAATATCATAGATGTTTGATTGAACACAATTTGACAAGCAAAAATCAATAATACGATATTTTCCAGCGAAAGGCATAGCAGGTTTACTGCGTTTTTCTGACAAAATATCAAGTCTGGTTCCTTTACCACCAGCAAGAATTAAAGCTAAAGTTTCCATTTTTTTACCCCTTTACTATTTTTTTATAAATTTCTAGATATTGATTAGCCATTCTAGTTTGGCTGTAATCTAATTGCATAATTCTTTTTTTCATATCATTGATATTATCACTCTGCTTACTATTAAACAAGAGATAACTTTCAATAATTTTATCTTTTAATTCCTCACTTTCACTATTACTAAATGTAAACCCATATCCTGTATTTAAATACTTATTATAAGGAACTACTGTGTCTTTTAAACCACCTGTTTCTCTAACTATTGGAATAGTCCCATATCTAAAAGATATCATTTGTGAGAGACCACAAGGTTCAAATCTACTTGGCATTAATAAAAAGTCGCCAGCTGCATATAATTTATGAGCAAGATCTTCATCATATCCAATATTTTTTTTGAACTTAGTTGGAAATTTTGCACTTAAATAAGAGAGAAAATTTTCAAAATCTTTATCCCCACTACCTAAAAAGAACATATTTATATTATTGTTTTCTAGGATATTTTCTAAAATAGAATAAAATAAATTACAACCCTTTTGACTTGCAAATCTACCTATATATACATACAAAGGAAAATTTTTATTTCCAAAAGAAAATTCCTCTAATAATTTAACTTTATTTTTTAGTTTCCCCTCAGTTAAATTATCAACTCCATAATTAAAATAAATTGCCTTATCCGTAAAAGGATCAAAATAAGTATTATCAATACCATTTAATATTCCTACATATTTATCTTTTCTAAAAGATAATATCCCGTCTAAACTAAAAGAATATTCTTTAGTCAAAGTTTCATTTCTATAAGTAGGGGATACTGTATTTACAGCAGATGCACAAGCAATTCCTGCTTTAAGAAAATTAACTCGGTCAAAATGAATGTATGAATAATCAAAAAAAGTATTAAAATATCTAGAAACATAACTATCAAAGTTACCTTGATATTCTAAATTATGAATAGATAATAAAGTATGTATATATTTATACTCTTCTTTGTATCTATAATGTTTATCTAATAGAAAAGGAATCATTCCTGATTGCCAATCATTTAAATGAATAATGCTTGGAATAAATTCTCCTACTTTAATATAATCAAGGGCTGCAAATTGAAACAAAGTAAATCTAATCGCATCATCATCATAACCATAATAGTTATCTCTCTCAAAACAATGTTCATTTTGAATAAAAATATATTCAACATTATTAAAAAAATAAGAAAAATAATGACAAACAGTTGTAAAACCTGCTATATTTATAGTAGTAGATCCAACAAATTTAAACTTATCATGGAAAGATGATATCTTTTTATAGTAAGGAGTAATCACCCTAACAGATACATCATCAAATTCATTAAGTTTTTTTGGTAAAGCTGATGAAACATCAGCTAAACCTCCAGTTTTACTAAAAGGAAGAACTTCGCTTGTGACAAATAATATTTTCATACTTGCCCTCCGTTATTTAAATTATACAATAAATTTCAGATTAATTAAAATTAATGTTTATAAAAATATTATTTAGAAATTAAAGTTTATTTACTCTAATATAATACCTACTTATTTATTCAATTCTAAGAGTTGTTCTACTAAGGTTGTCTTTCTTGTTTCAAAAGTATTCATTTGGGCACTTACTAGTTCAGATACATCTCCAATAATATAAAGATGTTCCTTAGCTCTAGTAATTCCGGTATAGTAAATCTCTTTTTTTGATAAATTTCTTGAGTATTTTAAGAATAAGAAAACTATCTTAAATTCACTTCCTTGACTTTTATGAATACTCATCGCATATCCTAATGAAAAGGTATCTAGTTTTTCATCTTTATAAATATCTACTCTATCTTTTTGAAACTCTATAGTAAGTTCTTTAATCCTTGAATCACAACGAATAACTTTCCCTATATCACCGTTAGTAATTATTCCACCTTTTAAATTAACTGTTTGTAATATTTTATCATTCTTATGATAATTAAATCCATTAATTGAAATATAACTATCTCCCTTAAGAGGATTTAGATAAAGTTGAGCTTCTCTATTTAGAGTATCAATTCCATATATACCATCATAAGTAGTAGATAAAAGTTGACAATCATCGATACTATATCCACTATTTAAATAAGAATTCATAATATCTAGAATTTCTTTAATGCTTTTTTCTTTTAAAAAAGTCACATTACTATAACTTAATGACCCATTATATTCTTTATTATTGATATCAAAAGCAAGATCTATAATTCCTGAATTTTCTTTTTGTCTATGAATCTTATCTAAATAAGTAGTCGTAAATAGATTAGAATTAATAGTATCTCTCAAAAACATTCCTAGTCCTACTGACGGTAATTGATCTATATCTCCTACTATGATTAAATGACTCCCATCAGTAATGCTTCCAAGAAGTCTATTAGCAATTTCTAAATCAATCATAGATGCTTCATCTACAATTATTACTTTTTCTTTTAGTTTAAAATCACTTTCATAAGCAAAATCATCATCTTTTGAAAAAAGAAGAGCTTTATGAATAGTATAGGCTTTTTTATTTCCACATGCATCATGAAGACGCCTAGCGGCTCTTCCGGTCGGAGCAAGTAAAATTACCTCTTTAGAACTTGAATCAAGACTTGAAATTACATATTCATAAATGTTTGCTAAAGTACGGATAATTGAAGTTTTACCGGTACCAGGACCTCCTGTAATAATAGAAACTCCATTACACAAAGAAACTTTAATTGCATCTTTCTGATTAGATGTATAGCAAATTCCAAGACTTTTCTCTTCTAGTCCCATAAATTCATCTACCTTTTCACTTAAAAAATTACTAGTATTTGTATTTTTTAATCTAAGTAAATGAGATGCTACTTTTTTTTCAAGATCAAAAAAATATTTAAAGAAAATTCTGTTTAGTGCGTAATCAATCAAGAAAACTCCCTCTTCTTCTAATACTTTAATACTTTCATCCACTTTTTCTAAATCTATCTTTGTAGATACCGATCCTTCTAGTATCTCTATAGTTAAAGAAAGAAGCTTTTCTTTCGTAATATAAATATCTCCACTTTCTCTAGAATAAGTTTTTAAAGTAAATGCTAAAGCTGCTTTTATTCTTTCTATAGAATTAAAATCAAAACCTAAATTAATGGCTATTTCATCTGAGGTCTTAAATCCAATCCCTTCAATTAAATTGATTAGTTCATAAGGATTATCTTTAACTTTTAAGTAACTCATTAATCCAAATTGTTCATAGATTTTATTTACTCTTTTTTGCGAAATACCTAATTTGAATAGATTAAATTTTACATATGCCTCATCTTTTATTTTATTCAAAGTAAAGTATAGATTATTAGCTCTTGAAAACGGAATTCCAATACTTGTTAAATTACTAGGACTTTCTAAAATCATATCAAGCGAATTAGTTCCATATTTTTCAAAAATTATACTAGAAGTTTTATCTCCTACCCCAAAAGTAGAAGATCCAAGAAAATTAATAATTCCATCTTTAATCACTTTTTCTTTATCAATAATAAAATTATCTTTAAAGAGTTCAATTTTAATTACTTCATATTGTTTTCCATATTTGGGATTAAATATTTCTTTTGCTTCTACAATATATTCATTTTTATCTAGAAGTTTAGGGAAATTTCCTAAAATAGTAATATCTCCTAATTTTACATCTTTAAAACTAACAATATTATAATTATTTGCAATATTAAAATAAGTAGTTTTTTTAACAATACCTTTTAGTTGCATTAATTCTCCCTTAAAGTATCATCAAAATAAACTGATTTTATAATACCCCCGCCAATACATATAGAGTCATTATAAATAGCACAAACTTGTCCACTTGTAACTGCTCTATCTTTCAAATATCTTACTTTATAAGTTTTTTCATCTATTTTTTCTAGATTTACTTTAACATCTTGTTCTCGGTATCTAAACTTAGCACTATATTCAATAGATGTATCTATATTATCTCTAAATACACAATTAAAAATAATACAATTATTTGAATAAAGATAGATACTATCCTTATTATCATCTACGATTAATTCATTATTTAAAATATCCTTTCCAACTACATACCAGGAATTAGTACTTTCTTTGGTTCCTCCTATTAGTAAACCTTTTCTTTGACCAATAGTATAAAACATGACACCTTCATGTTCATTTAATACCTTACCTTGAATGTTCCTAATAACACCTTTTTGAGAGGGAATATAATTCTTCAAGAATTCTTTAAAATTTCTTTCTCCGATAAAACATATTCCAGTTGAGTCTTTTTTATCATGAATATGAAGTCCTGCTTCTCTCGCTAATTGTCTTACTTCTACTTTTTTTAAATCTCCAATTGGAAAAAGAACTTTACTAAGTTGCGTTTCATCTAACATTGATAAAAAATAACTTTGATCTTTTGATGAATCTAGAGCTCTTAAAAGAATACTTTTAGAATCTTTATGCTCAATTCTTGCATAATGACCCATAGCAATATAATCATAGTTTAAAGTTTCAGCATATTTTATAAATGCCTTAAATTTGATCTCATTATTACATAATACATCAGGATTAGGTGTAATACCCTCTTTATAAGCATCTAAAAAATAAGTAAATACTTTATCCCAATATTCTTTATAAAAATCTACACGATGTAATTCTATACCAAGAGTAGAAGCTACAAGAACAGCATCATTATAATCTTTTTCTTGCTCACAAATTTCATTCTTTAAAGTTGGATTACCTAAAAAATCATTATTAACAGCGCTATCCCAATTTCTCATAAAGACAGCAATTACCCTATATCCTTCTTTTTTTAATCTGTATGCAGCAACCGCACTATCTACTCCACCTGAAAGTCCAATAACTACTGTTTTCATTTTTCTATATCGCTAGGAAGCCTGTAAGTAGTTCTTGGAGATAAACTAAAAGAAAATACTTTTGGTCCCTCAGGAAGAGTACTTCTTTTATACTGAGAAGTATAAAAACGTTTAAAAAATCTAGAAACATATAATTTTGCTTCGTGATATTCAAGATTAAATGCATTTAGAACATAAAAAACTAAATCATCTTCTCTCATGCCAAATACAAAATAATTATATAAAATAAAATCATTTACTACATAACTACCAATTACTTTTTCTGAATCTTGTTCTAGGGTAAGTTCAGGAGTAATAGTTCTTTCATGGACTTTAATCAAAGAATCATTAATATTTTCAAATAACTTTTTATCAATTACATTTTTAATAAGAGCTTTAATAACAGTTTTAGGAACACCTGAATTAATAGCATACATACTCATATGATCTCCATTATAAGTCATAAATCCTAAGGCAATTTCACTTAAATTAGAAGTACCAAGTACAAAGCCAGATAGTTTATTAGCATAACTCATTAATAATAATGTTCTTAATCTTGCTTGCACATTTTCATAAGTCACATCAAAATCTTTTTCATGATCGATTAACTTTAATTGTTCTTCCACATGTTCATCTAGATTAATAGTTTCAATATTAGTATTAAGACCTTCTATTATTTCTTTCGAAAGCAGCGATGTATTAACTGTTGGCATGAAAAATAATTTTAATCTATTTTCATCAAGAGAAAGAGATTCTAAACTCTTTCTAGCTATTAAAAAAGCCAGAGTTGAGTCAAGACCTCCTGATAAACCTAAAATTATATTTTTTAAATTCAGCGGAAGAGAGTTTATTTTTGTATTAAGACTTTTTACTAAATAATCAAATAATTCATCTAGATCTGTATTAGTTACAAAAGGAAGAGTTTCAATTCTTTCAAACTCATAAGTATCACTTGAGATAGTATTAATAGGAATAATTTTAAATTTCTTTTTTATTGAATTAATAGAATCTAAATAGGCACTTTCTTTGCTTCTAGCATAATTAATAGAAGGAAAATAAATATCACTTCTAATCTCTATCTTTGATTCATCAAAAGATTCATTTATAAGATTACCCATTAAGGCAATAATTCTTTGCGAAGAGTATATTAATTCAGTACTAGATTCATAACTACCAGGATTAGCATATAAATAAAGACTCATTTGTCTTCTTGAATGTTCTAAGACAATATTTCTTCTCTTTACACTTTTCCCTACTTCTTCACTTGAGGCAGATAAATTTAAAATAATATTTGCTCCACCAGCTACTAAATAATCACTTTGGGAATTTAGAGCCCATAAATCTTGACATATTTCAACTCCAATAGTAATTCCATTTATTAAATCTTTAAAAAGTAAATCACCAAAATAATAACTAGATCCTTTTAAATAAATAGTTCTTATTCCTGAAAAAGAATTAAACCATCTTTTTTCATAGAATTCAACATGATTAGGTAAATATTTTTTAGGAATAAAACCTTTTATTCTTTTGTTATTTACAAGACAACTACAGTTATATAAAATTCCATCTACAGAAATAGGTAATCCAACTACAAAAGTATTTTTATAAGTTGTATTATTAACAATATAAAAAAGTGCATTTATACAATCTTCTAAAAAAGAAATTTGATAGAAAAAATCAGAAGCAGAATAAGAAGAAATACAAAGTTCAGGAAAAACAACTATATTACTTTTAGATACATTTAAAATATCTACTATTTCTTTGGCATTTAGTAGAGGTTTTGCAAGTTTAATTTTTGGTAATGCTACTCCAACTTTTATAAAATTGTTTTTATACACTTCTCTTATATAACCCCCTTTCTACAATATAATTATACACTTTTTCCTCAATAATACTAGAATCAAAAGTATTTCTAAAAGATTTAGAAGAAGTATTGATATTAAAATCTAAGATATCATATTTAACGTTATCGTTAATTTTAATTTCTATCTCGCCTCTTTTCACAATTATAAATTTAAAATTCTTAATTAATTTATTATAATTTAGCCAATTAGAAAAATTATCTAATTGATCTGCTCCAAAAAGAAAGTAGATATCTTTATATGTTTTACTTAATGTTTTTAAAGAATGATACGTTCCTTTAAAAACATTTTTTTCTATATCGCTTATTATTACATTACTATAGCCATTAAAAGAAATCTCAATCATCTTGTATCTATCAAGAAAAGGTACTAAATCTTTTTTATTATAACTATTACCAGTTGGTAGGATGATTATTTTTTCAGGTTGATATTTCTTAATGCATTCCTCTACTATTAACTTATGACCAATTGTAATAGGATTAAAAGAACCACCGAACACAATAACCATCAAAATACCTACCTTTATCATGAAAATTATAGCATAGGTAACGAAAAAAATTATATATTTGTATAATGTGTACAAAAGAAGAAATTTATTAGATTAGATAAATAATAACTAAAAAGTAACAAGTAGATATATTTAAAAAATTTATTATTACTTATTAAATTTTCCTTCTAAAACTTTTTTTATTTGTAACGCTATAAAATAAGCTAAATTAACTGGAACAGCGTTTCCTACCATTTTATAACCATAATTAATGTCTTGATAAATAAGTTTAAAATCATCAGGAAAAGTCTGTATCCTTAAACATTCTTTTACCGTTAGTCTTCTATATAAATTTAAACTCTTATTATCAAATTCAAATTTATCATTTGAAACTTTAATCATCTTAGGTGCCTGTGGATGAATTGGAGTTTGTCTCCCAGATGCTTGGATAGTATAACTTGGTTCATCCCACTCTCTAACCCTATTCCTACTCATAAATATTGGAGAATATGAACCAGTAAAATATTCGTGATTAGACACAATACATAACTCTTTGTTTGATTTATTTTTTCCCTTTGCACTAATTTCACTACCAGCTAAATCATATATATAATCTTTTAAAGTGGGTTTATAGTGAATAGGTTCTGGAAAACAAAAATTTTGATACCTAAATCATTTCTAAATCCAATAAAAAATACTCGTTGTCTATCTTGAGGAACTTCAAAATCATTAGCATTTAGTAACTTATAAGATACATCATAACCAGCACTTTCAAAGCTATTAATAATGTCTTCGACAGCCTTAAAATGTGCTTTAGATAACATTCCGGATACATTTTCCGCAACAAAAAACTTTGGCTTAACACACTTTAAAATTCTAATATATTCATAGAATAATTGTCCCCGTTCATCATTAATCCCGAGTCTTTTTCCAGCCTCACTCCAGGATTGACAGGGAGGTCCACCAATAATTCCTACACATTCAGGAAATAAAGTTGCATCAAGTTTCCTTAAATCTCCAACAATAATTTCATTTTTATGATTTAATTTATAGTTTTCTGCAATTATTGGATCATATTCATTCGCTAATATAACCTTAAATCCAGCCTTTTCAAAGCTTAAATCAAGTCACCAATTTCAGAAAACAAGGATATCAATTTTTTTTCGCCTTTTATATTATCATTCATAATAATCACATTCCATTTTGTTCAAAAATATATTTTAACAAGACTTTGAACTCCATCAATTTAATTATATCATTTCTATTTGATTCAACAATTATTTAATATAAAACTATTTACTTATGATAATTTTATTCCTTAAATAAATCAATCATTTCTTCTTTAGTAAGACTATTTTTCTTTAATAAAACATCCACAAAATTTTCTAGTAATTTGATATTACTTTCAATAAGTTTTTTTGCATCTTCCATTTTTGTAGCTAGAAGCTTTTCTATATAACTAGCCACTACAATTGCTTTAGGTCCAAGGTATTCTTCTTCATGAGAAAGATACTGAAGACCAACTTCTTTAGTCATTCCTAATTTAGAAACTATTTCTTTAGCAAGGTTAGTTGCTTGCTCGAGATCTTGACTAGCTCCTGTATTATTTCCAGTAATTTCATCATATCTAACTATTTCTGATGCTCTTCCACCAAGAGCTACTTCAATCATATTTTCAAGTTCTCTAACATTATATGATGCTTTAGTAGTATTACCATCTAAAACATAACCACCATAATTACTTCTAGAAATTATAGTTATATATTCAGGTGCATTACCTAATTTATAACTTATAAATGCATGACCTGTTTCATGCCAAGCAACTCTTGTCAAATAATCTAAATCTTTCTCTCTTTCTTCACCATAATTAAAAATATGGAACGCTTCGTTTAAAACTTCATCAGTTAATTTTGTATCTTTACGATAAGCATTTCTAATTGCTAGTTCAATAACTTGTTCTAGAATCGCTAGACTTTTGCCAAAAGATAATACCGCAATACTTTCAATACCTCTTTTTGTAGTTTTATTGATAGTTAATTTATTAAGTTTTGAAGTTAAAAAAGAAATTCTATTTTCTTCATTCGGTAATTCAATTAAAAATCTACGATCAAATCTTCTAACTAATGCATCATCTAATTTAGAAGTTTTCCTGTTTGATTCAATTGGAAAATTTGTAGCCGCAACCACTAAAACAGGACGTTGTTTGTTTTGAATAAAACCATCTAGTTCAGTAAGTAAGGTATTTAATGCTTTTTCATCTTCTCTATTATTTAAACCAGTTCTTTCTTTACCAATAGCATCTATTTCATCTAAAAATAAAATGGATGGAGCATATTTTCTAGCAAGAGAAAATGCATTTGTAATCGAAAGGGAAGCACTATTAATATACGTGTTTCCTAATTTGGAAGATTCAATTGGTATAAATGTACAATTTGTTTCACCCGCAAGTGCTCTAGCAAGTAAAGTTTTTCCTGTTCCAGGAGGACCATAAAACAAGATACCTTTAGGAATCTTACGACCTTCTTCAAGATATGATTCTGGATCATTTAAATATTTAATAAATTCTTTTAGATCATCTTTAACATTTTGACTTCCAATTACATCATTAAATTTTGTTTTTGGTTTATTAATATCAGTTAGAATAGAAGAAGAATCTTCTGCATTAATATTTTGTTTTAATTTGAATTTTCTTAACTCAATGATACCAACATCTTTAACAATTTTAGTATCAGTTACAAAATCTAATACTTTATGTTCTCTTTCAATTTTATTAACTCCATTTTGAAGAGCTAATTTACGCATTACTTCTCTTAAGTTAAATTCTAAATCACTATCAAAATTAATGACACCTTGCACACCTAAGGTATAGAATTGATTTATAATTATATCTTTTAAATTAGATGCATTTAAAAGATAAATTGGAATATCAACATATTCCTTAAATATCTCAGTTATGATAGTATAAGTAAATTCATAATATTTAGAAGTAATAGTATTTTCATCATATCTATAATCTAGATTTAATAAAGGATCAATAATAATTAAATCAATTTTCTTCTTTCTAATTACTTTTTTAATGCTTTCAATAATTTCAACTGTTAATACAGATTTAGAAGGAAGATCCTCTTCATAGAAGATAGAATTAAAATTTTCAACATTTTTAATAATTTGAAAATGAGTAAATTTCGAAAAAACTAAAATATCTTTGACTTGTTTAGGATGAAATACTTCCACTACATCTAAATCAGCATTAGTTTCAGAATTTAATAA
Source organism: Acholeplasmatales bacterium (assembly GCA_031284585.1). GTDB lineage: Bacteria > Bacillota_I > Bacilli_A > Acholeplasmatales > Acholeplasmataceae > JAITXT01. Next base: position 18,700 of record JAITXT010000026.1, read on the forward strand.
ATTCTCTTTACTAATTGCATTTACTTCAAATCTTATCTTTTTTAAATCAGAAGGAGAATTAAAAGAAATAAAATCATAAATTTGTTCTTTGACAAAACTTTTTACTAGAGCTTTTAGTCCTCTAGCATCAATGCTTGAACCCCTAGATAATAAAAGCGTATACGGTAACAATCCATTATCTTCAATTATAATTTTATATTTTTCAGAAATAACTTTGGAAACACTATCAAATTCTTTTCTTCCTATTTTTTCTAATTCATTTGCAGGAAGTTTATTAAATAAAACAACTACTCCTGTATTTAATCTACTAATAATTGCATTTGGGAAAAAAGGTAAATTATCTTTTCCCTTGTCATTTTTAATTGCATCTAAAATAACATTTCTAGAAAGTCCTGAAAAATTAATCCTTTCACTTTCATCGTAGAGCTGTTTTCCTGCATTAGTTGTAAAAATAACTATTGTTTTCGAAAAATCGACCTCTTTACCAGTAAAATTATCTTTTAAAGTTCCAAAATCTAAAATCTGTAAAAAATAGTGAATAGCATCTATATGAGCTTTCTCTATTTCGTCAAATATTAAAATAGATGTTGGATTCTTTTCAACAAATCCTGTTAAAATACCCACTTTAGAGTTTGTATACCCAGGACTCCAACCCGCAATATCAGGCACCATATTGTGATTGCTATAAGTACTCATATCAAATCTTTTGAAAGGTCTTTTAGAAAGTTTAGCACCTTCTTCAGCAAGGTAAGTTTTACCAGAACCAGAAGGACCAGCAAATAGAAAAATCCCCTTTGGTTTTTTATTATCATCAAAGGTTTCTGCTTGAAATAATCCTTTACAAAACTGATCAATTGCATAATCTTGACCAAAGATAATATTAGATAGAGATACCTTGATAGTATTGATTTTTTTTACTAATTCAAAAAGGTTAGTCTCAATAACGTTTTCTTTAACAACTCCAATTTCTTTAACTAAGTCGCTTTTCTCTCTGCGATAAGGTATTACAATCATATCCATGTTTAAATTTTACCATAAATTTATTTTTTTTTGTATAATTAATACATATAAGCTTTAAATGAGGGGTATATAATGGCTGATGTTAAATGGAATGATGTGTTAACGTATGTAAAAAGTAAATATAATGTAGTAAGTGAAACTCCTGTAGCTTTTCAAGTTGAGGTTGTTATTCCTGGATCTAATAGAAAGCAGAGAATTTCTGCAAGATATTGGATTAGTACCAAAGATAAGAAATTCGAATATATCGATTTCTATTCTGCTTTTGCTAATAGTTTATCAGATATTGAATCTGTCCTAACTTCTCTAAGTGGTAAAGTCTTTGGTGGATTAGTTAAAATAAATAAGGAATATTGCGTAAGAAATACTTTACCAATTACTGATTTAGTAGGAATTCAAATCGATATGATTTTTGAGTTTATCGGATTGATTGCTGACGAATTAGAAAAATCTATTTCTCAAACTGACGAAAAATAAATATATACGGCAAATAATAAATGTAGAAATAAAAATCATCTAGTAATACTATTTAGGTGATTTTTTTTAATTACAAAAAAATTTAAAAATGAGACCGATTGAACTAAAAATGCGACCGATCAAGCCAAAAATGAGACCGATTGACCTGAAAATGAGACCGATGAAGTAGAAAATGATATAATAAAAGAGATTTAGTGGAGGTAAACTATGCCAGAAAGTAAAAAATTAGAATGGAAATCAATTTTGACAAAAGATACAAAAGAAGAAATAATATCTTTCCTAAACTCTCATTCTGGAATCATCGAAATTGGAGTAGATAACACGGGAAAAATTTTGGGAGTCCCAGAAAAATTAAAAAATGAATACGAACTCACAATAGGAAATTGGATAAGAGATGATATTTATCCAGATTCTAAAAATTTAATTGATTTTGAATATAATAATCATAATATATTAATCATTAAAATTAGTGAAGGAAAAAACAAACCATATTATATTTATAGAAAAGGACCTACAACTGAAGGTGTATATATTCGAATTGGATCAAGTAAAAGAAGAGCCACTCATGAAGAAATCAACGAACTTTTCAGAAAATCCTCAGATGGATCTTTTGAATCTGATACTTCAAATAATCAAAAATTACATTTTACTCAATTTAACTCTCTTTATGAGAAAAATAATTTTAAAGCAAAATTGAAAACTTTAGGCTTCTTTAATAATGAAAATTAATTTACTAAATTTGCAGAGCTAATGAGTGACGAAAATATGTATACAGTAAAGTTTGCAGTTTATAAAACAAATACAAGAGTGGAATTTAAAATCAAAAAAGAATTTAAAGGCTCATATTTAAGAATTGTTGATGATTTATTAGATTATTCTGAATTATTTAATGATATTAGTGCCAAAATTGTTGATTATCAACCTCAGAGAGTTGAACTTCAATCATTCCCTGGCCCTTCGCTTAGAGAATCTATTCTTAATGCTCTATGCCACACGGATTTCTTCATTCGTTCTAATATAAAAATCGAATTTTTTATAGATAGAGTTGAAATTACCTCTCCAGGAAACATATATGGTGGGTATACTCTGGAAGAGATTCTAAATGGAAGGCAAACTTTAAGAAATCCAGTCCTAGTAAACTTGTTAGATAAATTGGATTTCGTAGAAAATTATGCTACTGGTTTAGAAAGAACAATCGAAGCATATAACAATTATGAATGGAAACCAAAATTTGAAGTAACTAATAATTCCTTCAGAGTTATACTTCCTAATTTAAATTATTACAAAAATAATTTAGATAACAAACTTAGTAAAAATTTAGATTTTAAGAATCTAAACCCTGCACAATTATCAAATTTGCAAACTAAAATTTTAGAATTAATTAAAAAAAATATAAACATTTCTATTCAAGAAATTGCTGAAGCGGTTGGAAAAGATAGAAGTACCGTTCTAAGAAACATAAAGAGATTAAAAGAAATAAATTTGCTAAAAAGAGATTCAAGTAAAAAAACAGGCTCATGGATGTTATTTTAAATAACTTCACTACTTCCTTAATTTATAAATTTATTATTTGCATAAACATTAGAAATTAAATACTTTATACTTTTTATATTTCTTTTTCTTGAATTGATAATTTCATTTCTTTATTACAATAGGAGCGAATAATCTCATTATGAGATACTATTATTACTATTTTTTCGTGAAATTTTGAAATAATATTATTAAAAATTAAATTTGAATAATTATTATCAATACTATTAGTAGACTCATCAAAAATAATTACATCTCTAGTTTTAAGTAATTCTCTCGCAATTACTATTCGTTGTTTTTCTCCACCCGAAAGATTAGATCCTTTTTCATTAATTAATGTTTCAAGTTCTTTATTTTTAAATATTGGTTTTAAAATTTCAGAGTCTATTATTTTTTTTAATTCCTCTTCGCTTTTTATATCAACTCCAAAGACTAAATTTTTTCTTAAAGAAATAGGTAAAATAGTTGCGTCTTGAGAAACATAAGATATTTTATTACGTAGAGTCTCTAAAGAGTATCGGGAAGTATCTAAACCATTAATTTTTATAAAATCTGAATCTCTAAACCTAGGAAATAATTTCAATATAGTAGACTTCCCTGCCCCAGATTCTCCACTTAAATATACGATATCGCCTTTAACAAAATGATAATTTTCATTTATTTCAACTATCTTTTCATGGATTTCATATTTATTCTTCAGAACATCTATGTTTATAACCTCTTTTAACTCTATTTCGCCATCTAACTCTGTTTTACTTTTGATTTCCTTATAAAAAGCATAACTTGCTCTAAAATCTTTCATCTCAATTTCTGAATTTACAAATCCATTTAGAGAATTAAAAAAGATTGGGAGTAACATACTAACCAATATTAATGAATTCACTTCAATAATATCGCCATAAAAGGATATTCCAAGAATTACAATTACAATATTTTGAATTAAAATATTTATTGATGATACTATAGAAGATGATACTTGACCGTATTTATTAACATCTGCTGTTTTTTTAAATACATTTATTAATGGGTCTTCAATATACTCAACTAGATCAGAGTTATAAGAATTTTGTTTTATAAAATCTGGATTAGTAACTAAACCAATAATATTTCGATAATTTTTTCCACAAGTTTCTTGCAAATCAACGCTTTTCTTATATAAATTTTTATTTATTAATTTCATTCCAAAATAATTAATCGGAACAATAATAAATAATAATAAAGAAACTATTGGAGAAAAAAAGATGATTGTAATTATAGCTGCTAAAATTATAACTATGTTACTAATAAGAGCAGTCAAAGATGAACAAATGTAGAGATAAATCGAATTTACAGCAATAGCTATTCTATCTACAAGATAAGATGGTCCGTAATTATTTAATTCATCATATTTCATTTTAAACATTGTTTTATACATTTGAATAGAATTTTTAATATTAAAATTCACAGAAAATTTTTCTCTCAAGATAGTAAGAACTAATTGAAAAATAAATGAAACAACAGAAATTATAAGTAATAAAATAATAAACATATATTCTTCCGCAAACCGATATTCTATATAGTAATTTACCAGAATAGGTACAATTATAATAACACTTGAACTAAATAAAGTAATTAAAATTGTAAATACAATAAATTTTTTACTTCTATCGATTAAATTTTTAATTTCTATATCTATACTCTCTTTTTTCATATATACCTCTTTAATCTTGCATTAAATAAATTTTACACCTTTATTATACTCTTTTCTAATTCTTAAAGTAATTTTTCACTATATTTTTATGAAAAAGAAAAATAAATATTATTTATAAATTTAGTTCTATTATTTCAAAATTTACAATTCCTTTAATATTATCTTAAAAAATGATATAAACATTTAAATATTTTCAAAATAAAAAATTTGGTGGAGATGAGGGGAATCGAACCCCTGTACAAGACACAACCCAAATTACTTTCTACAGGCTTTCTCATCATGATAATTATTTAATAGTGGTGAGAAACAACATTAAATAATTTTGCTTATTTTTTCATTAATATCCTAAGCGAGATTATTAATATATCTTATAATTTTTAGATAACTTGGACTAAGATTACAAATTATCTTTTGCCTTCATACTAGAAAGCGAATGCTAAATTTTGATTTTGATTAAAATTTGCGTTTGTTTTTTTTGATTAGTTTTAAGAGAAATCAGCTCTGCCTGCTTATAACTTAAATATAAATGCCCTGGCGAATCCAAGACATCCCCGCTAATATCTTATCATATTAACCGTAAAAAGTCAAGTCTATCTATTTTATACATAAATTTAGTTAAATTATCCTAATAATATTCTGTATTTTTTGTTTTTTTATAACTTTTATAAATAATAAAATAAATAATTATATAATTAAGATATACTAAGGAGATAATATGGATATCAGAAATTTATTTATTGAAAAAACTCTAGATTCATCTAGATTAACAAAAGCTCGATATTATATGATTAAAATATTAGAAAATCATCATTTAACTTTTAAAGAATTACAAAAAGAGTTATTAAAATTCGGTTTCAATAATGTAACCACACTTTATAACAATATCGATTTTCTTTTAGAAAATAAAATAATCACTGAACTTTTTATAGATGGACAAACCTACTATGATCTTGCTTTAGATAATCCTAATCATGAAGCTGATAGTCATATTCACGTAATTCACTATACAGATACAGATAATTACTATATTGAAGAAGTATCAGAACATAAAATATTCGAATTAATAAGAGAACGTCCTCGTTTTCAAAATCTTGATATTGAAAGTATTAAAATCACAATTACGACAAAAAAGAAAAATAAAGACGAAACAAAAAAATATTAATTATTTTTAAATTTAATAACAAAAATCTCTATTTTTTTTATTATTTTTGCATTTTTTTCTAAAAAGTGCTATTTTTTAATAAAAATATATCAAAATGTAAGCGTTTTATTAAATAATCTATTAAATAATAAAATAATTTTTTTTGTGATATAATTAATGTAAGTAAACAGTGTTCGCATATGCGGACGAATTATTCTAAAAAGGAGAAAAAAATGAATAAGAAAATTAATTTAACCAAAAAATTGCTTGTCGTATTATTATTATTGTTTGCGTCATTCACTATTTATTCATGTAATGACAAAACCAAAGAAATTTTGGCTGATTTACAAGATCAAATTGATGAATTGAAAAGCGAAAATACATCTATGCAAGCAAGACTCGATGAACTTGAAACTGCAAAAACTTCAATACTTCAATCTATTGCTGTACTAGTTTCAAAAGACTCAACTCATGAAGAAAGACTAACTGCTCTTGAGACAGCTAAAGATTCACTTTTAGTTCAAGTTACTAATTTAAGTGAATTAGCTAGCACAACTCAAACCCAAGTTACACATCTAGAAGAACTTGTTTCAACTTTAACAACTAGTCTAACAGATATAACATCTAGAACTAGTCAATTAGAAACCCAATTAGAAGCTCTAACAAATAGTGTTTCTGCTCTAGAAGAGTTTGCTAGTAGCGCAGCTCCTAGTATTGCTAATTATGGCGAAAGATTAGGGGAAATTGAAACTAAACTAGGTGAATTAGATGAAGAACTAAGTTTAACTAATAATTCTATATTATCACTTGTAGAAACAGTTGAAGAAATTAATGAACATTTAGATCTAGTTGATACTTATATTCTTGATATTAACGGTGAGATTTTAAGTATTACTGGCGAGTTAGTAATAGTAGATGGTCATCTACAAACTCTTGATGGTCAAATAGTAACAGTTAGTGGTGACATAGATGGAATCAATGGTACTCTTGTTGTTATTGATGGAAGAATTGACTCTGTAGTAAGTACCGTAAATCTTCTTGATACAAAAGTATCTACCGAGGCAGCAATCACATTAGAAAATATCTCAAGATTACTTGAAGATTTAGACTATTTATATTTAACATTATTTGAACCATTCTTAAACCCTTATGGTTATGCAACTTTAAAAACAATTAATTTCCAAGGAATTAAACCAATTGAAGTTCATGATTCAATTGAATTTCTTCAAGCAATAAAGACTACTATTGGTACAAGTTCTTCGAGAAAGAAAAATATCGTTATTAAATTAATGGCTGATATGGATTTAGGAGATTTAGAAGTTCAAGCACTTGCAAGTGAAAAAGGAATCCAATTTAATACTTTAACTGGATATACAAGGCATTCTGCTAGACCAACTCAACATCCTAAATTAATTAGAGTAGGTGTTGGCCAAATAGGACTAAATTATGTCGACAATCTTCTTATATATTCTGATGAAGGTTATGCAATTAGACACGTTGAATTTCAAGCAAATAATGCAACTAACATCATATTTAGAAATATTTCCTTTGAAGAACTTTGGGAATGGGATGAATCTTCTAAAGGTATGTTTAATAACAGAGATTGGGATTATTTTCAATTAACATCTGGTTCTGTAGATGGATTCTGGGTTGATCATTGTTCATTCCAAAATGCCTATGATGGAATTATAGATGGCGGAAGTACTTTAAAAAATCTTACTGTTTCTTGGACTGAATTAAGAAATCATAGAAATCCATACATTAAAGAACAAATAGATGAATTAGATAGAAAGTTATCTGAATGCGATGCTCCTGGTGATGGTCCAAACTTAAAACCTTTATTCTGGGAAGAAATAAGAGCAAAAATTAATAATACTCCTGGTTTAACAGAAGATGATGTAATTGAATTCTTTGCATCTATTAAAAAAGGATTTAATTTAGGTAACAGTGGATCTCAAAGTAACTATAACTACTCAATGATGACTATAACTTATCACCACATTTGGGCTGAAAATATTCAAGAAAGATTCTTAAGATTAAGAAAAGCTGATGCTCATATGTACAATATCTATAATAATGGTACTTCATTATATAATATGCTACCATATTTCCATTTTGAAAATATGGCAATGGCTCCTACTGAAGGTTCAAATATTGTTTTAGAAAATTCTCATTATGTTGGAATTGATGATCCAGTAAGAGCAAATCAAAATATGGGTACAAATTACCTATATACAGGAAAATTCAAAGTAATTAACTCACGTTATCAATTAGAATCTGTTGATTACCAAGGTGATTCTCATACTGGAAGTGATCCTTGGATTTCAAGTTCAAATAGATATCCTGATTTTGGTAGTTATTATAGAAACTACAAACAAGTTCCTTATAACTATGAAGATCATATGGCAGATACTTATGATGTAGAGGCCCTAATGACTGGTGGAACTGTAGGAGCAGGTAAATTAAAGAAATTTAACTGGCAATATATGATTCAAGACCTAGGTTGGGATGGAACATTTGAAGATGACTATTCAATTGATAATGCTCCTACTTTCAATTCAAGTAATACACTTGCTAAAGGGCGAATTGATCTAGCTATTCCAGATGTAACAAGAGTTAACTTAAATGGTACTTTTACACCTGCTAATCCTGATATCTATAATTTCTATAATGGTCTTCATAATGGTGCTCAATCTACAGTTAAATTCGTTAAAGATGTAGATTATACTCTAGACGTAGATCAAACAGATGTAAACACTGCAGTTGCAGGTTTCTATGAAGTTATTTATACATTCTATAATCTTCATGACCCAGAAGATGTTGTAGTTCTAAGAAAGACTGTTCAAGTAGTAGATCCTGCAGATGGTCTTGAATTTGGTACAATATCAGTATCTCCTGTTAGAGATGGATACGTAAATGTAACTTATACATCAATTAATCCATCATCTAATAATGCAGCTAAAGTATCTTCACTATATGGATATGCTGCAAGTATCGAAACTTCTGTTCCAGAGGATATAGTATCCTATGGAAGTTTACTTGCTCAAAGTGCTGGTTCTACGACCCTACCTACTGCTTATGAAGTATATGTTGGAGCTAATGACATTTTAAACTTAGTCTTAAATGTGGATTTAGATTTTTCATCAGTAGTATCTATCGAATTAGTAAAAGAAACAGTTAAACATGTTACTACACCAGATGAATTTAAAGAAGTATTATTCAAATCACCAACTACTCAAAGCCTATATGTAATTTTAGATAATGATATTGATTTCACAGGAAAATCAAATAAGGTATCTGAAGTATCTACCTTTATGGGAACATTAGATGGAAATGGATTTAAAGTAACATTACTTACTACTACAAGTTTTGGACTCTTCAGAGTTCTTCAAAATGCATCAATTAAGAATATTACTTTTGATAATGTTC
>JAITXT010000029.1 GCA_031284585.1 Acholeplasmatales bacterium
AATCTAATAGCTTTACCATCAATTAATTTTGGTTCAAAAGCTTGGATAGAAAGACGGTGTAAAGTTGGAGCTCTATTTAACAATACTGGATGTTCTTTAACAACTTTTTCTAAAGCTTCCCATACATCATTTCCAAGAGCATCATATATTTTAGATGTATTCTTAGTTTTAGTATCTTTACCTTCTTGGTCTTTATATTTTTTATTTAATTCTCTAATTATAAATGGTTTAAATAAAACAACTGCTATATCACGTGGTAAACCACATTGATGCATTTCTAGATCTGGACCTACGATGATAACACTTCTAGCACTATAGTCAACTCTCTTACCAAGTAAGTTTTGTCTCATAATACCTTCTTTACCTCTTAGGTATTCAGAAATAGCTTTTACTTTTTTACCACCAACTGTACTATTTTTTTCAGAAGGTAAAAACAATTCATCAACTGATTGTTGAATCATACGTTTTTCATTATTAATAATAATGCTAGGACTATTTTGATCAATCATCTTTTTAAGACGAATGTTTCTGTTAATAATTTTTCTATATAAATCATTTAAACCAGTAGTAGCGTATCTACCACCATCTAAAGCAACCATAGGTCTTAAATCAGGTGGAATAACTGGAATATTGTTTAATACCATCCATTCAAGTTTGTTATCTGATTTTAATAATTTATCAAAATAGATAATTTGGCTAATTTCTTTTGGAAGAGTAGTTTGGTTGATATAGTTACTTTTGATTTCTTTTCTATACATGTTGATTTCTTTAGTATCTAAATCATATTTAGAAGATTCAAGAATCTTAATAGCTTTTGCGCTTTCTTTAGCTAAATCTACTTCTTTTAATTTAAAAGCGATAGCTTCTGCACCAGTAAGAGCTTTAAATTGACCTTTATACTTTTCATTATATTTTGCATATTGTTGTTCATCCATAAGTGCACCTAAAGTAATATCAGGAGTAGATGTTTCAATTATAATAAATTTCTTTCTTGAAACTATTGCATCGATCACGCTTGGAGGAAATTTTAAAATTCTTCTTAAAATATATGGATTATTTTTTAAATACCAAGTATGAACTACTGGAGCACTCAAATGAATATGTCCCATTCTTTCTCTTCTTACTTTAGATTCAGTAATTTCAATACCGCATTTAGGGCATACTGTTTCCTTATCTGCTCTATTTTTCTTACCACAATTACATTCATAATCTTTAGTAGGTCCAAATATTTTTTCACAAAATAAACCACCTTCTTCAGGTTTTCCAGTACGATAGTTAATAGTGTTGTGGTTAGTAACTTCACCATAACTCCATAATTTTATTTCATTAGAACTAGCTAATCTAATTTTGAAATGTGAATATTGTTTAATACCTCTATTTCTTTTTTCTTTAGATAACTGACTGTCAATTCTTTCTTTAACACTTATTTCTTTTTCTTTAACTTCTTCTTCAGCTATTTCATGATATGCTGGTGAAAGAGATTCAGGAGGTAAAGGTAAATTTCCAAGTGCATCAGAAGCAACAGTTAAACCATCTAAAAAACTTAAAGGTTCAACACTATATAGTGAAAAAAGGTTATTTATTTCTTCAATTGCTTCACTATCACTAGAAAAAGTTGAATATACTTCTTTTCTATTACTAAAAATATCATTTAAAGTATAAAAACCTATTGATTTTAATGCAGCTGATACATCAGGAGATAATTTATGTTTATCTATTGATGAAGGAACATGGTATTTAGAAAATACTTGTTTCTTTAATTCTTCAAATAAATCATTATGAGCATAGTTTTCTGTAATAAACTCAGTTAATAGTACTAAATTCCAACTTTCAAAATCTGTAGGAACAATAAAGTTGCCTGATTCAAATCTAAGAGCAAGTTCTTTAGAAATACTTAAGTCTTTTAATTTAATTTCTTTGTTTTTAATCTGTTTAGCCATTATTTGTTTCCTCCAACTCCATTATATAATTTAAAATGTGTGGTATTAGTAAGTGATCTGAAAGCTTCATTTTCACCAGTCTTTGAATTAATTAATTCAACATATAATCCTAAAGATTGCAATTGTTTAATTAGTACTCTAAATGATTCAGGAATAGAAGGGGTAGGAAGTGGTCTATCATTTGTTATAGCAGCAAATGCTTTGTTTCTTCCAGACATATCATCTGATTTAATAGTCAACATTTCTTGTAAAGTGTGAGCAGCACCGTATGCATATAAAGCCCATACTTCCATTTCTCCACATCTTTGGCCACCTTTATTAGCTTTTCCTCTTAAAGGTTGTTGGTTAACTAATGAATAAGGTCCAACGTTTCTTGCATGAATCTTATCATCAACCATGTGAGATAATTTCATCATATACATTATTCCAACAGAGATTTTATTATCAAATTTTCTACCATTTCTTCCATCATATAAAGTAAATTTCCAATCAGATGGGATAGAAGCTATATCTCTTATTTCATTTAAATCAGCATCGTTAGCACCATCAAAAACTGGAGTAGCTACTTTAATACCTAAAGTGCTAGCAGCCATTCCTAAATGAATTTCTAGGATTTGACCTATGTTCATTCTGCTTGGAACACCAAGTG
>JAITXT010000003.1 GCA_031284585.1 Acholeplasmatales bacterium
TAAGGGTTGTTTTACCATGATCAATGTGACCAATTGTACCGATGTTAACATGCGGTTTTGTTCTTTCGAATTTTTCTTTTGCCATTATTTTCCTCCATATATTTAGCAATAAATATTTATTTTAATTAGCTCCACGACGTTTAATAATTTCATCCAAAATTGCTTTCGGACATTTTTCAAACTTCGATAATTGCATAATGAATGTACCTCTTCCTTGGGTGTTTGATCTAATTGCCGTAGCATATCCAAACATTTCTGATAAAGGAACGTTTGCTCTTACAACAACAGCATTCCCTCTACTTTCTTGGTATTCAATTCTACCTCTTCGGCTTGTTAAATCACCAATAACATTACCCACATAATCATTAGGTACCACAACTTCTACATCCATAATAGGTTCAAGGATGACAGGAGCACATTTTTCTTTCGCAGCCTTAAGCGCCATCGATGCAGCAATCTTAAAGGCTAATTCAGATGAATCTACTTCATGAAATGATCCATCAAACAATGTTGCTTTAATATCCACAAGTGGATATCCAGCAAGAATTCCAGTAGGTAATGATTCTTCAATACCTTTCTGGACTGCAGGAATGTATACTCTAGGGATAACACCTCCTACAATTTTATCTACAAACTCAAAACCTTTATCAGGATTTGGTTCGAATTTAATCCAACAATGACCATATTGACCATGGCCACCAGATTGACGTACAAATTTACCTTCAATTTCAGCAGGTTTTGTAATAGTCTCTCTAAATGATACTTGAGGTGCCGCAACATTTGCTTCCACTTTAAATTCACGTTTCATTCTATCAACAATAATTTCTAGATGAAGTTCACCCATACCAGCGATAATAGTTTGACCTGTTTCTCTATCAGTATAAGTTTTAAAAGTTGGATCTTCTTCTGCAAGTTTCTGTAATGCAACTCCCATTTTTTCTTGATCACCTTTAGTTTTAGGTTCAATAGCAACGTTAATAACAGGTTCTGGGAAAGTCATAGATTCAAGAATTATATCACTTTTTTCATCTGCTAATGTATCTCCAGTTGTAGTATCTTTTAATCCTACCACAGCCGCAATATCTCCAGCATAGACTTCCTTAATTTCTTCTCTATTATTAGCATGCATTTGAAGTAATCTTCCTACACGTTCTTTATTGTTCTTATTAGTATTTAATACATAAGAACCAGATTGTAACGTACCAGAATAAACTCTAAAGAAAGTTAATCTTCCTACAAATGGATCAGTCATTACTTTAAAAGCTAAAGCAATGAAAGGAGCATTATCTTTAGATTCTAAGATTATTTCATCTCCATCTCCGTTGTGAGCAATAACTGCTTCAACATCACTTGGGCTAGGTAGATAATCAATAACGGCATCTAACATCAACTTAACGCCTTTATTTTTAAAAGCAGATCCGCAGATAACTGGAAAGAAATTTACTGATAAAGTAGCTTTTCTTAAAGCTCTTTTAATTAATTCAGAAGAAGCTTCTCCAGTTTCAAGAAATTCAATCATTAATTCATCATCAAAATCAGATAAAGCATCAATTAATTCAACTCTCTTTTTTTCAATAATAGGTAATAAATGTGAAGGTATTGGAATTATAACTGCATTTTCATCTTGATTACCATCATAATGATAAGCAACTCTATCAATGATATCAATAATACCATCAAAGTTACTTTCAGCACCAATAGGATAATTTATTGGATAAGCTTTAACACCTAATCTTGTATGAATTGTCTTGACAGCATTTTCGAAATCTGCTCCAATCTTATCCATCTTATTGACAAAAACAATTCTAGGAACTTTGTATTCGGTAGCTTGACGCCAAACTGTCTCAGTTTGAGGTTCAACACCTGCTTGAGCATCTAGCACTGTAACTGCACCATCTAAGACTCTTAAACTACGAGATACTTCAACCGTAAAGTCAACGTGTCCCGGAGTGTCTATGATGTTTACACGATAGTCTTTCCAAAAAGCTGTGGTTGCCGCAGAAGTAATTGTAATACCTCTTTCTTGTTCTTGAACCATCCAGTCCATAGCGGCTGCACCATCGTGCACTTCTCCAATCCTATGAATTTTTCCAGTGTGATATAAAACTCTTTCTGTAGTGGTAGTTTTACCAGCATCAATATGAGCCATTATTCCTATATTTCTAGTTTTTTCTAATGAGTACGCACGTGGCATCTTTTTAATAACCTCTTAATTAGTAACGATAATGAGCGAAAGCCTTATTTGCTTCAGCCATTTTATGTACATCTTCTCTTTTCTTTACTGCTGCTCCAGTTCCATTTGAAGCATCTAGTATTTCATTAGCAAGTTTTTCTTGCATTGTTTTTTCACGACGAAGTCTAGCATAAGACACTAACCAACGTAATCCTAAAGCTTTTCTTCTATCAGGTCTTACTTCAGTCGGTACTTGTAAATTTTGTCCTCCGACTCTTTTACTTCTAACTTCTAATGTTGGCATAATATTATTTAAAGCTTCATTAAATACTTCCAATGGATCTTTACTTGATTTATCTTTAATTATATTGAATGCACCATATAATATGCTTTGAGCTGTTCCTTTCTTTCCTTCTTCCATAATCCTATTAATTAGATTAGTAACTAACTTAGAATGGTAAATTGGATCAGGTAACACATCTCTTTTTACGACATTTCCCTTTCTTGGCATTTTGATTCTCCTCTTTTAGATTATTCTTTGATTATTTCTTTTTTGCTACTACTGCTTTTGGACGTTTTGCTCCGTATTTGCTACGTCCTTGCTTTCTGTTGGCAACACCAGTTGTATCTAGTGTACCGCGAATAATATGATATCTAACACCAGGTAGGTCTTTTACTCTTCCACCTCTGATTAGAACCACACTATGCTCTTGAAGAGTATGTCCTATACCCGGAATATAAGCAGTTACTTCAGTACCATTAGATAATCTAACTCTGGCATATTTTCTTAATGCAGAATTCGGTTTCTTAGGGGTCATAGTTGTAACTCTGGTACAAACTCCTCTTTTCTGTGGGGAAGAATAAACAGATTGTTTTTTCTTAAGATTGTTTAAACCATAAAGTAACGCTGGTGACTTTGATTTATACTCCTTATCAATTCTTCCTTGTCTTACAAGTTGTGCTATTGTTGGCATCTTTTCTCCTTTTTTGGAACACACCCTCAGGCGTTCCACAATTTATTTAGTGGCTTTATAAAGCCAAAATTTACATATATAATATGGTACGTTTTTTTCGTACCTAAATATTGTATTACAAAGTTATTTAAAAGTCAAGGAAAATGTCCTATTTTTTCAAAAAATACATTTATTTGTCAAATATTTAACTTTTTCGAGAAATTCAAGGTTATTTTGTTATAATTATTAAAATGGAGGTTTAAAATAGATGATTAAAATTGCACTTACTGGAAAAAATATATCTTATAGCAAATCTCCACTCCTTTATAGTCTTTTATCTAAATATTTTAAAGATGAAATTGTTTGTGACTTAATTGATATTGAAGAAGATCAATTAGAATTAACTTTAGATAAAATTAGAAATAAAGAATATCTTGGAACTTCTGTCACTATTCCATATAAAGAAAAAGTAATCAAGTACTTAGATTCTCTAACTGAAAAAGCAAAGTTTGTTGGTGCCGTTAACTGTGTTTATTTAAAAGAGGGAAAACTAATCGGGGATAATACTGATATTGATGGATTAGAGTTTCTTTTAAATAATAATAATATCTCTTATCACGATAAAAAAATTATTTGTCTAGGCACAGGAGGTGCCGCAAAGTCTACTAAGTATGTTTTTAGAAATGATAATCTTACTTTTGTGACTAGAAATAAGGATAATTATAAGGGGGATTTTGCAAAAGTAATTTCCTACCAAGAATTAAATGACAATTACGATATTTATATAAACTGTACTCCTATAGGTACTAATAGTACTATTGATTGTCCTATTGATACTAATATTATAAAAGATAAAATCACAATTGATTTTGTATATAAACCTAAAAACACTTTATTTGTTACTAAATCTAGACTAGGGATTAGTGGAGTAGATATATTAATAGGTCAAGGATTGAGTGCCCTTAATAATTATCTGGATATCAAAATAAAATTAAGTCTTAACGAATTAAATGAACTAAGAGAGGAATTAACTAAATGAATACATATGGAAATATTTTCAAAGTTACAATTTTTGGAGAATCACACTCAAGCCTTATGGGTGTAGTATTAGATGGAGTAAAAGGCGGAATTAGAATTAATTTAGATCAAATCAAAGAAGATCTAGTCAGAAGACAACCTCAATCACTAGGAAATACTCTTAGAAGAGAAAAGGATGATTTTGAAATTATCTCTGGTGTGCTTGCGGATGAACAAGGTTTTTTATCAACTGGTGCTCCAATTACTATTTTACTTAAAAATAATAATATCAATTCTAAAAGTTATGAAGATTTCAAGTTTCATTACAGACCTTCACAAACTGATCTTGTCGCAAAATATAGATATGATAGTTATAATGATTCTCGAGGAAGTGGAATATTCTCCGCCAGATTAACTGCCCTACTTACTATATCTGGTTCGATTGCGAAAATGGTTCTTGATAAAGTTATCTTCACCTCAGAAATAACTGAACTTGCAGGTATTAAAGATTCATCACTATTTCCAGAAAAGGTTAAAGAGATAATTGATTCATTAGATAGTATAGGGGGAAGAATAAAAGTTACTATTAAAAATTACCCGATTGGGATCGGGAATCCTTATTTTTCGAAACTTAGCGCTGAACTTGCGCATATTCTTTTTTCAATTCCTGCGGTTAAAGGAGTTAATTTTGGAGATATTTTAGATTCAAGTATTCTTCAAGGAAGTTTATTT
This sequence comes from Acholeplasmatales bacterium, assembly GCA_031284585.1. Taxonomy (GTDB): domain Bacteria; phylum Bacillota_I; class Bacilli_A; order Acholeplasmatales; family Acholeplasmataceae; genus JAITXT01. The sequence continues at coordinate 4,876 of JAITXT010000003.1, forward strand.
AATGATTTAATATTAAATGCGGAAGGAAAAACTGAAACCAATCATGCTGGAGGTATTGTAGGCGGAATTTCAAACGGAAATGATATTGTTATAAATTGTCTTCTAAAACCTATCGCTTCAATTAGACTTCCTCAAAAAACATATAATGATAAAACCAAAAAAATGGAAACCTTAGTAATCGCCGGACGCCATGATTCTTATTATATAGATAGAGCAAGGGTCATTCTAGAAAATGCATGTGCGATAGTTTTACTTGATCAATTATTACTAACTAAAGCTTTAAAATAATGAATGAATTATTAAGAAATCTTTCTTATAACAAAAAAACTATTCAAAAATTAATCAAACATAACATTAATACAACTTATCAATTGATAACAACTTTTCCAAAAAACTATGATTATTTATTACCAAGTGAGAAGATAGAAAGAGACAATAATTCTACTATTTTAATAACAATTAAAACTGAAATTACTGAAATAAATAAAAAAAATATGACAATTTGTAAGTTTATTGGGACATTTAAAAATGAAACAATAAATTTTATTTCTTTTTTTAAAATTTATGAAAGAAAAGATGATAGAGTTATAGTACTAGGAAAATATGACGAGATAAATAATTTATTTACAATTAAAAAAATAAGTAATGAGAAAGACTCCGGCATAAAACCCAACTATCCTTTTAAAGATATAAGTTCCAAAATGATTTCTAAATTAATAGAAAATATTTTTAAGCATAACGATTATATTATTTATAATGACATTAATCCAAAGTTAATTGAAGAATATAATCTTTATTCCAAATATGAGACCTATTATTCGCTTCATTTCCCAGACGATAATTTTAATATTAATAAAGCAATAACGTCAAATAAATATTTTGAAGTATATTTATATATTAAAAAAACTCTGTTTATAGTTGAAAAAAAGACTAGGATTAAAAAAAATATTGATATAAAGGAAGTTAAAGAATTAATTTCAACACTTCCATTTACTTTAACCGAATCACAAAAGAAAGCTTGTAATAATATCATTCAAAAATTTTATCTTAATGAAACTTCTTTTACATTACTAGAAGGAGATACAGGAAGTGGTAAAACTATAGTCTCTTTAATAGCAATGTATGCCGTGTCTCAAAATGAACAAGTTGCCCTAATTGCTCCAACAGAAATTCTAGCCAAACAGCATTATGATTTATTTACTAAAATCATTAAAAATCGCACTATTATGCTACTAACTAGTAATTCAAAAACTAGAGAAGAAATAACAAATTTATTAAAAAATGGGGAAATAGATATTATTATTGGAACTCATATTATATTTTCCGAAGATGTAATTTTTAAGAATCTTGGTTTAGTAGTTATTGATGAGCAACACAAATTTGGAGTTCTTGCAAGGGAATCAATTTACACGAAAGCAGCATCCGGAATAGATACTATCTCACTTTCAGCTACTCCAATTCCTAGAACTTTAATTGAAATATTTTTTAATAATACTGTTCTAAAATTAGAGAAAAATATTAACGGAAGAAAAGAAGTAGTGACAAAATGTATTACCTACGAAGATCTTAATATATTTTTTAGGGTAGCTAAAAAAGAATTAGATAAAGGAAATAAAGTTTTATGTGTGGCTCCAGCCATAGATACAAACTATTCAATAAGTGTAAATAAAGTATACGAACTATTAAGCAAATATTTCATAGATTATGATATTTTCCAAATTCATGGTAAAATGAGACCAAATGAAATAGAGAAAAACTACTTTGAATTCAAACAATCAAAAAACGGAATCTTAATTGCTACTAAAATGATTGAGGAAGGAATAGATATCCCTAATGCAACCGTAATCGCAATATTTGATGCTCACTTCTTTGGACTTTCAGAATTACATCAATTAAGAGGAAGAGTAGGAAGAAGCAACTTAGAAAGTTGTGCTTTCCTCATTAGTGATAATAGTAACACTCAAAGACTAGGACTTTTAGAGAAAGAAAACGATTCTTTTGTCCTTGCGGAAGAAGATCTTAAGGAGCGAGGTCCAGGAAACTTTTTAGGATTAAGTCAAAGTGGTAATTTAAGTTTCAAATTTTTTGATTTTAAAAAAGACTATGAAATCTTTTTAAATGTCCTCAACTTCTTCAAGAATATGAATAGAAAATAATAAATTATAAAGATTTAAGTAATTTAATCTTTTATTCGCATTTTTTTATATAATTATTAAGAGTTTATAAAAGGAGAAATTATGTCAAAGAGAAGTTCAGATGGTAATTTAGTTGGTTGTTTAGCATTATTCAGTTTGTTTTTTTGGGCAATAGTCCAAGTATTTGGTTTATTCCATATTTTCCAACTAGCAATATTGAGTTCACTCTCTAATTTATTTATGCTAATAGCGATGGGATGGAGTGCGTATTTATATTCAAGAAGAAGTAAAGTTCTTAGAAATATTTTTATATTTATTGTTGTGGTAGTTTTAGTACTCTGGGTATTTAATTCATTCCCACAAATTAGATTTTGGGAAAAATAATTAAAAAAAGCCATTAGAAATAATGGCTTTTATTTTTTTATTGGTACTCCCTCACGGGCTCGAACCGTGGACCCACTGATTAAGAGTCAGTTGCTCTGCCAACTGAGCTAAGGAAGCATCTAAATAAATCATAATATTATACCAAAAACTTAAACATTTAGCAATAAATTCACCTTAAAAGACCTATTCTACAATTTAAAAATTGAGATATTTTGATATTGAGTTATTTAAAATTATCATATTTATCCAAGTATTTAAAAAAATGAAATATAAAATATTTGATTATTGTATTAAAATAGCCTATTTCTTTTAAATTTTATTAGTAATAAAGCGATTTTATTTAGATAAATATTTATTTTTTGGTATAATATGAGTAAACACTTGTGCTAAGATAAATAAAGGAGAAATCTATGACCCAAGATTCTAAAAACAGATATTTTTATAGCGTCGGTACCATTGGAAGAGATATGTTTTACTCGCTTGTATTTGGTAATTTTTTGTATTTTATTACTATAATTTGTGGTTTAAACACAAATTCAATTCGTTATATTATTGGAATTACCGTAGTATTTACTATTCTACGAGTATTTGATGCCTTAAATGATCCTCTTACTGGATACTTCGTTGATAAAACAAAAAGTAGATACGGTAAATTTAAACCTTGGATTTTAATAGGAACAATAGGTTCTATTTTTGCTGGTCTATTACTTTTTGTTGACTGGAATAATACTTATCCAGATACTACTATTGGAACCATACTCTTTATTGGAACTATCTTTGTAATTTATTTAATCCTTGACTTCTTCTTTGGACTTAATGATACAGCCTACTGGGGAATGTTACCAAGTTTATCATCTAATAATAAACAAAGAGAAAAAACAGGTTCAGTAGCAAGAATTTGTGCAAGTATAGGTTCATTTTCGATGGCAATTATGATTATGCCATTACTACAAAAGGGGGACATTAAAAATGATCCCGGAATATTAATTCAATTTTTTAATGGAAATGGTCAATTAGCTTGGATCGTATTCATGGTATTTATTTGTATTCTCATGTTAGGATTTCAATTATTTACACTTTTTGGAGTAAAAGAGAAAAAAGAATTTAAAGAAAATGAAAAATATACTTTAAAAGATATGTGGAAAGCTATTGCTAGTAATGATCAATTAATTGTGATTGCGATATCTATGCTTTTATTTAATACTGGATATATGATAGCTATTGGTGCGGCACCTTATTTCTGTCGTTTCGTAATTGGACAAGAAAGTTTTTATTCAACTTTTGCTTTAGTTCTTGGAGTAAGTCAATTAATTACCATTGGAATATTTCCGTTTCTCACCAAAATTCTTAAAAGAAATACTTTATTTACGATTGGATTTGCCGCATTTGTAATTGGATTTATTATTATGGCGTTTTCTTATACATTTATTCCTTTGTTTATTGTAGGAGGCATCTTTGGATTTGCAGGTCAAGGACTTGTTCAAGTACTTATGTTAATTTTTATTCAAGATACAGTTGAATACGGACAACTTAAAAATAATAAGAGAAGCGTAGCTGTTACATTTTCTACTCAATCATTTATTAATAAAGGTTCTTCAGCAATCGGTGAAATTCTATTTGTAAGTGCACTCTTAACATTTATTAATTTTGGTCCTCAAATAAAACCAGAAGAAGTCGTGGACTCGCAAAAATTATACTTTTCAATGGGAATGTTTATTATTCCAATTATACTAGCCGTTATTGGTTATATAATTTATAAACTAACTTTTAAAATTGATGAAAAACGTCACGATGAAATTGTGGAGGAACTTAAAAAAAGAGGAGATGTAATCGAAGATTAATTAATAAAATACCATTTTTAAAAAAATATATATTTCGATAAAATACGAAATTTAACATAAAAATAACTTAAATTTTTAGATATTTCTTTCTATTATCGAATTTATTAAATATGTAAATTTATTGTCGTATAATATTAACATTAAAAAGGAGATTTTATAATGTCAAAACGTGGAAAAGGTGGATATTGGTTTGGAAGTCCTTGGATTATTTCTGTAATTGTTTCAATAATCCCTGGAGTTAATTGGGTTGCTGGAATCATTCATAGATTAGTAAAAGGCAACATTTTAGGTGTAGTTGTTTACATATTTTTAGGTTGGTTTTTGGGTTTTGTTGATTTTGTAACTATTCTAATTTCTAACAAAATTGTTTTACTTGCTTAATTAATCTTTAAGGTATAAAAAAGGATAAGGCTAACGTCTTATCTTTTTTTTATTTTTTAAAATTATTCTTCATAATTCTTTTTCTGAGTATTAAATAACTTGCAATAAATACTATCTTTTTTCATCATTAAATTTTTATGAGAATCAAAATCCTCTATTACTCCCTCATTAATTACTAGAATTTTATCAGCAAACGTTGAACTACTCATTCTATGAGAAATAAATATTGAAGTTGAGTTTTTGACAAGTTCTGCGAATTTTTCATAGATTTCTGCCTCACTAATAGGATCAAGGGACGCCGTTGGTTCATCGAGGATAATTAAAGATGCATCTTTTGCTAAACATCTTGCAATCGCCATTTTTTGAATTTGGCCTAAAGACATCTCAATTCCATTTTCTTCAAATTCCTTCCCATAAAAAGTATCAAGACCATCTTTATAACTATGAACTATTCTTTTAAAGTCAATTGAATCTAGTATTTCATCTATTTGCGTATCGCTTTTCTGAAAAGAAATATTATCCCTTAAAGAGTAAGCAAATAGTTTGAAATCTTGAAAAACAGTTGAAATTTTATGGATATAAGAACTATATTTATATTTTGAAATATCAATGTTATTAACATAAATTACTCCCTCTTCTAAGGGATAGAGTCTACATATCAATTTTATTAATGTTGTTTTCCCAGCTCCATTTAAACCAACAACAGATATTTTTTCCCCTTTTTTAATCGTAAAAGATATATTTTTTAAGACGTAAGTATCACTTTTTGGATATTTAAAGTTAACATTTTCAAACTTAATTTCATCTATGCTATCCCGAAGATTTATTGTTCCGTCTTTATCATCTTCATCTAATAATAAAAGTTCCCGAAATGAATTTAGATAATTTGCACATGAAACCAATTTAATGACACTTTGAACTCCATCTTCAAAGGAGGAAGCCATTTTAATGGCGGTTCCTAAGTATAAAGAAAAATTAGGAATACCAAACTTCAAACTTAAACATTTTATAGATACATATAGATAAATTAAAAAATTTAATATAGTACTTGCAACAATAGTTAAAGAGCCGTATAAACTATTATAAAAATTAAAAGAAAAAAATTCTTTAATAGTTTGTTTTTGAAATTTAGAAAATTCATTTCTAAGAACATCACCAATACTATAGAATCTAAAATCCTTTTCATATTTTGGATTTAATAAGATATTCAAATAATATCCGGCTTTTCTATTGATAGGTATAATATTGCCGTAAAAACTAACGGTTTTTTTATAGTTTAGAAAGTAAATAAAAACTTTAAGACCAATAAAAAATAAAATAATAACAGGAAGAAAAACACCAATATTTAATAAAATAGATATGAAAGAAACAAGAGACGTAAATAAAATTAAGAGACTCTTAAGCGATGAGAATAATCCATAAATTGCTCCTTGATTACTCACCGCAAAGATTGCCTTTTCTTTCAAATCAAGATAATATGGATCTTCTAATTTATCAAAACTTGTATTCATCATCTTACGACCAAGTTCTCTTAGTATTAGATTATTTGCTACCATAAGCTCTATTTCGTATTTATTATTTAATAAATTGGAAATAAGCACTATTAATACATTCATAAAAACAATGACTAGACTAATGAGCAATGAGTATTCAAAAGAAGAATTATTAGAAATTAGGGAATCTAATATGTATTTTATTGAATATATTTCAAAAATAGTTTTAAAAACCTCTAAAATAGAAGAGAATAAAGTTAAGAAAATAAATTTCTTATCTATTTTAAAACTAACTTTTAGAAAGAGAAAAATAGTCTTAAACATCTAAAGATTCTCCTCTTTATAATATTTTCCTTGAATATTAAACATTTCATAATACTTACCTTTTAAATTCATTAATTCGTTATGAGTTCCGTATTCTAAAATACTAGCATTACCAATTAAAACAATATGATCACAAAACTTAGTCGAAGAAAGACGATGGGAAATAAAGATTGTTGTCTTATTCTTAGTAATTTTATCAAAATCTTCATAAATCTTTCCTTCCGCAAGAGCATCTAATGATGAGGTAGGTTCATCTAAAACAACAAGACTATTATCTTTAACTAGAGCTCTTGCGATCGCAAGCTTTTGAATTTCTCCACCAGATAATTCTATTCCATCCTCATAAATAACTTTTAGCATATTTTCATGATACCCATTTTTAAATGATTCTATTTTTTCATCAAGCCCCGTTAATTTAGCACTATATTTGGCTTTTTCAAGACTTATATCAGAAATATCGTTACCTACAATATTTGATAAGATATCTATTGCATAGAGATTAACATCTTGAAATACAACACCTATTTTCTTAGATAATTCTACAATATCATAATCTAGAATGGATCTACCATTTATTAGAATTTCTCCTTCTTCAGGAACTAAGAGTCCTAAAATTAATTTTAGTAAAGTAGTTTTCCCTGCTCCATTTACTCCCACAATTGCTAGTTTTTCTTTAGAAGATATTTTTAAACTTAAATCTTTGATTATGTAATTATCACTCCTTGGATATTTAAAAGAAACGTGATTGAGGATAACTTCAAAGTCATCTAAATCGCTCTTATAATTACCTCTTTTTTGATTATAATTAGGTAAATCATCTACAAAGTTATAGTAAGTAGATGTAATTCTTAAATCTTCAATTGTTTTAGATAATCTAAAACCTATTGAAGTAGTAATTAAAGATAGTGAGGTTATAGCAGTAAGATAAAAAACTACATCTTCTAAGCCTAAATTTTCATAAAAATATTCTCTCAAAACAAAATAATAACCTGTCCCACCTTGTAATAAGAGAAATAAAAGTCCAATAAGACTAATTTTAAAAGAATAATTATATATTTTCTTCTTAAATTGTTTTTTCTCGTTTATTTGAATTAAATGTTTATCAAGTAAAGTAGCGGATAAATTATTAATTCTTAAATCTTTTCCATAGGTAAAATCAGAACTTGTTTTATTATAATAGTCTAATTTTCTTTCTAATCTACTTTCTTCTAGTCTCTTTTTATATTTATATTTTCCAACTAAGAAATTATTAATGAAAGAAAAAACGCCAGTTGCGAGGAGAGAAAGAAATACTAGAAAATTTAAATTGTAAAGAATTATACAAGTTAAAGAAAAAGTAATAAGTAGAGGAAGTAATAACTTCAAATTATAAAAAGTTCCTTCAAATCCAACTTCTTCAGAATTTAAGGCAGTAATACTTGTTTGAACATAATCTAGAAATTTTGGATCTTCTACGTAAATGTAATCGACATCATGAAAAACAGTTAGTGCATCTTCAAATTTATTAAGCCTAATTTTTAGTGAATAAACACCAATAAGATTACTAAAAATAGTATTTAATAAATATAATAGAAAAGAGATTAGAGAAACATAAATAATTATTTGAAGAGGTAATTCATCTATAAGTAATTTTTGAATAATAAATTTAGGAATATAATAAGAAAGAATAGGGAGAACGCCTCCTGCAATAGAAGTTATTAGATAGAATAAATAAATCCTTTTTAATTTATATTTTTTTATCTCCTTAAAAACTCTAACTAATGTTTTAAGATAATAAACCTTATTTTTTGTTCCCTCACCCATTTGACCCCCCATATCTTAATCATTTTTAAAAAATGAATATTTAATTATAACACTTAAATTTCAAAAAATTATAATTGAAATTCTTAAATTATTCAAAAGATTAGAAAATAATCATAAAGATTCATGATTTTTTGGAGTTTTTAAATATTAAATAAAAAAGATATTTGATTAATATACTAAAAATAAATTTAAGACTGTGTTACTTGATTAAATATTTCTTTTAATGTTTTTAATACACTTACAAAATTAAGTGGTTTAGCAATATGCCCATTCATTCCTGATGCAAATGCTCTATCTATATCTTCTCTAAATGCATTTGCAGTCATAGCAATAATAGGTACTTTTTTAGCATCTTCTCTATCAAGTGAACGTATAGCTACCGAAGAGTCATAACCATTCATATTAGGCATCATTATATCCATAAGTATGAGGTCATAATATCCAGCCTTTGCTTTTTTAAACTTATTTAATGCATCTAATCCATCTACTGCTTCTTCTATTATAGCATTTGTATCTGCTAGTAACTCTGTTACAATCAATCTATTGATTTCAATGTCTTCAACAAGAAGTACTCTTTTACCAGTTAAATCAAATTCAAAAGTATCTTCTATGATTTCACTTTCTTCCTTACTATCAGAATTTAATTCTTTCGCAAGAGTTAAATCAAAATAGAAATTAGAACCTTCTCCTAATTTTGTTTTAACTTCAATTTTAGATCCTGTTAAATTAACAATATGTTGAGAGATAATCAAACCTAAACCAGAACCAGCATATTGCAATGAACCATTAGGATTATATTGAAAAGAAGAAAAGAGATTAGATAAAACATCATCACTAATGCCTATTCCTGTATCAATACATTCAATATGATATTTTACAAAAAAATTTGTCTCTTCTTCAATGTTTATATTAAGTCTTACTTCTCCTCCACAAGGAGTGAATTTTACAGCATTTCCTAGTAAATTTATCAATGCTTGTTTAATTCTTACTTTATCACCTATGACAATATTTTTAGAAACATCTTTAATACTTGGAAGAAAATTAATTTCTTTTTGTTCTGCTCTTACTTTGATTATCTCACATACTTCATTAACCGATTCATAGAAAGAAAATTCATCTTGAGATAGTTTAATCTTCTCTGCTTCAATCTTACTCATATCTAGAATATCATTTAGTAGTCCAAGAAGATAATCAGATGCATTTTTAATTTCTGTTAATTGAAGAGTTGTATGCTCGTCATGTTCTTTTTTTCTAAGTATTTGTAATAAACCTATAATTGCATTAAGAGGTGTTCTTATTTCATGGCTCATTCTTGACAAGAAAGAACTTTTTGCTTTCGATGCATTTTCCGCTATTACTATTTGATTTTGTAATTCTTTTGTTCTATCATCGATAATTTTTTCTAATGTTAAATTTATTTTTTCTATTTTAGCACGGTGTTGATAATTACTCACAAACATTCTATATAATAAAATAGAAACGAATATAGAAATACCTGTCATAATTAATAAATTAGTCCATAAATCCGTATTAATTAAGTTATTCCATGTTGAACTAGTTTCCCGATTGAAAAAAGCAAATAATACAACATAGATTAGACCAAAAGAACCAATAGATACTATTTCAATTGGTTTAATGATAAGAAATAAACCAGCTACCATAACTACGATTATAAATGATTCAAAACCTCCATTTTGTTTAATATTTAAAGAACAAAATGCGAATTGAACGATAATATATATGTATAAGAAAGCAAAAACACAATTATTTACTAATCTATCAGATACTTTATCTCTATGTTTTTTAAAATATGAAAAAATAGATAAGAATATAATAGCGGCTACGATATTGACAAGAGATAACATGATAAAAAAGATGATTGTATTATCAAATTCGGAATCTCCAGCAGGACGAACCATATTTATGATTTGAAGAGATAATTCCAATATCAAAACATATAAAGAAAATACCCAAGCTCTGTGAAGGTTACTACTAGTTCTTTCTTTTTCAAAACCTGCAATTTCATCATTTTCTAAATTTCCGTATCCAAACAACCGTCTGATAATTTTTTTCATTTAAAAACCTCTTATTTATAATAATAATTATATTACAAAATAAATCTTTTTGCATAAATATATATGTTTATCTATTTATTTATGATAATAGCCCTCTTTTTAATCATTTATTACTCCCAAAACCTTTTTGACTTAAAATATAAATAATGCTCTAGGGAATTAGATTCTCTAGAGCATTATACTTTTGAAATAATAGATTAATAATTTAAAACTAAATTAGATAACAAGCAAGAATTTGAATAATTTGAAGTACCTATAATAGGTAATCCTTCGTATGTAATAACAATTTCAAAAGAACCAGTACTTGGAAGACTAGCTGAATCAATCACAACAACAGTATTTCCATTTTCAAGATTAAAAATTACAATTGGATGATTAGTTCCACTATAATTCAACGAAATATAAATAACTCCACTTTCGTAATCTCCTAATAAACCTCCACCAGAGGAAATGATATTGTTTAGGAATAGACTTCTAAATGATAAATAGATAGATGTAATTCCGCTAACTTCTTCTACTGTAGTCGTAACAGTTTTTTCATTACTTAATGGGTCAGATACTATAATAAGACTTCCGAAAATATCAACTCCGTTTCCACCATCAAATTGTGACATATCATAAGTTGAATCAACAACTATAAGTTCATCGGTATCGTTTAAATATTCCACAAAATCGTTAGTTCGATTTAATTCTGGTAAACTTACCATAGCAAGTTTTCTAATAAAATTAACAGGATGTTCTGTGCCTCTATCATACATAAATGAGAGGAATGGATATTGAGCCATAGCAAGTATAAGCAAGTAATTAACAACTATTGTCTTTGATCTTGTATGAACAAGTGATGGAAGAATCGCAAAGAATGAATCAAAGTCATTTTGGATAGTTGTTGATAAGTCACCTAAACCAACATCAAAGTTAGACATGAAGTCAGCAATTCCCCAAAGTTCATCAATAAATAAATCAGCTTTGTGATTTTTAGGGTCAGGATCTGAGATATCATAATAATTAGGATCAAATCCTAACCTTAGGTTACCTTCATTTATATAAGCAAATTCATTATGTGCAGTAATACCAGTATCGATAATACCTTTCGAAATTATTCTTCTAACAAGTGGACTTCTTTCAGCAAGTATCACAAACTTGTTTATAAGGGTCGCAGGAGAATTAAGTATTTTTTCTTCTAATACATCAAAACTTTCTCCATCTGCTTCTAGAATAGTTAAAATATCAAATACAGAACTTATTTCACCAATCAATAAGAAATTAGAACCAGCTTTAGTAGTTGGAATATTATCCATTGATAGAGTAGGTAGACTTGTAATAAACGAATCCCCGCCAGATGAAGATTCAATCAAGGCTTTAGTAAATAAAGAATTCATTAATTCACCAGAATTTCCAATATTATTCTGTAATAAAGTTGAATTTAAAGTAAGGAATGTATCTTGAGAGAAAGATTCACTCAAGCTAAGAGAAGATGAACCAAATAATCCTTCAACATTAGCAATGAAATTTGCTAAAACGTAATGTTTAATAACTAACTTAGTATCTAAATCATATGCTTCTCTAAACTCAGCTAAATCTCTATAAACATATAAACCAATCGATTCATCATATAAGATAGATTGAGAAATCATCGCATCAACAATTATCGATTCAACGTTAATTATATCACCAAGAAGGTTAAGACTAATGCCATCAAATAACGATTGAATATTTGAAGAAATTTCAAAAATAGAACTAGAAGGTCCATCAGCCATAAGAAGTAAAATATCATACATTTTCACTAATTCAATATGTTTGATACGTTTCTTGACATCAATAGAATCAACTAGCGCAGATCTTGGAATATTTCCATTATAATCACTTAATACATCACTTTCGCCAATATTCTTATACATAACATCAGAAATATAACTTTCAATTAAAGGTGAATTTAAGTCTAATATGCTTTCAAAATCACTCAAGGTCATACTATTAGCATCAAACGTTGTAATGTCTCCTATTATTGCATAAGCAGACCATAAAGCAACTATTTCACTGTAATCAATCATTTGATAATGTCTTGAACTACTTACATGATCTATTGAGTCTACAGAAAGAGTAATTTCATCTAAATTATTTACAACACAATTAATAAGAGTATAAATATAAATAGAAGTAAATAGAATATCTAATTTCTCTTCAGTAATAGTACCAAAAATACCTAAATCAAAATCAATATTTGAGAAATCATCAATTCCAAGTACATCAATACTATTAAACAAGTCTCTTATTTCAACTCTACTTAATCTAGAAGTAACTGCACTATCAAATGCATAATGATTTAAAACAAATTCTTCTTTACTGAATTTATCTCCTGCAAATTTAGAAATAGTTTCCTCGCTAGTTAAAGTAAATGATAACAAATTCCAAACAATTACGCTATCTAGTAAAACTCCTAAATCATCTTCTGGAAATTCCCCGTACTTATGTGAATTTCCTAAGTTTAAAATCTCAGTTAATGAAAAATCCATATTGTCCATTTCATCAAATCCTAGTAAAGTTAGAGAAATAAATAATTTTCTAATTTCTGATTTTTTAATTCTATCATCTTCAATACCAGTATTTCCTAATGCATCAGAAGGAATAAATACTATTTTCATATCTGTAACATCGAAAGATTCACTTACAACACTATTAATTTTTGAACTAATAGAATCGGACATCATAGCTCTTGAAATTAAAATATAGAAATAATTAGAATTTAAGAGTTTTGAGAATTCATCATTTGAAGGATCATTTATATCAATTAGAGAAGTAATTAAATTCAAACCATAACCTAATTCATCTCCTCTACTTATATCTAGAGCTTTAAATGCAATAACTAGGTTCTTTATTTCCACCTTAGTAATTAGATCTTTTTCTACTCCAGAAGTACCAAGTAAATCACTTGGAACTTTTATTGATACATTACTAAAATCAATACCAGAAGAACCTAATTTATCAGAAAGAAAATCTTTAATCTTGTTATCTAATGCATCTTGTTGGAAAAATTTAGCTATAACTGAATAAATGATACTAGATGCTAACAATCTATCAAAGTCATCTTTACCATCGCTATAATTCTTACCTACAAGATCTGTAATTAAATCAATTCCAATTTCAGGTACATCACCATCTTCAGTAAATCCTAAGATCTTTAAATCTCTTATCAACTGTCTAATTTCAAATTCTTTAATTAATTTAGTATCTTCTTCAAATGCTTCTTTTGGAAATTCCAACCAAAGTGGATCTGCATCTTCTAAAAGAGAAGATAATTTAGATACTCCAAATTCTCTTAATTGACTAGATTTAAGAATATTAGTAACAATAGAACTCAAAGTAATAGTAGAAAGTAAATAATGAATCGGATCACTATTAGGTGTATTACTATCTAATTTAAGGATAGTATAAATTCCAAAACCACCTTCTAAATCAATAACTGATAATAGATTAATAAGATTATAGATCTCTGATTTCTTGATTATTCCATTTTCAAGAGCACTTTTTTCAATTACAAATATTTCTTCATCAACTTCAAATGGAAGAAATCCAAGTTTATTAATAAGTTCTGCATATTTAGCCTCTCTTCCCGTAGTATTTAAAATAATATCAAAAATACCTAAGAGAACTTTAGAATTAAGCATGTATTCGATATGAGATTGATGGAATTCATTGTTAGATCTCTCAAGGAGAGTTTTAGAAATTGATTGAATAGAACTAAATCCACCAGATAATAGATTACTAAAATTAATTTCAACTAAACTTAAAATAAATTTCTTAAATTCGACTTTCGAGATATTTCCATCTTCAAATAGACCATATCTTGGATTAGTGAAATTAATAGCATCTTCCGCGAAACTAATATCAGCCCCACTATCATTAAGTAAATTAGCGACTAAATTAGTAAGTAAACTAGAAAGTTTAGTACTCTTTAAAAGATCAGAAAAAATATTCATTGTAAAATCAAAATCCATCAATGCATCTACAAAACCAGTATTATAGATCTTTTCTTGAAGAAAATTAAATTTACTAAAATTACCAAATTCATCTAGGCTACTAACTTCTAATGACTTAAATAAGCCAACAGTTTCTTTTAATATTTCTTTATCAAAATAAACGCCATCTGTATCTTTTGTTCTATTTAAAATATTTACAACCAGATCATTGTAATTGATATCTAAATCAGTAAAATTACTTAAAGCACTTGTAAAAGTATTTTCAACTAAATCTACCAATAAGGTTTTAATACCATCATCATATATTAATTGGGAGATTGTTTGTTTTAAAATATTAGAATTAAATAAAGAATCAATAGCTGTATTACGGAAATAAACATTAATATACTCAACAATAGCGTCATTATCAAAACTTAGAACTTTAGCATTAAGTTTTAAATCTTTAAGACCAACTAATAAAAGAGTTATTTCGCTTTCCGTTAAATTAGTATAATGTAAAGCAGAATCAGATAATTCAACATTTAAAGCATTTGATAAAAATCCTCTTAAGGCAACTTGGTTAGAAGGTTTTTCTAAATTGAACCGTAAAACCTTATTTAGTAATTTATTATCTCCTAAAATAGCAATTTGAGAATTATTAAGGGCATTGAAATTATCAACAAAATAAGATAATTCTCTTTCACCTAATTCTTTTATAGTGTGATCTCTACCAATAAGAACATCAACAAATCCAAGAACGTTATTTACTGTAGCAAAAATTTCATTTGGATCAAGCATTCCATCCGAATTATATAAGGAATTAGGAACGTCAATTTTTAAATTAGAGTCACCTAATTTAAGAGAGAAACCTTTATTTGCGAGATTAGTAACCGTATTACTAACAATCAAAGTATTTAAAAGACAATTTACATTAGGATTATCTTTTAATTCAAAAATAATTCCTAAATTAACTTCATTCAAATTAAGCACAATACTTGATAAATCATGAATAGAAGTTCCAACATATTTTTCAAGGGATACTGAGGTTACTAATCCAAAAATACTACCTAGTATATCGTCAATTTCTTTTTTCCAAATACTACTATTACTACTAGCATCTAGTAACTTATCAGGAATACTTAAAGGTATATTGGCAAGAGAGTTTTGTACAAAATCACCTTTTACAAGAGAGGCAATTAATTCACTTATAATTGGAATACTATTTTCTTTATAGATATAACTTTCTATAACTCCACTCTCTAATAATTCTATGATATTTAAATCAAAAAGTAATCTATCAGTTAAATCGTCCATATTTACAATTGATTTATAATTGATTTGGGTTCCAATTTCAGTAACAATTGCTTTCGAAAAATTAAGAGCATAACTTATAAACTCGGAATAATTAATTTCTTTAGGAATTTCTATAAAATCAGTAATAAAATCTAATTTACCGTTTTCATTCATATTTTGAACTATTGGATCAACAAAATTTAAAAAATTAAGGGAAGTTAGATTGTAATCAATTTCCTGAAATATTTCACTATCACAATTACTAATTGCAGTTAGTACTTCTTTTAAAGTAATTTTTTGATTGACTAATTTAGAAATTGACATTTCACCATTAATTAATATTACTCCATCAATTATTTTAATTAGATCTGAACCTATGTTTTCGGATACCGTTGTATCATCTAATAAAAGATGCAGATATCCATTTATTTCTTCATCTTTAACCGCTATATCTACTATTATGCCACTAAAATTTACAAGTATATTATTAACCAAAGCACTTTTATCGAAAACAATAGAGATTATATCTTTAAGTTCTTTTTGATGAGTTGTTAATAAATCTTCCACAAAAAGACCAACATTACCATCAAATAATGCTTGAATCGCAAAGTTAGTAATATTACTATATATATCCATTATATTTTCTACTTCATCTTTAATAACTACATCATCAACTAAATTTTCAACTTTTTCATTCAATTCTTCTTCTAAACCAAGAGATGCAATTCCAAAGTCTATTCCAATAGGAATCACGTTTTCAACTAATTTATCATTCAAAATTACATCTACGATGTCATTAAAATAAAGATAATACTTTTCAGAAATTAAACTATCGGTATTTGATTCATTTAAATTTGAAATAAGTTCAAAAAAGATCGAACAATCTTCACCTAAAATAGCACTAACTACTCGACTAAGATTTCCAATTTCACCAGATTCACCAATGAAAAAATCAGGATCATCAATTATAAATTCTAAATTTTCTTCAAGATAATTTTTAACATTTTCCTCAGGGATCCAAGAAATCAAATTTCTTACTTCTGAAATTTCAGGTACGATTGAAATAACTGTATTAAGAAGTAATAATAATTTTAAATCTTTAATTTGTTCAAAAGTTCCTACTAATAAATTTCTAATCTTAATACCGTTTGTTTCTAAATAATCTAAGTCAAAATTAGATAAAGCTTCAAAAAGTGCTAATAGTTCATCTAATTTACCATAATCAAGTAAATTATCTACAACTTTATAAAGGGTTGTTAAATCCTCACCTAAATCTATTTCTGATAATAATTTTAAATAAGAAGAGAATTTTTCGTTATTCAATAAGTCATCAATTGTTAAATCACCTACAATAGGATCAGATAGAAAGGAGGAAATTAAACCAGGAGTAAGAGAAGCATTAAGAGCTGCTGGAATTAAATCAGTAAAAATTGTGGATTTAGATAATCTATTAAAGATTTCATTTAAAGAACCACTATCTTCTTTTGATATATTCTTATAATCAACAAGGTTACCTTCTATCACCACATTTAAAATCTCATTGATATTTTTTAATTCACTTCCTAAAGAGAATTTCTTATTAAATCCAATATTTACATCAAAAAAAGCATTAAACAAAGAATCTTTAAGTCCAAAATAAAGAGGAGACACTCCTTTTTTAGAAACATTTTGAACTAAACCAATAAGAGATAACATATCACTATCTAAAATAGGAGCACTTAAATTAGAACCACTACTTAAATATGCAGTTTCACTTTCTTGAACTAATTCAACTGGTAAATTGTTTACTTTCTCAAAATCAATATTATCAACAACAGAAATTAAAATAACTAATGGTAATATGTAAATTAAACCAGCAAATAAACCGCTTAATATACCAATTCCACCGCCACCTAATCTGCTTAAAAAAGATTTTTTATATCTTGAAGTTTCTTTTTTATTGATAGGAGCAGAATTTCCATAAAGAATTCTTTTTTTAGTAACTTCATTATAGATAATATTTTTATTAATAGCTTTCCAGATAGGACGACCGATGATAAGTCTTAATAAAAATTTTAAAATTGGATATAAAATAAAGAACAAAACTATTTTTAGAGCTAAATCAACAAATCCAAGAATAATATTTGCGATATTAATATCTCTTAAAAGAGGTTCATAATTTTCAATTGTTACAAGAGCCGCAGAATAATATCTATTTGATAGATCATGGATAAAGGTATAAAAATTATCAGGTTTTACAAACCATCTAAAAGAAAATAGCGAAATTAGCAAAAGAGAAATAGCAGCAGCAATTAAGTTAAAAACAAAAAAGAACAATGACTTTTTAGAACCCTTTTTTAATCCACCTAGAAAATATATTAGCACAAACAAACCTACTAATAACCATTGTGCTATGGAAATTAAATCCCCCCAATTTGATATTATTTCTTGCATGCAGACCTCCTTACGACAATTAATGACTACTCTCTTATATTTTACTTTATTTTTGCTGTAAAAATAATATTTTAACTTTTTAACCGTGGTTTTTAGGTTTTAATCGTTTGTAAGTAGAAATCTTAAGAAAGTTTGGGATTTACGTGAACCATAATGTGTAAAACTTCTTCAAAAGTGTTTTCTATTTGTGAATGTACATTTTCCGCAATTTCGTGTGCTTTAATTAAACTTAGATTTGCATCAACTCCAATCTCAACATCAATATAAACATCTTCCATATTAGTTCTAACTCTCAAAACATCAACTGAAAGTACTCCTTTTATTGATAAAATAAAGTCTTTATACTTGAGAATAGTTTCTTCGTTTGGAGATTTATCAGTTAAAAAAGCAACACTATCTCTAAATACATCAATTGCTAATTTCATAATAAAGAAAGCAATTAATATAGCAGCTAGAAAATCAAAATAACGTAACCTCTTATCAATTACTGATAAAAAAATTCCAATAACTCCTGAAAGGGTTGCGAAAATATCTAAAAAATGATTTTTTGATTCATTTTTTAGTGTTGGATTATTGCCGAGACGTTTACTAGATTTAAGTAGATAGGTTGCCATAAATATTTTAACAACTAAAGTTATTCCACTTGAAATAATAGCTAGATAATTCATGGGCTCAATATCTGAATTATTTGAAAATTCAATTATATTAATTATTCCATCATAGAAAATAGAAATAGAAGTTAAGAAAAATATCAAAGAAAGTATTAAATTTGCGATTCCTTCGTATTTCGCATGACCATATGGATGATCTTTATCTGGAGCCTTTTTCGATAATTTAACACATACTAATAACACTATACTAATGATTATATCAGAAGAACTATTAATGCCATCACTAAGTAATGCAAGAGAAGAAAATATGAGTCCAGTTGATATTTTAAAAATAGATAGTAAAATATTTAATACAAATACAATTATAATAGGTCTTAAGGTTATTTTTTTATTGTTCATTTTTTCACTCTCCCAATTTTTTCTACTGTATAAGATATTTTTCCTTGATAAGTAGATATTCTTATATCAAAAATTAATGCATCTTCAGCTATTAATTCTTCTAAACTAATTAAACTTTCTCTGAAACAAACAGCTTCAAAAAACTCTGAATCATCAGAAATTGTTAAAAAAGCCATGTCTTCTCCCGTTTTGGTTTTTATTTTCTTAATCTTGTTTTTATCAATAAAACCAAGAACTCTTCCTGATAAACCTCGCTTAATAAAAGAAGAGACATCTAATACATTAGGAGAATTTTTTAAAAAATCACTATAACTATCAATTCCTCGATAAAATATATTAAATCCAAAGGTTTGATATTCGTATTTTCTTAAATCTGTAAATAAATATTCTTCTTCGTTATTAATTACTACTTTCATTCCAACATAAGAAATACTATAATGTGAATTTTCAAAAAGTGATTTAATTAAAGTTCTGTGATTATACGAGAATGTGTCAAATGCTGAACCATGAATTAAACTTTTGTATTGAACTTCCGTTAGTCTTTGAATTCTATCTTTAAAATCGTTTAAATTTTGAAATTTTCTTATATTAGCTTCGTCAACTATTTCCTTAGCTATTTCTTTAGAAATGTCTTTTATTAAAAATAAAGGAAGATAAAAATTGTGTTTATCATCAAAATAATAACTAAAATTTAGATTATTAACACTTGGTTTAACAATATTATATCCTCTTTTCCTAATCTCTTTTAAGATATTATTTATTTCTACTCCATTGCTAGAGTTCTCTAATGTAACACTTATATAAATCTCAAAGTAATTTGCTTTTAAAAAAGCTTGTTCATAAACAATCATTGAATAGGCAACCGCATGGCTT
Organism: Acholeplasmatales bacterium; assembly: GCA_031284585.1. Lineage (GTDB taxonomy): Bacteria > Bacillota_I > Bacilli_A > Acholeplasmatales > Acholeplasmataceae > JAITXT01. The sequence goes on from JAITXT010000003.1 coordinate 24,877, forward strand.
TTATTAAACCCATAACCTTGAAATTCTTCTATTTCACCAAAAATACGAGTAGCTTCTTCTAAATTAAATCCATTGTTAAACGCTCTTTCAATAAATTTATCTTTTTCTTTTTCAATTAAACTTGAATTCTTTTTAGAAATAGCTCTTCTAAAGATATCTGCCTCTTTAAGTGTATAATTCGCAACTATTTTAGCTATTTGCATTATTTGTTCTTGAAATAAAATAATTCCATAAGTTCCTCTTAAACAATCATTTAATTTGGGATGAAGAACTCTAGCTTTTCTTATGTTTTCTTTGACCGCTATAAAATCATTGATATTAGCAGTAATCCCTGGTCTCTCAAAGGAAATTAAAATTACAATATCTAAAAATCTGCTTATTTTAAATCTTTTTAATAATTCTAAACCTTGAGAAGTCCCAATTTGAAAGATATCACTATTGGTTGCTTCATTAATTAGTGATAAAGTCTTATCATCTTGAAGATCTATTTTACTTAATTGAAAATCAGGATGAACTTTCTTTACTTCCTCACTTATTCTATTAATTTTGGTTAAAAAATTATTCGAAAGAAGATCTATCTTAAGAAAACCTATCTTTTCAACGATTTCTTTATCATATTCCATTTGTCTAATTTTTGAAGCCTTATTAAAATAAGGAACTTTTCCCACAAAAAAATCATTTAAAATAACTATTCCAGCAGGGTGATTAGCAACTTCGGAAGTTGATTTTTTAATTTTATCAAATATATTTTTTAAATAGATAGTTTCTTTGTCATACGCATCAACAACATTATTACTAATCGAGTTATAAATACTATTTATTTTACTTGGAAGTACTTTTTTCTCTAAACAAATTTTAGAAAATATTTCTTTCGAATCTTTTTTCTTGAAGACAGAAATTTCATAACATTTTTCTTCCCCATATTTAAGAACTAGATAGTCAATTACTTCTTTTCTCCTGTTATCCGCAATATCTATATCTATATCTGGTAATTCAGTTCTAGAAGTGTTCAAAAATCTTTCAAATAATAAATCATATTCTAGAGGATCAACTGCTATTATTCCTATAGAAAATGCAACTAAAGAAGATACAGCTGAACCTCTTCCTGGTCCTACTGGTATATTATTTTTGGCGCAATACAAAACAATATCATAAACGATAATAAAATAAGAATCAAATCCCATAGTATGTATTATTTCTAATTCACTCTCTAGACGTTCAAGATATTTATCGCTTATTTTACCGTTTAATCTTTTGTTTAGTCCTACATAACAGAGATTTTTTAAATATTCCTCAACACTTATATCTTTAATCCAAAAAATATCAGGTAAGAATAGTTTACTATTATAAAAATTCTTGTAGGTAATTTTATTTAAAAAATCTAAATTAAAATCAAATTTAGTAGATTTTCCAAGGAATAATTTCTCTAAATTAGAAAGTTCAATATAATTATAGTCATTATAGGAATTATTATTTGTATTTAAAGATATTTTTTCAAGTATACTATAGGCTTCAATTTCATTAGAATCAAGATATTTTATTAAGTGGACAGGGAAGAAATTACTTTCAAGTGCACTATTTCTAGCAATTAAATCTTCTAGTTCAAATAAAACATTTTCAACATATAATAACTCGCTTAAGATTACTCCATAATAGAAAATTTTAGATTTAGAAATAATTCCCGAAAGATTACTAATAAATAACGAATCGCTACTATTTTTAAATGAATTTTTACTAAAAGTAAAGATAACAGCTAAATGTGAAAGAGATCCTAAATCCTCAAATATTAAATCCCTTTTATGAACATTAATTTCGATTAATTGTTTAATACCTTCATCATCTAAAGCATAAAAAATTAAGTCATAAAGATATCCACTAATTTCAATTCTTTTGGATAATCCAATTACTCCCCTCATATTAAGTTCATTTGTTTTAGTTAGAAAAGTAAAAAAAGATGATAAATTATCATCTATTAACGAAATAATATTAATATTATCTGTCTTTGCTTTCACAAGTAATTCGTCTAGCGAGATTAAACTACTAGACATTGAATTACTTGTTACTACATTTAGTATTTTTTTCATCAGTTAAGATACAAATTGATAAAATCTCTCACCAAACAAAAGACAATCTTCTTGTTCATCAGGACCAGGTGTAGATAAAACTCTAACACCTTTTTCGAATAAAATGCTTCCATTAGCAATTACTCTACTTTCCCAATTTTCCATCCATTCACCAGTACCCCAACCGTATGATCCAAATAAACCAATTTTCTTACCAACTAGTTCGCTTTCAATTGACTCATAAAACGGAAGAAAATCTACCTCTTCTAGTTCCTCAACGCCCATAGAAGGACATCCGAATAAGAAACTATCATACTTTTTAACATCCTCTGCTACAACATCAGAAACTTGGACTACGGTAATGTCACCTGATTTATTTTTTACGCCTTGAGATATTTTTTCTGCCATTAGGCTAGTATTGCCTGTGCCAGACCAATAAACCAATAATATTTTTGCCATATTACTCTCCTTTACTAACAATTATAATATAATAATCTTTTTTTTCTCTCTTTTTTGCTAAAAAATAAATTTTTAATCGTACTTTTCTTTCTTAAAGTATAAGTAAAGAGAGGATATTGCCGCAAGTATCAAAGAACCAATTGAAAAATAATATTCACTTAAGATAGGAGTCTTACTAAAAGGTTCAATTTCAATATTTCTTGAAACGATTGTCGTATTTCCTCTTAAATCTGTTACAGCATAAAACACCTTTTTAGTTCCAGGAGATAAAAAATTAATATTTTTAGGAAAATAATCAATATTACATGATGTTTCATCTTCATAACTAATTCCCTCAAAAATATCAAATTCGGTATTAAATTTTTTAATGATATCATGCGCATATACACGTGGGGCAAATAAATCATCTACATAGACAATAAGAATTTTAGAATTATATCCCATGAATTCATCATAAACCTCATATAAAACTTGATACTTCCCAATTTGAAAATAATTAACTTCTGGCTTAATTAAGACGTTTTCAGTTGTTAGATAAGTCACATTATCACTAACAGAAATAATATAACTTAAATAATTAATTTCTTCCGAATTAATCATGACTACTATAGACTCACTACTTAATTCTAAAGAAGGTGGAATTATATCTACAATTAGTATTTCTACTAGAATAATTGTGGTATTAGAAGATGAATCTTTAACAGAAACTACTATTTCATAACTTCCAACTTCCTTATAATCTATATTCATATCATAAGCGGTAAAGATTAAATTATTTACAGGTGTATAATTATCAGAATAAGTAAAATAGCCACTTAAATTTTTTCTGGTGAAATCAGATATTACAATATCATGGACTTGAGTTATGATTGGAGATATATTATCAACAACATATAAATAAGTATTTAAACTAGCTGTATTTTTAGATTTATCGGTTGCTGTAAAAGATAACTGATAGGTACCTACTACATTAATATTAAACTTACAATCAATTTTTATCGCGATATCACTAGGATCATAATAATTATCTACTACTTCAAAATAATTAATTAAAAAAGGTTCAACGTCAAAGACATCAAAAATAAGATCTGTCTTTATACTAATAGAGGGCGCGATATCATCCACAACACTAACTTTTAATGTTTTAATAGCCTCATTTAAAGAACTATCCCTAAGCAAAAATGTCACTTGATAATCTCCAATATAAGAACTATCAATATTATGAAATGTTAAACAATCATTAATAGTTAACAAATTATAATTATCACTTACATAAAGAATATAAGATAGAAGAAAATCACTATCAATAGTAGTAAATACTCTTATGGTCTTAGGATTTGGTTTAAGTTCGATAATAGGTTTTGTAGTATCTACAAGTAAAAAATAATCATCTAGGATTGTTTCATTTAATGATTGATCTCTAGCTATAACCGTAAACGGGTAAATACCTATATTTGCATAATCAATATAATCATCTAGAATAAGAATAGTAACTACGGTGTTGTAATTATCTTTAATTGTAAAATAATTTCTTAAATCGATAATCTCATTTACCTCACCTATAAGTTCTTTTTTAAGAGTTATAGAAGGTGGTATATCATCAATTACATTTACAAATGATTCACATGATGAGACGTTTCCAGATGGATCGGTTGCTACATAAATTATTTTATATGTTCCAACTACTTTATTGTTTACTCTAGTAGCATCGACATGTAAAGTTAATTCTTCAAACTTGTAGTAGTTATCAATTACATCAACACCAGCAAAATAATTTGTTACTTTCCCATCTAGGGGAATAGTAAAACTAGGAACTAAAATAAAAGTAGGAGGAGTTCTATCTAAAATTCTAAACTTTACAGTTATCGTATTTCTTAAATAATCAAAACTTGGATAAACTACCCTGTACCTAATGTTATATTCTCTTATTCTATTCGTATTTACATCAAGAAGAGAAGTGAATTCTACACCTCTTTCATAATACATAAGAGGATCGAATACTTCTTCATCGTCCATGAAAAGGTGTGCCGATGGCAACTCAAAATAAGGTTCAGGACTCTCTCCTAACATAATATCAATAACCGTATTTTCCCAAGTAACATTTAAATTATTCGTTGCAAAAAGTGTAATAATTAAAAAAATAAACCTCATATTTTCCCTCCTTATATAATAATAGTAAGGAAAAATGAAAATTACTTAAAAATTATCTTTTTTTTAAATTCACAAGTGTTTCTATACTAGATGTTCCAGGAAACATCCTAACTGCATAAACCTCAACTATTTCATAGTTATCTTTGATTTTTTTTAAATCTCTTACTAAAGTTAGAAGATCACAAGAAAGATAAGAAATCTTTTTATAGATGTAAGAATTTAAATGATTAATTAAAGTATCATCTAATCCCCCTCTTGGAGGATCAACTATAATCCCCTCACCTAGCAATTTTGAAGTTATAGTATTTACATCAACTAAATAGGATGTATATTTGGGATTAGAATTTATTTTTTTATTTAATTGATAAATATTATCTCTATTATTATCAACAAAAATAACTTTAGGAGCATTTTTAATGCTAAAACCAATCGCACCTAACCCACAATAAGCATCAATACAATCATTGATATCATTAAAAAAATCTGAAATTTTATCAAATGCCAAATCCGCAACCTGATAATTTACTTGAAAAAACGAATTATAACTTAATTCATATTTAACACCTTTAAATTCTACTTTTAGAGGTTTCCTATCTGGATAAACAACTTTAACGAAAGGAAAAGAATAAAGGAATTTTCTAAGCTCTAAAAATTCATTTTCATTACTAGCATATAATTTAGGATGAATATAGTCATTAAAATTAATCATCAATTCATCTTTTTCATTACATCTAAAGGTTATTGATTCTAAAATAGAAATAAATTTTAGTGATGAAGTATTAATTTGTTCTAAAATAATATTCGTATTTTTAGAGGCTAATGAAAAATTAGTGATTACTATTTTATTATATTTGTAATCATACAAAAACAGACGTAAGAATTTATCTCTTTTTACAAAAAACTTGCATTTATTTCTATAATTCAAGGTATTTTCAGTAGAGATAGGTACTATATTATTAAATTCTAATCCAGCTCTTTTAAGTTGCTCAGATGTATTATGAATTTGGAATCTCAACTGTTCACTATCAGAGAGATTATATAAATCTGTACTATCTAAAAAGAATTTATCTTCTCTAACTCTATGTATACTTTTAGTTATTAAGTTTACAACTTCTGCATTTGCATAATTTTTTGAAATCGAAATTATTCTAACAGATGCTCTTTCATCTATAAATAAATCACGCGTGAAAATAACAAAATCATCTATCTTTGCTACTCCTAATCCATGATAATTCATATCAATACATAAAACGTTCACTATTTTACCAACAATTAAATTCATCATCCCCCCAATTTAGAGCTAAACCGCCTAGACTAGTCTCACGGTACTTTGCTTTCAAATCTTTTCCTGTTTGATACATTGTTTTAATAATTGTATCTAAAGATATTTTTCTATTTTTATAAATACTTTTTGCTAAACTAGCACAATCTAGGGCTCTTAGAGCTGCTAAGACATTTCTTTCAATACAAGGAATTTGAACATATCCTCTAACTGGATCACAAGTTAATCCAAGTGAATGTTCAATTGATATTTCTGCGGCACATTCAATCATATCTAAGGTTCCTGAATTAATATATGTGAGCATTGCGGAAGCCATGGCAGTCGCACTTCCAATTTCTGCTTGACAACCACCAACAGCACCGCTAATAGTAGCATTCTCCCTGATAATATTACCAATTAGTCCCGCTATTATTAGACCTTCAATAAGTAATTTTCTTGTAACATTCTCGTAATTATATAAATAATAGACAATTGCTGGAATGACCCCACATGCCCCGCAGGTAGGAGCAGTTACTATTAAATTAGAAGATGCATTCTCCTCACTAGCGGCATAAGCAAATGCAGAAATTAAATTTCTTTTTTCCTCTGGTTCTTCAAGAAACAAAGCTTTTGCTTTTCTACTAACTTTAAGAACTCCAGGTAAAAGTCCATCTTTTTTTAATCCGTCCCTTACTTCACTAATCATGACATCAAAAACTTCATCCATATAACTTAAATCACCTTCATTTTTAGTGATATATTCATAAAGTCCTATTTTAGAATTGATACAGTAATTTTTAATATCTTTAAAATTAGTTTCTTTATAAACGTCATTTTCAATGAGAGGTGACCCATTAATTAGAAGAAGTCCTCCTCCAACTGAAATAAATTCAATTTTATCTAGTTCATTCATATTAGAATCATAGGGAATAATATAAAATAAATTTGGATGTTTTTTGTTGTCTTTTTTTAATTCATAAGTAGCATCTGGTAAATATCTAGAAATAGATTCTTTGGTTGCGTGACCTTCTCCTGTTAAATTAAGAGAATTATAAAGAATAATTTTGAAATAAACGGCAAAAGTATATTTTTCTTTTACATATAAGGCGGCTTTAGCTGGCCCAATCGTGTGACTGCTAGACGGCCCATACCCAATTTCAAAAAGATTTTTAATTGAGATCATTAGTTAAAGTATCTCCTAAAATAATTTCTTTTGGTTTAAATTTTAAACTTAATAAATAATTGAACAGCAAAATAATTAAAATTGCTCCCCCAATTAAAAGTATGTCATAGACTAAATTTATTTTAAACATTCCAATCTTAAACCCAAAAATATTAAAAAGTGCTTCATAGATAAATAGTAATGGATTTCTATATTCCGAAGTAAAGAAGAAATTAAATTTAAATATTTGATTTAGAAAAACTAAAATAAAATAAAAAGGTACGATCCAATAAAAATTTAATAAAGCCTTTTTGACATTTGGGAAAAAGCTTTTTGATAGAAGCATATAGATACAGTAAGTAAGATAAAAATTATGAACCATATTTGATTCAAAACATCTAATATTAAAAAAATCAAGTTGATTAGTATTAATATAAGCATTAAGACTTCCAATAAATTGATCTTTATTACTAAACCAATCTCCTAATATAGCATTTGAAATCGCACCAATAAATCCAAAAGTGAGTATATACGAATCAAAAAAGGAAGTTTTAAAGAAAGGTCGAATAATTATAAGTACACAAACGATATTACATATATTTAAGGGTAACTTTTCATAAAAAGGGATTTCAAAAAAGAATTTAGTAATAAAAAAAGTTAAAAACAAAAGAGAAAAGATGTAGGATAAGTATTTTTTACTTGAAAGTTTCTTGATAAATACATTTAATGGAAAAGCTAAACTAATACAAAAGAAAATAAGCATTATTTGTAGAAAAGAAAATTGTTTAAAATCTTTATGCCCTACAAATGCAACACCCAAAAGAATAGATATAAGAGCAAAAATAAGCAAGCAAATCATTTCTTTTTTACTAATCATATTTTTAATTTTTAAATAGATAGAAAGCCCTGTAAAGAAAAGACCAATCAAACACAAAAAAATTAACGAAAAAATACCAAGTACACTCATTAAATACTCCTCACCTTACAAAATAAATACAATTGTTGCGAAACCGAAATAAACAAATAACGAAAATAAATCGTTAATAGTAGTCATAATAGGACCGCTTGCGGCAGCAGGATCTATCCCAATTTTTTTAAAGAACATAGGAATTCCAGCACCAATAAAAGCAGAAACAAATAACGATATAAACATTGAACTAGCTACTACAAAAGCAACATATATAGGTTCCTTATTTCCAAATTTAGTAAAACTCAACAAAGTGAAAACAAAACCAAAGGCAAGTAATGATAAAATTATAGAATTAAGAACTCCAATTAAAAATTCATTTAAAAGATGTTTTTTTGGCATGTTAATATCTTTCATCTCTTTTTCATGAAGATTTAAAATTGTAACAGCTAAACTTTGAGTGGAAATATTTCCCGCCATACCGAGAAGCATAGGTTGGAACAAAGCAAGTGCGATAACAGTTGTTAAAGTATCTTCAAAAATCGACAAGAAGAAGGCAATTATTAGATTTAGAACAACAGATACAAGAAGCCAAGGCAATCTATTAAATACTCTAGTTATTACACTATCCTCTTTCTTATGATCTCCAATTGAGGCAAGTTTTTCATAATCTTCTTCATGAGATTCTATTAATTCTTCATAAATATCACTTGCGGTAATAATACCTATTATTTTCTTATCTTTTACTACTGGAAGTACTTTAAGGTCATAATCTTCAACTAAAGTAATGGCACCTTCAATTGAAACAGTATCATCAATAACAGGGTAATCTTTATCAACTATTGAAAGGAGACTTTCTTCTTTTCTTAAAATAATTAAATCTTTAATATTAATAATTCCAAGATAATTATCCTCACTATCTAGAGCAAAAATAGAATCAATATAATCATTTGGTTTTGATTTTTTAATAACTGCAGAAGTTGCGTTGGTAACCGATGAAGAAATATCAATTGTTAAAAAGTCGGTAGTCATAATTGAAGCTGCTACATCAGCGTCATATTCTAACAATGATTTAATGATCTTTTTATTGATAGAAGTTAAATAAATATAGTACTTATCTAAATCCGGATCTTCATTACTAATGAAAAATTTTAATTCATCCTTCTCAAGAGAGTTTAGAATTTTACTTTTTAACTCATCATCAATAATATCAAGAAGTCCAATTTTATCTTCTAAAACTATGAATAATTGATTTAATTTTTCTTTGTCTAATAATGAAATAATTCTAATTTTTTCGTCTCTATCAAATTCCTCAAAGTAAATTGATAAATCATAAGCATGAATAGTACTAAGAATTTTTCTAAGTTGTGTATCAGTTAAATGGAAATTTATTTGTTTCATTTAAATACCTCCTAACATGAGAGTAGCAAGCCCCAAGTATAAGAAAAGAGCAATTATATCAATCAAAGTAGTTATAAAAGGACCACTAGCAACAGCTGGATCTATTTTTAAAAATTTCAAGAAAAGAGGAACAGAAAATCCAATAACTGGTCCACTTAAAACTGTAATCCAAAGAGAAAGTCCAACTACTAACGCCATGTACCATTCATTGATATTAGTAAGACTTGTATTTAAGGTAGATAAAATAATAGTTGCAATAAAAGCGATTAATCCCATTATTAAGCCATTTAACATTCCTGTTAATATTTCCTTAAATGAATTTTTAAGAATTCCTTTTTCATCACTTGATATCATTTTTAAAGTTACCGCTAGAGTTTGAGTCGCAACATCACCAGATGCATCTAGAATAAGTGGAGAGAAAATCATTAAAATCGAAACACTTGAAAGAATAGCTTCAAAATTTGAAGTAACGAGAGATATTGGAATTGATAAAAACATCAATATCACAAGCCATGGTAATCTATGCATAGCCCTACTAAAGATTGATTTATTTTTTCCTTCTTCTGGAAGCAAAGATAATTTTTGATAATCTTCAATTGCTTCTTCTTTATAGGCATCTAATGCATCATCAATTGTAAGAGTTCCTATTAAATTCATTTCTTTATTGACAACGGCAATTTCAGTTACACTATAATTTTCAATTGCTTTCGCACTTGCGGAAATAGAATCATCATCAAATACAAATGGATATTCTTCAACTATTGTACTTACTAAATCAGGGCTTTTGGAAAGAAGCAAATCTCTTAAATTAATAATACCTAAAAACTTGTTTTCTTCGTTTATTACATAAATAATAGATATATTTTCAACAGAAGGTGCATTATCTATTACATATTTAGTTGCTAGTTTAACATCTTGATTATCAAAAACAGTTAATATGTTAGTATTAACAATAGAACCAGTTTCATCTTCACTGTAAGTCATCAAATGTTGAATAGAGGAATTGACATCTAAATGTTCTAAAAGTTCATCTTTATTTTCATCATCAAATTCAAGAATAATATCTACTGCATCATCAGGCTCTAAATTTTCTAATATCTCTATTTGTTCTTCAATGGGAAGATCAAGGATAATGGAAGCCGCATCTATCTCATCCATATATGATAAAACTTCTATTTTTTTGTTTTCGGATAGTAAATTAACAACTATTTCTTTTTCTTCTTCACTAAGATTCTTTAACTCTTCGACTATATCGTAAGCATGATTTTCTTCTAAATAGTTTTTTAATTCTATTTCGTTATTAATTAATTCTTTTATCATTTCAAGTGCACCTCCTTTAACTAAGTAATTTAATTTTATAACAATTTTAAGATAAACTTCTTTTTATACTCATTATTTCTAAATTTTACTTTTTAAATCTATTTTCAATAATTTTTAGAGATATTTTTTTGAAAAAAGAACAATCAAAGAAATATAATAATCATTATTTTAACTAATAAGAGCGTTTTTTAATACTTTTTTTAACTAATCATTTATATTTATTAATATGTTAATATATTTTTCGTTATAAAATTTTACGAAAAAATGATAATAGCTAGGTTTAAAAGATAAAAGGAGAACCATGGAAAAAATATTATTAGTAGTTGAATCACCTAAAAAAAGCAAAACTATTTCTTCATATTTACGGGGACTAAATGATACTAATATCGAAGTAGTTGCTTCAGTAGGTAGTATAAGAGATTTAGATGAAGATACTCTTGCGGTAGATGTAGATGATAATTTTCGTCCAACCTATACTATCAAAAACAATAAAACAGCTGATTTTATTAAAAGCAAAGCTCTTACGGCTGATAAAGTTATTTTAGCAACCGATCCAGATAGAGAAGGGGAGGCTATAAGTTGGCATCTTGCGACTATTTTAAATCTTGACATGAACGAAAAAAATAGAGTTACTTTTGAGGAAATAACTAAGGATACAATTATAGAGTCTCTAGAAAACCCAAGAATAATTGATCAAAATATGTTTAATAGCCAGCAGACAAGAAGGATAATTGATAGATTAATTGGATATCCTATTTCTACTCTTTTACAAGAAAAAATAAAAAGTAAATCAGCGGGAAGAGTTCAAAGTGCTGTATTAAAAATTATCTGTGATAGAGAAGATGAAATTGAGTCATTTAATTCTATTCTTCACTATGAACTTACAGGAAAATATCAAAAATATTTATTTCAATATCAAAAAAGTGAACCTAAAAAACTTCTTAACTTTTTAGAAGCAAGTACTATTAAAGAAGAATCAAAAAATCCATTTATAGTGAGAGAAATAAATGAAGAAGAAAAATATAAACATTCTCATAGAGCTTTTAAAACTACTACTTTACAAATAGCTTCGGCTAGACATTTTAATTTTTCTCCTAAAAAATGTATGGATATAGCTCAAGCCTTATTTCAAAGTGGATATATAACTTATATGAGAACTGAATCTGAAAGAATAAGTAACAAAGTTGGTGGTCAATATTATAATTACGTTGTTAGTGAATTTGGAAAAGAATATGCTAAACCATACAATTCTATTCAAGTTGGAGCACATGAAGGTATAAGACCATCAGATATTAATAAGAATCCTTATCAGAGTGATATGAAACTTAAAAGCGATGAATTAAAACTTTATAAACTTATTTTTGATAATACGGTTGCTTGCTTCATGCAAAGTCCTAAGTATCTTGAAAAAAATATTATTGTTACTTCAAACAAGCATGATTATAAACTTACAGGAATCAAAAAATTATTTGATGGTTACAATATATTCACAAAAGAAAAAATCGAGGAAAAAGACCTTCCTGATTTAAAAATAGATGAGAAAATAAACTTTGATGACATAGAACTAGTTAAGCGTTTTACTGAACCAAAACCTAGATTTAATCAAGGAAGTATAATTAAAGAAATGGAAGATAAAGAAATAGGTAGACCATCTACTTATGCATCAACTATCCAAACCTTACTTTACAAAAGTTATGTTACTATTCAAAAAAACCATATTTATCCTACAACAGTTGGTAGATACACGAATAACTATCTTTCTGTCTATTTTCCAAAATTTGTCGATGAAAAATATACAAAAGATATGGAAGAAAAATTAGATTTGGTTGCGGAAGGAAAAGTAGATTCATTAGAAATATTAACTCCTTTTAACAAGGAACTAGAAAATGCCATTAGTAAAGCTGGAAATGCGATTGACTGTCAAACTCATGCGAAATGTCCTGATTGTTCTTCACTCATGACTATTACATTAGGAAAATTTGCAGCATACTATAAATGTCCAAACTGTCTATATTCTACTTCAAACATTGAACTAAACAATGATAAATCAGAACAATCAAGTGATTCCCAAACACCTAACAATGAATTTAATATCGAAAAGAATAGAGAAAAATTAGAGAAACGAGAAAATGGAGATATTACTGCTAAATGTCCAAACTGTAATTCTGATGCTCTAGATGTTACAAAAAACTCGATTAAATGTTCTAGTTGTGGTTTTGAAAAAACTTTAACAGATGAACTTTGCCCAACTTGCGGAAGTCCACTCTTATTTAGAAACGGAAGATATGGGGTATTTATAGGATGCAGTAATTATCCAAAATGCAAATATATCCTAAATGTCGGCGAAAAAAAGACTTTTTTTGCTACCAAAACTAAATCTAAAAAAAGAACCTTTACGAAGTCAAAATACAAAAAGCAAGTATAAAGCTTAAGAAAGCCATTAATTAATAAGTACTTCTATATTTTTTGGAAATTTTTAATATAAATTTTAATTTTTTGTTATAAAATCATAAAAAAATTCAAATTATTAAATTCAAAAAAAATGATATTTATTGCTTAATATTTTATAATAACTCCTTAAAAATGCCCCAAACCACTTTTTATGATAAAATTATATACGAGGTATTTAAATGGGTATTTTTTCGAGATTGTTTAAAAAAAAGGATCATATTGCAAATTATGAAAAAGGACTTTTTAAACAAAGGGAGAAATTTTCTAGTTTACAAGAAATAATTAAATCAAAAACATTGATAGATGATGAACTTTACGATAGCTTATTAGAATTATTTGTTTCAACAGATATGGGAATCGATACATCAATTTATTTTATCGAAAAAGTTAAGAAAGATGCTATAAATAGGAATCTCACTAATCCGAAAGATTTAATTGAGTTAGTAGTAGATAACATGTTTGAACTTTATTTAAATAACGAAATAGTTGATTCTTCATTAAAATACGATGAAGGGGTGTTGAATGTTTACTTATTTGTTGGTGTTAATGGAAGTGGAAAAACAACTTCAATCGGTAAAATAGCAAAAATATTCACTGATTTAGGTAGGAAAACTATGATTATTGCTGCAGACACTTTCCGTGCTGCTGCTGTACTTCAAGTATCTATTTGGGCAACTAGATCAAATTGTTTTGTTTTTGATAAAGGTATGGGTCATGATCCTTCAGCTGTTATTTATGAAGGCATTAATCTTGCACTCAAAGAAAATTATGAAGTCGTTTTAATTGATACTGCAGGAAGACTCCAAAACAAAGTCAATTTAATGAAAGAACTTGAAAAGATGAAAAATGTAATTAATAAAGTGTCTCCTCTATCACTTAAGGAAACATTATTAGTAATTGATGCGACCACTGGTCAAAATGGAGTCTCGCAAGCAAAGATATTTAAAGAAACGACTGATGTCACAGGAATAATACTCACAAAACTAGATGGTACTTCCAAAGGTGGGATTATTATGTCCATAAGACACCTCTATAATATACCAATTAAATATATTGGTTTAGGTGAAAAAATAGATGATTTGGTTTTATTTGATATAGAAGAATATATTTATTCACTATTTAAGGAATTAAAATAATGGAACTTTTAGAAAAGAAAAATTACTTCATTCAATTATTTGATTTATATGGATCAATCCTCACGAAAAACCAAATCGAGTATTTTAAATATTATTTTGAAGAGGATTTAACTCTAAATGAGATCGCAATATTAAACGGAAAAACAAAAAGTGCTTCTTTTGATGCGATTGATAAGATTTGTAAATACTTAGAAAATTATGAAGAAAAAATTGGAATGTTAAAGTATAAAGTTAAAAAAAATGAATTAGTTGAAAAATACCTTGAAACAAAGAATGAAAAATTGTTGGAAGAATTAAAGGAGTTATAAGATGGAAAATAGTTTAACCGAAAGACTATCAATGCTTTTTAGAAGAATAGGAGGCAAGAATAGTTTAAACGAAAAAGACATAGACGAAATGATGAAAGAAGTAAGACTTTCTCTTTTAGAAGCTGATGTTAATATTAAAGTAGTTCGTGAATTAAGTGATAGAATTAAAGAAAAAGCTTTAGGAGAAAAAATTCTTAAAGGACTTAATCCTTCAGAACAAGTAGTAAAAGTAGTACGAGATGAACTAAGAGCAATTTTAGGTGGTGAGACAGCTGAATTAAATATAAAACAAACTGGTCAAACAATCATCATGGCAATCGGTCTTCAAGGAAGTGGTAAAACAACAAGTATTACTAAACTAGCACTTCACATCGAAAAAACATATCAAAAGAAAGTTTTATTAGTAGCTTGCGATATATATAGACCTGCTGCTATCAACCAATTAAAGACTCTTGGTGAAAATAATGGAATTAAAGTATTTGAAGAAGGTCAAATTGATGTAGTAAAAATTGCTCAAGATGCATTAAAATATGCTAAAGAGTTTAATTATGACTGTTTAATTATAGATACAGCTGGTAGATTAGAAATTGATACAGTCATGATGTCAGAACTTTCAAGACTAAAAAAGTCCCTAGTTCCTGATGAAATTTTACTTACAGTTGATTCTTTAATGGGACAACAAGCTGCTAATGTAGCCAAAGAATTCCATGATAAAATAGTAGCAACCGGTGTTATTTTAACAAAACTTGATGGAGATTCTAGAGGTGGAGCTGCTTTATCAGTTAAATTTATTTCTAATGTTCCAATCAAATTCTCTTCCAGCGGTGAAAAAATGGACTCATTTGAAGTATTCCATCCAGATAGATTAGCTGATAGAATCCTTGGAATGGGAGATATTCTAACTCTAATCGAAAAGGTTGAAGATAATATCTCTGAAGATGAAGCAAATAGCCTAATGGAAAAAATGACTGGTGGTACTTTTGACTTTAATGACATGTTAAAGCAATTCAAGACTATCAAGAAAATGGGTTCATTAAGTAAGATATTGGGGTTTATACCTGGTCTCTCACAAATGAAAAATATCAAAGAACAAGTTGGTGATTCCCAAATTAATATGTTTGAAGCTATTATTTCTTCAATGACTAAAGAGGAACGTGTAAATGCAGATTTAATAGATATGTCAAGTAGAAGAAGGGAACGAATCGCAAGAGGATCAGGATACCTTGCTAAAGACGTGAAAAAAGTTTATGAAGCTTTAGAAAAACAACAGAAAATGGCAAAACAATTATCGAGAATGCAAGTTACAGAAGAAGAAGCAAGTGAATTAGAAAAAGATCCTTCTAAACTATTCAGTAGTTCGATATTTAAAAAATAAGGGGTGAAATTATGAAAGCAATGGAAGTTAAAGACTATTTCGATAATACCATCTGGGAATTATCAAAACTAAATCTTGAAAAAATTACAAATTATTTTTCTCAAGATATTGTAAAAGAATTAAATGTTATTAAGATTGAAGCAAAAGATTATGACTATAAAACCATAAAAACAAGAGAAATAATTAAAGATTATATTGATAGATTATATTTTGATTTAGAAGATTATCTAGATGATGATACTACTCCAATCATTGATTCTTTTTTGAAAAATTTAAGAAAAGTAATCGGAGAAAAATATCATTATTATATTAATCTCGATGTAATCAAAAATAATATCTCAATTGATGTATTATTACAAGATGCCAGAGATTTTTATGATGAAAATAATATCAAAATTATGGATTATGTAATTAAAATTCATGAAGTAATTAGAAATTCATTTACTAAAAAACCAGAAACTTTTTTAGATGGTCTTCTTGATGAAGAATTTTTAAATACTCCTATTGAACTACGAAAAAAAGCAAGAGTCTTAATACAAAAAACAATTACTGCTGGAGCAATTATTGTTTTTCATGAAAATACTAAAGGATGAAAAAAGCATTACTTGTTGATGGAAATTCCTTAATTTTTAGAGCTTTTTACGCAACAAATCAAACTAATTTAATGAAAAAAAATTCAAATGGCGAATATACTAACGCTGTTTTAGGATTTATAAATATGTTTGAATCAATTCTCGAAAATAATTATGACTATGTTTTTGTCGCTTTTGATACAGATAAAAAGACTTTTCGTCATGAAATGTATAGTGAGTACAAAAAAGGGCGTGCTGATTTTCCTCATGAACTTGAAAATCAATTCAAAATAGTCTATGAATATATTGAAAAGCGAGGTGCTTGCTATTATTTTTTTGAAGGACTTGAAGCTGATGATTTAATAGGAACTATGACTTCTCAATTTAAAGAAAATAATATTTTCTGTGAAATTTTTAGTTCAGATCATGATTTCTTACAATTAATAGATGAAAATGTAAATGTGAATATTATTGTTAAGGGTGTTAAAAATACAAAAAGATATGATATAAGCACTTTTTTTACTGAATACGGCATCTATCCCAATCAGTTTATTGAATATAAGGCTATTTTAGGAGATAATAGTGACAATATCAAAGGTATATCAGGGGTTGGACCTAAAACAGCTAGTTCGCTTTTATTAAAATACAAGACAATTGATAATATTTATAATAATATTGATGATTTAAAAGAGGAATTAAGAAATAAATTTTTAGAATTTAGGGATAACATTCAAACGAATCTCACCTTAGTAACAATAAGATGTAATGAATTTTTCCCAATTAATTATTCTACTTGTATTTTTAAAAATAAAGAAAGAGATTCTCTAATTGATTTCTATAGAAGATATGATCTAAAGAGATATATACCTAGAACATATCTTGATATAAATTATGAAATAGTTTCAAATATAGATGATTATCCTGATTTATTTACAAAAAGTTCAAGTCTTTATTTTGAATTTGAAGATGTAAACTATCAAAGAAGTGATATTTATGGTATCGGTTTGAATGATGGTGAAAGATCTTATTTCTTAAAGAAAGAATTCCTACGTGATGAAAGATTTATTGCTTATTTATCAAGTGATTCAACAAAGAAAATAGTTTTTGATTTAAAAGCTACTTATGTTTATCTTAAAAAGAAGAATATTACATTAAGAGGAGTTAAATATGATTATCTATTATGCTCATATCTTCTCTTTCAAAATAACATGAAAACTAATTTAAGTGAAATTGCTTCATCTATTTTAGATTCTAATATTGAAATTGATAAAAATATCTATAATAATAAAGAAGAGTTTTCATTTCAAAAAGTGATGCAAACAATTTCTAAAAAAGCAGAGTTCTTATATAAAAATACTTCTCAATTAGTTAAACAACTTGGTGAATATAACCAACTTTTTCTTTTAGATTTAGAAATGAAATTATCAATTGTTCTTGCAAAAATGGAACTAGAAGGAATTAAAATTGATACTTCAGAACTTTACACTCTTCAAGAAAAATATAAAAACGAAATTGATATTGTTACTGAAGAAATATATAGGATTGCAAATAAAAAATTTAATATTTCTTCTCCTAATCAATTATCAATAGTTTTATTTAATGATTTAGATATTACTTACCCCGAAAAAAATCCTAAAAAATTATCAACTGCAATTGATATTCTAGAAAAAATAGAACATTCACATCCAATAGTTTCAAAAGTTATTCTTTATCGTAAATTAACTAAAATCTATTCCACTTATCTTTTAGGAATAGAGGAAAATTTATTTAGTGACAATAAACTTCATACTATCTATACTCAAGCAATTACTCAAACAGGAAGATTATCTTCAATTCTTCCAAATATTCAAAATATTCCTGTTCGCGATGAATCATGCAAAGAAATAAGAAAACTATTTATTCCATCTCAAAAATCAAATTATTTATTATCTTGTGACTATTCACAAATTGAATTAAGAGTTTTAGCCCAAATTGCTAATGTAGCGAAACTAAAAGAAGCTTTTTTAGAAAAAAGAGACATCCATGAAGAAACTGCAAAATTAATATTCAAGACTCAAGTTATATCTAAAGAACAAAGACAAAAAGCTAAAGCTATAAATTTCGGTATTATTTACGGAATGTCAACTTATGGTCTAGCAACTGAAATAAAAGTATCTAATTCAGAAGCAAAACAATTTATGGATGAATATTTTTCTGTTTATCCAGAAATACTAGAATACCAAAAAAATACAATATTAGATTGCGAAAAAGATGAATTTGTTTTGACTTTATTGAATAGAAGACGTTACATTGAAGGAATAAATTCCTCTAATCAATTAGTTAAACAAAGTAGTAACAGAAATGCGATTAACTCTAGAATTCAAGGAAGTGCCGCTGACATAATTAAAGTTGCAATGGTTAAATTAGATGAGTTTTTAACTGAAAATAATTTAAAATCTAAAATAATTTTACAAATCCATGATGAACTTATTTTAGATGTTTACGAAGATGAATTGAAATTACTAGTCGAAAAAGTTCCTTTAATTATGCAAGACTTCCCTGAAATTGAAGTTCCTCTTGAAACGAGCCGAGATTATGCCAAAAATTGGTATCTTCTAAAGTGAGATTACTATGCCTGAACTTCCAGAAGTAGAAAGCGTTAAGAGATATTTAAGCGAAAATTTAATATCAAGAAAAATTACTAATATAGATATATATTATGAAAAGATTATCAAAGGATATGATAAACTTTTGGTTTTGTCCCTAATTGGTGAAGAATTTTTAGAAATCAAACGATTCGCAAAAGTCTTAATATTTGTACTAACAAGTAAAATTATAGTTTCTCATCTTGGTCTAGAAGGTAGATTTTATATTTATAATAATTATTCCTTTAAAAAGCATGAACATGTTGTTTTCTCGCTTGATAATGCAACTTTCCTAGTATATAAAGATGTAAGGAGATTTGGTTCTATTGAGATTTTTGATAAATCTACATTTTCTTTAGAGAGTCATTTTTCAAATTATGGAGAAGAACCATTTACAATTACAGTTGATGATTTTTTATCTAAATTATATTTTAAGACTAAAACTATTAAAGAATCACTTTTAGACCAAAGTATAATATCTGGAATAGGAAATATCTACGCAGATGAAATATTATTTGCATCTCTTATTAATCCTACTAAGAAGAGCGGATTAATTTCAAAAAAAGAAGGAATTTCACTTATAGAAAATGCTAAAATAATTTTAAAAAATTCAATTGATAATGGAGGAACTACTTTTAAATCATTTGAAAGTAGTCTAGGGGTTAAAGGAAATTATCAAAATTACTTAAAGATATTTAATAAAAAAGGGGAACCTTGTCCTAGATGCCAAACTCCTATTTTGAAAACTAGGGTAGGTGGAAGAGGAACCTATTATTGTCCTAATTGTCAAAAAGATATAAAAATAATTGCAGTCACAGGAAATTACGGAGTTGGTAAATCAACAGTTTCCTCCATATTTGATAAATATTACCATAATCTAATTGATTGTGATAAAATTGTAAATGATTTATATTTAGAAGATTTTGATTTAATATCTAGATTAGTTAGTGAATTTCATTTAACATCCTCAAATATCAAACTAGAACTAAAACAAAAAGTGAAAATGAATCCCAAATTAATAAATGAATTAAATAAAATTGTTCATAAATTTGTCTTTAATAAAATTAATGATTTAATAGATGAAGCAAAAAGAGATAGAGTGATTCTTGAAATGCCTCTCCTATTTGAAACAAAGTATGATAAATTAGTTGATTATTCAGTCTTAGTTACTACGGATAATTCTCTACTTAAAGAAAGACTTATTAAACGGGATGGAGAGAATTTATTTGATTATTCTAAATTTCAAATAAATTCATCGCAAATTAAAGAAAAGGCAAATTATTTAATTCAAAATAATAGTAATATTTTGCAATTAGAAGAAGAGGTGTTAAAAATAATCCATGAAATCAACTGAATTCATTAAAAAAAATCGCATGTTTATGAGCGAAGATTTATCGCAAAGTCTTTCAATGTTATATCTTCCTATAATTGGTGAAACAGCTTTTTCGCTATATTTTCTTCTTTACTCTTTTCCTAGAATAAAGACCAATATCTTAACCTATACTGATATTTTAAAACTAACAAATTCATCATTTAATGATTCACTTAAAGTTCTTTCAGCTTATGGATTAATAAAAGAATATCATAAAAACAATGAATCAATTGTTGAAATAATACCTCCTCTTCCTGATTTTGAATTCTTTTTAGAACCAGTTTTAGAAAAAGCATTAAGAGATAACACATCTAGTGAATATTTTTCTTTAGTTCAAAAAACATCCCTGATTGGAATTCATGATGATTATTTGGAAAATACTTCAAAATTTACAGATGTATTTAAAATCAAAAAAATTGAAAGTCTTGAAATTGATTCTAATTTAAACATGGAAGAATTTATTAATTCTATTTCAAAACCAACCTTAAAAAACCCATCTATATTCACGGAAACAATAATTAATACTTTGGTTAAAATTAAGTATTTATATCAACTAGATATTTCTCAGTTAGCAAAAATATTTGAGAAAGCATACAATAAGAAAGAAAGACAAACAATTGCAAATCTGTTGATGGAAGCAAATGTAAGTAGTAATATTGCAACCAGAATAGTAGAAATAGATAATAGCTTAGATGATTTTAAAGATGATATAAAGTCATTTGCTAAGGAACTTGATGAAATCAATTCATTCGATATTCTAAAGAAATTTGGAAAAAATCTAACAAATGAAGACTATTATAACGTTACCTTATTAATTTCTAATTATCCTAGTATACCAATTGGTGTGATAAATTGCCTACTTTTAAAATTCATTAAGATTAAAAAAGGGATTTTACCTACTTATAATTATTTAGAATTAGTTCTTCAAAACTGGATAAGTAAAGGAACAATAACCACCGAACTTGCAGTTAGAGTTACAAAAAATAATTCCAAGGGCAAAATAAATCGTTCAAATGGAGTAACAGAGGACGATTTTGAAGATATGTATAATGACTATTTTGGAAAGAGTTAGTAATAGTTTCTTTTAGTTATTCTTTACAAGATTAAAAAGTTAATAATCTTACATTATTTAATTGATAAAGAAATAAGGGAAAGAGACAAAGAATTATTAGTATTACCAAGATCAAAAAGGAGGAAAAATGGAAATATTTATAGGATTTTTAATATTGGGTTTTATTGCACTATATTATTTTTATATAAAACCTTCTAAGCACCATCATCATACTAGAAATAATTATAGAAGTAGCCCTTCAGAAACTCCAACTTATAAGGGGGTATCAGGTGAAAAATCGGTCGCAATCACCCTATCAAAATATAAAAAATCAAAATACCATTTAATCAATGATTTAATGATAGAATTTGATGGTAAAAATAGCCAAATTGATCATGTCCTAATCACTAATTATGGAGTATTTGTGATTGAAACCAAAAATTACTCTGGAATTATATTTGGAGAAGAAAATCAAAGAGAATGGTTACAAGTATTATATTCTGAAAAAAATAATTTTTATAATCCCCTCAAGCAAAATAAAACTCATATTTATGCCCTAAGTCATTATCTAAATAAATATAACTGTTTCTTTTCATTTATTGTATTCATTGATTCAAATATTGATAATATTGATATATCTAACGTCTGCAATCTAGAAGATTTAATGAGTAATATATATAAAATTGATGATGTTATACTTACAGATAAAGAGATAGAAGAAATTTATGATCGCTTAATTAATTTAAAAATTTATCCTTCCACAACTACAGAAGAACACATTAATGAAATACATAAAATGCAAGAAGACATAGATAACAATATATGTCCTAGGTGTAAAGGTACGTTAGTTTTACGTAAAGGTAAATATGGCGAGTTCTATGGATGTAGTAATTATCCAAATTGTAGATTCAAAAAAGAAAAAAAACCAAATGTATTATAATTATATAGGTTCCAAAGAATAAGTGATTTAAAAATAAGTTAAACCTCTAAGAAAGAGTAGCTTAATGTAATTTTAAAGATATTTAAAAAGACTATTTGTTAAAAATAGTGAGAAGGAGATATTATGCCAACATCAGAAGAAGTATTAAAAATAATTAGAAATGATAAAGAATTTAAAAATATTAATTTTCCTATTTCCAAAAAATTTGAAATTTACGATTATATAAAACGTCGTGATAGTGGTACTTTGAGTGAAGGAGGACTAACCTACAAATATATTCTAGAACCTTCCTTTGAAATTATATTAGAAGCTGATGAAAACTATGTCTTCGGTTATTCTAAAAACAAAAAAACTTTAGATATTAATGTTTTTAATTCAACTATCTCAATATATAAATGTAAAATTGAAGATATTCACAAAGATAAAGTTCCAATAGAATTATTTACTTTCTTATATAACTTTTTAAGTGATTATAGTTCTAGACTTAATAAAGGCATCTTTGTATATGGCCCGCATAGTTCTGGAAAAACTTATATATTAAGTGCAATTTACAATTTTCTTGTGGAAAAAAAAATTGATGTTTCCTATATAAGTTTACCTGAATTTTACCGAGATTCTAAATTTCAAACCAAAGATTTAAGTGATTATGTTGATACTCTTAAAAAAGTAACCTATCTTATTATAGATGATCTAGGATTCGCAGATCTAGATGCCTCGTTTAGAGATACCGTCTTAATACCGCTACTTAAATACCGTGATATCAATCAAAAAGGTGTTTTTGTTGGATCATTATCAGATGTTAAAAATCTAGCTAAAGAATTTATTTATCCAAATGATAGAAGTGCCGAGAAAAGTATGATCTTAATGAAATTACTATTAAATTTAACCGAAAAACAAAAATATAATCTAGAAGATAAGAAAAAGGAAGAAAATTAAAATGATTAAAATAACTCTAAAAGATGGAAGTATTAAAGAATATAAGGAAAATATCACTCCTTATGAAATTGCGTTATCGATAAATGAATCTTTAGCAAAACACGTAATTGGTGCTTATCAAGATGATGAATTAATTGAAGCTAACCGAGAAATAAAAGTTAGTTCTAAAATAGAACTTGTCAAAGATACTGATCCAGTGGCCATTGAAATATTAAGACATTCGACTGCTCATGTACTTGCTCAAGCAATTAAAAGACTATATCCAAATGCTTTATTTGGAACAGGTCCTAATGTTGAAGAAGGTTTTTATTATGATATTTTCATAAGTGAAGGTTTTAGTGCGGAAGATTTTCTTAAAGTTGAAAAAGAAATGGAAAAAATCGCAAAAGAAGCACTTCCAATCGTTCGGGAAGAAGTTACTTATAAAAAAGCTAAGGAACTATTTAAAGATGATAAATTCAAACTTGAAATACTAGAAGATCATAAAGATTCAAATTTAACTATATATAGACAAAACGAATTTTATGACCTTTGTAAAGGTCCACATCTAGTTAATACTAGTTTAATCAAACATTTTAAACTTCTAAATGTAGCAGGCGCATATTTTAAATCTGATGCTAAAAATCAAATGTTACAAAGAATTTATGGAACAGCATTTTTCACTAAAAAAGATTTAGATGATTATTTAAAAATACTTTTAGAAAGAAAAGAAAGAGATCACCGTAAAATTGGTAAGGAATTAGATTTATTTTTTACTTCCAAAGAAGTTGGCCAAGGTCTTCCTTTTTGGTTACCAAAAGGATCTACTGTTAGAAGAGTAATTGAACGTTATATAGTTGATAAAGAAATTAGTTTAGGATACCTTCACGTATATACTCCAATACTTGCGAATGTTGATCTTTATAAAAAATCAGGTCACTGGGATCACTATCATGACTCCATGTTTCCTCCAATGGATTTAGGGGACGGAGAAATGTTAGTCTTAAGACCAATGAATTGTCCTCATCATATGGAAATATATAAAAATAGTATCCATTCTTATAAAGAACTACCTATAAGAATAGCAGAATTAGGTATGATGCATCGATATGAGAAAAGTGGAGCATTATCAGGTCTTCAAAGAGTTAGAGAAATGACACTAAATGACGCCCATGTTTTTGTTAGATTTGATCAAATAGAAGAAGAATTCAAGAGAACTTTGGATTTATTAACAAGTGTTTATGAAGATTTTGAAATAAAAGATTATTCTTTCCGTTTAAGTTTAAGGGATAAAAATAATAAAGAAAAATATTTCGATGATGATAAGTTATGGGAGAAAGCAGAATCTGAATTAAGAAAAGTACTAACTAATTATGGATTATCTTTCTTTGAAGCGGTTGGAGAGGCTGCATTTTATGGACCAAAATTAGATGTCCAAGTTAAAACAGCAACCGTTATGAGTGAAACTCTATCTACTATCCAATTAGACTTTTTGTTACCAGAACGCTTTGATCTTACTTATGTTGGTGAAGATGGTAAGAATATCTATCGTCCTGTTGTAATACATAGAGGAATAGTATCTACAATGGAGAGATTTGTAGCATACCTTATTGAAGAATATAAAGGAGCTTTCCCATTTTGGCTTGCTCCAGTACAATTAAAAGTTTTACTAGTAAATAATGAATTTCATAAAGCTTATGGAGAATCTGTAATTGAATTATTAAAAGAAAATGGATTCAGAGCAGAATTAGATGATAGAGAAGAAAAATTAGGATATAAAATAAGGGAATCTCAAACCTTAAAAATTCCTTATTCTCTAATAATAGGGGACAATGAAGTAACTTCCAAAACCGTGAATATTAGGTTATATGGTAATCAAAATCAATATAGTTTATCTCTAGATGATTTATTAGCTGAAATAAAAAAACTTAATAAAAAGTAAATGCAATCTAAATATTACATATAGAAACCCAAATTTGTTTTTTTAAAATATCGTGTAGTTGTATAATTAGATGTAGACAAGGAGAATAATATGCTAGAAGTAAAAAATGTAGAATTAAAATATGGTGATTTTGTTGCAGTTCATGATTTAAGTTTCGTAGTTAATCCAGGTGAAGTATTTGGTTTATTAGGGACAAATGGAGCAGGAAAAACAACAACATTTAGAATGATAATGGGGTTATTGTCCCCCTCAAAAGGCGAAGTAACTTATTGTGGACATACCGTAAGTTATAGTGATACCAATGAAATTGGATACATGATCGAAGAGAGATCTCTACTTACTAAAATGACTGTAAAAGACATCATGTTATTTTTTGGACATTTAAAAGATTTAGAAACCGATGTAATTCTAAAAAGATTAAATTACTGGTTACAGAGATTTAATGTCGAAGAATATAAAGACAAGAAAATTAAAGAACTTTCAAAAGGGAATCAACAAAAAATCCAATTTATATGTTCTTTAATCAATAATCCAAAATTACTAATTCTTGATGAACCATTTTCAGGTCTAGATCCAATTAATACTGAGCTATTTGCATCTGTAATTATGGACTTCAAAGAAAAAGGATCAATGATTATTTTTTCTTCTCATCAATTAGATTATGTTGAAAACTTTTGCCAGAAGGTAACAATCTTAGATAAAGGCTACCCTGTAATTTCTGGTAATTTATTAGAAATAAAACAAAATTATCAAAAGAGAAATGTTGTCGTAATTGCGGAAGATATTGATCTTGAAGTAATAAAAAATATATCTGGAGTAATTGAGGTCACTCAACGTGCAAATGACACCCTAGTTAAAATTGAGAGTGATTTAGTCGTATCAAATATTTTCGATTACGTAAAGACTCTAAAAAACGTAAGAAAGTTTGAAGTTGAATTACCTAGATTATCAGAAATATTTGTTGAAACCGTAGGAGGTCATAAAAATGAAAAAATTTAAATTTTTATTTTTACACGGACTAAAGAAAAGAATTAAAACAAAAGCATTTCTTTTATCAAATATTTTCATTGGAATTGTAATGTTAATAATAACAATTCTTCCTGGTTTTATTTCTAGTTTAATATCTGATGATGAACAAGATAATTTTGAAATTTTAGTTTATAACGCTACAATTATTCCAGATACAGATATCAATACTGCTATCTTATCTATTATGGCAAACAATTCCTATGACGCTACTATTTCCTATGGTTATATTGATAGTAGTGATCCTGACTTTGAAAATGTAGGAGATTTGGGAGTAATTTTAAGGGCTATTGGTGGAACTGTAAATACTTTAACCGTTGAATTAGTAATAAATTCCGCTGATCCAGCAATTCATACTAAATACGCATCTATCTTCGGAGCTCTAAGACTATATGTAGCAGTAGCAGGATATCAATTAGTAAATACACCAGTTACAGTAATTTCTAATTCGAATCTTACCTATGAGTCAGAAGATGAAGTTGGTTTTGATATGCTATTATCTCTAGCATTCTGTCTCCCTGTATTCATGTTAGTAATTATGGGTGTATCATTGCTTGGAACTGAAATTGTTGACGAAAAGAGTACTAAAGCTATTGAAACAATTATTTCAAGCGTTAAACCATCTACTCACTACTATTCAAAAATATTAAGTGTTTCATGCTTTGTTTTGATTGAAACTATAATAATGCTAGTAATTGGAGCGTTTGGAAGTCTAATATCTGGACTTCTTTTCCCATCTACTGGAGCAGGAGGCGATGTTGTAGGTTCCTTTTTACAAGCATCAGTTCCACATATTTTATTAGGAATATTATTTTTAGTTTTATTTACAGCTGTAGGAGTTCTAGGTGAATTTACAATTGCTTCTCTATTCGCAAGCATGAGTAATTCAAACGAAGATTACCAACATGTAATTGCTCCATTCATGGTAGCAAACCTACTTATATTTTATGTCGTAATTTTTGGTTCAATGTTTGACCTTTATGGAACATTAAAATTCCTAGTATACATTCCATTTCTTTCAATGATGACTGTTCCTTTCGGACTTGCTAGTGGAGTTCTAACAATCCTTGAATCATTTATCTCATTACTAATTTTTATAGTTGCTGTCTATGGTATTAATAGATTTGTTGGTCCTATTTATAGAATTGCAATTCTAACTTTTGATGAAAGTAAAACCTCAAAACGTTTTTTATTCTATATTAAGAAAGCATTTCATAAAGATTCTAAAAAAATAAAATAAATTAATTCTTATATCTTAAACTCTTAAACATTTAGTTATATCACTCTAGTTTAATGCTTTATTTGAGACATAGTTTTGAATAATTTAATTTGATCTAATTTAGCAGTTTTTAGAATAGTCTCTTGTCTTCCAGTTAGCCTTTTAGTTGGTTTCCATACTTTTCCATTTTTTCTAATTTCTAATTTATTCCTAGTACCTAAAACAGAATTTAGAGTATATGATGAATATTTTGGATTATGAAGAAAAGGTTCTAATTCGTTTAGTAGTTCAAACTTAATAATAGATGAAATAAAAGAAATAAATGTTTTAGATAGTAATACTTCATCTGATTGTATTCTAGCTTTTTCATTATCAAAGTCTGTTTTATGTTGTCTAAAATTTAACTCTACTTTATATTTATTTCTCATTGATGTTAGCATTAGAGAATGCTGTATATCAAAGTCATTAGTTAGTACAACAAAGAAACCACATTTATCCATTTCTTTTTGAATATTATCATGATTTCTTCTAATGATGAAATCTCTTTTGTTGTTGATAGTTGGTTCTCTTCTTTCAAAATTAAAATACTTACAATATTCTCATTTAACTGTTTTATTTCTAGTGCTTGTCTATCACCATCACAATAGATAAATACTATTAATTTAATATCATAAAAACTTTACAATAAGTATTAAAATCAGAAATACGATATTGACTTTGATTTAAAATATTATGGTTGTTTAGAATTACTTCTTTAGTAGTATCATTAACCTCACTGCACATTAACACAAATTTAGTATTTAATAAGATTTTTATATTATTTTGGCTATGATATCCTCTATCAGCTATAAAAAAGCATTCTTTTAAACCAATTAAAGCAACATAAGCATATAATTCATTTATTGTAGACTTATCTATTTGAGATCATCAATATTGATACATAGCAAGTGGATGTGATGTAGTTTCACTTAAAAACACTGCTGTGTTAACTTGTGGGTATCCATCTTTTTTCTTAAGATGACCATACTCTGCATTATCAATGCTAGGAGAAGATGTAGTAATATTAGTGCTATCAAGAGAGACTATTGTTTTTTTATTAATATCTTTTTTTAGACAATTCTTACTCCACTCTTTAGTAAATTTTTCTATTAGTAGTTCATTTATTTCTTTTTTAAAGAAAGTTGACTACTCAGGACCACTCATGTTTTTTGTTAGGCTAGTATAATTCTCATAAGCAAAACTTTCAAAATTAGAAGCTTTATTACTTTCATCTATAATTTCATAAATGCAAAAAGCAACAATTTTTTTGCGTTTTCTTCTCCAAAGGTAGACACAATAGAATTAATACAACCAGTCTTAACTAGAGCATTATTAATTAAATAATAAGCACCATAACTAAATGTATCAGAAAAATTATCATCATTAGAGATAAGTGAATCAAAGTTATCTAAATAAAATGAAAAGTAATTACTATTAGGAATCATATACTTTATTTCATCATCTCATACCCTTCCAATCACATTAATTATTGGCTATCCTCATAACATAAGTAGCTAGTCCTCTTTTTTGAGTGTAACACCCTTTGTCTGGTATCAATACTTTTGTGTTTTTGTTTCTATTTTGACTCATAATTCACTCCTTAATATTGTGATATATTGAATATATCATAAAAGCAAAAAAAGTAAAAATACACTTTATATTCGCATATTTTTAATTGTTTATTGATACATCTATAGTATTTATCCAAAATTGTGATTGATATAATTAAAACGTTAAGAGTTTAGGTTATATAAAAAACGCTCACTACTAAGTAATGAGCGTTTTTTTATTTCAAATAAATTTAATTTTTAAAAATTATACTAAAACAGAGTGAGCTAAGTATCTTACGAATTGACGATCAATATCATTAATAGTTAAATCTAATTCTTCTTCTAAAGCTTCTTTATTACTTAAAGTTTCATTAATATAAATTTTCTTGAAAGAATTTAATCCATATTTTTTAATTAAAAAGCCAACAAATGCGCCCGCAATAACATTATGTATTTCATCATTATCTTTAAACCATCTATTATCTGAAAGTTCTTCAATCGAAATAAACTTACCATTTCTTAATAAATTAGAAACATAAACTTCATTACTAATATGAGATGATGGTTTTAGAAATAAATTAATCAATCCATTAATAAGCAATTTTGATTTAGAAGTTCCAAAATCACAAGATAAAGCAGCAAGTATCTCTTTATGAGCTATTCCACCACCAGAACTATATAATTGATATACATCTAAAAGAAGAGCGAAAGATCTTATTTTCTGATTATCAACAACAACCATTTTATATTGTTGTTTTGTCTCTAAAAGATGATAATTAATAACCATTTCCTCACGTATTTTAATAATAGTAGAAAAATCTTCTAATACTTTATTAGTTTTTTCAACAATTAAATCTATATCCTTTTCAGCTGAACCGCCTTCATAGTAAATATAGACAACATTTTTAGTAATTTTATGCAAAATAACGTCACTCATTCTTTATACCTCATATATTATTTTACAATAAATATAATAAATTTGCAATTTAAACTCTTTTTTGTTATTATATTTAAAGGAGAATATAATGAAGCAAATATTAAGCAAGATAAAATTACTAAAAGTTAACGAAATCAATAAAACTCTTCAAGAATTACATGCAATATCTAACGTGAGCATTTCAGATGATGACATCGTAGATATCTCTTTTACTAATTTAACAAAAACTCAATTTAATAATCTAAAAAGAGAGATTACAAAAATAGTTAAATTAGACTTAGGACATAAGGGGATTAAACTAACTCTTAAAGAAGAAAAAGAGACAGTAGAAGAAGAAAATCCTCTTAATTCAAGAAAAACAAAATTCATTGCGATTGAATCAGGAAAAGGCGGAGTAGGTAAATCTACCATTACCGCAAATTTAGCACTATCTTTTAAAAGAAAGGGATTTAAAGTTGGAATTATAGATTGTGATATTTACGGTCCAACAATTCCCCTACTTTTCGATATTAACGATTGTGAATTATTAATGAAAGAAGAAAAAATAATTCCTTACGTAAAAGATTCTATTCAAATTGTTTCTGCTGCTCTTTTAATTCCCGATAATAGACCTATTATGTGGAGAGCTCCTATGTTAAATAAATTACTTTCTACTTTTTTTAATGATACTTTATGGAATGAAGATTTAGATTATATTTTTATTGATATGCCACCAGGAACTGGAGATGTATCAATAGATTTAAAAAACTTCGTAAAAGATGCAAAAGTGATTATTGTAACTACAAACGATATCGTAGCTAGTAAAATTGCTGTAAAAGCAGGACTAGGGGCTATCGAACTTGGTCATGAAATACTTGGAGTTATTGAAAATATGAGTTACATTTATAACAACGAGAAAATTAATCCTTTTAATCTTAAAAAATTCTCGATTGAAAAAGAATTAAATACCGTTATTTTAGGTAGTATACCTTTCTTTATTGGTTCTGGTCTAATAGAAGATAAAAGAAAAGTATTTTATGATATCCTAGGGGATCACATATTAGAAAGACTTAATTAATTTTATATTTTTAAAATTTTATTTATACGTTAAAATTGGTTTTCTGGCAGCTAAAACTTCATCAGGTCTTTTAATTTCTCTTGTTAAAGGAGCATTTTTAAGTGAATCTGGGTCACTAACTGCTAACTTTGCTACTTCTATCAGTGAATCTCTAAATTCATCTAAGGTTTCAACGTTTTCGCTCTCAGTTGGTTCAATCATCATTGCTTCATGAAATACAAGAGGGAAATATATAGTTGGTGCATGGTATCCATAATCAAGTAATTTCTTCGCTACATCTAAGGTTCTTATTTCATTAGGATTATTCTTTAACCCATTAAATACAAATTCATGAAGGCAAGGTACATCAGCAAGAGGATCAATAAAATAATCTTTTAAACCTTCTTTTAAGTATCTAGAATTTAATACAGCAAGTTTTCCAACGTAATCAATCTTATTTCCAAGAGATAAAATATAGGCATAAGCTTTAATAACAACTAAAAAATTACCAAAAAAATGAGAAACTGAACCAATAGTTTTCTTAGGTGTACTAAAGCAATAAGTATCATTGGTTTTAACTACTACTGGAGCAGGAAGATAATCTTTTAGAAAATCTCTTACTCCAACGACCCCACTTCCGGGTCCTCCTCCTCCATGAGGAGTTGAAAAAGTTTTATGTAAATTGATATGCATAACATCAAATCCCATATCAGAAGGTCTTATTACACCTAGAATAGCGTTTAAATTCGCTCCATCATAATATAATAGTGAACCATTAGCATGTACTAATGTTGATATTTCTAGAATTTCTTCTTCAAAAACACCAGTAGTGTTAGGATTAGTTAACATAATTCCAGCCACATCTTTCTTTAAAACACTCTTAAGAGTTTCTAAATCAATTTGTCCTCTTTCATTTGATTTAATTTGAATTATTTCAAAACCTGCTAAAGCAGCAGAAGCAGGATTAGTTCCATGAGCACTATCAGGAACAATTATCTTGTTCCTTTTTTGTTTCTTTACTTCAAAATATTTCTTGATAATCATTAAACCTGTAAGTTCTCCATGAGCTCCAGCAAAAGGAGAAAATGAAAAATAAGGGAACCCAGTTATTTTTTCAAGAAAATGACTCATTTCAAAAAGGATTCCTAATTTACCTTGAACAAGATAATTAGGTGTTTCAGGATGAACATTAAAAGCATCAAAAGAAGCTATTTTTTCATTGATCTTTGGATTATATTTCATAGTACAACTACCTAGAGGATAAAAATTTGTCTCAACTCCAAAATTTTTTCGTGACAATGCAGTGTAATGTCTAACAACATCTAGTTCACTAACATCTGGTAAATCTAGTTCATTTTTTCTTAACAAAGAAACTAACTTATTAGGAAGTTCACGAGTAATATTTATATCACTACATCCTCTACCTTTTTTATGATAATCGAAAATAAGTTTATTATAAGGCATATTTAATCACCAACTCGACAAAATCTTTAATTTCTTCATTCGTTCTTTTTTCTGTTGCACAAAAAGTGAACTGTTTATTTATTGAACTTGGCATCAAAAAGCCATTTTTAGTTAAATATTTTTTATAATCAATATTTTTTGATCCTATATATTTAAGAGTAAATTCATTGAAAAAAGGTTTCTTATATTGATCAAAAAATAGTCCAGTCTTAAGTAATGAATCATATAATCTACTTGCTTGAATAGTATTTGCAAGAGCAATATTCTTTAAATTATTTCCAACTGTCGCAAGATAAATGGTCGCTTTAAGAGCCATTAAACTTTGATTAGAACAAATATTAGAAGTAGCTTTTTCTCTTCTAATGTGCTGTTCTCTAGCCTGTAATGTTAAAACATAACAGGGATTATTATCTCTGTCTACAGTCTTTCCTACTATTCGCCCTGGTAACTTTCTTAAAAACTTACTTGTTGTGCAAATGCACGAAAGATGAGGTCCTCCAAAAGACATACTACATCCGAATGGCTGAAGGTTTAGAGCGCATATATCTGCGCCCATTTCATTTGGAGTTTTTAATAAACCTAAAACCATGGCATTTACTCCAAGTATCAGACTCACATTTTTAGCATGCAATATTTTTGAGATTTCTGTGAAATCTGTCAAATGACCAAGATAATTAGGATAACTTCCAATAAAAGCAAAAACTGAATCATTAATTCTAGATTCTAAATCAAGAATATCATCTTCATTAATAATTTCAACATTAATATTTCTAAAATGAGCATAAGTTTTTAAAGTACTAATTGTTCTTTCAGAAACATATTTTGAAATGAGAACTGTATTTTTATCTTCTGTTAACGCCATAAACATTGATTCTGCTAGTGCGGTATCTATATCATACATTGAAGCATTCGCGAATTCAAGTTCAGTAAGTTTACTAGCAAACGTTTGAAATTCAAAAATATAAGATAAAGTACCTTGAGAAACCTCAGGTTGATAGGGAGTATAAGCTGTTAAAAACTCTTGTCTTTCCGATAAAGAATCAACTACAACTGGTACATAATGATCATAACAACCTTTTCCCACAAAAGTGATTAAAGATTTATCGTTTTTAACTTTGTTTTTAACATAGTTTAATAAATCATATTCCTCTAAAGGTTCATGAAAATTCAATGATCTTTGAATCAAAGAAGGTTCAATATGAGAATACAATTCATCTAGGGAATCTAGATGTAAAAGTGAAAGCATTTTTTTAATGTCTTCATCTGTTTGAGGTAAATATTTATGCATACTTTATATTGTCTTATTATAATCTTCTTCGGAAAGAAGGTCTTTTAATTCGTTTAAGTCAAGAATCTCAACTGTAAATAATGATCTATTTTCAGGATCTTCAGTAACCTTTTCAGGGTTATCACTTAATTCACTATCTAATTCGACTACCTTTCCACTTAGAGGAGCGTATACTTCACTTACTGCCTTAATCGATTCAACGCTAGCAATTACATCTCCTTTTTTATATTCTTTTTTGGAAGGTAATTCTAAAAAAACAACCTCTCCAATCAAATCGGTGGCATGTTTAGTTATGCCAACTCTTCCTAAATTATCTACTACATCTACCCACTCATGTGTTTTTGTATAATATTTTGCCATATAATCTCCTTTTTTTATTTTACGTATTCTTTAGTCATAAATTTTTTATCTCTGACTACTGCATTATAATATTTATCTCTAATTAATACTTTGACTGGTGTTCCAATTTTTCGGTAATTAATATCTACTAAAGCAAGGGCCAGAGGTTTTCTTCCGGGTAATAGATAACCGGTTGTTACAAATCCAATCTCTTTATCATCTAAATCAAATACTTTATATTGAGCTCTTGGAACTGCTTTTTCTAATAACTCTATTCCAACAATATGTCTTGTTTTATGTAGTGATTTTTGATAAAGACCATGTTTTCCGATAAATTCAAATTTTTCTAAATTATATCCATAAGTTAAACCTGCTTCAACAGGACTAATCTCCTCACTTATTTCATGACCGTAGAGAGGCAAATTGGCTTCAAACCTTAAAGTGTCCCTAGCTCCTAGACCAATGGGCGGAATTCCAAGTTTGATAGCTTTCACAAAATAATTTATAATATTTTCATTAAGATCATAGATCTCAAATCCATCTTCACCTGTGTAACCACTTCTTGAAATAATTAAATCTTCAACAACCATGAAATTCATAAATTTTAGAGCGGAAATATCAACATTTACAATATCTTTAATATAATTGCAGGCATTTTTTCCTTGAATTGCAAGTCCACCATAATCATCAAATAAATTCGAAATATCAACATCAAATCCTTTTTTTAATTCTAATAAAGTAGCAAAGTCTCTTCTTTTGTTAGAAGCATTACAAACAATATAGATTAATTCCTCTGAAACATAGTAAACCATTAAATCATCTAATGGATATCCATTTTCATTAAGTAGAAAAGCATAAGTCATTTTATAACTAATCTTATGAATTAGATTAGAAAGCGCATGATTTACGAATCTAATAGAATCTCGCCCCTCAATTTTTAATAATCCCATGTGAGAAATATCAAAAATACCAGCATTAAATCTCACGTTATTATGTTCCTCCTCAATTGATGTATATTTCACAGGCATAATAAAACCAGCGAATTCTATCATTTGAGCATTAAGAGATATATGGTTATTATAAAGAATAGTTTTTTCCATTTTACTTTTTAATCAAACTCTTTCCCGTCATCTCTTTTGGAATGTCAAGAGAAAGCATAGTTAACATAGTGGGTGCAATATCATACAAAGCACCACCATCTCTTATTGATAAACTAGAATCTGTAATGATAACAGGAACTTTATTTGTAGTATGAGCGGTCATAGGAAAACCATTTTCATCAATCATTTTTTCTGCATTTCCATGATCCGCGATAATTATCGCTGTACCATTCACTTTTAATACTGCATCTACAACTGTCTTCAAACAAACATCAATAGTTTCAATTGCTTTAACAACCGCAGGAATTATACCAGTATGTCCTACCATATCGGGATTTGCAAAATTTAAAATAACAGTATCGTAATTATTTGTTAAAATTTCTTCTGATGCTCTTCTTGCTACTTCATATGCACTCATTTCTGGTTGTAAATCATAGGTCGCAACCTTAGGTGAATTAATCAAAACTCTTGTGGAACCTTCAATATCTTTATCTTTACCACCATCAAAGAAAAAAGTAACATGTGCATATTTTTCTGTTTCCGCTATTCTTAATTGTTTTAAATTGTTTCTACTTATAATATCACCATATAAATTATCTAAAGATGTAAGAGGAAAAGCAATCTCTCCTTTTACAGTATCTGAATAATACATCATTGATACATAAAATAAATTAGCAGGAATAATACTAGGATTAGGTTTTGCTTTTCCTTCAACTACATATTTTTGCAAATCGCCATATGAAAATAAAGTTGAAAGTCTAATAGCTCTATCAGGTCTAAAATTAGCCATTATTATAGCGTCATTTTCCTCAATTATTCCAGAGTTATCAACCCGGAAAGGAGTTATAAATTCATCAGTTACTCCTGCAGCGTATGAATCCTTAATTTTTTCTAAACAATCAAAACATTCTCCTTCTTTAACAAATGTATCAACTGCTAAATTAATTCTATCCCAATTGTTATCTCTATCCATAGCATAATATCTTCCAGATACGCTTGCTACCTTGAGTCCTGAATCTAATACTTTTTTAATATAACTTTCTCCGCTGTTAGGAGGAGTATCACGTCCATCCATGAAAGCATGGAAATAAGTTTTGTTCACTAAACCATGTCTCTTTGCGAGTTCATATAATGCAAGAATATGTGTAGTCATAGAATGAACTCCACCATCAGAACATAGTCCGAAAATGTGTAGTTTTGAATTCTTTTCTTTTACATATTGAATAGCATCCAAAAATGCTTTTACCTCATAAAAAGATTGGTTCTTAAGTGCTACATCAATTCTAGTTAAAGATTGATAAGTAACTCTTCCGCTACCTAATGTTTGATGACCAACTTCTGAATTTCCCATCTGTCCATCAGGAAGACCAACGAACTCTCCGCTTGCTTCTAAAAGAGAATGTGGGTATTTTTTAAACAAGGAATCAATATATGGTTTTTTAGCAAGTTCGATTGCGTTTCCAGCAGATTTTTTGTCAACACCATATCCATCCAGAATAATTAATGCTACTAGTTTTCTTTTGCTCATTTTTTACTACCTCCATTTAATTATATTATTTTTTCCTATTTTTTTCTTGAAAAATGATATTTAATTTAAATAGTTCTAAAAATAGAAAATAGTTTGAAGAAGATTAAAAAAAAGATTAATATGTTTATGGTTGAAATTAAAAAAAATAAAATAATAAAGGGAAAGGGATGTTTGCTTAGTTAAGCGGTATTTAATCAAATAGATACTTTAATATCAATAAACTTCAAAACGCACATTTTAACGACCCAAAATTACTAAATGATTGAAAAAAGAATAAGTACTATTTTAGAATTTACAACACAGAACTTTCATAAATATTTATTTATTCTAAAAAATCTATTTATCATTGATTGTTTTGCTTTTAAACAACTTTTTGATTTAGCCTCATTTTTAATACCAACTCGCTTACTAAAGCCATTATTACTCCTTTTTTTATTTTAAATCAATTAAAAACTTGCTACTTAGAAACTTAATCATACTTATTTCGTATAAATTTTATGCCTTATTTTTTTATTACTTTAACATGGAATAAAAATAATAATTTTCATTTTAGATCACTTTTGGAAAGATAAAAAAAATAGTAAATCACTAATAGTTCATTTAAAATTAATTATCTTGTTTTTTTGTTATAATATTTCTATATTCAAGGTATGGTGAAATTCCATAACCGGTGGTAAAAGTCCACAAGCTATTTGATAAATAGTTGATTCAGTGAAATTCTGAAACCGACAGCAAAGTCTGGATGAAAGAATTATATTTTTTATTCTTCTAAAATACTTTGAATTATAAAGTATTTTTTTTATGGAGAGAAAAATGAAACAACAAATTAGTTTAA
The DNA here is from genome assembly GCA_031284585.1 of Acholeplasmatales bacterium. Taxonomy (GTDB): domain Bacteria; phylum Bacillota_I; class Bacilli_A; order Acholeplasmatales; family Acholeplasmataceae; genus JAITXT01. The sequence goes on from JAITXT010000003.1 coordinate 62,648, forward strand.
AGAGATTAATATTCATAACTATTTTCGCCGGTCTCGCAATCATAGGTTCTTTAATAGAAATACCTTGGATTCCAACACCCGCAACAGCAGACCTAAAAATTGATTTGGGGGAAGTTGTCATTTTAGTTTCTTTGTTCCTTTTAGGAGCAAAAGACACTACTGCGATCGTTTTAATAAAATCATTAACTAGAAGACTCTTCAAAGGTTTTGATCCTGTACCAGGTTTAATAGGCGAAGCTATTGCACTGGTTGCTTCATTATCCATAATATTGGTTTTCGTGATTGTTTCAAAAGTAATTAACAGAATAAAGACTAGGCCATTACTATTACAAACATTTGAAAATGATTTAGAGAAAACAAAATACCCAAAAAAGTTTATGATCGAATGTTTAATAATAACTCCAATCGTCCTTGCAAGTGTAATGTTTTTATTTAATTTTTTAGTAGCAACTCCAATCTATTTAAGTTATTTTACACTCGAAAAAACGTACTTCAATCTCTTTTCTTTTATAAATCACTCTGATTTTTCATTTAAAGTTTTATTTAATTTATGTTTTGTTTCCTATATCCCTTTTAATTTAGTTAAGGGAGTAGTAACTGTCTTAATTGCAATTCCAATTGTAAAAATACTTCAGGACTATTTGTTATCTAACTCTAATCAAGATTCTAATCAAGAAACTCTTTAATTGTTGAAATAACACTATCATCAATTTCCGTACTTTTTTCTAAATCAAAATAAAATCCTTCTGGAACATTTTCTGATCCAAAAATATACTTTGCATTACCTCTTAAATATTCCTCAGCACCTATAGTTAAATATGGGTTATGATATTTATCTTTTACTATTTTAGTAGTTATATTTTTTTTATCTTTTATTTTCTTATAGATTGACGAGTTTAAAAAACTTTTACAAATCATGTTTTCCTTTTCACCAACTAAATAAAGAAATTTAGTTTTAGGACTATCTTCTAAACCTCTCCAAATAGTTAAACTACTTTTCCCTCCATATAAAATCTTTAATCCTAAATTAATAAGAAATTTAAATGGTTTAAAGAAAGATATTCTATCAGCAATTGCACTACTAAAATCAAATAATCCTGAAATACAAACAACACTCTCTATAAGGTCAGGGAAAAAACTTAAAACAGTTCCCACACAGTATCCGCCATGAGAATGTCCAATTAAAGAAATTGGATAAGTGGAATATAATTCGCTCTCTTTAATATATTTAATAGCTTCTACCAAATCAAAAGTACTTTGATAAAGTGATTTTCTATTAATACCTCCACTATAACCTGTTCCATAGTTGTCATAAGATAAAACATCATAACCCATTAGAACAAATTTTCTAATTAGTGTCGTATAGGCAAATTGACCTGGAGAATCTCCAGGTGCAAAAATTATAATTTTATTTAGTCTATCCTTTTTTGAATCCAAACTATAAATTCCACCAATAATTTCTACTCCCGAACTATTAAATTTAATTTCTTTGTAAGAAATATCATCAAAATCTTTAGGTAAAAAATATTTTAGTCCTAAAGAATAGTCATATCTTGTTTTGTATTTAGGTATAACCGCTATAAAGAAGAGAAGTAAAAGTAGAAGTAGTAATAAAACTACTGAAAAAACAATTAAAATAACATTAAAAAAATCATAATAAACAAATAATAAATCCATCAAGAGAGCCTCCAATCAATTGTACCAATCCCATTAGCCTTTAAATAATTATTTGCCTGGCTAAAAGGTCGTGATTTAAAAAAAGAAATACGAGCACTTAAAGGGGAAGGATGTGATGACACTAAAACCAAATGTCTATTAGCATCAATATAATCTTTTAAACTATACGCATTTTTCCCCCATAATATAAAAACAAGATTATTTTTCTCCCTGTTTAAGAGCTTAATATAATTTAAAGTAAAAATCTCCCAACCTTTTTTCTTATGAGCAAGACTTACCTTATCTCTGGTCGTAAGGATTCTATTCATAAGAAGTACACCCTCATTAGCCCATTTAGTTAAATCACCATTTTTAGGATATATAAAACCTAAGTCATCTACATATTCACGAAAAATGTTATTTAAACTCCTAGGAATATATCCCTCATTTGTTGAAAAAGCTAAACCTGTTGCATGTAAACTATTAGGATAGGGGTCATCACCCACAATAATCACTTTCGTGTTACTAAAAGGGGTCAGATTCATAGCCTTATAAATATATAGAGAATCTGGGATAATTTTATAATTCTTTTCCTCTAAATCTAGAAAAGTTCGTAATTTTTTAAAATATTCTTCTTTTTCTTCATTTTCTAAAAAATTTTCAAAAGTTACCATAAATTATCTCCCTCAATAATATTTTACAACAAACTTATTATTAATAAATAATTATATTTTTTTTATTTACACGACAATATTTTACATTTATTAAAAATATTAAAAAATTATCTTAATTTTGTATAATTATAAGGAAAACAAAGGAGAATTAAAATTATGCCGTACATACAAAAAATTTACTCAAGAGAAGTATTAGATTCTAGAGGTAATCCAACTGTTGAAGTTGAGGTTTACACAGAATCAGGAGCATTTGGAAAAGCAATGGTTCCAAGTGGTGCATCAACTGGTGAACATGAGGCAGTTGAATTAAGAGATGGAGACAAAAAAAGATATCTAGGAAAAGGTGTTTTAAATGCAGTAAAAAACATTAATGATATTATTGCTCCAGAATTATTAGGATTAGACGTTACATTCCAAACTTCTATTGATAAATTACTAATTTTATTAGATGGAACACCAAACAAAGCAAAATTAGGCGCAAATGCAATACTTGCTGTTTCCCTTGCTTGTGCAAGAGCTGCAGCTGACTTTTTAGGAGTAACACTTTACAATTATATCGGTGGATTTAATGCTAAAACTCTACCTACACCAATGATGAATATTCTTAACGGTGGTGCCCATGCAGATAACAAACTTGATTTCCAAGAATATATGATTATTCCTGCTGGAGCAAAAACTTTTAAAGAAGCTCTACGTTATGGAACAGAAGTTTTCCATGCATTAAAAAGTGTTTTAAAGAAAAAAGGATATAATACTTCAGTTGGCGATGAAGGTGGTTTTGCTCCAAATTTAGGATCAAATGAAGAAGGAATTCAATTAATATTAGAAGCTATTAAACAAGCAGGTTATGTACCTGGAAAAGATGTTTTTATCGGTATGGACGTTGCTGCTAGTGAATTCTATGATAAAGAAAAGAAAGTTTATCGTTTAGATGGCGAAAATGGAAAAGAATATACTGGTAAAGAACTAGTTGAATACTATGTTGATAAAGTAGCTAAATATCCTATTCTTTCTATCGAAGATGGACTTGATGAAAATGATTGGGAAAGTTGGAAGATTTTAACTGACAAATTAGGTTCTAAAGTTCAATTAGTAGGTGATGATCTATTTGTTACAAATGTAAAGAGAGTTCAACAAGGCCTTGATTTAGGAGTAGCAAATTCTGTTCTTATTAAATTAAATCAAATTGGTACTTTAACTGAAACTCTAGATACAATTGAACTTGCAAGAAATCATAATTACACTTGTGTTGTTTCTCATAGATCTGGTGAGACTGAAGATACATTTATTGCTGACCTAGTAGTAGCAATCAATGCTGGTCAAATTAAGACCGGTTCTTTATCAAGAACAGATAGAATTGCAAAATATAATCAATTATTAAGAATAGAAGATGAATTAGGCGATGTTGCAAAATACGCTGGTTTAGACGCTTATTATTCAATTAAAAAATAAAAAATTCATACTTAAAAACAAAGAAAACATTTTACTTTTTTAAATATTCTTTTAAATTAGCTAAAATGTTTTCTTTCTTTAACACATTAGGAGACATCACTTGAGTTATAAAGCTTTATACCGAACTTATAGACCTCAAACATTTAAAGATGTTGCTGGTCAAGCAATAGTTGTTAAAACATTAGAAAACGCAGTTGCAAATGACATGATTGGTCATGCATATCTTTTTGCTGGTCCTAGAGGAACAGGCAAAACTAGTATCGCTAAAATTTTCGCAAAAGCAATTAATTGTACTAATTTAATTGAAGGTAGTCCTTGTAATGAGTGTCATTCATGTAAGTCTATTAATGATAGCTCAAATTTAGATATAATTGAAATTGATGCTGCCAGCAATAATGGTGTAGATGAAATAAGAGATTTAAGAGATAAAGTTAGATATTTACCAGTAAATTGCAAATATAAAGTATACATTATAGATGAGGTTCATATGTTAACAACCGTAGCATTTAATGCTCTTTTAAAAACACTTGAAGAACCACCAAAACATGTTGTATTTATACTTGCTACAACTGAAATTCATCAATTACCTCTTACTATTATTTCTAGATGTCAAAAATTTTCTTTCAAAAACATTGATGAAATTGATATTATAAATTATTTAGAAAAAATATGTTTAAGTGAAAATGTTACGTACTCAAAAGAAGCTCTTAGTGCAATTGCTAAAATTGGAGAGGGTGGATTACGTGATTCAATAAGTTTATTAGATCAAGTAGTAAGTTATACTATAAATAACGTTCAGGAAGAAGAAGTTTATCAGATTTCAGGTGCGATTTCAAGAAATGAAATGTTGAATCTATTAAAATCCCTTGGAACTTCAGATATAGCAAGTGCTTTCTCCATAGTAAATAATTTTATCAATAATGGTAAAGAAATAAATAGAATTATTCTTGAACTAATACTCACAATTAGAGATATTATCTATGCCACCGTAAGCGGGGAAAACATTGAAAAATATTCTGATATTGTTAATTTAATTTCCACCGAAAAACTCTATTTTTATATCGACATGCTTGATGCTGCATCTTCAAATATTAAATTTTCAACAATGAAAAGACCGTATTTAGATTTAGCATTAATAAAAATGGTTGAACATGAGAACTTACAAAAGATTGATCTTTTATCAAGAATTGAAACTTTAGAAAAAGAACTTAAAGAGCTTAAGAAAAAGACATTTAGACCAACTACTCAAATTGTTGAATTAGATAATAAAGTTGAAATAAAAGAAAAAGTCTTATCTTTATTTACTTTACAAGATTTAAACAAAGAACTTAATGCTGGAGACAAGGAATTAAAGCAGACAATTGAAGTAATTTTCTCTAATAATCAAGAGAACCAGTTTATTGCTAATTGTGTAATTTGTTTTGCAAGTAAAAATGCTCTCTCAATATCTTTTAAAGATATCGATTTACTTAAAGAATTCTATAAAAGAAAAAACTACGAAAGTGTTTTAAATTTAATTAATAAAGAAATTCCTATTAAAAAAATATATCCACTGTTAGAAAATGATTGGAATAAAGTAAAAGAAATCTTTATTGATTTAAAAATAAACCAAAAAGTAAGAAATCCGATAATTAAAGATATTAATTTAACAATTTATGATAAAATAGAAGATGATATCATTAATACTGCTAGTAAAGCAAGTTTACTAGCCAATCAATTAACTGATAACAAAGAAATTATTGAAAAAGGAGAACTATAATGGATTCAGATAAATTAGGATCAATGTATGATTTACAAAACAAACTTAAACTAGATTTAACAAGGATTATGACTACTGAATTTTTTGGGACTTCAAATGGTATCAATGTTTTTATCTTAGGAAATTATGATTTTGTTGATATTCAAATCGATAATGAATTAATGAAGGACAAAGAAATTTTAAGAGATAATTTATTACTAGCTATAAATTCTGCTGTTAAAAAAGTTGAATTAGAAAAAATGAAAGTTTTACAAAACGTAAACGGAATTATTCTATAATGTATCCAAATACAATTATTAATCTTATTAATGATTTTAAAAAAATTCCCTCAATTGGTGAAAAAAGCGCTGAAAGATTTGTCTTACACATTATTAGTAAATATACGAAAACTGAAATTGAAGATTTTTCTAAACATCTTTTAGAAATTAATTCAAAATTAAAAAAATGTCCTGTTTGTGGAATGCTTATTGATACTAATTCTTGTTATATTTGTGAAGATAAGTCTAGACATTTAGATACTCTAATGATTGTTTCTGAGATAAAAGATGTTTATTTAATCGAAAGAACTAATGCTTATCATGGTCTCTATCATGTTTTAGGAGGAGAAATAGATTACTCCCGCGGGATAGATGAAAAAAAATTAGCAATTGAAACATTAATAGTGAGATTAAAAGAGACTAAAGAAGTTATTCTTGCCTTAAACAATACACTACAAGGAGAACTCACTTCTAAATATCTAAAAGCCCTTTTAGAAAAAAGTGGTATTAAAGTAACAAAGCTTGCTTCTGGAATTCCATATGGAACGGATCTACGTTATACTGATGAATTGACATTAAAAGAAGCATTCAATAATAGAAAAGAATTTTAAAGGAGATTAGTTATGAATTTTTTTGATAGTATTTTTAATTTTTTCAACAATATTGGTGTATCTATAAATGATTTTATAAAAAATCTTTTACATTTCGACGATTTAATATTAGGTCTCTATAACGATTGGGTTCTTCCAATACCAGAAATTTTCAAATGGTTAGGTCTTTTATTCTTAGCATGGATTTTAATTTTAGGAATAATATCATTCGTTAAAAAGTTCATTAAATTGTTTATAGTAATTATTATTATTTTAGCAATAGTTTTATTAGTTACTAAACTAGTTAACCATTAAATAATTATTATTGCCTTATAAATTAAAAAAAATCATAATTATGATATAATTAAAAATGCGTGTTTGAGAGGATATAGAGAAATGAGTGAAGAAAAAAGAAAAATAGATAGTAAATTATCGGGCGTTGACATAGTATACGAAGCCCTTATTGGTAAAGTACTAGGAATCCAAGAATTGTTATCAATAATTAAAGAAGTTAAAGGATATTCAGAAGAAGATTTTCTTAAAAGAAAAGCTAACATTTATTTAGATTTAATTTCTTCTGGAAAATTTGTTGCTTTAGGAGAAGATACTTGGGGACTTAAGGTTGAACATCTTGATAAATGGAAAGCAGATGATATAAGAGTCGATAAGAAAGATCTTGATATTCCTGAAGAATTATTATTAGATGGAGAACCTGTATTACTTCCAGTCGAAGATTACTATGCTGATGACAGTATTAAAGTTGCTGAAGATGGATCTGTTATCTTTAAAACTGGTGTTGCTACAAGTGAGATTAGTGAGGAAGAAATAGTTGAGGAAGAAGAAGAGATCTATAGTGATGATATTGAAGATTTCGATAAAGACGATATAGATGTATTTAACGGCGAAGAAACAGAGGATGAAGAAGATGAAGATGAGTATGATGAATACGATAAGCTTTATGACGATAAGTAATAATTAAATATATTAATTAATAAGAGCATTACACTAAGTGTAGTGCTCTTTTTTCTTACTACAAAAAATAAATATATATTTTTAAATTTCATCAAAAAAAGTATATTTTTAAATAAAAATTAATAAAATCAATTAAAATATTCAAAATATTAATATAAATATATAAAATAATTAAAAAAATCAATAAAAATTATCATTTTGCTTGACTTTAAAATATAAATGTGTTATTATATTAGTGTGATAAATAATTGGAGGTTATTTAAGAATGAAAAAATACGTGATCGATAAATGCCCAATCTGTGGGAAAGAATTAGTAGTAACAAAATTATATTGCAAATCTTGTGATACAACTGTAAGTGGTGATTTTGAATTTTCTAAATTATCAAAATTGTCAAAAGAGAATTTATTCTTCATCGAATTATTTGTGAAGAATCAAGGTAACATTAAACTTGTTGAAAAAGAAATGGGTGTAAGTTATCCTACTGTTAAAAAATATTTAGAAGATGCGATAGAATCTTTAGGTTATAAAGTTCAGTCTAAAGAAACTGAAGAAATTCTTGAAGAATCTATACCTAATCAAAAGAAAGAAGATGAATTTACGACTCTTTCAAAAACCGAAATATTAGATGGCATTAAAAATGGTACTATTCCGGTTAATGACGCAATTGTCTTATTAAAGAAAATAAAAGGAGAAGCAAAATGAAATACTTAGATATAAAAAATTATTATGATGAAAGTGAATCTATTTATGAAAAAAAGCAAGAAGTAAATGAGACTACACAAAATAGTGACATAGAAGTTTACGATGATACTTTTCAATTTAAAAAATTTGTAGTTGATAATTTTGGAGACTAATTTATCATGAACGAAGACATAAGAAAAATATTAGAATTAGTATCATTAAACATAATTACTCCTGAGGAAGGAGAAAAATTAATTGAAGCAATTAACGTTCATGAAGAAACTAAAATTAATGATTCAAATGAAGAGAACCATTTTGAGAACGCCTTTAAAAATTTTGAAGGAGCTTTCAAAAATTTTGAAGAGCAATTTTCAAATCCACTTTTAAAATCTAAAAATTATATTCCAAAATTTCATTTTTCAAACGGATTATCTAGAGAAACTGAACAAAAAAAACCAACTGTAATTAAAATACAAATAATTGAGGGAGATGGAGATTCTACTAATTTAACTATTCCTCTTGAATATGGTTCTGTTTTAAACGGAAAAACTATTAAGATTAAACCTATATATGCTCTAGATTTAAATATCGAAACAATTTTAGAACAAGCTTATAAAGTTATAAGTGGAACTGTTCTTTTTGAAAATGTATCTGAAGACGGAGATGTTATTAAAATATGGGTGGAATAAAATTATTATTCAAATTTTATATTTGTAATATTAATTGCCCCATTAATAAAAAAATCTATTGTTTTAGAAGTTGTTCCTTTCTTGTATAATTTCAATTTTTTAGGATATCCTTTAGTTTGAAACATGCATTTTGGACCAATAAAATCTAGACTTTCTACCCCATCAGAAAATGCACCTATAATTAAAGGAAGAGATCCACTAAATGGAGTTTGAGAAATTAACCTAATAAAGAATCCACCAAATTTCATTAATTTACTTTTATATCTTGAAAAAAGACCTGTTTTTGAAACACCAGGGTGTACTATTATAGACTTAATATTGATGTTATTTTTCTTAAAAAATGAATCTAAAAATATACCAAAAGACATCATTGCTAGTTTAGTATTAGAATAAACAACACTTGGTTTGTATTTTTTATAATCATTAAAATGTGCATAATCAATTTTTGCGCCTTGAGCAGCTATAGAACTCACGTTAAGTATTCTAGGATTATTTCCATTTTTAAGTTTTGGTAATAAAATAGAAGTTAAAACATAATGAGAAATAAAATTAATTCCCATTTGAGATTCAATTCCGTCAACTGTTAATTCAAATTTTGGATTTCTCATTACTCCTGCATTATTAATTAATACATCAATATGATCTAATTTTTCTAATAAATTATTAGCTACTCTTTTTACTTCGGAAAGGTTACCTTGATTACATTGATAAAAATATATTTTTGCATCTTCTTTTATTTTTCTAACTTCTTGTAAAAGAAGTTCTCCTTTCGATAAACTACTACCTAAAAAGTAGACTGTAGCATTTTTCTTAATAAAAAAAGTTAAAGCCTCTTTACCAATTCCGCTAGTTCCCCCTGTAATCACTACAACTTTGTTTGTTAAATCTCCAATTTCATTATATTTCGTCATTTATATTCTTTTTCCTTTGATATACTAATCCTTCATATGGTAATAAAAAATTTTTATTTTCTTTTAATGATGAATTTGTCGTAAATAAAATATCAAAATCCAAAACTAATTTTGTTTTCTTACCTGTAAAATTAAAAATAAATCCTAGCACTTTATTTTGATAAATTCTCTCGATGATAGCATATTTATTATTAACTTTATTTAATCTAAAATCTCCATACTTCAAAATATTATTTTCATGTTTGAATTTAATTAATTTCTTATAAAAATTCAAAGTTGAGTTACTATCATTTATCTCATTTAGGACATTAATATATGATAAATTCTTGTTAACATTAATCCAAGGTTCCGCACCTGAAAAAGATGCGTTTAATTCATTTTCCCATTGCATTGGAGTTCTAGCATTATCCCTAGAAACCTTTTTTATTATTTTAAAAGCACTTTTCTTTGGAACTTTAAAATTTTTAGTTAAGATCTCATAAACATTTTTACTTTCAATATCTCTAATTTCATCAAAAGTTGAGAAAGGGTAATTTGTCATACCAATTTCCTCACCTTGATAGATAAAAGTAGTTCCCTTCAAACTAAAAAGTAGTAATCCGAGTAATTTTGCTTGTCTTTCATCATATTTTTTAAACCATCTGGAAATGCTTCTAGGTTGATCATGATTTTCAAAATATATTGCATTTTGTTTAACTTCGGTTTGCCATTTTGCTAAAACATTTATTAATCTTTTAAATCTTACTTTCCGATGAAACCATTTCAAGAATATTGCATCTATTTCCATATGCTCGAAACTAAAAATCATGTCAAGTTCTAAGGCTTTTTTATTTGTGAATATATTAGCGTCTTTTACCGTTGAAAAAACTGTTTCACCTATGGTAAGTATTTTTTTAGGTCCAAATACTTCTTCCTGAAGTCTTCTTAAAATTTTATGGGACTTATGCGTAGAGACATATTTATCATAACCAGTGAGTCCTCCCTTAAATTTTCCATTAGAATAGTCTGTTTTACCAAGTAAATTAATAACATCACACCTAAATCCAGATACACCTTTGTCAATCCAAAACTTTATGACTTTTACTGTTTCATTATATACCTCTTCGTTGTCATAGTTTAAATCAGGTTGCTCCTTAGCGAATAGATGAAGATAATACTTACTAGTTATATCATCATATTCCCACGCTGATCCTCCAAAAAATGAAGTCCAATTATTAGGAACATCCCCTTTAATATTTTTTTTAGATTTATTAATTCCATCTTTATAAATATAGTAATTATGATATTTACTATTAATATCTTTACTCAATTTAAACCATTCATGTTCCCAGGATGTATGATTAATTACTAAATCCATAATAATTTTTATGTCCCTCTTTTTAGATTCTTCAATTAATTGATGAAAATCTTCCATGGTCCCAAATTCTTCATTAATTTCAAAATAAGAAGAAATATCATATCCATTATCAAAATTAGGACTCTTGTAAATAGGAGAAAGCCAGATGTAATCAACTTCAAGAGTTTTAATATAATCTAATTTACTGATAATCCCTTGGATATCGCCTATTCCATCGTTATTAGAATCCATAAAACTTCTAGGATAAATTTGATAGATAACTTTATTTAATAATGTTTCATTCATTTTGTAACTCCTCTACGATATATAATTTAGATCCAAAATCATTTAATAATCGTGTCGTTTTATTATAATAACTAGCTTGAAATTGATTAGTTAAGAGTAACCCACTTTCTAAAAGAGACCCTTGAGCAAAATACTTTTCTTTAACTTCATCTAGAGAAAATCTCTTGGCTATAAAATTAAATATAAAACCAGTTGGGTTAATTTTTATTTTAGAAATAAAATTAACTAAATGTCCAAACGAGGAAATATAAACCTTTTGATTTTTACTAGAGACTTCGTAATTCTTTGAACTATCAAGCCCTTTAACTTTTAAAATATCCGATCTAAGAGTAGGATAATATCTATTTTGAAAAAAGGAAACTACATTGCTAGTATCGCTCTTACACTGAAAACTATATTGATTATCCCTTAAAAAAATTCTATAAAATTCACCAAATTGAAAAATATGACGATATTTTTTATAAAATTTTATGTCCTCTTTAACCTCTAACAGTTCTACTTTAGTTAAATATTTTAAATTTAACTCGTAACCAAGTACCCCAAAAGAAGAAACATTGAAACGCGTTGAAAATGGTGAATTTCTTAAAGTTTGTTGGTGTGGAGCAAGACTTACGTGCGATGAAATAGAAGAAAGTGGATAAAAATAAGATAATCCTTTTTGAATATCAATCCTTTCTACAGGATCAGTATTATCACTCGCCCAAATTGAAGTTGAAAAACAAAGCATTCCTAGATCAAATCTATTTCCACCACTAGCACAAGTTTCTAAATACACAGATGGTCTTTTAATAAATATTTCTTTTAATATATGATAGAGAGAAATAATATATCTATGAAAAAACTCTCCTTGATTCTCTAATACACTAGAGTACATATCAGAAATATTTCTATTCATATCCCATTTAATATAATCAATATTATTTTCATCAATTAGTTTGGTGACATTCCCTATAATGTATTCTTGAACTTCTTCTTTTATAATATCTAAAACATATTGATGTCTTCCTTGAGAAGGATCTTTGCTAGGAACCTTAACTAGATATTCTGGATGTTTTAAATATAGATCACTCTCGTAAGATATCATTTCTGGTTCGACCCAAAGTCCAAACTTAAGACCTAATTTATGAATACGAGAACTTAAATTTTTTAAACCTCTAGGTATTTTTTTAAGATTAACTTCATAATCTCCCAGTGCTTTAGTATCGTTATTTCTGTTTTTGAACCAACCATCATCTAAAACAAATAACTCTATACCAAGTGATTTTGCTTTTTTAGCTAGAGATAATAATTTTTTTTGATTAAAATCAAACATAAAAGATTCCCATTCGTTTATTAATATCGGTCTTTCTTTATTTTTATAATCTCCTCTTATAATGTTATCATTAATAAAATTATGAAAATTTTGAGAAAGTTTATTAAAACCATGTTTGGAATAAGTGAGAATTGCTTGTGGAGTTTCAAAAATCTTATTATGAGCTAAATCATAAGAAAAACAAAAATTATTAATCCCTAATTGAATTCTTAAAAAATCAAAATTATTTAATTCAATTAAACCTAAATGATTTCCGCTATATATCAAATTGAATCCATAACATTCACCATAATCTTCATTTGTAGATTCTTTAGAAATTATAAATCCTGGGTTATGTTTGTTGGAACTATTTCCAGTTAATGATTGATTAATATAAACACCATTAAAAATATCTTGTTTTTTAACATGAGTCTCATTTGCCCATGATCCACTCAAAGTAATTAATTTGTAATCTTTACAAACTATATCAAGATTCATACTCATTATCTTTCTAATATTAATAGATTTCATTGATTTATTTTCTAAAGTTACCCATCTAACTATGATATCTTTATCAAAAAAAACTTGATAATGAAGATTTAAGAAAACATCACAAGATATTTCTTTAAGTCTAACTATTAGTGTGGTTATATTAGAATCTTCTTGATAAGCGACGGGCAAAGTATTCATTTCGACTTTAGAATTTGTCACAGTATGTTTTAAATAAACAAAATCTGAAACAAAACTAGAATCACCTAATTGTACCTCGATAGGAGAAACCCTATAATCACCTTTGCCGACACCGCTATATTCAAGTAATATATTATTTAGCGAATATAAATCGTCATCTTTATCGTAATATGTGGTTGTACCGGTAGAACTTGTATATTTAGGAGAAAGACTATAAATATCTACCTTAGAATCTAATAAATCACCATAATAAATACTTTCAAGATGTTTGTATTTTGTTATTCCAAAAATATAAGTTGTATTTTTAGTATCTAGTCTAAAGGTCTTTTTTGTGTTGTCATAAGTAATCATTTTCAAAACTCCTATATTTAATTATACAGTAAAACAAGCATAATTCTATGTATAAATACAATATAATTCTGAATTTAACGATAATAAAATTTATTTGACAATTAATTTCAATAAAAAATTAAAAGTGATAAAATATTAAAGGGGAAAGGGGTGTTTATATGTTTACTGATGTACTTAGTTTAGTTTTAATGATTCTTTTTATTATACTTGGATGTCTTTATTTTTTATATTCTCTTTTTTATATTAAAGGTGAAAAAAATATTAAATACATTATTTTTCATTCTGGATACTCATTAATAACTATTCTCTTTGGTGTTTCCCTTTTATTTTATTATCCTTTTAATAGTTTTTCTTTCTTAGCTATTACCACTTATGGTTTAACTGCCTACACAGGTTTCATTCTGGCTTATTATTTTAGAGATGAAAAAAGAAAGAAAATAATATTCTATATCTTTACTGGAATCTTTACATTTTTCACTATTTGGAAATTATTCTCCTTTAAAGAACTCACTATTATTCAAAGACTTCCCCTTAATGTTTGTAATATATTAATAATATTTATGATAGTATGCTCATTTAAGAAAATCAAGTTTTTAGATAATTATATTATTTGTTTTGCCTTTCTTGGTGGATTAGCAAATTTTTTAGTTGGCGGTTACTATGATGATATAGTTAGAACAATCGAAGAAGGTGGTTTAGGTGTTTTATCGGAAGGACTAGGATTCTTTCACGAGAGATTCCTAGAAGCAGCTTTATTGCATTCCCTCTTTTTAACTATGTGCATATTTACTTTTATGTCTAACTACATAAAACTAGATTGGAAAAAATCACTACTTAATCTAATTTGGATTGCTCCTCTTTTCATTATATTTTCATTTACTAATCAAATTTGGGAAACTGATTTTTTCTTCACAGGAACTAAAGGAGCAACTCCTTCATTTCTAATTTCAATTTATAATGCCATTCCACACTTTGAAATTACATTGTTTAATTTTAATTTTGAGATTAATATTTTATATTCCCTCATTTTAATTTCGGGTTGTGGTTTTGTGTTATTTGCCTTAACATACCCATTATCAAAGATTCAAGATAGAATATATTATAAAGAAGTAGAACAAAAATAATTAAATGTTTAAGAAAACTAATTATCTAGATAGTAATGAAGTTCTAAATATCTTAAAAATAAAATATAAAAAAATAATTAGTAAAATAGAAAACTTTGATTTACAAGTTGAAATTGTAGATAAAAAAAAGACTCTAGAACTTAGTTTTTCTAGTACCCCTATTTTAACTATCTCACGAAATACAAATCTTAATTCAAAACAAATTAAATACTTAATCAATGCTCTTAAACTTAGAAAACTAAATTTAGAATCAAAAAGATTAATTATTAAACCAATAGATTTTGATGTAATAGACGAATATTTAATTTTCTCTACTGATTTTGACACTCAAGATAAAGCAGGAGATAAAGTAATAACTGAAATTAGTGATGCAAAACTAGAAATAGAAGAATCAAAAAAATATGGATACTCATATTCAATAATAAATAAAATAGAGAACAAATTTATTGGTTGTGTTATTTTTTATCCTAAAAGTATTGGTTTTGAAATTGGTTATTCAATCTCTAAAGATTATAGAAGAAAAGGTTATACCTTTGAAGCCTGCAATACTTTAATCAAATATGCATTTTCAAATACTAATATTAAAGTTATCTATGCAAGACATTTTCCAAATAATGATGCATCAATGAATTTATTATATAAATTAGGGTTTAAATATCAAAATTATGTTGAAAATAGTTTTTTCCATCGAGGAAAAGAAAAATATATGCCTACATACAACTATTTTTTAACTAAAAAACGTTATTTTTTAAATAACTGTTATCGATATATAAACGGATATTTCGCCAAAAAAGACTCTAAGTGATGAAGTACCAGGAGAGATTCCTGTAATAACTCCATCAATATTTACTTCAATAACATTACTATCATAAGAATCATAATAGAAAAAGTCATTTCCTGTATCTGGATCAATTTTTAAGATTGTTAATTGAGTAGTCTCACCAACTGAAATTGTGATCGATGATTCTATAAAAGAAATTTCATTAATATTAATTAAACCTCTTTGATAAAAATACCAAGCGCCATCATTACTTGTTTCTCCGATACTATCAATAGATATATGATAAAAATTTTCATTTTCTAAATCAAAATCTAAAATATCAAAATATGCTTTTTGAATCAAATGGAGGGATACCTTTTTACTTAATCTCTCAATTTCATAGATAAGAAGAGAATCATTAAAATTAATTCCTAGAATATTCGTAAATGAAGAAAGAAAATCACTATCTTCTACTAGTAAATATCCTTTATTTTTATCACCTTTAAAAACTGCATTAGTAGTATTTTTAATGAGAGATAAATCAAATAATTTCCTATAAGTTTCACTAGAAATGATATTGTCTTCTGTGAAGATATCTTTATGTGCTTTTGTACCGCTTGAATTATATATTACTTTGGTCAAACTATTATTTAAATTTAAAGCAAATACATTTTTACTAATTGTTAAACCATTATCATCAAAAACAACATTTCCGTAATTAGTAACTTTAGCTTGAAGAGATTCGCTTCCCGTAACTGTTAGAGTGTAATTGATTCCTAAATTCCTTAAACTTGAACTAACAAGATTACCGTAAAATGACTTTAAACTACCATTTATTAGAACTTTAGTAATAGCAAAATATTCTCCTAAACTAACACTTATACTAGCTTCTCCTTCTTGTAAAGCAGTAAACGATTTATCATCAGGATTAAATAAAAGATTTTTACTATATTCATATTTTACTTCTTGTTGTGTATCTATAGGAGTCGTTTCTACAATAGGTTTAAAGGTATCTCCTACAAAGAGTAAATCCTCATCTATTCTTATGCTAACACCAGTTGCTTTCTGAAAAACAGTAAGTACTAAATCTTTATAAACCTCAAGGCGTTCCGCAGAAGTAGCTCTAATAGTTGTAACTCCAATTGATTTCGCAACAATCTTTTTGTTTTCATCGATAAAGGCAACATTAGTATCGGTAGATGTAAGAGAATAATCTAATTGAGTAGTATCTTTGGGATATAAAAATATATTTAACATAAGTACTGTACCTTCAGGGACTGAAAATTCAGTTATTTCGTAATCTCCATTGACAAAATGTATCGATTTAATGTTTACAGCTTTAAAATCAATGCAAGAATACAATGAAAAAATAAACGATAAAATAATAACAAATAATAAACTCTTTCTCAAGAACTCCTCCTCATCTTTTTGTTTCAGTATATTATATAACATTAATATGGGAAATTATGTAAATTAACAATTTTAACTATATCAGGATTGTAATGAGGACAAAAATAATTCCAATAATATGAAAATAGCAATAGAAAAAGATTTATAAATGATTATTTGTTAATAAAAAATTTATGAAAATGAAATGTAAAAAAAAATCTCAAAATGAATGCATTTTCATGAGTATTTTTTATTTTTTTTTAGATTAATATAATACAATAATTAATACATTAGTGAGATAAAAGAATAAATTTTCATTAGTAGCAGTAAAAGGAGAAATAAAATGTCAATCAATATTAGAAAACGTGATGGAAGACTAGTTGAATTCAAAGCAGAAAAAATTAAGAGTGCAATCAAAAAAGCAATGGATGCTACTGGGCAAAGTGATGATTTAATAGACGATATAACCTTGCAGACGATCAATGAAATCTTTAGAAAATATAATAATACTCCTCCAACTGTTGAACAAATTCAAGATATTGTTGAAGAAGAATTAATAAAAAATCAATTGGTTGAAGTTGCTAAAGCATATATTTTGTATAGAAATGAAAGAAATCGTGTTCGTGATAAAGACTCAAGACTCATGAAAACATTTTACGATATTGCTTTTAAAAAGAGTAATGATTCTGATATGAAAAGAGAAAATGCTAATATTGATTCCGATTCTCCAATGGGAGCTATGCTAAAATATGGTTCTGAGGGAGCCAAGGAATTCAATAAAATCCATGTTTTAAATCCTGTTCATTCAAATATGCATGAACAAGGAGATATTCATATCCATGATCTAGATTTTCTTACATTAACTCTGACATGTTGTCAAATAGATTTAACAAAATTATTTAAAGGTGGTTTCCAAACAGGGCATGGTTCAGTTCGTGAACCTCAAGATATTAAAACCTATGCTGCTCTTGCCTGTATAGCTATTCAATCTAATCAAAATGATCAACATGGCGGACAATCTGTTGCTCACTTTGATTATGATATGGCTCCTGGAATTATTAAAACTTATTATAAAAGATATGTAGACTCACTTACTAAAGCATTCCAATTATTTGATATAACAATCAATGCAAAACAAACACTTGAAGTTATCAAAGAAACTAAAAATGTAACTCCAAGTCTTGACAATAGAAGTATTGATAAATATTTAAAAACTTATATTCCAGCGGAATATCAAGATAAAATTTTAGATTTTTGTTTTGAAAGTGCTAAAAAAGATACAACTAAAGACGCTTTCCAAGCTATGGAATCTCTTATTCATAATCTTAACACTATGCATTCAAGAGCAGGTGCTCAAGTTCCATTTTCATCAATTAACTATGGAACCGATACTTCACCTGAGGGAAGACTTGTCATTGAATCAATCCTAAATGCAACTATTGCTGGAATGGGAAACAAAGAAACTCCAATCTTTCCTATTCAAATATTTAAAGTAAAAGATGGTGTTAGTGGACTACCAGGGGATCCAAATTATGATTTATTTCAAAAAGCAATTTATACATCTAGTAAAAGACTTTTTCCTAATTTTTCATTCTTAGATGCTCCATTTAATAAAATATATCTTAAAGATAACAATATTGATACTGAAGTTGCCTATATGGGTTGTAGAACTAGAGTTATTGGAAATACTTTTGATCCAACAAAAGAAATAGTTACCGGAAGAGGTAATCTTTCATTCACAAGTATTAATTTACCTCGTCTAGCAATAACAACATCTGGTAGTCTTGGTAATAAAAATATTGATGATTTCTTTGCAAAACTAGAAAAAATAATAAATGTTGTAATTGATCAATTATTAGAAAGATTTTCAATTCAAAAGAAAATACATGTTTATAATTTCCCATTTTTAATGGGACAAGGTGTTTGGATTGATAGTGATACTCTATCTCCTTCCGATACAATTGAAAATGTCATTAAACACGGAAGTTTATCAATTGGTTTTATCGGTTTAGCTGAGACCTTAAAAGCTCTTACTGGAAAACATCATGGTGAAAGCGTCGAATCTCAAGAATTAGGTTTAAGGATTATAAAATATATTAGAGAACGCTGTGATCTTGCTTCAAAACAATATTTATTGAATTTTACTTGTTTAGCTACCCCAGCCGAAGGTTTATCTGGACGTTTTGTCTTAATGGATAGAAATAGATTTGGTGTATTAGAAGGTATTACTGATCATGATTTCTATACAAATAGTTTCCATGTTCCAGTATATTATCCTATTTCTGCATTCAAAAAGATAGATACTGAAGCTCCTTACCATGCACTTACAAACGCTGGTCATATTAGTTATATTGAGTTAGATGGAGATGCTAGTAAAAATACGGAAGCATTTAAGAAAGTAATTGATTATATGAAAATTAAAGGCATTGGTTATGGTTCTGTTAACCATGCTGTTGATACTGATCCTCTCTGTGGATACACAGGTATCATTAATAACGTATGTCCTAAATGTGGAAGAACAGAATCAGAACACGCTCCTTTCGCAAGAATTCGAAGAATAACAGGATATTTAGTTGGTACGTTAGATAGATTTAATAATGCTAAACGAAAAGAGGTAGAAGAAAGAGTTAAGCATGCCTCATAAAATAAGAATTGCAAATACGATTAGTGAATCAATAGTTGATGGACCAGGTTTAAGATATGTGATTTTTACTCAAGGTTGCCTAAAACATTGTCTTAATTGTCATAATCCTTTAACTTGGGACTTAAATGGTGGTAAATTAGTAGAAGTTTCAAGTTTCTATGAAGATATACTACAAAATCCTCTTTTACAAGGAATAACTTTATCAGGTGGTGAACCATTTTTACAGCCAGAAGCTTGTCTTGAAATTGTTAAATTTGCTAAAGAAAATAACTTAGATACTGTCGTATATAGTGGATATTATTTAGAAGAACTAAGAGAAATGCATAATGAAACTATAGATAAATTACTAAAAGAAATAGATTATTTAGTTGATGGACCTTTTGAAAACGAACTAAGAGACTTACGACTCCTTTTTAAGGGAAGTAGAAATCAAAGATTCATAGATCTAAAAGAAACTCTAAAAAGTGGGAAAATAATTACTCTTTACGAGCAAATAGAAGAGTAAATTTCCGCTATTTATATTTTATATAATTAAAAAATAATAATTTTTAAAAATCTTGTATAATTAATTCATAAGTACTTGAAAGTATTTATTAAAGGAAGGAAAATAATGAATAAATATGTAGAAGAAGCAATAGATTTAATCACTACAATTGAAGGTGGAAGGTCTTTTTTAAATTGGTTAGAACAAACTGATTTTTTATCTGCTCCAGCTTCAACCCTGTTTCATAATTCATTTGATGGAGGATTAGTTGAGCATACTGGAAATGTAATTAAAATATTAGTTTCATTAACTGAAAAACTAAATATCAAATGGTCAAGAAAAGAATCTCCATATATTATAGGATTATTACATGATGTATGTAAAATAAATGTTTATCGTAGATTTTTACGTAATGTAAAAAATGAAGATACAAATCAATGGGTAAAAGTCCCTTCCTATAAATTCGATGAAGATATTGAGGCCGGTGGATACGGACATGGTTTAAAAAGCTTACATATTGCAACAAAAAAAGGACTAGTTCTAACCGAAGAAGAAGAACTCTGTATCTTGCATCACATGGGAGCATATAACTTAAACCAAATGGATCAACAAACATTAAATACGGCTTCAAGAAGATTTCCAAATATTCTTTATGTCCAATTAGCAGATCAAATGGCAACCATTGAAGAAGATCTTGCAGAAATGAGAAAGAATCAAAATAATTCTTACTAATAACATGAATAAAATATATAAAATAAAAGGAATGACTTGCGCTGCTTGTACTAGTAAAGTAGAAAAAACAGCTTTAATTACATCTAAGATCATAAGTGCTTCCGTCAATCTTCTATCTCAAAAAATAACTCTTGAAGTAGAAGCTTCATTTGAACCTACAGAACTTAAAAAAAACTTAAATAAATTCGGATATAAATTAGTTACGAATGAAGAACTAGAGGACGAAAAAACAACTAAGAAAAAAGAAAAAAGATCTTTTATTTTTTTAATTACTATAGCCGTTTTATCTGTAATTTTATCATACATCTCAATGGGACCTATGTTGAATCTCCCATTTTTTGATTTTCTTTCTGGAGAAAAATATCCTATTCGATACGCAACTATCCAAGTAGTTTTAGTAATTCCAATTGTTATCCTAGGATTTGATATTTTTAAAAAAGGAATTAAAAATCTAGTTTATTTAGCGCCAAATATGGATAGTTTAATTGCTATAGGTTGTATTTCTGCTCTCCTATTTGGAATATATGCATATATTTCAATTTTAGCCGGAAACCATATGATTGGATCCCAAATGGCAGTAGATACACTTTACTTTGAAACTGTAGGAACTATTATTACCTTTTTTAAACTCGGTAAACATCTTGAAAATAAAGCAAAAGGAAAATCAAGTAACGCAATAAAGAAATTAATTAATCTAGTACCCAAGAAAGTTCTTGTTGAAAAAAATAATCAATTAGTTGAAGTAGATATTGAAGAAGTCATGAAATCTGATATTATTCATATTAAACCAGGAGATAATATTCCAATTGATGGAACAATTATTGAAGGTGAGAGTTCAATAGATGAACAAATGTTGACTGGCGAAAGTATGCCAGTCGAAAAAGGGATTTCTGATAAAGTATTTGCTGGTACTATTAATTTAAATAAGTTAATTAAAGTAAGAGTAGATACTGTTGGGGAAGGAACAATTCTCTATAAAATAATTTCCATGGTAGAAAACGCTCAAAACAAAAAAGCTCCTATCGCAAGAATTGCGGATAACGTTTCTAAATTCTTTGTTCCAATTATTATTCTTATTGCCATAATTGCTTTTACGATTTGGATTATAGTAACAGGGGACTTCATATTTTCACTCACTATTTTTGTTTCTATTTTAGTTGTCGCTTGTCCTTGTGCATTAGGACTAGCAACTCCCACTGCAATCATGGTATCAACAGGACTAGGTGCAATTCACCATATCCTTTTCAAAGATGGTGAAACATTAGAAACAACTCATAAAATAAATACTATATGCTTTGATAAAACAGGAACTCTTACTTATGGAAGACCTGAAGTAAAAGATTTTATTGTCTATAATCAAAATGATACAAACTATGTTTTAAGTCTTCTCTATAGTGGAGAAAACTCTTCTAACCATCCAATAGCTAAAGCAATTTCAAATTACGCTATTTCTAAAAATGTTGATTATGCTGAAATAACTAACTTTGAAGAAAAATCTGGTTATGGTATTTTATTTACTTATCAAGAAAAAAATATAATGATAGGAAACAAAAGATTATTGAATAATACAAATATAGCGATTAGTAAAGAAATTGAGGAAGATATCAAGAGATTATCGAATGAAGGTAAAACTATCGCTATAATGGTTATAAATCAAGAATTAACCTCTATTATAGCTTTAAGTGATACTTTAAAAGAAACATCTAAGGAACTAATCACTAAGTTAAATAAAATGGGTATTGAAAGTGTCATGTTAACAGGAGATAATAAATTAGCTGGAGAGGTAATTGCTAAAACATTAGGTATTACAACAGTATTCTCGGAAGTAACTCCCGCTGAAAAAGCAAAAATTATTATTGATTTAAAAGAAAAAGGAAGAATTGTTGGTATGGTAGGGGATGGAATAAACGATTCCGTTGCATTAACAGAAGCAAATGTTGGTATATCTGTTGGAAGTGGAACTGATATTGCTATTGAAAGTGCTAATATTATTCTCGCAAAAGATGATTTATATGATGTAGTTAAAGCAATTAAGCTTAGTAGAAATACGATTATCAATATCAAAGAAAATTTATTTTGGGCTTTCTTTTATAATATGATAGGCGTCTTACTTGCAGCTGGTGTTTTATATAGCCCATTCAATATCTTACTAAATCCAATGATATCAGCTCTTGCCATGGCATTTAGTTCTATATCAGTTGTTCTAAATGCTTTAAGACTAAATTTAATGAAATTAGATAATACAAAATAAAATATAAAAGTAATTAAAAAGGACTTAAATACTGAATATTTAAGCCCTTTTTTAAAAAATGAAATAAATTAATTTTTATCCTTGTTAATATTTTTAAAATCTCTTTTTATATTACTAATTTTTGAGCAAGAAGCACAAGCACCTTTTTTACGGTTTTTAATGACATAAAACAAGATACCTCCAAGAATTAGTGCTACTACTAAAAGAACCATTAAATTAGCAAATAAATTTGCAGGAACATCTAGAATAATCATTTGAAGAACACCCAACCTAGCATACCTATTATAGAAGCTAATACGTATGCTAGTCCTGTTTGAAAGAAAATAGCTTTGAACATCGATTTTTTACTGCCAAGTTCTCTTCTCATCGCACCGATAGCTCCAAAACATGGAGCACTAAATAAATTGAAAACTGCAAATGCATAAGCTGTCATCGGAGTAAAGAAACTAAATGCCGCACTTGTAAATACTAACTCTCCTGCGCCTTCTGACATATTAGCAATTATTTCCATTGATCCAACTACTTGTTCTTTAGCAACTAAACCTTGAAGTGCACAAACAGTAGCTTCCCAAGATAATTCACCTAGAGCAGGATAGAATATCCATGATAGACCTTTACCTATCAAAGCAAGTATTGAATCATCAACATCTACTCCGTACTCAAAGGTAATTGAGAAACTAAGAAGAAACCAAACTACTACACTACATAATAAAATAATAGTTCCAGCTCTTTTAATAAAAGCAAATACTTTTTCAAAAACATCTTTTAGAATATGACGCAAAGAAGGTAATTTATAAGTAGGTAGTTCAAGAAGGAATGTTGAATCTTTAACTTTAAAATAAAATTTATTTAATAAGAATGCAGAAACAATAATAACTACAATTGATAAAAAATATAGTGAAAGGGACATTAACCACGGAACAGCAAAAAATGAACCAATAAATAATGCAATAATTGGGAGTTTTGCACTACAAGGGAAAAAAGGAGTAAGTACGATTGTTGTCTTCTTCTCGACATCATTTTTAATTGTTCTTGCACTCATAATACCAGGAACAGAACAACCAGAACCAACAATAAATGAAATAATAGACTTTCCAGATAAACCAATTTTATTAAATAATTTATCTAAAATGAAAGCTATTCTTGACATATATCCAGTCGTTTCTAAAAATGAAATACATAAAAACAAGATAATTAATTGTGGAACAAAATTTAAAACTGCTCCTACTCCGGTTAATATCCCATCACACACTAATGAAATTAAAAAGTCCCAGGTACCAATAGATTCTAAGAATGAAGTTACCACTTCAATTAGTGAAGAAACTCCACCATCTACAAGATCAACGGTATAAGAACCGATAAAACCGGCTGCTAAAAAGTAAATAGCTGCCATAATTAAAGCAAAAATAGGAATTGAAACAAATTTATTTAAAAATACTTTATCTAAAGAATCAGTTATACGACGATAATATTTATTATCTACAGCGACTCCAACTAGGTGTTCAATTTTATTATATCTATTATCAATAACTAGTTCTTCTAAATCAACATTAAAGTCTCTTTTAGCTTCTTCTAAAATAGGAGTTATTTTTAATTCGTCAACTTGAGGAATTACTCCATCAGAAAGAACATCTAAAGCCGTAAATCTTTTATGTTTTTGATTAGTTAAAACATTTTCTATTTTAGTAACATATTTTTCTATTTTAGTATCATATTTGATAGATGAAGGTTTTTTACCTTTAGATATTACTTCTTCCATCGCCGAAACTAATTCAACAATAGTCTTCTTTTTGGTTGCGGAAATTTGAACAACTTTTGTATTGAAATCTTTTGATAATGCATCAACATTAATCTTTGCATTATTTTTATTAATGATATCAGACATATTTAAAATTACTAGAATAGGGATATCTAATTCTAATAATTGACTTGTAAGATAAAGACTTCTTTCAATTTGAGTTGAATCAATTATATTTAAAATAATATCTATTTCATTTGAAAACAAGACATTTCTACTTATTTTTTCCTCTTCTGTGTAAGGACTTAAAGAATAAATACCTGGCAAATCTAGTAAAGTATGATCAGTTCCTTTTATTTTTCCTTCTCTTCTTTCAATCGTAACTCCAGGCCAATTTCCAACAGTCTGAACTGCTCCAGTTAATAAATTAAATAAAGTTGATTTTCCAGAATTTTGATTTCCAATTAATGCAATTCTCATGATAGTACCTCTACTTTAATCAATTTCAAATCTGAAGATCTAAGACATAAAAAATAACCTCTTACAGATATAGTTATAGGATCTCCAAACGGAGCAATATTTTCAACCTTAACAGTTGTTCCTCTTGTTAGCCCCATATCTAACAAACGTCTTTTTACTTCTTTCTTTTCGCTGTTCACTTCAATAACCTTACCTTTTTGGTGAAGTCCTAACTTTGCCAAGTTAGTTATTGAATCGCTTTTAACAATTTCTTCCATAACTTTCTCCTTACCCAGTGTATTATATAATATTTAATTCTTATTTGCAATTATTATAAATAGAATTATAAATAGAAAAATTATAAATAAGCAAAAAAATAAGTCCTTGAAATATTAAATTAGATAATATTATTAACAGCGAACGCTTTTACGTTTAAAACCAAGTTTATTAGAATCTAGGGAATCCATTACTTTATTGAATGTTAAAAAAGTTTTATCTTTACTATAAATCGCATTAACAACTTCTAGACCTTTCTTTGAAAGGGGGATATAAGAAACAGTAAGTGAATATAAAAATGCAGCAATCCCTTCTTTAACAGATTCAGTTTCTGTGTTATATATTTTAGAAACTTTATCTAGTATATCTATAAGTATTTCTTTGTTAATATTCTCATTTCTCATCCATTCTACAAACCATGAAAGTGTATAATATGCACAACGTCTAAACGTTTCTTTAGGAGATTCTATTAATTCTAAAACTAGTTCAAGTGCAAAAGGGCATTCAGCAAGGCTTACTGATATAATAAAATCAATAACCATATTAGAATTAGAATTCTCTAACCAATTCAATATATCACATTTAGTTACGGTACTAACATCTAAAATCATCCCCGCTAAATACATACAATCATAGTTTTTAGTATTATAAAGTTCAAATGCAAGCTTATTATTTCCTTTTATTTCTTTATATATAGGTTTTAGATCTTTTATAGCAACCCCATAAATTGGTTCTACAGCACCTCTTTGTAGATAATTTTTCTTCAATTTATCGTTTGCCAACATTTCTAATCTATTAATAATAAGTTCTAGTTGCATTATACCCTCACTATTAATATTATACCCTAATTTCTATTTTTTAGGTTTATGAAGCCAAAAAACCATTTTTCCAATAAAAAAACCCTTAGTTAAGGGTTTGTTAAATAATTATTTCAGGCCTAGCTGGATTTGAACCAACGAGTGAGAGAGTCAAAGTCTCTTGCCTTACCACTTGGCTATAGGCCTACCTCTTAATATTATACATTTTTCAATTTAAAAATACCCAAAATTGATAAATATGACAAAATAACAATCTAAAATGCTTTTATTTATCGAAAGATATTAAGAAAAATACAGACTAATTATACATAATTAATTCAAAAAAAGATAATTATACTTCTTTTTATGAAAAAAGATTTTAATACAATTAATTTTACGCAAAAAAAGTAAATTTAAGGAAATTATATTTTAAATGATTATTTTCATAAAATAAGTTATAATTAGTTATTAAATTATACAGCACTGAAAGTGCCAGAGGAGAAACAAAATGAAAAAAATTTTTTTAACACTAACATTATTGTTTGCTATCCTACTAGTTAGTTGTACTAAAGATGAAAATCTATCTGCAGTAGAACAAGCAATTAAGGATGCACAAACACTTACTTACGAAGAGCTTTTAGTAAAAGCAAAAGCAGAAATTGGAGATAATAAACTTGAAGTTTACGGAAATTCAAGTGCTCTTGTAAAAGCATTAGATGCATTTACTGAATCAACTGGAATTAAAACTAACAATAACCAGATGGGTGATTCTGATTTATACGCTAAATTAGTTCAAACAATATCTTCTAAACAATATTCAGCTGATATGATTCTTGCTCAAGATGGTCAAAGTTTACAATTGCAATTATTAGTTCCCAAATATGCAATTAAATATATTCCACTAGAATTCAAAGATGTTTTAGCAGCAGATGATCTAGAACCCGCTGCAGCAACTATTTATTTAAATAAAATATTTATGTACAATAATACTCCTGCTTCAGGAACTGAAAAATTAACAAATAGAATTACTAATGTTTGGCAATTAGCTGGTACTGCAGCTGATCCAGGACATGTATCTGGTCTATCTTTCAAACCTGCTACTCAAGAAAACGTTAATATGAATTTCCTTATCATGCTTACATCAAGTGCTTGGGAAACTAAATTAAGCGCTGCTTATAAAGCATATTATGGAAAAGATTATTTAAAACCATCAGAATACAAGAGCATCGGTTATCAATGGATCGCTGAATTTATTAAAAATTCAAATACTCACTCAAGTGATGGAACATCCGTTAAAGAAATGGCAAAAGGTGCTTCTGGAAATTCTGTTTTAGCTAATTATAATAAAATAAAAGATGTTAAAGCAACCGGTGGAGCTGGTACTGAAGATCCTACTAATGTTACGGTTGCTGCATTTGAAAATCCAGTAGTTGGATTTAGCGGTTTTGTTTATAAGATGTATTCATTAGTTGCTAGTAACGCTAGATATCCTTATGCTGCATGTGCTTTTATAAATTATATTACTTCCGCAGCTGGATATAATAGTGCTTGGGGTGGTCTAGTAGGTTATTATTCTGCTAATCCAAGTGCAGTTATCGCAACTGGAGATAGACAATTATTATTCTGGAAAGCAAACTGTGTTATCGAAGATCCAGTATTTGTTGCATCAGTTTATAGTGATGTTTATCAATTTGTAAGTTCACAAGAGTCTAAATCAAAGTAATTAGAAAATGTTTAAAAATTTTTTAACAAAAAATTTAAATAAATTAAAAACATTTTTAAGTAAACCAGCTAATGCAATATTACTAATCTTTTTAATTGTGTTAGTTGTAACTGTTTTAATACCTTTAATTCTAGTGGTCAGAGAAACATTTTTAGTTCACATAACTGAAACAATGATAACAGGGAAACCTGCAGGAACATATGTTCTTGACCACTGGAAAGGATTATTATTTACGAAAGAGTATGATTATTCATATGAGAATTTTTATAAGCCATTACTTAATTCCATTTATATGGGATTACTTGCTTGTCTAGTTGCTATTTCTATTGGCGGTATTACTGCCTTCTTGATGACTAGAACTAATATTCCATTTAAAAAATTCATTTCAATCGTCTTTATCTTTCCATATATAATGCCAAGTTGGTCAATTGCGATGTTTTGGGAGAACTTTTTTAAGAATTCCGCTTTAACAAATACCGCAGGTACAAAGGGTACCCTGGAGATGCTTACTGGTATATGTGTTCCAGGATGGGCAGTTTACGGACTTATTCCTTGCGCAATTTGTCTTGGAATCCACTATGCACCATTTGCATATATATTAATTGGTGGAATACTTAAAAATATGGATTCAAATCTAGAAGAAGCAGCCCAAATATTAAATGCCTCTAGACTTAAAATTATTAGAAAAATAACCATTCCAATTGTACTTCCAGCAATTGTTTCTACTATTTTACTTGTTTTTGCAAGTTCTGTTAGTAGTTATACTGTACCAATGATGTTAGGAAGTAAGGGAGGATTTTGGACGCTCTCGTTGAAGATGAAGTCAATGGTTAATGGACAATATGTAGGTCAAGGTTATGTGATAGGTCTAGTACTCATAGTAATATCTGTTATTATTTTGATGTTTAACCAAAAAGTTACTGGAACAAGAAAATCTTATGTTACAGTATCTGGAAAGTCTTCACAAATATCTACTATTAATTTAGGAAAAACTCTTAAATGGGTAGTATCAGTAATACTTGTTGCATTTGTATCTTTCTTCGCAATATTTCCAATGTTAAGTTTTGCTTTGGAAAGCTTTCTAGAGGAAAGCGGAAATCTATCGAGTTTTACATTTAAATACTGGATTAGTACAGTCGATACAGATGTCTATATTATTCCAAGTAAAGGATTATTATTAAATCCACCTTTATATAAGGCGATAGGCGGTTCATTACTTATCTCCACCGTAGTATCTTTGTTTGCTGGTACATTCGGAATCTTAATCGGGTATGGAGTTACACGTAAGAGAGGTTCAAAGATTGCTGAAATAGTTTCATCTCTTGCCTTTCTTCCGTATTTAATACCAGCAATGAGTTTCGGTATTATTTATATGTCAGTTTCAACAAATCCACTATTCTCATCGTGGTTATATGAATCTATCTTATTACTTATTATTGTTGGATCTGTAAAGTTCCTTCCATTCGCATCAAGAGGAGGAACAAATGCTATGCTTCAAATCTCAAGTGAAATTGAGGAATCAGCAATCATTTTGGGAATACCTTGGTATAAGAGAATGCTTAGAATAATATTTCCAATCCAGAAATCAAGTTTTATTAGTGGATATTTATTACCATTTATATCTTGTATGAGAGAGTTATCACTATTTGTATTAATTGCAGGAACTGGAACAATATTGACAAGTTTACTAACTCAATACCAAATCAAAGGATTAAATCAAATGGCAAATGGATTAAATTTGATTATCATCGTATTAGTACTAGGTATTAATCTAATAATAAACAAAGTGACTGGCGCATCTATTGATAAAGGAGTAGGTGGAAGATGAACATAAAAAAAGGAGTTTTATATGCCTAAAATTGTACTAACAAATATTAACAAAAGATGGGGTAACTATTATGCCATCGATAACCTAAACTTAACTATTGAAGATGGTTCTTTTGTCTCTCTTCTAGGACCTTCAGGTTGTGGTAAAACAACAACATTAAGAATGATTGCGGGGTTAGAAACTCCAACTAGCGGAAGAATAACGCTAAACGATGAAATAATATTTGATTCTGAACTTGGAATTGATTTACATCCATCGAAAAGAAAAGTTGGATTCTTATTTCAAAATTATGCACTTTGGCCAAATATGACAGTTTATCAAAATATAGTGTTTGGTCTAAAAAACATAAAAGAAGAGAAAATAGTTGTAGATAACGAACTTTTAGCTTACGATAAATTGATAAGTATTCTAGGGGACCCAGAAAAAATCAAAAAAGTATTACTAGAATGTTTTGATCGAAAAGGTAATTTTAATACTCAAAAAGCTGTAACTAGATTAATTGATAGTTTTGAAATCTCAATCCATTCCGCAAAAATTTTATTTAATTGTCATTTTGAAGACAAAGAAGAATTAACTGAAATTTCTGAAAGAAAAATAGAAGAAATTAAAAAATTAATTGAAACTAAAAAAGCGAATTATTCTAAAAAAGAAATTACTGTATCTGAAAACTATGAACTATTAAAAAATGGTACTCCTATTTCTAAAGTTAGAAGATTAGATGAAGAGGAAATTGATCTTGCAGTTAGAAGAGTAAGTAGAATCGTTAAGATTAGTGATTATATGGATAGATATCCTCAAGAATTATCAGGTGGTCAACAACAACGTGTTGCAATCGCAAGAACTATGGCACCAGGACCAAAAGTATTATTTATGGATGAACCTTTATCAAATCTTGATGCCAAATTAAGACTTGAAATGAGAAGTGAATTAAAGAGACTTCATCTTGAAACTAATTCTACTTTCGTTTATGTTACTCATGATCAATTAGAAGCTATGACTTTATCTACTAAAATATGCTTGTTAAATAACGGTGTGTTACAACAATATGAAGCACCTTTGTCAATTTATAATTATCCAAGTAATTTATTTGTAGGTGACTTTGTAGGAAATCCTTCTATTAACTATATTGAGATAAAAGGAATTCAAAAAACTAAATCCAAATTAGAATTCACAATGTTTGGAGATGTAAAAGCGGAATTAGTATTTAATAATCCTGTTAACTTAGCAGAAAAATCACTTCAAATCGAGAAACTAATTGACGAAGAAGAGAAAAAACTTAATGAATTAGTATTAAGCGGAGAAAGAATCGAAAAAACAAATAAGGATTTACCATTTCCTTATACTATTAATAAAATTACTGATGATGATTCTCCAAACAAAGATTTTAGTTATATACTAGGTGTTAGACCTGAATATATTCAAGTAGATACCGAAGGTGTTCAAGGATCAATTTATTCAGCCATGCCTGCAGGTGTTGAAACTACAATCAAATTATTAGTTAAGAACTTTTTACTAACATCAATTGCTTACGGAAGCGTAGACTATGAAATTGATTCTCCTACAAAATTTAAATTTGTTGGAAAAAATATTTTATTGTTCGATAAACAAACTCATAAACTTTTAGCAGTTGGTACTATAAACTTATTGTAAATATTAAAGCCACTTTATGTGGCTTTTTATTTTTCAAGATTTAAATCACTTAAAAATTCATAAATAGTAGTTTTCGAAAAGAGTATTTATCTTTTTTATAATATTTTTAAAAATTAGAGTACAATTAGTTGATAGTATGAATTATAAAAAGCTCAAAGGATTAGGATTAAAAAATGGAATTAAAAGAAAATAAAAAAGAAGCATATAAAATACTTTCCAATGTTAATATCTACACTGGCGAAGAAGTATATTTAAATTCATCAATTACCTTTAACCAAAAAATTATAAAAATTATAAAAAATAATAATAAAGATAGTATTTCAACAAATTATATTTTATTGCCTGGTTTCATTGATCATCACACTCATGGAGGATACAATAATGACTTCATGGCAGCAAACGATGAAATTCTATCAAATATTTTAAGTAATACAATTAAAGAAGGAATTACATCTATTTTCCCAACGACTATCTCTGATAAAATTATAAATATTAAAAAGGCAATTAAAGTAATAAAAAATCATCAAGATTTAGTTAATGAATCAAAGATTCTAGGTGTTCACTTAGAAGGACCTTTCTTAAATCCTATTTTTAAAGGTGCTCAAAATAATGATTACTTATTAAAACCAAATTTAGATATTTTCAAAGATTTAAATGAGGAAAAAATAATTAAAATAGCAAGTTTTGCAATTGAATTAGATGATAATTATTCGCTTCATAGTTTTCTTAAAAAAGAAAAAATTATTATATCAGCAGCACACTCAAACGCAACCGAAGAAGAAGTATCTAGATCATTAGAAGAAGGTCTTCAACTTGTAACTCACACTTTCAACGCAATGTCTAAATTTTCACATCGAGATATTGGTTTAGTAGGTTCTGCACTTCTTTATGATTCTCTTTATACAGAATTAATAGCAGACCTTGTGCATGTTGATGAAAAAGCAATTAAACTTTTATATAAAGTTAAAAGTGCAGATAAAATTATTTTAATAACTGATTCAATGGAAGCTAAAGGAATGGATGATGGTACATATTCTTTAGGAAACCTCAAGGTAGATGTTATTAACCATGTAGCAAGACTAAAAGATTCTAGTCTAGCAGGTTCATGTTTAAAATATATAGATGGATTAAAAAATTTCTATAAAACAACTAATTGTTCAATAAATGAATTAGTAAAAGTATCATCTTTAAATATTCATAAACTACACCAATTAGAAAATAGAGGTAAATTATCCCCTGGGATGTATGCTGACTTTGTGATTCTTGATGAAAATTTAAATATAATACAAGTTTACAGAGATGGAAATTTAGTTGTAAATAATGAGGTTATAAAATGAAACTATTTATATTTAAGAATAATGATACATTATATGAATATGTATCTTCGGTATATATAAAAAAAATCAATGAAAATCCAAATATTTGTCTTGGTTTAGCAACCGGAAGTACCCCAATTCCTTTATATAACTTATTAAGTAAATCTTACCAAAAAAGGTTAGTTGATTTTTCAAAAGTAAAAACTATAAACTTAGATGAATATCTAGGATTAGACGAAAATAATAGTGAGAGTTATCGTTATTTTATGAATGAAAATTTATTTAAGAAAATAAATATTTCAGGTAGTAATACCTACTTACCACTTGGAACAGGAAATATTGACACAAATATCTCTTTTTACAATAATCTCTTAGCAAATAACTCTATTGATTTACTCCTACTTGGTCTAGGTTCAAATGGTCACATAGGTTTCAATGAACCTAATACTTCTTTTAATAGTACTACTCATGTAGTTAAATTAAAAAAGAGTACTATTAAAGATAATTCAAGATTATTTGAAAATATTAAACTTGTACCTAAAAAAGCTATTACTATGGGTCTAAAAGATATTTTTAATGCAAAAGAAATATTTTTAATTGCAAATACTAAAAATAAAGAAAAAGTTATAAAAAAAATATTAGAAGGAAAAAGGAGGCAAAAAATTCCTGCTAGTATACTAAAAAATCATCCAAACACAACTATTTTTATTAATAGTAATATTGCCCTAAAATTAAACTTAACTGGAAGTAAGTACTCACTTATTGAAGAAAACGATTCATATGAAATTTTTGATGTTTTAAAATAATAGTTAAAATTAAAAAACTTAATGAGATTTATTTATCTCAATTCGAATAATTAATTTAAGAATCAAAATGATGTATAATTAAACTAAAGATGAAGAAAATATTTAAGGATGAATAGAGCAATGTAGTCAATTTAATAGGAACTTATATGAGATTGATACGTGATAGAATTTTATTAAATAGGAAACTTTCTATTAAATATTTAGATATGTATCTAGGGTTACGAGAGTTTTAAATTACAAGAGTAAATAACTAACACCGTAGCAAGGATTGAAAAAGAACCATTCAATTTAGTAACTAAAATGAACTTTATTCTGATTAGTTAGAAAAAAATAATTACTAAGAAATAACTTATAGATTAAAAAGGAGATTTAAAATTATGAAATTTATACATGATGAACTAGTAAAAAAAGGTATTTCAGAAGATTATTTCACCCCTTACGGGAGAGATATTTCTAAAATTGATTACAAACTTATTGATAAATTAGAAGATAGAGATAGTAATCTAATTTTAGTTTCTGCTATTACACCTACTAAAAGTGGTGAGGGAAAAACAACTATGTCCATAAGTTTATCAGATGGATTAAAATACCTAAATAAAAATGTAATGTTGACTTTAAGAGAACCAAGTTTAGGACCTGTTTTTGGATTAAAAGGTGGAGCATGTGGAGGAGGAGAATCAATTGTTCTTCCAAGTGAAAAAATAAATCTTCATTTTACTGGTGACTTTCATGCAATTACTTCCGCTCATAATTTACTTTCTGCTCTAATAGATAATCATATTTATCAAGGAAACAGTCTTAAGTTTAAAAAAGTTATTTGGCCAAGAGCAATGGATATGAATGATCGCTCGCTAAGAAAGATAACTTATCAAACAAGAGAAGATTCATTTATCATCACGGCTGCTTCCGAAATAATGGCTATTATGGCTCTAAGTGAAAATTTAGAAGATTTAGGGGATAGAATAAATAATATCTTAATCGGTTATAATGAGGATAATAATCCAATAAAAGTGTGTGATCTTAAATGTAGAAATGCTCTCGTTATTTTGCTTAGGGACGCCTTATCTCCTAATTTAGTACAAACTAAATATGGATGTAATGCTCTTATTCATTTAGGACCATTTGCAAATATAGCTCATGGTTGTAATTCACTAATCGCAACAAAGCTTGCTTTAAAACTTTCAGATTACGTAGTAACAGAGGCAGGATTCGGAGCAGACTTAGGACTTCAAAAGTTCTTATCAATTAAAGTTCCACTCCTTAAAAAACATCCAAATCTAGTCGTTTTAGTAGCAACCATAAAAGCTCTCAAAGAACATGGAAGTAGTATAGATAATCTAGAAAGATTAAAAGAAGGATTAAGTAATTTATATAAACATTACGAAAATATTTCTAAATATAATATTCCTATTTTGGTTGCTATAAACAAGTTTAATGATGATTCACCTGAAGAAATACTACTTCTTGAAAGTGAACTTTCAAAAAAACATATCGAATATTCTTTAGTTACATCTTATGTAGATGGACCTAAAGGTGCTACTCAATTAGCAAGTAAAGCCATTCAAATAATTGAAGCTAATAAATTAGTATTCAAAGATATTCTAGAAAATAAAAATACCTTATTTCAAAAACTTGAAACAATATGTTATGAAATATATGGGGCGAATAAGATAACCCTAACCAAAAATGCAAGAGAAAATTTAAAACAAATCGAAGATAATAACTGGGACAAATTACCAGTTTGTGTCGCTAAAACTCCACTTTCATTTACTACAGATTCAGAAATAAAAGGAGCACCAAATAATTTTAATATTGAATTTTCAAGTTTTTCAGTTTCCCTTGGAGCAAAATTTATTGTAGCTAAGACCAAAGGAATAGTTCTAATGCCTGGTTTAAATGAGCATCCACTTGCTCTTGATATGTCACTATAATGATACTAGATGGAAAAGCAGTTGCGAAAATAAAAAATTTTGAATTAAAAGAGTTAATCAAAAATGATTTTTTAAGTTTCCATACAAAACCTCGATTAGATATTATTTTAATTGGAAATGATCCAGCAAGTATAACTTATGTAAACCAAAAAAGAAAGAAATCTGAACTTGTGGGGATTAATTGCGTAGTTCATGAATTAGAAGGTACAACTGATGAGTCTGAGATAATTTCCTTAATTAATTATCTAAATATTGATCCTAAAGTAAACGGAATAATTCTTCAATTACCAGTTCCTATTTCATATCACAAAGATATGCTCATTAATCTTATTGATGCAAAAAAAGATGTAGATGGTCTCACATTAGAAAATGAAAAATTACTAGAAATGGATAATAAATTAGCATTTATTCCTGCTACTCCTCTTGGAATTCTTAATTTACTTGATTATTACAAAATCGAAACTAAGAATGTAGCGATATCTATTATCGGTGCAAGTAGATTAGTAGGTCTACCTTTATCTAAATTACTAACGCAAAGAGGAGCAAATGTTTATCTATGTGATAAATACACAAAAGATATATCTCTTTATACCAAAAAATCATTAATAGTTATTAGTGCAACTGGTGTAGTAGATTTAATTACCAAAGATCTAATTAATGAAGGTACAATTTTAATTGACGTAGGTATAGTTAAAACCGAAGATGGCATTAAAGGCGATATTTCAAGGGAAGCAATTGATATCGCAAGTTCATATACTCCTGTTCCGGGAGGGGTAGGTCCAATGACCGTTAATGCTCTTTTATTAAATACTTATAAAGCTTACAAAAACCAAAAAAAAGAAAGTAAATAAAAATCAAGTTAACTTTTATGAACAAATAATATGGGTATAAGTGAAAAAAACCAAATAAAACACTAAATTTGATATAATTATTTTGCTTAATATAAGAATAATGAGGTAAATAATGGCACGCGTTGAAAAGAAAACAAAAAAAGAAGAATCAATTAAGGAATTAAAATTAGAAGTAGAAAAGAAGAAAATTATTTGGGGTAAAATTACACTTACTAGTCTTTGGATTGGACTTGGAGTTGCAATTACTGCTGCAGTTACAGTATTAATTGTAATTTTAGTTAATTTCTTATTAAAAAAAGATGATGAAGAAAACATTTTATTTAAAGATTATAATAAAATAACTTCAGTTGAATTAAATTACTTAATTGGAAGATCAGCAGAGAATGATGAAATTTTCGGTACATTCGAAAAATTTAAAGAATCAAATAAAAAAATATACGATATTTTATATAAAGATACTTTTTTTGATGTTGTTCTAATTTATTTTTATGACTCAACTAAAATTGATGATGATTATCTTAAAGAAGAGATAGAAAATCATGAAGAGTTAAAAGAAATGGCATTTTTCTTATTTGATATTTCTCTTGATGGAAATAAAGATTCACTTTCTTCATATGATTATATAACAAATATTATTAATGAAAAGGATTATTTTCTTTTAGTTTTCAATGTAGATAATGGTTCTTGGACCGAACCAAGTAATCAACATTTTAAAGTTTGGAGTACCAAATCTACTATTACTGTTTATTTTGAAAAGTTCTTGAATGAAAGGAGTTCTTCAAGATGAATGAATCAATTATTAAAGAAGTAGTAGAATCTCTAGGTATTTCTTTAAAACAAGTTAAAGCAGTCTTAGATTTACTAAATGAAGGTGGTACTATCCCTTTTATTGCTAGATATAGAAAAGAAGTAACTGGTGGATTAGATGAAGAACAAATTATGGATATTCACAAAGTTTGGGAATATCAAAATACTCTATTCGACCGCAAAGAAGCAGTTATTAAAGCAATTGATGAAAGAGGACTTTTAACTGAAGAACTAAAGAATGATATTCTAAATGCTAAGAAACTAGTTGACGTAGAAGATTTATATCGTCCATATAAGGAAAAGAAAAAAACAAAAGCAACTGATGCTATAGCTAAAGGCTTACAGGGACTTGCTGATTTTATTCTAAGTTTCCCAAGTTCTTCTCTTACAGAAGAAGCAAAGAAATATATTAACGAAGAGAAAAAAGTTTTGACAACTTCTGATGCAATTGAAGGAGCAAAATACATAATTGCGGAAAAAGTATCAGATAATCCAGAATATAACAAAACAATTCGTGAAACTACTTATAATGAGGGCTTTATAACAGCTTCAGTTAAAAAAAATGCAGAAGATCCGAATAAAGTTTATGAATTATATTATGAATATGAAGAAGCTATTCCAAATGCAAAACCTCATAGAATATTAGCTATTAATCGAGCTGAAGACGAAAAAGTATTAACTGTTAAGATTGATACAGACACTGAAAAGAATGTTAACTATTTACAAAAGAAAGTTATCTTAAAAAATAATAATCCTGAAATTGTAAATGTCTTAAAAGAAGCAATTGATGATTCTTATAAAAGACTTCTATTTCCAAGTGTGGAAAGAGATATTCGTTCTGAATTAACTGGAAAAGCAGAAGAACAAGCAATTGAAGTATTTGCAGACAATCTTCAAAAACTTCTTTTACAACCACCTCTAAAAGGTAATACGATTTTAGGTTTTGACCCTGGTTTTAGAACTGGATGTAAATTAGCAGTAATAGGAAAAACAGGAAACTTTATCGCGAAAGACGTTATTTATCCTCATGAAAAGAGATTAGGAAGTACTGCAGATTCTGAACTAGTTGCTACTTCAAGAGCAAAAGTTCTTAATTTAATTAACAAATATAAAGTTGATATCATTGCTATAGGTAATGGAACAGCATCTAGAGAATCAGAAAAATTTATTTCTGATTTAATTAAAAATAATTTATTAAATGTAAAATACGTTATTGTTTCTGAAGCAGGTGCATCAGTTTATTCAGCTAGTGAATTAGCTAGAGAAGAATTCCCTGATTTTTCTGTAGAAGAGAGATCTGCCGCATCAATTGCTAGAAGAATTCAAGATCCTCTTTCAGAACTTGTTAAAATTGATCCTAAGTCAATTGGGGTTGGTCAATATCAACACGATGTAACTCCTAAAAAACTTGCTGACTCGCTAAATTTTGTAGTATCTAGTGCCGTTAACTCTGTAGGAGTTGATGTTAATACTGCTTCAAAATCTTTACTTATTTACATTGCTGGTTTAAATAAAACTAGTGCTGATAAATTGATTAATTATAGAAACAAGAATGGAAGATTTAATTCTCGAAAAGAACTTCAAAATTTACTCAGTGCTAAAGCATACGAACAATCAATTGGTTTTTTAAGAATTACTGATGGAGATGAATTTTTAGATATGACAAGTATTCATCCAGAAAGTTACGAAAGTGCTAAAAAAATAATGACTCAATACGGAATAACTTCCAATTTAATTGGTCGTGATGATATTAAACCTCTTATAAATAAAATAGATAGAAAAGCATTAGCTAAAGAATTATCAATAGATCATTATACTCTTGAATTGATATTAGATGCATTTATAAAACCTTTAAGAGACCCTAGAGATAGTTTCCCTCAACCTATTCTAAAAAGTGATGTACTTCAATTAAAAGATTTAACTCTAGGTATGGAATTACAAGGTACAGTAAGAAATGTTGTGGATTTTGGAGCATTTGTTGATATTGGTTTACATGAAGATGGATTAGTTCATATTTCAAAATTGTCTAAAAACTTCATTAAACATCCTAGAGACATTGTTCATGTTGGTGATATTGTTACTGTATACGTTATTAAGATAGATGAAACAAGAGGTAAGGTTGGTCTATCAATGGTAAAAGAATTAGCTTAATAAACTATATTTTATTAACAAGAATAATATTTTGTAATATTTCTTTGTTTTTGATATAATAATTATAGTGGAGTAGTACTCAAGTGGTTAAGAGGCGCCCCTGCTAAGGGTGTAGGTCGGGTAACTGGCGCAAGAGTTCGAACCTCTTCTGCTCCGCCATGTTAATTTTAAATTTCTCTTGAATTTTTTAAAATCTAATATTTTCAAGAGAATAAAAAAAGGATACTTCTTAAAGTATCCTTTTTTTAATCAATTATATTCTCTTTTATCGATAGAGCTTTATTTAATTTTCTATTAAAAGTAGTTCTAGATATTGAAGTACCATAAATCAAATTATACTGAGTAGTTAATTCTCTTAAATTAAGAGTATTATTTTCTTTTCGACATTTTATAATATTTTGTAGTTCTTCACTAAGTAAATGAGTAGCATTTGATTTATAAATTTCATCTATAATAGCTATCTGCTTACTAGCAGAATTAATAGTTTTCATGTCGTTAGCAACCCCAACATTAGAAATCCTTATTTTACTTGCTATCATATCACGTCTAATGATTTCATCTTCTAACTTATAGGCACAATTATTTGCTCCAATTAAAAATAGAAAATAAGAAATTCCAGTTGAATTTTTTAAATAAATAACGTAATTCTTTTTTCTAACCGTTATCTTGCAATTAGAATCAAAGTAGTTAATAACACGCTGAATAAATAGGGCTAAAGAGCTATTTTTT
The DNA here is from genome assembly GCA_031284585.1 of Acholeplasmatales bacterium. GTDB lineage: Bacteria > Bacillota_I > Bacilli_A > Acholeplasmatales > Acholeplasmataceae > JAITXT01. The sequence continues at coordinate 102,710 of JAITXT010000003.1, forward strand.
GTAACAATTTCTAGATGGTATTTTAGACTATAAGGCGAATTAATGGAACCTGAGGTTAAAAAAACTGCTCTTAAAAAACTTCTCTTTAAATCATCAGAATTAAGTAAAAAATCAAAATGATCAAAATCATTTTTTAATACACATCTTTCTAAAAGTTCATTAGAATCTAAAAGTTCTACTAACACTTTTACTTTTCCGTCACTTTGGTACTTTGTTACTTTGGTGACTGGTTTAATAGTGTTATTTAAATTAGATATAAAACGTCTTGCAATTGATAAAGAAGAAGTAAAAAAAACATATGTGTCCTCATATTTTTTAGTCGCTAGTGACCAAAAAGCTAGTAATTCAGCTAACATCTCATCTGTCGAGACCTTTTGCTGTATTAATTCTTCCTTAACTTCTTTATTAAAAGATATATTCATCTTAAACTATAACTAAACTATTGAATCAGATGAATGAACATCATCATTAGTATCAACACTATTTTCTAAATCTTGAGTAGGTTTTTTAGTTTTTTCAACGAAGCCATCAAAATCTTTGTAACTAGGCAAGTTTTTAAGAAATACTCTTTTTAAGATTAGATAAATTATTCCAATAACTACAAACACATAACTTAATAATATGTTTATAGGAACTCCTCCAAAATAAAGCGAATCATGTGCTGCTCCTAGTACCCTTAAAGGTTCAATGATAGCGGCTCTTCCAAATCCATACCAAATCAAATATAAACCAAGTAAATCTCCAAGTTTTTCATACTTATTTTTTCTTATAAAAAGAAGTAATACTAAACCCACAAAGTTCCAAATCCCTTCATATAAAAATGTCGGATGATGAATAACCCCAGAAATAGTTGTCTGGTTTAAAATAAACTTAGGTATAACATTTAATAAAAATCCACTTTCAATTGCTGGACCATATAATTCACCATTCATAAAATTACCCCATCTTCCAATAATTTGACCAATTAGAAAACCAGGAAGTAATATATCAAAAATAAAGAAAATATTAATCTTCTTCCATTTACAACAAATAATTGCAAAAATAATTGCAAAAATGATTGCTCCATGAATTGCAAGTCCACCATTTCTGATATTTATTATGTCTAAAAAAGTGGGATAAGTTTCTTTATCAAAATCAAAGAAAACATAATATAGTCTTGCACCTAGTATAGCTGTTACTACGCATATTAATAATGCAGTATAGAAATCATCAACATTAATTCTCTTAAGTCTAACTTCATAAAGAGCAACAATTATAGCAGATATTATTCCTGTCATAATAAAAAGAGCATACCAAACGATCTCGAAATCAAATATCCTTATAGCAACTTTATCATATGGAAATCCTTTTTGAGGAATAACTGCAAGTCCTAAAATAAACAAGAAAAGAAATCCAACTAAAGAATACAAAAAAGTATGAACATATAACTCTCTAGATTTAATTTTAGTAATAATTTTTTTGAAAAATGTAGTTAATTTATTCAATTTTTTTATCCTCAACTTGGCTAAGCCCTTCCTGTAATGCTTTTGCGGAATCATATCCTAGATATTTTAATTTTTGATTAGTTACAGCACTTTCTAAAAGAGTTGCTAAATTTCTTCCTGCTTTGACAGGAATAACAATTCTAGGTAATTTAGTATTAAAAATCACTGTAGTATCATTTTCTAGTCCAAATCTATCATATTTTTTCTCTTCGTTCCAATTTTCCAAATGAACTATAAATCTTATTTTTTTATTTTCACGGTAAGCACCTGGTCCAAACATTCTAACCGAATCAATAATTCCAATACCACGAATTTCCAAAAATTTTTCTAATCCTTGAGGAGCATTACCAACTATTAGTCCAGGAACTACTTCATAAACTTCCACAACATCATCACTAATTAGAATGTGACCTCTCTTAAGTAATTCTAGTGCGGTTTCGCTTTTACCAACTCCTGATTCTCCTGTAATTAAAGTTCCAATACCCATGATATCCATAAGAACACCGTGGAGTGCAATTTTAGGAGTAAGTTTCTCATGCAAATAAGAATAGAGTTGAGAAAATAAAGTATTAGTACGTAAATTAGTTTTTAAAATAGGTATTTCATGTTTATTAGATAAAGCAATAAATATATCATTTATTTCAACATTAGTAGAAAAAACAACTACCGGAGGTTTTTCTGATAACAAAGTATCTATTCTTTCATACTCAGTTTTAGGATCTAGAGTTTTTAAATAAGACATTTCTCTACTTCCTATTAACATAACTCTTTCACTATCATAATATTCTGTATATCCAGTTAATTCTAAACCAGGACGAGTTATATTATCGACTGTAATCTCTTTTGATAACCATTCGGCACCATTTATCACTTCAAGTTTTAAATCATTAATCAAATTTTTAATCGTAATCAAAATCAAACCTCCAAATAATATAGTAAATACATTAATAATTATATAATAAATTTATAATTAAAATTCAATTTAAAAAATAAATTGTCTTAACTAAATGGATAATAATGATAAAAAGAACTTATTTATGATATTTTAACGATAAAATGATAAAATTAAAAGAGACATTTATAAATTATAATCGCAAATTATGAAGTCTTTTGATTCATTATAGAATGTTATTAATTATTGATGAAAAGAAAACTAATTGTTTATAATGTTTATAATCGATAAATAAACTAAGATTTATGCAAAGAGAGGTCAGTCTATGGGAAGAGCGCATGAAGTAAGAAAAGTTGCAATGGCAAAAACCGCTGCTGTAAAGAGTAAATTATATGCCAAATATGGAAAAGAAATATATATGGCAGCAAAATCAGGTATTCCTGATCCTGATAATAACCTAGCTTTAAGAAGTATAATTGCAAAAGCAAAAAAAGAACAAGTTTCTGCGGATGTTATTAAAAGAGCAATTGATAAAGCAAAAGGTGGACAAGGTGAGGATTATCAATCAGTAAGATATGAAGGATTCGGTTCTGGAAATTCCCTACTTATTGTGGAATGTTTAACTGATAACGTAAGTAGAACCTATACTGATGTTAGATCTGCATTCACAAAATGTGGAGGAAAATTAGGAGTAACAGGTTCTGTTTTATTTCAATTTACTCATCAAGCTGTAGTTACAGTTTTAAATGTAAAAGAAGATGAAATTTTAGACATCCTTATAACTAATGATATTGATGCAGATATTGAAACTACTGATAACGATGTTACTATCTTTGGAGATGCAGCTCTTTTGTTTTCAATTAAAACTGCCCTTCAAGAAGCAAATCCTCTTTTAGAAACTACTACCGAAGAAATAGTTTGGATTCCACAAGTTGAAACAGTATTAGATGATGAAGCATATGGAAAATTTGAACGTTTGTATAATATACTAGATGAATTAGATGATGTTCAAGAAATATTCCACAATGTAAAAGTCCCTTCAACCGACGACGAAGATGAATGATATTAATAAAATTTTTGAGTTAATTGAAGAGGAAAAAAATCGCCAAAGAACCCATATTGAATTAATAGCATCTGAAAATTATGTTTCAAAAAATGTTTTAAAAGCCCAGGGATCTATATTAACTAATAAATATGCCGAAGGATATCCTGGAAGAAGGTACTATGGTGGATGTGAGCAAGTTGACAAAATCGAAGAACTTGCAATAGAAACTCTAAAAAAACTTTTTAATTGTAAATTTGCAAATGTTCAACCACATTCTGGTTCTCAAGCAAATATGGCTGTCTATAATGCCCTACTTAATCCTGGAGATGTAATTCTAGGTATGGGTTTAAATGATGGTGGTCATTTAACACATGGTTATAGTATTAATTTTTCTGGAAAAGTATATAAATCAATTTCTTATGGAGTTCTTAAAGAGACGGAACTAATTGATTATAAAGAATTAAGAAATTTAGCATTAACACATCGTCCTAAATTAATTGTTTGCGGAGCAAGTTCCTATTCAAGATTAATTGATTATAAAACTTTTAGAGAAATAGCAGATGAAGTAGGTGCTTATCTTTTTGTAGATATGGCACATATTGCTGGATTGGTTGCTGCAAAACTAATTGAGTCACCTCTTACTTATGCCGATGTAGTTACTTCTACAACTCATAAAACATTGCGTGGACCTAGAGGCGGTATTATTCTAACAAATAATAGTGAAATAGCTGCATTAATTGATAAGTCAGTATTTCCTGGAATTCAAGGTGGTCCATTAATGCATGTGATTGCTGCGAAAGCAGTTGCATTTCAAGAAGCTTTAGAAAATGATTTCATAAAATATCAAGAAAAAGTTATTAGAAATGCTAAAATAATGGCAAAGAGATTTACTGAACTAGGATATAAAATTATAAGTGGTGGTACTGACAATCATCTTCTAATAGTAGAAGTAAAAAATAAAACTAATTTAACTGGTAAGGAAACAGAAAAATTATTAAGTTTAGTTGATATTACTGTTAACAAAAATGCAATTCCATTTGATAAAGAAAAACCAAATCATGCAAGCGGAATTAGATTAGGAACACCAGCTATTACTACTTTAGGTTTTGAAGAAGATGATGTAATTAAGATTGTTAATATTATTGACAAAGTACTTAAAAATAAAGATAATTTAGAAGTTTTGAGAAACATAAAAGAAGAAGTACACTTATTAATGAAAGATAGATATGATAATTATCTAAATTAAAGGAAGAACATATGATTGCAAAAAACAAAAACATCCCTGATGGAAAACATGATTTAAAATTAATGGATACTCAAAATCTTTATGATTTAGAATATTTTTACTATCCTCTTACTACAGCTAGAACTCCTAGTGGTGAATTTAGTGTCTCAATTGGTGATACTGTTTATGTAGGAGATATTCTTGGTACAAGAAAAGCAGCTTTTTTTGAGCAACCTTTTTACTCAACTGTAAGTGGTAAAGTAATATCAATAGAAAAGCATTTAGATCAATTTTTAAAACCACATGATTGCTTGAAAGTTCAAAGTGATGGATTATTTACAAAATCAAGTAAATTAGTTGAAAGAAGCGATGAAGAAATTAAAAAAATTCCTCGTAATGAATTAGTAGAATTAACTAAACAAATTGGATTAATTGGTCTTGGTGGTTCTGCTTTCCCTTCATACATAAAAATGCAGACTACTGATCAAGTAGATATAATAGTTGCTAACGGAGTTGAATGCGAACCATTATTAGTATCCGATTATCTTTTAACAAAAGAAAATTATGAAGATTTATTTAAAGGTCTACTAATTGCGATTGAAGCTTGTGGTGCAAAGAAAGGTATTATTGCTATTAAAGAAAAATACCATGAATTATATGAATTATTAAATGAAAAAATAGAACCATATCGAAAATTGAATCTTGAAATTAAATTAGTAGGTAACTATTATCCACAAGGTTGGGAAGTTGAAACTATTAAGTCCTCAATTGGTATTAATGTTCCGCCAGGAGAATTAACATCTAAATATGGAGTTATAGATTATAACGTTACTACTTTAATTTATTTATATCGTGGCATTAAATATGGTTTACCAGTTGAAGAGAGAATATTCTCTTTATCTGGAAATGCTATCACCAATAAACTATATAAAGTTAAGGTTGGTTCTCTTTTACAAGATATTATTGATAAAGATAATCCTATTTATTCTGATGAACAAGATAAATTATTAGTTTTAGGTGGTCCATTAATGGGAAATAACATAAATACCTTCGATATCGTTGTTACTCCTACTATTACTAATTTAACTGTTAGTTACGCAGAAAAAATAATCGAAAATCCTTGTATAAGATGTGGATCTTGTGTGCTATCTTGTCCTGCATCGTTATCCCCTGTTCAAATTATGAACGCTTATAAGTCTAAGGATAAAGATGAATTAATTAAATTGAAAGTATCTAAATGCGTGGAATGTGGATTATGTTCATATGTTTGTACTTCAAAAATACACTTAACAGAAATAATACGTTCTGCTAAGAAATTTATAAGGTAAGGAGAATAATACTATGGAATATGTAAAAAGAACTGCTCCTTTTATTAGAAAGAATGTTTCAGTAGAAAGAATGATGCGTGATGTACTAATTGCTTTGACACCTGTCACATTGTTTGCAATGGTTAGTTTTGGTCCAGATGCGATAATAAGAATTTTTCTATCTGTTTTTATTTGTATTGCTTCAGAAGTCATTGTATTTGGTTTAACACATAAACCTGAAGTATCGCTAGATACTAAAGGTAACTTGAAAAAGAGATACAAAACTTTTAATATTAATAACCTTATTACACCTGCAATAACTGGTTTAATATATTCTCTTTTATTACCAAGCACATTAAACTTATATGTTGTATGTGTTGGTGCTCTTGGAGCAATATTACTTGGTAAACTTGTTTTTGGTGGACTAGGCAATAACATCTTTAATCCCGCAGCGATCGGTAGAGTTATTATATTAATATGTTTTGCATCATTTTTTACCTATAGTGCTAATGCTGATTTAATAACTTCTGCTACCCCTCTTGGTGCTCTAAATAACTTAGGATTAACTTCTGCAATCACAAGATTTACTTTAACTGATTTATTATTTGGAAATATTCCTGGAGCCATGGGAGAAATTAATGCACTTGCCATTTTAGTGGGGGCTGCTTATTTATTAATAAGAAGAGCAGCTGATTACAAAATAGTAGTATCTGTACTTGGTACTTCAATTATTCTATTTTGTTTTGCAGGACTTGGTCTTGCAATAAATAATGTAATTGCCTACGATCAGATACTTATCTATGTATTATATCAAGTACTATCAGGCGGATTATTATTTGGTGCTGTATTTATGGCAACAGATCCTGTAACTTCACCTATTAATAAATATGGACGATATATTTACGGAGTTTTAATATCAATCTTAGTGGTAGCTATCCGTTTGTTTGGTGGTTTCCCTGAAGGAGTAGCTCTAGCTATAATATTTGCTAATATATTTGTTCCACTTATTGATTATTTCAAAATTACATATAAAAATCATCCAAAAACCACTTATTACATATTAGGGTCCCTTATACTAGTATTTGGTGGAGTGATTTTATTATATATTGGGAGGTAATAAAATGAATGAATTTTTTAAGAAAAATCCAATTGTTCATTATGCTATTGTTTTAGGTTTAGTTGCTTTGTTATGTGGACTAGTTGTAGGACTTATTAACTATATCACTGTTCCTGTTATTTCTGAAAATGCTCTAGCACGTAAAGAAAAAGCTTATCAAGAGATTCTTCCTGTTATTTATAAAGATGGTTCTTTAGAAGAAAATATTCTTGATCCTGTTGGTTCAGTGACACAAATCAATAAATATTTTGTTTCCGATGAAATATATTCTTATTTATATATTGCAAGTGGATCTAATAGTTATGGAAATATAGAAGTACTTATAGCTGTTGATCAAACAAACAAGATAATTGGAACTAAATACCTTACTTTAAATCAAACTCTTTTCGTTGATAAAACTGCTCTTTACTTAAATAATTTTGTTGGAACAACTGCAGATACTTTCCCTTCTATCTTAAATACTGGAGCATCCAGAAGTAAGAATTTAATTGATTCTTTAATTTTAAGTATTTGGGAAAATCATACTAATGTTATTAGCAAATTAAATATTAAGCCTTATGATATCTATTTCGGAGTAAACTATGATCTAAAAGAAGCAATTCAATTTAGTTCAACTGTTGGATATGATTTTAAAGGATGGACTGGTTCAAAAACTAAAAATATTACTGTTTCATATCGTGATGCATATGACGCTAATAATAATTACGCAGGAAGACTTTTTGATGTTTCTGGAGTAGGTGCTCATGAATCAGAAAGCGATACTGGGGAACTTACAGTCCAATTCATCTTTGATAAAAATGGTGTTTTAAAAAACTATTTACCTATCAAAGTAAGTGAACATCAATTTTATGACACAGCAAGAGTATATTTAGATTCCTTTATCGGAAAAACTATTACTGAATTCACATTGAATGCGACAGATAGTGATTTAGTAACTGGTTCCACAAGAACTAGTGCATTATTAAAATCATTTTTGTTTGCATTAATTGAAGTAAATGGAGGTATATTATAATGAAAAAATTTCTAAAAACTAATTTAGTTTCACTAGTTAGTCTATTTTCAATCTTAATACTTTCTTTTGGGATCATACTACTTAGCAACTCGTTTAAAAGTAGTCCTGAAAAAGAGTTATTTGGTAAGGTTTATGAAGTAGTCACAACTAAGAAAGTTAATAAAACAAGTGATAGAGTTAAAATTAGCACTTTATCTACTATTAAAGTTGATTCTACTGATGGAAAAGTATATTCTGTTGAAGTAGAAAACACTTATGGAAAAATTGGGTTACTTGTTGGAATACTTAAAAATAGTAATGTTAGAAAAGATGTTTTAAGTGTTTCACTAGTTGAAATTCAACAAGATTATTCTTTAGAAGGAGCATTATTTATTGATAAATATTTTAAGAATATTGAAAATCCAAGAGATAATTATAAAAAGTTTCCAACACTTTTAGATAAAAACAATCTTTCCACAGATGCTACTGTAATTGGTAAAAACACAACTGCGTCAATAACTAATGCTATTCTAAAAGTTGTCTATTATGAATATAACATCGTTTTAGATCCTCTTATTGATATTTATGGAGAGGGTTACGTTAGAGAAACACCAACAACTTTAAGTCCTACTATTACTAAAGAAGTTATTAGTAAAGAGGGAACTGTACTTGGATATATTTTAAATGTATCTGGAATAATTGTAACAAGAGATTCTGGTGAATTTAATCTAATAACTACTCTTTTATTTAATAGTGAAAATAAATTAGTTGGTCACTTATTCGAAAATGGATATGCTTCTGATGATTATTCAAAAGATGTTTATTCAGATTTACTAAAAAGTTTATTAGGAAAAGATAGATCTGATTTATTAACTGGTCTTGATAATTCTCATCTTCTTTCAGGAGCGACTTTATCTAGTCCAAGCATCTATGCTATCCTAGAAGATGCTTCAAATGTGGAGGTATAGTAAAAATGTCACATAATCACGGAAATAGTACTCAAGAAAATGAAACAGTTTCTTTAAAACAGACTTTTTTGAAAGGATTATTTAAAGAAAACGGATTACTAGTAATGGTTCTTGGAATGTGTCCTTCTCTAGCGGTTACTTCAAGTTTTGAAGGAGCTTTAGGTATGGGTATTCTTGTAATGATAGTATTAACTGCAACTAATTCAACTATTAGTTTAATTAGACATTTAATTCCTAATACAATTAGAATCCCAGTTTTTGTACTTGTTATCGCTACCGAAGTTACAGTTATGCAAATGCTTGTAAATGCTTTTGCTTATGACTTATCAGTAACTTTAGGAGTATTTATATCTTTAATTACTGTAAATTGTATCGTATTTGGAAGAGCTGAAGCTTATGCTTCTAAAAACAAAGTTTTAAATTCTGCTCTTGATGGACTTGGATGCGCTATAGGATATGGAATTGCTTTAATAGGTGTTGGTTTCATTAGAGAAGTATTTGGAACTTTTTCTCTAACTTTTGGTGCTAAACTTCCTCTTGGAATAGATCCTATCACTATTCAATTTTTACCGAAAGAATATGCTCTTTCTTTTTTAATTAATCCTCCAGGAGCGTTTTTAGTTTTAGGTCTTATCTTAGCAGTTATTTCTGCAATAAGTAATCATAAAAAACAGAAGAAGATTGATTCAAAAGTTCTTGAAGCTTTGAAAAAGAAACAAGAATTAGCAGGAGGTATTAAATAATGGAATACTTAGGAATATTAATTGGTGCAATCCTTGTAAACAATGTAATTTTAATGCAATTTTTGGGTTTATGCTCTTTCTTCGGTGTATCAGATAAGATGAAGAGTGTTACTGGAATGAGTTTAGCAGTAATTGCTGTTATCTTTTTCTCGGTTGTTGTTACTTATCCTATTTATGTTTTTATTCTTCTTCCTTTAAAAATTGGGTATCTAGATACAATTGTTTTTGCTTTAGTAATTGCTGCAATCGTTCAATTGACTGAATTAACTGTTAAAAAGTTATCAAAAAGTCTTTATCGTTCACTTGGTATCTACCTTCCTTTAATTGCTACAAATTGTGCTGTTTTAGGAGTTACACTTACTTTAGTTCATTCTAATCCAATACCAAACTACTTAGAAGCAATAACTTTAGGTATCGGTACTGCTTTAGGATATGCTTTAGTCATTATTGCTTTTACAGCTATTAAATTAAAGTTAAATTCAAATGATGTTCCCAAGGCATTTAAAGGACTTCCAATAGCTTTTGTTACTACAGCGTTAATGGCACTAGCATTTATGGGTTTAAGTGGTTTATTATGATCCTAAGAATATTAATAGCTTTTTTAGTTATTTTTGCTTTACTAAGCATCTACCTTGTCGCTTATATTTTAAATAAGAAATCTGATACGGAAGAGGATTTAATAGCTAAACAGGCAGCAAGAAATTGTTCTATTTGTATTACGAGTGGAAAAATATGTTTTGGAAAGGAGAATGAGGAAAAATGACAGAAATTTTATTCCCGGTTTTGGTTTTACTTGGTATAGGAGCACTACTTGGTGCATTACTTGCCTTAGCAAATAAATTATTAGAAGTTAAAGAAGATGAAAGAATAGGTGAAATTGCTAAACTTTTACCAAATTATAACTGTGGTTCTTGTGGTACACCAGGTTGTGTTGCCTTTGCTACTGCGATCATCGAAGGTGAAGTTAAGAATTTATCAAGATGTAAACCAGGTAAGGCAGATAAGAATTTTAATCCTATTATTGAATATCTTAAAGCACATCCAGATGCAAATAATAAAGTAATAGATGTCAAAATTTAAAATTAAAGTAATCAAGATTCTTATGACAGTATTGTTATCTGGAATCTTGTTTTCAAATAACATAAAATTTATTTATGCGGAAGAAATAGAACCCTTAAGTACTGAAAGGTTATACATAAACTTTGTTTTTAATTCGTACATTGATATTGAATTTAAAGCCAAAAGTGAAAATGTAACATCAATTAAAAGTGAAATTACCAGTATAGTTCAATTACTAAATGCTTTAACCGATAATTTTAATACAACGATTAGTCCTTACGAAGAATATGCTAATGTTTTTGATATAAATAACTCTTTTTCTGATGTTTTAATAGACGATATTTTATTTGATATTTTTACATTAGCCTCAGAAATAAATATTTATACAAATGAATATTATAATATTGGAATTGGAAAGATTATCGATAATTACAAGAATCTAATTGCAAATAGATTTCAATACGAGATTAATGACTCAGAATATCAAAATGCCAAGCAAAAATCTCTAGAAGTAGATATTACAGAAACAAAGTACGTACTATTTGAAGAAGATAATAAAAAATACATTTCACTCAAAAGTGATACCTTACTTGATTTAGGGTCGATTGCTAAAGGATATGCAGTAGATGAAATTAAAAAAATTTTAAGTAAATACGAAGTAACCGATTATTTTATCGATGGTGGTAGTTCTTCTATGGCAATAGGTAATTATACCAGAACTGAAAATGGATATGCTTCCCTTGGTCTTTCTAGCCCTTACTTATTTAATAAAAATTATAAAAATTATCCACAAATTGCTGAATATGCTAATATAACGATTAGAAATAAATCTATAGCTACTTCCAATTATGGTCAACAATATGGTTATTATAAAAATAATATCGTAAGTCACATCATTTCTCCAAAGACAAAAGAACCTGTAAACAATATGCAGTCGGTCACTCTTATTGGTGATGATGCCTGCTTACTTGATGCATTTTCGACAGCTATTTACACCATGACTTTAGAAGAGGCATTAGTATTTTCTAAAAAAATATTACAAGATTACAATATCGAGACTCTTATTTTAGATAATAATTTAAGAGTACATCATGAATTTAGTAGCGATTCTAACTATAATTTGGTAGTAAATGTTACAGAAATTTCTGAAAACCAATTTTCTAATTGGTTTAAAAATAATTTCTTTTACATTATTATCGTGGTTATTATTATAGTGATGATTTGTTTATATTTGAAAGATTTCTTTAAATCAAGAAAATCAAAAAGTATAGTTTCTAATAATGATGATGATAATGAATCTGAAACACCTGGAGAAGATATTTAGTGAAAAAGAAAGATGCGATTTTTTTAGTTGCGGTCTCAGTTATAATAATTACAATTTTTAGTATTTTTTTATTAGTAAATAAAAATACTAAACACGATTTTGCTTATATATATGTCGGATATGGTGATAATTTAGTTGGAACAGTAGACTTTAAAAACCAAAAAATAATTATTAATAAAGTTGATTCAGATAATTATCCTAAAATAATCGATGATAATAAAATTATTGTCTTGTCTTTTATAGAAATTGATGCACACAAAGAAGAACTTGAAATTAAAATTGACTTTGAGAAAAGAAGTGTTAAAGTCATAAAAAGTAGTTGTAAAGACCAGATATGTGTTCTTCAAGGTGAAGTAACAACAGGTGTGATTATCTGTGCTCCTGGACGTGTAAGAATAGATTTCGAGTTAAGAGATCAAAGTGATATAGTAATATGAATAAGAAATTAAAAAGATATTTAATACTTGCAAACTTACTGGCACTTGCAGTAATATTAAATATCATAGAATCATTTATAATTATTCCGCTCCCAATTCCTAATGCAAAAATAGGACTATCTAATATAGTGACTATAATTGTCATATATTTATTTTCTTGTAGAGAAGGATTTTTACTTGCTTTCACAAGAGTATTATTAGCTACTTTTTTATCTGGAAGATATGGACAATTTGCGATGAGTTTTACAGGTACAATGTTATCTACTATTATCATGATCATAGTTTATAAATTGAAATTCTTTTCAATCATTCCTATAAGTATTATTGGTTCAATCTTTCATTCAGTAGGCCAAATATTAGGTGCTGCAATTTTTGTTGTAGGATCTAGCCTTGCCTTCTATTATCTTCCAATTATGCTGCTAGTATCATTACCTGCTGGATTAATTACTGGGATAATAGCAAATAAATTCATTAAAATTTATCAAATTAAAAATAAAGTTATTACTTTAGAAGATGATAAAGTAAATTAAAAATTTAAATATTAAAATATTAATGTTTAAATTATTTTTTAATAATTTTTATAGTTTTTAAAAGTACTTGATTTAATTCCTTAATTTCAAATGGTTTTGAAAGATGATCATCCATACCCGCTTCTTTAGTAGCTATTCTATCATCTTGCATAGCGTTTGCTGTCATTGCAATAATAGGTATATGAGTATTACTATTTTCTTCTAAACTTCTAATTGTTCTTGTTGCTTCTAAACCATCCATGATTGGCATTTGAATATCCATGAAGATTAATTGATATTTTAAAGTTTTATATTTTTCAACTGCTTCTAATCCATTATTAGCAATATCAATTTCTAAATTATATTCACTAAGTAAGGCACTAGCAATCTCTTGATTAATTTCATTATCTTCAACTAGTAATGCTTTAACTCCAGTGTATAAATCAGAAAGATTTATTGATTCAAGATTCTCTTCCACAAAATCGTTTGTTTCGGTTGCTAAATTCATTCGCAATTCAAAATAAAAAGTACTTCCATCACCAATAGAACTAGAAACACTCAATTCTCCACCCATTTGTTCAACAAGAGCTTTAGAAATTGACAAACCTAAACCAGTTCCGCCAAATTTTCTAGCAGTAGAAGTATCTGCTTGAGAAAATGGAGTGAATAGATGTTCTTGTTGCTCATCACTCATACCTATTCCTGTATCTTTTACCTCGAAAAATAATAATACATCTGAATCAGTAGATTCTTTCGATAAAATACTCAAAGTTATAGTTCCATTTTCAGTAAATTTTGCTGCATTACCGATAAGATTTAATAAAATTTGAGATAATCTTAATGAATCACCTAACAAATCGCTAGGAATATTTTCGCTTATTTCAATTTTAAAAGTATTATTCTTTTCTTTAATTTTAGGATCTATTAATTCGGAAATATTATTAACAATATCCATAAGCTTGAAATTATGATAATCTAAATCTAATTTTCCTGCTTCGATCTTAGAAAAATCAAGAATGTCATTAATAATACCAAGTAATAGTGCTGCAGATTGTTGTATCTTATGAAGATAAACTGTTCTTTGTTCAGCATCTTCACAATTTATAGCCATTCTAGTCATTCCTAATACTCCATTCATTGGAGTTCTAATCTCATGACTCATTCTAGCGAGGAAATCTTTTTGCGCTTTACGAGAAGCTTCACTTATTGCATATGCTTCTTTTTCTTCTAAAGCAATCTGAATATTATTCGCCATATTATTAATTGAACTTGCGACGACATTTAACTCGCCTTTTACATTTAATATCCTATGATCTAAATTTGAATTAATTATATTTACTCCCTCAACAATTCTAGTTACATCTTTAAATAGTTTTGAAGTAACGAATGAGGTTAAGAAAATAATAACAACAAATGCAATAACGAAGAAATAAGTAACTATCCTATTGACTCTGTTATATTGTTCTTCAATATCAACAGTAGATTCATTAGCCCATACATACCCAATCACTTCCCCATCTATTACAATAGGAACCATAGCATTTAATATATTTCCTCTAACCATCTTACCACTTATGACTTTGGTCTTATTTTCTTCCATAACTGTTCTGCCCGGGTGATCAATAGCTATACTTGCACCAATTTTATTTTTAAATTCTGCATAAGGCCCATATGAGATGATTGCATCTAGTTCTTTGTTATAATAACCAACTCCTAGCCCTTTTTCAATATTTGCGATTATCTCGGTTCTTTCCTGGAAGAATACAGCCAAAACACCTATTTTATCATCTCTATCATAGTCTTCTGCACCAAGCCTAATAAGAATTTCATTGTAAGTTTCATCACCAAATAATCCAATTAATGTATTTGCATATCCCTCAAGTTTAGCAGACTTTTCTTGAATCAACATGTTATAGTTAATATAATAACTAGCAAACAAAAAACCGGCAAGTGCTAAAACAGTGAAAGTAATATTTATCAAAAGGATCTTCCCCTGAAATGAAACTAAAAATTTCTTAATTTTACTAAGAATAGTTAGAATTAAATTTTTCAATTTCGGTTCTGTTGAAGTTTCTTGCATTTCCCCTCGCTTTCTTTAAATACATGTATAATTATTATATAATAAATTTTGAATATAATTACAAATAGTGATAATTAAAGTAAAGAATCTATTTTTTAAATAAATCTAATTTTTTATTGTTAAACATCTATTTTAAGCCATTATCACTGAAAATAGATTTGTATTCACTTAGATTTATAATTTTTATGTATTTTAGAATTTTGTGACTAATGTCAAAATAATCTCTTCAATAAAAAACATTTTTTTAGATTAAAAAAGAAGAAAAAAAACATTAAACGATACACTTCTCTATAATATGTGAAATCTTTCACAATCAAAAAATTGTCTTGTTTTAAAGAGAATAATTGAAAATGTTACAGTGAAGCGGTATTTCATTTTAAAATTAAATAGCTATTTTTTTTGATAAATTAATCAAAGTAATTTACTTGACTTAAATTTTTTAAAATGGTAAAATTAGTTTGTCATTCCGACAAATACTTTTTCAAAAAGTAATTTCTACCGAAAAGAATATTTTAATTATATTCAAAAAACAAAAAAGTAATTTCTTTTTTAGTATAATTAAGAGACTATCATGAGAGACATGACTTCTCATGGCGAAAGGAGATATTAAATAATGAAAGAAAAGATTCAACCAAAGTATCATGTTGTAAAAGTTAAGTGTTCAACTTGCGGATCAGAATTTGAAATTGGAACAACTTCAAAAGATCTACGCATTGATGTTTGTTCAAATTGCCATCCATTTTATACTGGAAAACAAACATTTGTTGCTAAAGCAGGTAGAGTAGAAAAATTCCAACAACGTCAATCTAAGGCAGAGACACCTAAAGAAAAAGTAATTGTTGTAGAAGAAACTGAAGCAGAAGATAAGGAATAAATATTAAATACTATTCTTTATCAAATAAGGAGTAGTAAATGATGGATAGTAATTTCAATTCACAAGGTTATATTGAGGTTGTATGTGGGCCAATGTTCGCTGGTAAAACAGAAGAACTAATCCGCAGGATTAAAAGGTTAGAGTACGCAAACAAAGAAGTACAAGTATTTAAACCTGTTATTGACGACAGATATTCGACCTTAGGAGAAATTGTTTCTCACAATCTTTCTAAAAAACCGTCAATTTTAATAACTAATGCAGAAGAAATATTTGCACATCTAAATGAGAATACTTCTGTAGTAGTTATAGATGAAGCTCAATTTTTTGATAATAGTATTGTTGGTGTTTGTGAAGAATTAGCAGATAGAGGAATTAGAGTAATCTGCGGGGGTCTAGATCGCGATTTTAGAGGCGAACCTTTTGGACCAATGCCTTTTCTTTTAACAATTGCGGAAGTTGTTACAAAACTAACAGCAATTTGTGTTAAAAGTGGTCTTCCTGCAACAAGAACGCAGAGAATGATTAATGGTAAACCAGCAAAATACACTGATCCTTTAATCCTAATAGGAGCAAAAGAAAGTTATGAACCAAGAGCTAGACACTGTCACGAAGTACCAGGAAAACCAAAAAAATATCAATGATTTCATGAGGCTTGCGCTAATTCAAGCAAATAAAGCTTATGAATTAGATGAAATACCAGTTGGAACAGTTATTACTTATAATGACATTGTAATTGCAAGTACTTATAATCAAAGAGAGCAAACTAATGACATTACTGCTCATGCTGAAATACTTGCAATTAGGGAAGCTTCTAAATACTTAAAAACATGGAAACTTGATAACTGTGTCATGTATACTACTTTAGAACCTTGTCCCATGTGCGCATCAGCAATTATTCAATCAAGAATTAAAACCTTGTATTTCGGAGCTAGTTCCACTAAATTTGACAACGAAATTTCCGTGTTTGATATGAAATCAAACCACAAAGTTGAAATAACAGGAGATATTTTAGGTGAGGAATCAAGAAAACTACTAAAAAATTACTTTTCTAAAAAAAGAAATTAAAAATATCTCAAAGCATCACCGTCCAATAGTAGGTTTAGGAACCTGGTCAGGACTTAATTGAAGCAGCCATAACTGAACTTGTTATGTGGATTGTGATGCTTTGGGATATTTTTTTTATTTCAAGAAAACAAAGACAAATAAATTCTACACATATTTATTATGTGTAATATTTTTATATATATTTTTAATTATAATATTTTATAAATAAGAGTATAATATATATATTATAGGAGAAATTAATTATTATGAAATTTAATGTTAAATTGTTTAATTCAGTAACAGTAGAACCAATAGAAGTACAAAATATCAATGGAAATGTGATAGAAATATACTATTTAGATGATTCTCCATTTTTCGAATTATATTCCTCAAAAGCTAATTTTGTTATTTGGTCATCAAATGGATCAATTTATCGTCTATTTATCGAAAGAACATTCTATGCTGTTCAATCGAAAAATTACTCTCCTGAAATAAATGAAATTTGGGTAGATGTTTACTCTAAAATGTCAGCTATATCTAAAAAAGTAACAACTATTTCGACAATTGTCTTTGCAGGTGTTTGTGCTCTTGCTCTTTTCTTAGGTTTAACATTCCTAAAAGAATATATGATTTGGTTATTAATTGGCGTTCTTCTTACTTTGATGGTAAGTTCAAGTGTTCAACAAAACTATTTAAGGAAAAAAGTCGGTGTAGCAAGAATTGATGCTTATAATAGACTAAAATCTATCTTAGGTGAAGATGGTTATAAAGAAATGGTTGACCAAACCGAAGAACACTATAAAGAATTTTTTCATATTACAGATGAAACTCTTGAAGTTGATCAAGATGAAAATGGAAAAACAGAAGTAATAGAGAATGTTGAAGTTTTAGAGATTTCTAGTGAAGAAGAAGTAAAAGTTCCTGAAAACATAGAAACCACGCCAAGTACAGTCGTAGCAACAGAAGAAGAAGTTGTTTCTAATGATACTCCTCCTGTTCAAGAAGAAGTTAAAAAAGTTGTTAAAAGAACTCCAAAACCAAAAAAAGAAGTAACTGAAGAGGATTCATCCAAAAATGAATAATATCGACAATTTATGTATCACCAATTTGAGAATGTTATCTATTGATCAAATTGCAAAAGCTAACAGTGGGCATCCTGGAATTGCATTAGGTGCTGCTCCTATCTTATTTTCACTTTTCCAAAATCATATTTCTATTTCGAAAAAAAATACTTCTTGGATTAATAGAGATAGATTTGTACTATCTGCAGGACATGGTTCATCATTATTATATGCTAATAGTCACCTTCTTTCTCTTGGTCTTAGTAATGAAGATCTTCAAAATTTCCGTAGTCTTAATTCCAAAACTCCTGGTCACCCAGAATATAATTTAGAACATGGTATTGAAGCTACTACAGGACCACTTGGGCAAGGTTTAGCAATGGCCGTTGGTATGGCAATTGCAGAAGAACATCTTAGTGCTGTTTTTAATCGCGAAGATTTCAATATAATCGATCATTATACTTATGTTCTAGTAGGAGATGGTTGTTTACAAGAAGGTATTAGTGAAGAAGCACTTAGTCTTGCTGGACATTTAGGTTTGAAAAAATTAATAATTCTCCATGACTCAAATGATATTCAGTTAGATGGAAAAGTTAGTCTTACTAGTAGTGTTGATTTAAAAAAGAGAATAGAATCTCTTAATATTTCTTATTATTATGTAGAAGATGGTAATGATACAACTCAAATAAATAAGGCAATAAAAAAAGCTAAAAAAGGCAATAAGCCTTCATTCATAGAAATTAAAACTAAGATTGGAGAAGGATCACTAGTTGAAGGAACAAATAAAATTCATGGAAATCCTCCAACTAAAGAAGATTTGGAACATATAAGAAAATATTATAATTGGGATTATGCACCATTTACAGTCTTAGACGAAGTTGAAAAAGAATATAAAAGAATAGTTAAGGCAGGAAATAAAGAATGTTTTAACTGGACAAAAATGTTTTCTTTATATTCATCTAAATATCCTGAACAAGCTAGTAAATTTGTTTCTTATTCTAAAAAAATAGATGTGGATTTAAATTTAGTAAGTTCTCTTTTACCTGAGAAAGCAGATGCTACAAGAAATTCATTTGGAATTGTTTTAGATAAATTATCAGATATCTATCCTAATATAATCGGTGGTTCTGCTGATTTAACTGCCTCTACAAAAGCGAAAGGTCGTGATGGAGATTTTTCTATCACAAATAGACTAGGAAGAAATATTAATTTTGGTGTAAGAGAACATGCTATGGGAGCAATAACTAATGGAATTACTCTCCATGGAGGTTTAGTTGCTTTTTGTGCTGGATTTTTTGTTTTTTCAGATTATCTAAAACCAGCAATAAGACTTGCTGCTATGATGAATATTCCTTCTCTTTTCATTTTTTCACATGACTCAATTGCTGTGGGAGAAGATGGACCAACTCATGAACCAATTGAACAACTAACTGCCTTAAGATCAATTCCTAACCTTTGTGTTTTTAGACCTGCCGATGCAAAAGAAACTTTTTATTCATTAAAAGTAGCATTAGCTAGCAGAAATAATCCAAGTGTAATCGTTACAACTAGACAAAATGTTCCATATTTAAAACAAACAAATTATAACGATTTCCTTGATGGTGGTTATTTACTCACTGAAGGTGATGGAGAATATCTAATTATTACTTCTGGTTCAGAAACCGCTACTTGTCTTCAAGTAGTTTCAAAAACTAAGTTAAAAGGTGATGTTTTTGTTTTACCAAGTATATCTCTTTTAGAAAAAAGTAATGTATCTGAAAAAATTTATTCATATCCTAACTTAATTATCGGAGTAGAAATGGGTGATGCAACTCATTTGTATAAATTTGCGGATATTGTTCTAGATATTAATACATTTGGAAGAAGTGGTAAATATCAAGATGTTATTGCCTCATTTAGGTTTGATGCTGATTCTCTAGTTGAAGATATCAACGAAATACTCGATACATTAGAATAGATGATTAAACATAGTGTAATAGTTATTGGCGGTGGTCATGCTGGTATTGAAGCTGCATGTGCTTCCGCCAATTTAAATGTAGATACTCTACTAATAACTTTATCATTAAATAATATTGGCAAAATGCCTTGTAACCCTTCAATTGGTGGACCTGCCAAAGGGATAGTTGTAAGGGAAATTGATGCTCTTGGAGGAATACAGGGATATTTAGCCGATGAATGTACTTTACAAATAAAACTACTTAACAATTCAAAGGGAAGTGCAGTTCATGCATTAAGAGCTCAAATAGACAAAGAAGAATATAAAAGAGCAGCACTAAGAATTTTAAAGCAAACTAAAAATCTATCAATTTTAGAGGGACAAGTAAAAAATATAATTTTCGACGAAGAAAAAGTAACTGGTGTTATTTTATCTAATGGAGAAATAATATATTGTGAAGCACTAATTTTAACTACTGGAACTTACTTAAATAGTGACATTTTAATTGGTGATAATAAAGAATATATGGCTTCAGATGGAGAAATAACCACAAACTCTATATCACAAGATCTAATAAAAATGGGTTTTAGACTTTTAAGATTTAAGACTGGTACTCCTCCAAGAATAGCAAAGGACTCTATAGATTACTCTAAATTATCTATTCAATTTGGAGATAAAGAAGATTTAAAATTTAGTTATTTTAAGAATTCAAAAAACTTTAAAAAAAATATTCCTTGTTACCTCTTACATACTAATAAGACTACTAAAGAAATAATTCTGAATAATCTTAAGTTATCTTCCATGTATGGTGGATACGTTGAGGGAACAGGACCAAGATATTGTCCTTCTATAGAAGATAAAATAGTACGCTTTATTGATAAAGAAATACATCAATTATTTATTGAACCTGAAAGCGAAGAATTAGATACTATGTATCTACAAGGTTTTTCTACTAGTATGCCAAAAGAAATACAGGAAAAACTAGTTCATTCTTTATATGGACTTGAAAATGCTTCTATCGTCAAATACGCTTATGCAATTGAATATGATGCAATAGATCCCTTAGAATTATTTCCAAGTTTAGAAACTAAGAAGATGAAAAAATTTTATACTGCTGGTCAAATCAATGGAACTAGTGGATATGAAGAGGCAGCAGGGCAAGGTTTAATTGCTGGAATAAATGCAGCTTTAAAAGTAAAAGGCGAAAAAGAATTTATTTTATCAAGAAGCGAATCTTATATTGGTGTCATGATAGACGATCTAGTAACTAAAGGAACTAATGAACCCTACAGGTTATTTTCTTCTCGAGCAGAACATAGATTATTGCTACGAAACGATAATGCTGATTTCAGACTATCTAAATATGGTCATGAATTAGGTCTTATAAGTGATAAATATTACATCGAGGTTTTAGCAAGAAAAGAAAGAATTGAAAAAATAAAAGAGATTGCGAATACTACAAAGACTACTTTTAAAGATTTAGAGAAAAACTCAATATCCAATTTACTTAAAAGACCAGAGATTTCCATATTAATGTTTTCAACTTTTTTTGAAAATTACTCATACGAAGATTTATTGAATGCAGAAATCGAAATAAAGTATCAAGGATATATCGAAAAAGAGATAAACGAGATTGAAAAATTAAAAAAACTTGATAATCTTCTTCTTGATATAAATTTTGATTATTCAAAAATAAAAACTTTATCTAATGAAGCAAAGGAGAAATTTAATAAAATTAAACCATATTCACTTATTCAAGCGAAAAATATCCCTGGAATTAACCCATCTGATATAGTGTCTTTGTTAATTTACTTAAATTCAAATAAAATATGATTAAATACTTTGATAATTTTCCATCATTAAAAAAAGAATATTTCGATAAATTAGAGATATATTTTAATTTACTAGTAGAATATAATGAAAAATTTAATTTAACGTCTATAGTATCTAAAGAAGAGGTATATATAAAACATTTCGTTGATTCATTGAAAATTACAGAATTGTTAAATTTTAATGATTTTAAGACTTTTTTAGATATTGGAACAGGTGCTGGACTTCCTGGCGTAGTAATAGCCATTTTCTTTCCAAATTTGAAAGTTACTTTAATTGAATCAAATTCTAAAAAATGTCTTTTTTTAGAAATAATTTCTAAAAAATTGGAACTTAATAATGTAATAATAATTAATAAAAGAGCGGAAGAATTTATAAAAGAAAATAGAAATAGTTACGATATAGTAACCGCAAGAGCAGTGGGTAGCTTACCACTACTTTTAGAAATAGCAGTTCCTTTCGTAAAATTGAGTCATTACTATATAGCAATGAGAGGAAAAACTTACGAGGATGATCTAAAAGAAGCAGAAAATGCTATAAAAGAACTAAAAATTAAACTTGTAAATACAAAAACTTTTGATTTACCAGAAAATAGTGGCTCTAGAGCAAATATGCTATTTATTAAAAACAAAAACATAGATAAATATCCAAGAGAATATAAATTAATTTTAAATAAACATCTTTAAATAATTTAAATGCTCCTTATTTTCTTTTTTCTTGTAAAATTTTTCGTTTTGTGGTAGAATTAAAAGGCTGGAGGAGTAGCGAAGAGGCTAAACGCGGCAGACTGTAAATCTGTTCTCTTTGAGTTCGGTGGTTCGAATCCGCCTTCCTCCACCACTATATAA
The DNA here is from genome assembly GCA_031284585.1 of Acholeplasmatales bacterium. GTDB lineage: Bacteria > Bacillota_I > Bacilli_A > Acholeplasmatales > Acholeplasmataceae > JAITXT01. Next base: position 125,484 of record JAITXT010000003.1, read on the forward strand.
ATTTTAAAAAGACAGTTTTAATTGTCTTTTTTTATTATTAAAAATTTAAATATATATAAGAAATAAGTATAATATTAATAGAATAATTTAAAGTATACAAGAAAAAAATTAATAAACTTTTGTAATTTTTTTCAAAATAATAAAATAACAATTAATAGCCATTTTAAGCCATTTATCGTAATAAAATAACCTGACTGAGATGAAAAAAATAACAGAAATTAATTACTTAATTTCCCATAGAAAACCTAAATATTAATATTATTAAATTAATAAGTATAATATTATAGAAATTTGTATAAAGAGGAAATACTAATGAATAATCAAATTAAAGTACTATTCTTAAAACCTAAATTAATCGAAAGACCTTGGGGTGGTTCATTAATTAAGAGCAATTACTATCCGAATTGCAATTTAAAAAACGTTGGTGAGGCTTGGACTGTTTCTGGATTCCCTGGAATATCTTCTGTTATTGATGGTGGGTTCCTTGATGGTCGTGAGTTTGTCGATATAATAAAAGAATTCCCTGATTTATTTAACCAAAAATATCCTTTTTTTCCAATTTTGACTAAATTTTTAGATGCACGAGATAATCTTTCAATCCAAGTTCATCCAGAACCTATTTCTAATAATGTAGATAGATTTCTTGGTAAAAATGAATGTTGGTATGTAATTGATTGTCCGCAAAATGCACAAATAATCTATGGTCACTCTTTTGCTACAAAAGAAGAGTTTCGTACTGCAATCGAAAACAATACTTTTTTAAATTATATTAAGCATAAAAAAATAACTCCTGGAATGTTAATTAGCATTCCTCATGGAACTCTACATGCTCTAACAGCTGGATGTTTTGTTTATGAAATTCAAAATACTGGTGATATTACTTACCGTTTATTTGATTATAATAGAAAAGATATTAATGGAGTTGAGCGCGATCTTCATATAGAAGAAGGACTAAATAATTTATCATTTAATATTTTCAATGAAGACTATTTACCAGAAGTTGAAATTGAAGATACATACATTGTAAAGTCATTATTAGATTCACAATCTTTTAATGTTAAGATTATTGAACTTAAAAAAGGTAAATATTCGATTACAAATAAACCATATTTTAATGGAACTGTTCTTGAAGGAAGTGGTTTTATTGAAGGTTATGAAACAAAAAAAGGCGATTCTTTTGTAATTACAAAGGATACTAAAACCATTAAATTTGAAGGAACTATGAAACTAATAGTTTCTTATATGATTTAATGCAAATAAGGGGTAACAATGCGAAATAGGGAAAGATTTGGATTAAATAATAATTGGAATTTTACGGTAAATGGGACAGCTTTTGAGAAAATAAACATTCCTCATAATATGGTTGATTTACCATTAAACTATTTCAATGAAAAAGAGACTTATGTTATTGGTACTTATGAAAAAGAGTTTTCTTATAAGCAATCTGATAAACGAGTTTTCTTGATATTTGAAGGTGTTGCTCATGCGTGTAAAATATATCTTAATGGAATTTATGTAGGAAATCATCTTGGAGGATACACTCCTTTTGAGTTTGAAATTACTCAATTAATTAATAAAACAAATAAAATTAAAGTAATAGTAGATTCTAAACCTCAAAATTTTCCACCTTTTGGAAAAGAAATGGATTATTTAACTTATGGTGGAATTTATAGAGAAGTCTACATTGAAGAACGAGGAAAATCTTATATTAAGAATGCTTTCTTCAAAGGAATTGACTTATTAACAGATGAAAAGAAGATGGAAGTTGAAATAGCTATCGAAAATATCAATAAAAATTCAAAATTCTCTATTTATTTAAAGAAAGGTAGTGTTTATTCACTTTTAGCAACTGAAAACGTTTTTGTTAAGAATGTTGTTATTCCGCTAACAGATATTGAACTTTGGACACTTGATAATCCAGTTCTCTATGAATTTGAAATTAGATTAATTGAAAAAGAAGTAATCGATATCTACAATCAATTAGTTGGATTTAGAACAATTCAAATGAGCAATAAAGGCTTTTTCATTAATGGTAAGAAAACAAAATTATTAGGTCTTAATAGACATCAAAGTTACCCATATATTGGATATGCAATGCCTTCAAATATTCAACAAGAAGATGCAAGAATTTTAAAGCAAGAATTAGGGATTAATATTGTAAGATGTAATTATTATCCTCAAAGTCAAGATTTTTTAAATGAATGTGACAAATTAGGTATTTTAGTTATCGATGAAATACCAAGCTATAACTATATTGGCGATGAAATATGGCAAGAAGTATGTAAAGCAAATGTGTCAGATATGGTAATAGCAGATAGAAATCATCCAAGTGTAATTATGTATAATATAGGAATCAGAGATAATGAATCTAATCATCTTTTCTTCCAAAGAAATAAATGGTTAGCAAAGTCACTTGATAAAACAAGACCTACGGGACTCATTAGAGAAAACACAAATAAAACAGTTGATCCTGATATTTATTCATACAATGATTATGAATATAGTAACACAAATAAAAACTCATCCGTAAAAAAAGAGACTGTTTCAAACGATGTTCCATTTTTGATCACTGAATTCAAGGGATTTACAAATCCTACTAAGATTTTTGATAATCCGTCAATTATACAAGATCAAGTAGAAAATCATTCAAAAGCTATCGAAAAATTTTTCGCTGATGAATCAATTTTAGGAGTAATAGGAAATTCATTTACTGACTATAATACTTCTAGATTATTCGGATCTGGTGACAACATTTCCTATTATGGAATCTTAGATATGTTCCGAAATAAAAAAAGTGTAGCAAATCTTTATGCATCGCAACAGACAGTTAAACCTATACTAGAGGTAACCAATAATTTCAAACTAGGAGACTACAAAGAAAATAAATGTGCTACTACTTTAATTTTGACGAATTGTGACAGAATTGATGTATTTAGAAATGATTTTCTAATTGGTGAAATAAGACCTAAAAAGAGTAGTTATTTTCGTCAAGCTTTTGTTTTCGATGATTGTTTACTTGATTATTTTATTAAAAAATATGGATTTTCAAAAATTAAAAACTCGAAAATTAAATCTATTTTGCAAATTACTAACTCATCAGTAAACAAAGACGCTGAATTAAGTAAATATACGGAAAAGGAAATCGAAGAAGCAAAATCACTTTTTGAAACTCTTAAAAATGAAGAACGTGAAAAAGGTATTTCATTTAGATTCTATGGATACATAGGGCAAAAGAAAGTAATTGAACTCGAAAAGATTTATAACCAAAATACCATTTTAAAAGTAGATTATGATAGAGACCCAATAGAAATTAATTATACCTATGAAACAAGAAGAATTGAAGTTAAAAATGTCAATGCATATGGATCACTAAATAGGTACATTGTTGATCATATCGAAATAGAAACAAATGAAAATTTAGCAGTTATTGGACCTAAAATTGTAAATTTTGTCGGCGGTTATGCTACTTTTTATGTTAAAACTAAAAACATAGGAAAAGGAATAATAAAAATAAAAAATGATAGAAATTCAACCATTGAAATAAATATTGATATAAATAAAGGTAAAAAATTTAAAAATAATTTTTAGGAGGGGATTTTATGAAAGTATTAGTTGTAGGTGGAGCAGGTTACATAGGAAGCCATACCGTATATGAGTTAATACGTGCTGGTCATGAATGTATAGTTTTTGATAATTTATCGACTGGGTATAAAGATTTTGTTCATCCAAATGCCAAGTTTTATTTTGGAGACGTTAGAAATTACAAAGACCTTGAAAATGTTTTAAAAAAAGAGGAAAATATTAGTTGTGTAATGCATTTTGCTGCTAAAATAATTGTTCCAGAAAGTGTTTCAATCCCATTAGAATATTATTCAAATAACGTTGAAGGCGTAAGAGTCTTGTTAGAAATAGTAAGAGACTTTAAAATTAAACATTTTGTTTTTTCTTCAACCGCTGCTGTTTATGGAGAACCAGAGACTGGTATTTGTTTAGAAGACAATATCCTAAACCCTATAAATCCTTATGGCGAAACAAAACTTGCTTGTGAAAAAATGATTAAATGGGCATCTGAGGCATATAATTTCACATATATTATTTTTAGATATTTCAATGTAGCTGGAGCAGATAGTTCCCTAAAAATTGGTTTATTTAAAGATCAAATAACCCATTTAATTCCAATTGCAGTGCAAGCGGCCATCGGAATAAGAGAAGAATTATTAATTTATGGAAATGATTACCCTACTAAAGATGGAACTTGCATTAGAGACTATATTCATGTTTCTGATTTAGCAAAAGCACATGTTTCTGCAGCCATCTATTTAGAAGAAAAAAATAAATCTGAAACCATGAATTTAGGTTCTAGTAATGGTTATAGTGTTTTAGAGGTTGCTGATACAGTTAATAATATTTCTTCTATTAAATATAGATTTACTTCTAGAAGAGCAGGAGATCCAGCAATTTTGATGGCTGATTCATCTAAAGCTAGAAGACTTTTAAATTTTAAACCGCTATTTTCTTTAGAAGATATGATTAAGTCAGATATCGCATTTAGGAGAAATTATAAATGCAACAAATAGATCTTGAAAATGAATTTCTAAAAGTAACTATTTTAGATGTTGGAGCAACCATTTATCAATTTATTGTAAAATCTTTAAATCGAAATATTGTTTTAAGTTATGAAGATTTAGAGTTATATAAAAGTAGAGATGATGGTTTCTTTGGTTCAACGATTGGAAGAGTAAGTGGTAGAATAAAAAATTCTACTGTTAAGATAGATAACAAAAAAATTATTTTAGATATAGACAATAGTATCTTCTTACATGGTGGTAAAGATGGATTTTCAACAAGAGAGTTTAAAGTTACCGAAAAAAATAGTACTAAAGTTAAATTACAATTAAATTCTTTTCAAGATTCAAATTTTCCAGGTATTTTTTCTTTAACAGTCATATATAGTTTAAGTGGAAAAAACCTAAATTTAGAATATTTTGCTACCTGTACGGAAAAAACTCCTGTGAGTATTACTAATCACTCATATTTCAATTTAAATGGTGATGAAACAATAAATAATCACATTTTAGACTTTGAATTTGAAAAAGTTCAGGAATGGGATAAGAATCTTATTCCAACTGGTAAAAATATTATTAAAAAAGATTCATATTTTGATACAAAAGGTGATAAAAAATTACAAACTTTATTAGAGCAGGTAAAAAATTTTAATAATGTTGGTATTGATAACTATTTCTATACTAATTCAAAAGAAATCAAGTTGAAGGTATCTGATTTAGAACTAAAGATTAATTATAGTTTTCCTGGGACAGTTTTATACTCATCAAACTACCCAACTTTTAAAAAACTTACTGATAAAAGTTCTTATACATTGCATAAAGCTATTGCTATTGAACCATCGTATCCTGTTGATTCACTCAATAATAATATTAAACCCTCTACTATAAATCCATTTGAAGTGTTTCATGAATCTATAAATTATGAGGTCATTTGTTAAATGATTTATAAATACATTAATAGCTTAATTGATTATGAAATAAGAAAAAATATAATTCTTGAAAGAGATTATATTTATATTAAAAATCAATTATTTGAGTTATTGAGAATTGAACCTAAAGACTCTATTGATTCTTTTGAAATAAATTATCTAAATTTAGCCTTAGATTACATTCTTAAATACTGCGATGATAATAAAACATTAGATTTTTATGATATTTCTAGAGAAAAATTAACTGATAGAATTATGAATGTTTTTTCTAGTAAACCAAGTACTATAGAAGATAATTTTTATAAAATTTATAAAAAAAATAAAAATAAAGCTATCAAATATTTTTATAATTATTGTGTAGACACCTACTATGTAAAAAAAGATAGAATAGAAAAAAACTTAGTATTAAAATCTAATAAAAATAATAATATTATTGTAACAATTAATCTTTCAAAACCTGAAAAAGATCCTAATGAAATTATCAAAGCAGCAAATCTTTCTCAAAACAATTATCCTCTTTGTTCTCTTTGCAAAGAAAATGAAGGATTTTCTGGTGATGCAAAAAAGGATTCTAGAGATAATCTTAGAATGATTGAATTCAAAATTAATGATTCTTCTTTTTATTTTCAATATTCACCATATGGATATTTCAATGAACATTGTATTGTCTTAAGTAAAGCTCACAAGAATATGGAAATAAATGATTCTTGTTTTTTTAATTTACTTGAATTAGTTGATATTTTTCCTCATTATTTTTTTGGTTCAAATGCTGATCTTCCAATTGTTGGTGGTTCTATTTTATCTCACGATCATTATCAAGGAGGAAGATTTTCTTTTCCTATCGAAAAAACAAAAATTATTAAAAGTTTCAATGTAGAAGATATAATTATAAGTATTATTGATTGGCCACTATCTACTATTAGATTGACATCAAAAAACAAAAATAGTATTAAAAAATATTCTTCCCTTTTCTTAAATTATTGGATAAATTATGATCAAAATGGAATTATTCCATTTGAAAATGGTGTTAGACATAACACTATAACTCCAATTTGCCGGAAAAAGAAAGAAAATTATGAGATGGATTTAGTCTTAAGAAATAATCAAACTAGTAGTAGTCATCCACTTGGAATATACCATTTTCATGAAGAAATATGGCATATCAAAAAAGAAAATATCGGATTAATTGAAGTCATGGGACTAGCCATTCTTCCTCCAAGATTAGTGAAAGAAATAGAGGAAATTAAAAAATTTATTAAGGAAAATAATAAATATCTTCCAGAAGACATTTTAAAACACGAAGATTGGATAAATGATATTAAACTTAACAATCCTTTAAATCTTGACAAATATATTGAGGAAGATATTTCAAAAATATTTAAGAAAGGATTAAATCAATGCAAAGTTTTAAATGAAAATAATATTGAACAATTAATTAAGGGAGTATTAAATGAATAAAACACAGTTAGAATTAGAATTTAGGGAAGTATTTAATAAGGACGGTAAAGTAATTTTTTCTCCTGGAAGAGTAAATTTAATCGGTGAGCATATAGATTATAATGGTGGTTATGTGTTTCCATTTGCAATCGATTTAGGAATTTGGGGATGTTATTCTAAAAATAATAGCAACCATGTAAGAATCCTTTCGAAGAATTTTTCTTCTTTTGTATATGAATTTGATATTTTAAACTTTGAAAAAACTCCAGGACATTGGTCGAATTATATTAAAGGAATGATTGATACTTTCAATAATAATGGTTACAAAGTTAATGATGGTTTTGATTTAATAATGGAAAGTACTATGCCTGAAAAATCAGGTCTTTCTAGTAGTGCATCTCTTGAAATGTTAATTGGATTAATATTATCAGATGTTTTAGATGTTTATATTGATTCAACTAAACTTTCATTATTAGGTAAAGAAGCAGAAAACAAATACGTTGGCGTTTCTTCTGGAATAATGGACCAATTTGCGGTTGCTAATGGAAAGAAAGATAATGCAATTTTTTTAAATACTAAAACGCTTGATTTCCAACTATTCCCACTTGTTTTAAAAGAAGAACAAATATTAATTATTAATTCAAACGTGAAACGTGAACTAACAACATCTAAATATAATGAAAGAGTTTCAGAATGCATTGAGGGTTTAAAATACTTCAAAAAAATGTTTCCCTTTTTAGAAAACCTTTGTGAGTTATCAATTGAAACAGTTTTTGAGAATGAAAATAAACTTCCAGATGTTATTTACCGAAGAGTAAAACATGTTGTATCGGAACAAAAAAGAACTATTGATATGAAAGAAGCATTAATAAAAAATGATATTAAAAAAGTTGAATTGCTTCTTCACGAATCACATTTGTCTCTAGCAAATGACTATGAAGTAAGTTGCAAGGAATTAAATGTCATCTGTAATATTGCAATGGAAAATGGATATAATGGATTTAGAATGACTGGTGCTGGTTTTGGGGGATGTGTAATTGGTATAGTTCCTAAAGATAGAATAGAAGAAATGGAAAAGATAATTGAAAAAAATTATTTTGAACAAACTGGTCTACATTCATCTATCTACCGAGTTACTCCAGCTGATGGTACAAGAATTATTGAATAATTTTTTAATTTAAGGAAAAAATAAGTCTTCTTTACTAATATAATAGCAAGGAGGAATTTAATAATGAAAAAAATTTTAATTTTAATCGCTGCACTATTTATTTGCTTTAAATTAACAGAATCTAATTTTTCAGCAGCAACAAATATCACTGGAAGTAACATCCTAAATTTAGAAAATTTGAAAGCTAGAACTTCTACGGTACCAAATGAAATGGTATTCTATACCGATAAAGGAATAAATGTTAAGACAAATACTACTTATACTTTGGTAGCAAAAAGATCATTTTTTGGAATAACTCAAATTCCTATAACAACTAACTCTTTTTCCGTATATATTGAAAAAGGACATTTAAACGAATATTATTTTACTGAAAAAGAATTATCAGGATATACTTGCTACTATAGTGAAATTTTTTGTTATGGAAACAAACTTGATCTAGATGATATTATTACTTCAAAAGTCACAGATTTTTCAATTATACTTTTCGAAGGAACTATTGATAATTTTAGCGGATTTAGTCATTACACAGAATACCCAAATAAGGTTATTTATAAGAACATATCATACTCAATTAGTAATACTCCAAATCTTGAGACTATTACATCAAGTATTGAAGTAAAAGATAACAAAGGAAATAATTTAGAATTTATAGTTCAATCTGATAACTATTCGTCTAATAAAAATAGCGTTGGAATTTATGAAGTAATATTATCTGCATCAACTAGTAACGTAACTCATCGTTATGTTCTTACAATTCGGGTATTAGATGATGTATCACCAGAAATAACATCAAGTTATGGTAACGTCATTAAAACAAGTATGAATAATCCAATTACCACTCAAGATATCTTGGATAGTATAACGATTACAGATAACATAGATACTCTTACTTTACAAGATATATTTATAGAAAAAAATACATATGAGGGACACACCGAAGTTGGAACTTATGAGATAATTTTAAGAGTGAGAGATACAAGTGGAAATGTAGGTTCTATAACTATTCAAGTAGAAGTAGTAGATGATGTTCCACCAGTTATAACTGGTCCTAAGTACATAATATTATATACAAATGGGAAAAGAATAACAAGAGAAGAATTATTAACATACTACAGCGCTACTGATAACTATAGCACCTCAAGAGTAGAAATATCTCAATTTCAATATCCTGGAGAAAACATTGTAGGTCAATATTTCTTCCAAGTTGTAGCATATGATGATGCTAGAAATTATACTTTACTTGATGGTTTAATTCATGTTTTAGATAATAATTATCCAATATTCAATGATTCAAATTTATTCATGAGTACGTCATCAAAAAAATATTTAACTGATTTTGATTTAATAGATTCATTTAAAAAACAAATGAAAGATCAAGCTAGAACTGTAAATGATATCGAAATATCATATAATGACTACAAAGGTAATGAAGATAAAATTGGAAAATATTATGTATATTTTATATACACAGAAAACCAAGGTACATACGAAAGTAAGATGGTTATTGAAGTAACAAGGGAATTGAATAGTAATACAATTTATATTATTGCAGGAGTAATATTATTCACAGCATCTTTAACTTTAGTAATAATATTTAGGAAAAAAATATTTAAAATTATCAAACACTCTCATAAAATTATTAAGCCTCAAATTAAAGTATAAATTGCTTACTAAAGCCCTAAATTGATATTTATTACTCAAATATACCAGTGTTTTATTAGTTATTTTATACTACTATTTTTATAAATTATTTAAAATAATAATATAGATTTTTTAAAATTTTAATATTCTAAAAACATCTAATTTGATAGATAAAATGAACCTTGATTTATAAATCAATATTAGGTGTTTTTTATTTTTTCGTTGTATAAATCTTTATTTTTTGTTTAAAAATAAGGAGAAAAAATTTAGTGTGATATAATATTTAAAAAAGGAGAATAATGATGAATGAAATTGTTTGGTGGTTATTAGGTGGTGCAGGAGTGTTATTAATTGAGTGGTTTTGTATTAGATTGTGGCGTATAAATAAGAAAAAGTATTTAATTTTTTTTCTAAGTGATATTAATATAGAGTGGCGAGATAAAATGGGAATATTTGAAAAAGGAGTCAGAAAGTTAGTAGTAGATGTACCAGATGACCCTACAACTGATTTTGGAGTTGAAGACATTACTGAAGGATTTTTAATTAAATATAATTTACTAGAACAATACAATGTAATAAGAACAAAATTATATAATGATATGCTAGATGAATTAATTATTGTTAGAAAAGCGTTATTAGATCAAGAATATAAATCTGTACGTACAAGTTTATATGTTAAAAAATGGATAAGAAAAATAAATAAAATTTATGATTCGGAGAACAGAAAGATAAAGTTATAAATGAATCCAAAGGTATATATCAAGCAAATATTATATTTAACTCTATATGGGTAACACTAACGAGTACCAATGTACATTTGTACACTGTTTAATAAAACAGGTATTAACCCCCTAAGGGGGTTCGCGCGAACTTTAGGGGATTAATGATATACTATTAAAGAAGATTTATATGAGAAAACATTATGAAACAAGTTTTAAAGAAATGATTATAGACTTATATAATCATCAAAAAAGTATCACATTTCTTTGTAAGGAATATGACCTTCAGAGATCGTTAATCTACTCTTGGATACACTGTTCTAAAAAGAAAGAAGAACCAGAGGTAGCTCAATCTGAGTCAGAATTAAGGCAAGAAAATAAGAGACTTAAAAGAGAATTAGAGAATGCTTTATTAGATAACGAAATACTAAAAAAAGCAGCAATGATCCTAGGGAAAAAGTAAGTTGTGCGATTTCTCGATTTACACACGAAAAATACAGTCTAAAAAGAATTTGTATAGTACTTATAATTAGTAAAATCAGGTTTATTAAACAGATTTCATATTTAAAATAATATATATAAACTAATTTAATTTCGTGTTAATCATTTATTAGCTATAAAAAGTTTCAATATATATTAATTAATATGCCTTGTCTGTGAACCACACTCTTTAGCCCACGTTTTACTGTTATTATATTAAAATAAAAAGGGGATAAACTCTTATAAAATATTAGTGCCAATTAATATTTAAAGGAGTTTGTTCCTTGTATAGTTATAACAAAAATCACTAGTTTTACAAAGAAATATGCATCAATAAGGAATCTTTAAATGTATAAATTCCATATATAAGGATTATAAAAATCTTGTACGTTTAAATGCATCAAGAGAAGTAAAGGTGATTATTCTAATATTTTACATAAGGGAATAAGTATGAATCTCCAGCGGATTTATGAAAGATTTTCCTCGGGGGATGTAATTAAAAGAGATGAATTGATAGCGGAAAATATATCTATCAAAATACTAACAATTTGTTATAATTTAAACAGATTTTATAATGATGTTAATGATAAAAAGAATAAATAGTTCATCCTTAAAGCAGTGGTTTACGGACACATCCTATAGAAATTCTTACTATTATTTTCTAAATATTAACACAAATAAAATATAAATTATCTTCATAAATCCTGTTTATTTTATATATAATTACATTTTTTTATTTATTAAGATCAAGTAGAAAATCAAACTAATTATCAAAATATTACAATTAAAATCAAGAAAATAATCCCCTTATGAATAATATAAAATATCCGAAAAATGTCATATTGAAGGCATTCGCCCAAAGTAAATTTTATAAATAACAAAGGAATAATAATATGTATGTTAAAAACTCACTATAAATTTATTGTTAACTTGTTTATTATTAATTTAACGTCAAATTTATAGATATATAATTTTAATAATTTCTATTTATTCGACAAATTCATATGTTCAAAGCAAGAACAATATACAAAAACTATAAGCCTCATTTCAAGGGCTAGGCGGCTTACTAAAGCGATAAATAGCCATTTTATTAATATTATTTACTATATTTATTTTGCAACTAGAATTTCAATTCCAGTAATTTCTTGGCAAGCCTAGCACGATTCGAACGTGCGAATAATGGAGTCAGAGTCCATTGCCTTACCGCTTGGCTATAGGCCTAAATTAGATAGAAAATTCAATTGCTTCGACCAATTGTTTTATCCCATCCATTGTAACATTAGATACATTGAAATGTTCTAATGAAGTAACATCACCTTTAAGATCACTTTTTGTCATGACTCTAATTCGAGGAATATTATCTGCGCCAATACGTTTAAGTATTTTCAAACATTCGTCATATTGACTAATACCTAAATCGCTAGGTGATTCTACAAGTACAATTAATTTTGAATCTGTTATATCTTTAATAGTTGTATAAAATGAATCATACAATATTGTTGGCATATCATAAATGAAACCAACTGTATCAACCAAAATAAAAGGTTTAGAATTATTATTCAATTTAATTAGTTTAGATTTTGTAGTTAAGGTAGTAAATAACATATCTTTACTTTCTACAGTATTTTCACCTACTTTATCAACTATTTTTATAATTGAATTCACCAATGACGATTTTCCAACATTTGTATATCCAACAAGAGAAACTACAGGAATCTCATTTTTCTGTCTTTCTTTATTGCTGGTATCTTTTTCTTTTTTTACACTTAAAATCTTTTTTTCTAAAGAAGCAATTTCCTCTTTTAATTTCCTGCGATTAAGTTCTAGTTTTGTCTCTCCAGCACCTCTCGCATTAAACGAACCTCCTCCCTGTCTTGACAATCCACTATCAAATCCAATTAGTCTCGGATACATATATTTTTTCTGTGCAAGAGATATCTCCCAAATTGACTCCTTAGTCCTAGCTCTTTTAGCAAATATTTGCAAAATAATGAAGGTCCGATCTAATATTGTTACTTGTAAAATTTGTTCTATATTTGCAATTTGTTTAGGAGATAGTTCTTGATTAAAAATAACTAAATCAATTTCCCCATTCAAACTATCAATAATGCTTTTTATTTCTAATAATTTCCCATATCCACAACAAAACAGTGGATGAACCCTCTTTAAATTTTGAGTAATAACCATCTCACAGGAAACGTCTACTGTTATACATAAATTGACTAATTCATCAATCGAATTATTAAATTCAACACTCTTAACATTACCGACAGATACAATTATACTTTTACTCATGATTACAATTATACAAAATTTTCTATTAATTATTATTATTATACAAAAAATGATATAATTTTAAAATAGGTGGTTATATGATAATATTGAGTAAATTGTTTGATACAAATGTGGAGTGGTGGAAAATATTATTAGATTTTTATGTCATTGGCTTAATATCTTCTTTTGTTTTAAGAATTGCGATTAAATCAAAAAGAATTTTAATGGCCTTCTTCGTCATAGGATTTCTATTTTTATTACGCTATTTAGCGGCTTTACTTAATTTAAGTGGAACTTTAGTAATTTTAGATTATGTTCTTAATTGGTTACCTATCGTTATATTTATTATTTTAGCTGCTGATATTAAATTTGCTCTAGAATCAGTAGGACGCTCAAAAAGTAAGTTTTTAGGAACAATTAGCGCTAGTGACAATACTAAAAATTCCGTTATTAAAGCAGTATTTAATTTATCTAGTTCAAATACTGGTGCCTTAATAACATTTGAAAAATATAACAACTTAGAAGAATACTCAGAAAAAGCAATTTCAATCAACGGAGAAGTGACTTCTGAATTACTAGAAAATATATTTGTACCTAATACTCCCCTACATGACGGTGCAGTAATAATTCGCAAAGATAAAATCGTTTGTGCGGGTGCATACTTTGTATTAAGTGATAATGCTGATGAAAAAACTATGGGTTCTAGACATAGAGCAGGTCTTGGTATAAGTGAAATAACTGATAGTGTAACTATTATCGTATCAGAAGAAACAGGACATATTCAATTAGCAGTTGAAGGAACTTTAATAACAGTAGAATCAAGAGAAAGATTAGAAGTTTTCTTAGATTCATTTATAAAGTAGAGGTACTCAAGTATGAAAAAATTTATTTTTGGTTTGGTTGGATTCATAATTGCTCCATATAGATACATTAATTTCAGAAAAATGTCTGATAAGATTTCATCAAGAGTTGATAGTCTTAATTTTCTTGCTTATATTATTGGATTTTTTATATCTGCTTTAATAGTATTTTTCATCTATTTCGGACAAAATATTTAATGATTTATACTTTACCAACCATTGTTTCAATAATAACTTTAACATTACTAATTTTTTACATTCTTTATGAAAAAAAATCTTTACAAAAAATTTATTTATTTATAATTCAGTTTATCTTTTTTTTATCATCAATTTTAGTAAATACCTTACTTTTTGAAGAAATCGAAGTAAGAGATTTACTTCTATTTTTTATTTTAGGTTTTGATTTACTGTTTTTTCTAACATCAATTTATTTAACAAATCGAAGAAATGAATATATTTACAGTCTTTTTGTGAATTCAATAAAAAATAGCAAAACAAATATATATATACTAATTAATAAAAACAATAGAGTAAAGGATATTTCAGATTCTTTTGTTTCCGAATTTGGATTAAAAAAGAAGGAAATAGTTGGGAAAAAATATTTTGATATCATCAAGAAAACTATTCGTATAACAAAATATAACGGAATCTCATCAGATAATGATGACTATCAAAAAATATTTTATTCTTTAGTTTCAGATTTAGAAAAAAATAAAGAAGTAAACGAAGAAATATCTTTTCAAAATTATAACGGGGATACAATAATTCTCTCTCTACTTACACAACCAACATTTTTTCTAAAAAAATATTTCGGACGTTTAATAATTGGAGAAAAGCATGATAGTGTTTTTCTTTTAGATTTAGAGAGAAAGATTAAAGATCTAGAATTTGAAAATGAAGGTTTAAATGAAAAACTAATTGCTATATTTGAATCTAGTAATGATGGTATTTATTCAAAAGACTTAACACAAAATACAATTTGGCTAAATAATAATTTAAAAAATACGTTAAAAATTAATGATGATATTATTAGCAATTCTGACTTCAAGAAAAGAATTTTCCCAGAAGACTACTCTACATTAGAACAAAAAATAAGCATAACTACTAAATCTGAGCCTTTTTTTAGTTCAAAATATAGATTTTTAGTGGATGGACAGTATATTTGGATGGTAGAAAAAGGTAAAGTTTTATATGAAGATCCAACTGGTTCATTTATAATAGGTAACATCAATATTATAAACTCTCAAGGCCACAATGAAAAAACTGATAATTCATTTTTAGATAATTTATCTAACAAAATAGATTTACACGTATTTATTAAAAAATTAATTGAAAATAACCGTTATTTTAACTTACTTTTACTAGATATTAGTAGTATTAGTACGATAAACGAAAATAAAGGTCGTGAAATAGGTAATATTATTCTAGAGCAAACTATCAAGAATTGTTGTACAATGTTAGTTGCAAACGAACAATTCATTTTTAGATACTATGGTCCCATATTTGCCTTAATAATGACAGATTCCCGTAAAACACAATTATTTGAAAGTACGTCAACCGAAAAGAAAAATTCACTTGATATGAATATAAGCATAGGATCTGAAAATATATTTGTTCCTATTTTTGCTGGTATTTGTGGAATCGATAATGCATCTAATACTCCAGAGTTAATAATAAAGCATGCTCTTGAAGCACTAAAATTAGCCAAAACAGGAGATTACAATAATAAAATATGTTATTACAAGAACATCAAATAAAAAGCGAAATTAGGCGCAAAATGCTTTCAATTCGTGATAATTTGAATATTTCAATCGTAAATGATTGTTCTAACAAACTTTATGAAATAATTACCAAAGAGGATTATTATATTAATCACCAAATAATTGGAATTTATTATCCAATTCGCAATGAATTAAATCCCAGAGTTTTAGAAAGAGATCAAAATAAAACTTTTTTATATCCAAAAATTATAGGGGATGAAATCAAATTTTTTGAAGCAAAAGATGATTTTGAAGAAAATAAATATAAGATCATGGAACCAAAAAACTCTGTCGAATCTATCCCAGAGATTATTCTAGTTCCATGTCTTGCTTTAGATGATGAATTAAATAGAATTGGATATGGAAAAGGGTTTTATGACAAATATCTTTCAAAACATAAAAAGGTAATTTCCATCGGAATTATATATAGTTTTCAATTGGTAACAAATATTAAAGTTTTTTCGAGTTTTGATGTAAAATTAGATAAGAGGATAATTATAGATTATGATAAATAATACAGTAGTAATTCTAGCTGCGGGAAAATCTGAGCGATTCAAAAAAAATAAAAATAAAGTATTGTACCCATTGTTAGGAAAGCCTATTTACCAATATAGTTTAGACTTGTTTTTAAATATAGGTTTCAATGTTGTAATTGTTGCGAATCCAAACGATTTGCATTATTTTGAAAACCTTCCAGAAAATGTAATTGTAGTAGGTGGTGGAAATACGCGTACTCAAAGTGTTAAAAATGGTTTAGATTTTGTTAATAGTGAATTCGTATATATTCATGATGCAGCAAGACCATTAATTAATATTGGATTAATTAATCAATTAATTAAAAAATTATCAAATTATGATGCTGCGTATATCTCATCTCCAATTAGAAATGCTATTAAAACTAAAGATACTTCCCAAACTATACTAAAGACTAATTTTCATTTTTCTGAAACTCCACAAGCTTTTAGAACTTCAAAATTAAAAAATGCTTATTATCTTCTTCCAGAAAATATTTCTTATGATGATGATATCTCAGTATATAAAAATATATTTCCAGAAGAATCGATTGGAATAGTTGAAAATCTAGATGAAAATCTAAAACTTACATACTCTCAAGATATTAAGACTTTAGAAAATTTATTATGCGAAAACGATTATAGAATTGGTCATAGTTTTGATTTACATCGCTTAGAAGAAAATCTTCCACTTTTAATAGGAGGTATCGTAATACCTTCAAATAAAGGAGAAGTTGCTCATAGCGATGGTGACTGTTTACTGCACGCCATGGCAGAAAGTTTACTTGGTTCACTTTCATTAGGAGACTTAGGAAAATACTTCCCTGATACAGATGAAACAACACGAGGAATTAGTTCCACAATTATTATTCAAAAATCTCTTAAATTAATCGAAGAAAAAGGATATGGAGTAATTAATTTTGATACGATGGTTTATTTAGAAAAACCGAAATTATCACGGTATATTGAAAAAATTATAGAAAATATTTCGCAAATTACTGGAATATCTACAGATAGGATATCTATCAAAGCAACTACTTACGAAGGTATTGAAGCAATAGGAAAAGGCGAAGCAATAGCATGTGAATCAACGGTGCTTATAAGGAGAATATATTAATGGAAAATTCAATTATCACTACAAAACACGGAATATTTGAGATAACTCAAAATTATAGAGATGCATTTAATCAGGAATCATTTGAAGAAAGATATGTAGATGTATTGTTTGATAAATACACTTATATTTTAGGTGATTTATCAAGTGAAAAATTACGACTTAAAGGTTTTAGTTCTGATCCAAAAAATCCAAATGGATTTAAAAGGATTCCGATCTATTTAGCAGAATCTTGTAATCAAAATTGTGCATATTATATTTTAAAGAGAGTTAAGAAAATTGAAGAGGAAATAGAACAACCATTATTGGTGAACTAAAGGTAAACTAAATTGAAAATTGATGAACAATTAGTCAGTGATTTGATTGACAAAGTAAGACCATACTTAAAAAGAGATGGTGGTGATTTAGAAATAGTAAAAATAGAAGATGGAATAGTTTATGTGAAAATGTTAGGTGCATGCATCGATTGTATGTTACTTGATAACACAATTAAAGATGGTATCGAAAGTATGCTACTTGAACACGTTCCTGGCGTAATAGGCGTTACGGTAGTTGAATAAAGAAGGAGAATAAAATGATAAATATAGAATACAAATATGACCCAACTATTAATGAAAAAATTGATTTATTAAAGAAAAGAATATCCGAAAATCATAGTAAAATAACAAATAAAAATGGATTAGGGAGCGAATTTTTAGGTTGGCTTGACTTACCTAAATATTATAAAGATTCCTCTGAATTTAACGAAATTATCAAAGCTGGAGATCAAATTAAAAAAGATTCACAAGTTCTAGTCGTTATAGGAATTGGTGGATCATATCTAGGTGCAAAAGCTGGATATGAAATGTTTAAAAATCCATTTAAGACTAATGGAGTTGAAGTAATTTTTGCCGGTCATCAATTATCTTCTAAATATTTAAATAATCTAACTGAATACTTAATGACTAAAGATTTTTCTATTAACGTAATTTCAAAATCTGGTACTACAACAGAACCAGCAATTTCATTTAGAATATTAAAAAACTTGCTTGAAGAAAAATATAAAGATAAAGCATATCAAAGAATATATGCCACAACCGATGAGAAAAAAGGCGCTTTACATAATTTATCAATCGAAAACAAATATAAAACATTTGTAGTTCCAGATAATATCGGTGGACGTTTTTCAGTTCTAACTGCTGTAGGTCTTCTACCACTTTACGTAGGTGGAATAAATATTAATGATGTACTAGACGGAGCTTTAGAAGCTTTAAATGATTTTTCCACTGATGATGTGTATAAAAATCCTGCTTATTATTATGCAGTAATTAGATATTTACTATATAAATCTGGGAAAAAAGTTGAAATACTAGCTAATTATGAACCAGAGATGGCTTATTTCAGTGAATGGTGGAAACAATTATTTGGTGAATCAGAAGGAAAAGATTTACAAGGACTATTTGTTTCATCAGTTAATTTCACTACAGATTTACATTCAATGGGTCAATATATCCAAGAAGGTGAAAGAATATTATTTGAAACTGTAATTAAAGTAAAAGATCATAGTAGTGATCTCTTAATACCAAAAGTTGAAAATGATATAGATGAATTAAATTATTTAGCTGGTAAAAAGTTAAGTTATATAAATAATACCGCTTTAGAAGCTACTTTAATTGCCCATGAAGATGGTCAGGTTCCAAATATAAAAATCAACTTAGACGAAATCAGCCACAAATCCTTTGGGTACTTAGTCTATTTTTTTGAATTATCTTGCGCTATGTCTGCATACTTATTAAATGTTAATCCATTTAATCAACCCGGTGTCGAAGCTTATAAGAAAAAAATGTTTAATTTACTTGGTAAAAAAGGGTATTAATTAATGCTTATTTCGAATTCTGCTCTGGAAACTATTCTTATTGGGGAAACTTTAGGGAAAAAAATCAAAGGAACTAAAACAAATATATTATTATACGGGGACCTTGGTAGTGGAAAAACACAAATAGTTAAAGGAATTGCAAAAGGATTAGGAATTCATGATATTGTCAATAGCCCTACTTTTACGGTTATGAAAAAATATGTTGGAGATGATATTTTATATCATTTAGATCTTTATCGATTAAACTCAGTTGGACAAGATTTCGATTTAGAAGAATTCATAGATTCTGAAGGTATATGTGCAATTGAATGGCCTGATAATATAGAAGAAATTCTTCCTGATAAATACATTAAAATTGAAATAACGATTTTATCAGATGAAACTAGAATGATTGATATTACTAGTGTTGGTGAATAGAATGAAAACTTTAATTTGTGATACATCAACTGAAACAATGTTCTTAGTCCTAGTTGACAATAAATCGATATATTCAAGCAAAGAATATATCAAATTAGAGCATGGAAAATTTTTAATTAACAAAATAGACAACTTATTGAGTTCAAAAGGAATTTCGATTAGTGAAATAGATAGGTTTATAATAGGAATAGGACCTGGTTCATATACTGGTCTTAGGATATCTCTCATGGCGTTTAAAATGTTTGTTTTTTCTTTAAATAAACCAATTTATCGAATTTCTAGTTTAATTTTGCTTACTAGCGGATACACTAATTGTATTGCCGCAAACATCAATGCTAGAAGAAATTGTTGTTTTGCTATTATTAGAAATAAAGATAAAATTCTATATAATGAGACTTATTGCACCTATGATGAATTAGAAGATTTATCTAAAGAACACAAAGCAAAAATTATTACTATCAACAATGAAAATATCCGTTTTGATATAAATATTGTTGAAAAGAATTTGTTTCTTATCGAAGATATTTCTCATGTAACACCAAATTATATGCGGAAAACGGAGGCTGAAGAAAAAAATGAATCTAACAAAAAACTTTTCTGAAGACGGAAATTTTATTCTTTCAATTGAAATAGACAAAAAGATAGTTACAACTGCAAATGGTTTAATTACTTTTGAGAATGCTGATTTACATCATATTGAAACAATAGAAGAATATAGAAATAATGGTTATGCTAAATTAATCTTAAATGAATTAATTACTGAATTAGAAATTAGGAAAATTAAAAATCTTTTTTTAGAGGTTAATGTTAATAATATTAATGCAATTAAACTTTATAAAAATGCTCTCTTTGAACAAATATCTATAAGAAAAAAATATTATAATGATACTTTTGATGCCTTGATAATGAGAAAAAAAATAAACGAAGTTATTTTAGCGGTGGAGAGTTCTTGTGATGAAACAAGTGTTTCAATCATGGAAAATGGTAAGATTATATCAAATGTAGTTTCATCACAAATAGATATTCACAAATTATATGGTGGTGTAGTTCCAGAAATTGCTTCAAGAAATCATATTTTTAATTGTTTAGATTGTTTCAAAGAGGCTTTGACTGTTGCCCAAAAGGAAACAAGTGATATTGATTATGTTGCTGTTACAAATGGTCCTGGACTTATTGGTTCTTTGTTAGTAGGAATTACAGCTGCTAATGCCTTTGCTTATGCTAATAAAATTCCTTTAATTCCAATAAACCACTTAATTGGTCATATATATGCAACTTTTTTAGAGCATAAAATAGATTTTCCACTAGTTGCTCTCCTTGTGTCTGGTGGACATACTGAACTCATCTACATGGAATCTCATTATAAATTTAAATTAATAGGTAAAACTTTAGATGACGCAGTAGGAGAAGCTTATGACAAGGTTGCGAAAGTACTTAACCTCCCATATCCTGGAGGACCAGAAATTGATAAACTATCTTTAACTGGAAGTGATATTTATCATTTTCCAAGAGTAATGTTAGAAAAGGATTCCTTTAATTTTTCATTTTCAGGTTTAAAAAGTTCAGTAATAAATTTAATTAGGAAATTCGAAACTAATTCAACGCCATTTAAAAAAGAAGATATCGCAAGAAGTTTTCAAGAAAGTGTTGTGGAAGTACTGGTTAAAAAAACAGTTAAATGTGCGGAATTATTTAATACTAAAAATATTATTGTCTCTGGAGGTGTCGCATGTAATAAGCGCCTTCGAGAAGCAATGAGATCATTAGATGAATATAATGTTTTTATTCCCTCACCGAAATTCTGTACAGATAATGCAGCAATGATTGCTTCTGCGTGTTTTTATATGAGAGATAAACTTAGTAGGACCATAAAAGATAATATCATAACACCCTTTACAAACGGTGAAGAAACCTATATTTAATAAGCCATATATTTCAACATGAGTGGCTTACTAAAGCACTTTTTAGGTTATTTATTTATAATTATCATGAAAAATTTTCTTTAAAATTATAAGATTTTAAAGTTAATAAATTCGATCTATATAGTTTTTATAAACCAAAAATCTTTTGATTTATATAATTTCGAGAATACTTAATTATTATTTTTTTTACTTAATAAAGTATAATTATTAGAGTAGGAATATATTTTCGAAACTAACGTAAATAACTTATTTAATTAATTAAATGGGTTTTCAAAAAGCTGGAAATATATCCAAAAAAGGAGATAAATATGGATTACCCATCTAATTTCATCAAAACAATAATCGAAGAAGATATAAAAAATAAAAAATATGAAACTATTGTTACAAGATTTCCGCCAGAACCAAATGGATTTTTGCATATTGGACACGCTAGAGCAATAATAACAAATTTTGAACTTGCAAAATCATTCGGTGGATATACTTATTTAAGATATGACGACACAAACCCAAGTAAAGAAGACGAAATATACGTTAAAGCAATAGAACAAGATATTCGTTGGTTAGGTTATGAACCAAAATCTATTTTTTATGCTTCTAACTATTTTCAAATTATGTTTGAAAAAGCCATTTTATTGATTGAGAAAGGGCTTGCTTATGCCGATTTCTCTACTCAGGAGGAAATTTCAAGAAGTAGAGGTGATCTACATTTAAAAGGAATTGCTTCTAAATATAGGAGTAGTCTTTCAATCAAAGAAAATTTAGAAATTTTTAATAAAATGAAAGATGGTCTCTATAATGAAGGAGAGGTAGTTCTTCGAGCAAAAATTGATTTAGAAAGTAATAATATTAACATGAGAGATCCAGTAATATATAGAATCGTAAAAGCTATTCATCATAACACAAAAGATAAATGGATAATATATCCAATGTATGATTTCGCTCATCCACTAGAAGATGCTATTGAAGGAATTACTCATTCACTTTGTAGTCTTGAGTTTGAGGACCATCGCCCACTTTATGATTGGGTAGTTCAAAACTGTGAAATGAAAAACGAACCTAGACAAATTGAATTTGGAAGATTAACTTTAGAAAATACAGTTATGAGTAAAAGACATCTTAGAACTCTTGTAGAAAGCAAGAAAGTATCTGGATGGGATGATCCAAGAATGCCAACAATAGCTGGTTTACGAAGAAGAGGTTATACAAAAGAAGCAATTAAAGAATTTGTTTTTTCCTGTGGCCTTTCAAAAGTTAATGGAACTATTTCAGTGGAAATGCTTGAATCTGCAATTAGAAATGATTTATCTATAAAAGCAAGAAGAGTTAATGGAATAATTAATCCTCTTAAAATTACAATTACAAACTATCCAGACGATCAAAAAGAAGAATTCTTAGTCCCCTACCATCCAGATGACGAAGCATTAGGATCAAGGATTATAACATTTTCTAAGAATTTATTTATTGAAAGAAATGATTTCTCAGAAGTAATTCCTGATCCAAAATTCAAAAGATTATCTTTGGGATTAGAAGTTAGATTAATGCATGCATATTTTATTAAAGCAGAAAAAATAATTAAGGATATCAAAGGAAACATTTTAGAAGTATTATGCACTTATGACGTGGAAACAAAATCTGGTTCAGGATTTTCAAAAAGAAAACCAAATGGAACTATCAATTTTTTATCAATTGACGATGCAATAAATCTTCGAACAAATATCTATTCTAAATTAGTTACAGGCGAAATAAAAGAAAATGTCTTAGATGCATTTAACGAAAATTCACTTCAAATCAAATATGGTTACTGCGAAAAATCTTTATTAAATTTCAAAAGCGAAGATAAATTTCAATTTATAAGAAATGGATACTATGTTATTGACAGCACTTCTACAAAAGATTTGGTAACAGTTAACGAAATTGTTCAATTAAAATCTTCGATAAAGTAGCAAAATGGATTGGCTTAGTAACCTTAACGATGAGCAAAGAAAAGCCGTTCTAACAATAGATGTTCCTCTATATATAGTTGCAGGAGCAGGAACAGGTAAAACCCGCACACTAACCGTAAGAATCGCAAACCTAATTAAAAATGGCGTACAACCTTTTCATATTTTGGCGCTAACTTTTACAAACAAGGCTGCTCGTGAAATGAGAGATAGAATTTCAGAAATACTTGGTGAACCATTAAATGATTCATGGATTTTAACATTCCATTCCTTTGGAGCAAATATTCTTAGAAGACACATTACATCGCTAGAACTTGGATATACTGTTAAATTTAAAATAATTGATAATAAAGAACAAGAACAAGTTATAAAAGAAGTATTAAAAAAATTGGAAATTGAACCAAAAAAAGTCTCAATTAAACTATTACAAAAAAATATAGGTTCAATGAAAACTATGAAAAATACCCTAAATATACCAGAGGAAACACGTAGAATATTTGAAACATATCAAAATTATCTCATAAGTAATGATTTAGTAGATTTCGATGATTTACTTATATATACTGAAGAAATATTTAGACTTTTCCCTAATATTTTAGATATTTATCGAAAAAGATTTCTCCATATTCTAGTAGATGAATTTCAAGATACTGATATAATTCAATATAACATTTTAAGGCTTTTAGGTCGAAATTGCAAAAACGTTTTTGTTGTAGGCGATCCTGACCAAAGTATTTATTCTTTCCGAGGAGCAAATTATAATAATTCAATCAACTTTTTAGATGAATTTAAGGCTAAAATCATAATTCTTAATGTAAATTACCGATCACCAAATAACATCCTAAATTTGGCTAATAAACTAATATCTAAAAATGTAACAAGAGTAGTTGATAAAGTGCTAAAAAGCAATATTGAGGATAAATTTACTCCTAAAATTAATTCTTTTGAATCTGATCAACAAGAAGTATATGCGGTTATTGATGAAATAAAAACTTTAGTAAATAGAAAAAAGTTATATTCTTATAGCGATATAGCCATTTTATATAGAAACAATTCTTTATCCAAAAATTTTGAAGATGGATTAATAAATTCCTCTATACCATTTATTATTTATGGAGGGATCTCGTTTTATCAACGTAAGGAAATAAAAGATATTTTAGCTTATATTTATTTGATTATAGATACAGACGATGATTATCATTTAAAAAGAATTATTAATATTCCATCTAGGAAAATTGGTGAGGTTACAATTTCAAAGCTAATTGACTATGCTTCTTCTCATGGACTTAGTATTTTCAATTCTATCGATAAAGTTGAATTACCAGCACAAGCAGATGCCTCCCTTCACAAATTCAAAAATTTGATTTTAAACTTGGGTCAAAGTTTTAGAGAAATGGCTGATTTAAGCGAAATAATACCTCTTTTACTAACAAGCTCAGGCTATGAACAAATGCTAAAAGATGACCTTGATGACATATCCAAAGAGAGACTTTCAAATATACAGGAACTCCAAGCTTCATTTTTAAAAGCTAATGAATCATATGAAGGAAACTTTTCAGAAAAACTAAATCAGTTACTTGATAATATATCTCTTTATACTTCTTTAGATACTAACGAAAACCAGGAAATTCAAAGTGTTAAACTTGCAACTATTCACCAGGTTAAGGGTCTTGAATTTAAAGTTGTTTTTCTTGTTTGTTTTGAAGATGGTATAATTCCAAGTTTAATGAATTCTGAAAGTACTTCTGATATTGAAGAAGAACGGCGTGTTGCATATGTAGCGATAACAAGAGCCAAAGAAATTTTAAACATAAGTTATTCAAAGTCTAGATGGCTTTATACAGGTAGAAATTATGCTGAAAAATCTAGATTTTTAAATGACATTGAAACTGTTAAGAAAAATACATATATAGAAACTAAAGAAACTCACTCACAAAACACTACATTCTATAAAATAGGAGACCATATAGTCCATGATTTTTTTGGTGAAGGAGTAATTGTTTCTATTAACGAGAAAATATGCACTATCGCATTTAATAAGAATTTTGGAATTAGAAAAATATCCATAGACCATCCATCTTTAAAATTATTAAAATGAACCTAGCAGAAGAACAAGAAAAAATCGTAAATACCTCGGAAAAATATAGCTTTATTCTTGCGGGTGCTGGCAGTGGAAAAACAAGAGTAATTACCGAACGAATAAATAAATTATTAGAAACTAATGAAAATTATAAAATTTTAGCAATTACTTTTACCGTTAAAGCGTCAAAAGAATTAAAAGAAAGAGTCAATAATAAAAATATTCAAGCCTCAACCTTTCATTCTTTTTGTTACAAAGAACTCATTAAAAAAGAAAGAAACATCAAGATTGAAGAAGATTTACCATTCTCGGAAAAAGAATTACTGCAAGTATCCTTGTATAAAAATTCGTTATTTGCAAATAAAAAACCTTCTATTTATGGAAAATACGAAGACTTCTTAAAAAGTAGAAATTTAATGGATTATGATGATTTATTATTAAACTTCTTAAATAAAAATGAGAAAGAATACGAATTTGATTATATATTCATAGATGAATTTCAAGATACCAACGAATTACAATATAAAGTTTTAAAATCGATAATAAGTAGTAAAACTATCCTAATGGCAGTAGGTGATCCTAATCAAAGCATCTATTCATTTAGAGGTGCAAATCCTAAAATTATTAATAGATATATTAAAGACTTCAAGGCAAAAATTTTTACTTTGTTAAATAATTATCGTTCAACTAAAAAGATTATAACTGCATCAAATAATTTAATAGCACACAACAATCAAAGATTTAAATTTAATATGGTCTCTCAAAACAGTGAAATAGGAGATGTACGTGTATATGAAATATCAGATGAAATAGATGAAAATAAAATTTTAAATCTAATAATTGAGAAAGATAAAGAAAAAAGTATTGGTATCCTTTTTAGAAATAATTATCAATCAAGAAAATATGCAAAAAAATTTAAAGATTTAAAAAATGTTTTTGTCTTAACAATCCATCAATCTAAAGGTCTAGAATTTGATACAGTTATAATTCTAGGAGTGACAAAAGAAAATCATTTTAACAAAATAGAAACATCTTTGGATATAGAAGAAGAAAGAAGAATTTTCTATGTTGCTGTTACAAGGGCGAAAGAAAACCTTTATATTTTCACTGATACAAAGCTAATTAAATTTTTGTTTGTAAGAGAAACACGGATTTTAAAATATTTTAATTTCTTTAATTGAAATTTACCTTGGTAACTTTTCTTAGCATATATGTAAATAATCATCTAGTAATTCAAAAAAATATTAAATTTAAAATTACTAAATAGGCAATTATATATTAAAATTAGAATAAGAAAATTCATAATAAAAAACGATTATTAATTTTAAATTTAAAGACTATTTTATCAAATAAATACGTAAAAATCCCTTTAGTAAGCCAATCATGTTAAAAAATAAGGCATAACTATTATTATATAATTATGCCTTAAAAATACTAATTTTAATTTATATTTTTTACTTTAATATCTACTTACCTGAGTAAATAATCTTTAAGAATTCTAAGTAAATCGTTATAATCTATTGGCTTGCCAATGTGAGCATTCATTCCTGCAGCAAGACACTTTTCAATATCCTCTTTAAAGACATTAGCTGTCATAGCAACAATAGGAATTTCTAAGGCTTCTTTAGAATTTAGTTTTCTTATTTCCCTCGTTGATTCATACCCATTCATTTCTGGCATTTGGACATCCATGAATATTAGTTGATATTTCTTTGGATTTTCTTTAAATAAATTTAATGCCTCTAGACCATTTTCTGCACTAACAATATTTATATTTGTAGACTCTAATAGTGATATAACAATTTCTCTATTTATTTCTAAGTCCTCAGCTAATATAATGTGATACTTAGAGAAATCTAATTCTT
The DNA here is from genome assembly GCA_031284585.1 of Acholeplasmatales bacterium. Taxonomy (GTDB): domain Bacteria; phylum Bacillota_I; class Bacilli_A; order Acholeplasmatales; family Acholeplasmataceae; genus JAITXT01. The sequence goes on from JAITXT010000003.1 coordinate 153,022, forward strand.
CGATTCTTGAATTAAGTAATTCATTTTCAAGATGATACATTTCAAGAACACAATTATTTATCGTATCAATTATCGGACTAGTGAAAACAGGTTTTATCACAAAGTGTTTGACACCGTTGTCTACTGCTACTTTTTCAATACTACTTATTTCTTGAGTAGAAGATAGAATAGCAATTGAATATGAAGTCCCTTTCTTAATGGTATTTATTCGATCTACAATTTCTAAAAACTCAATATTAACTTGGGTAGTATCTACAAAAAATATACTACTTTTATTAATCGTTTCGATATCACCAATCAATGCTTCACTATTTTTATAAGTTACATGTAATTGATATTCTTTGACAATATTTTTAAAAACCTTTACAACAGAACTATTTGAGGTAACTACCAATATTTTTTCTTTACTCCAATCAAAAGATGGAATTAATTCTTTTTTATACTTAACTTCTCCAACTTCCAATAAGACATTAAATATAAATTGTGATCCAGAACCTGGAGTAGAAATTACTCTAAACTCTCCGCCCATCATATTTACTATTCTCTTTGAAATCGCAAGACCTAATCCAGTTCCACCGAATTTCTTAGAAATACTCGAATTAGCTTGTTCAAACGAATTAAATAATTTATTCATTTGTTCCTTTGTTATACCTATTCCGTTATCTTCAACTTTAAATTCAATATCCGCAAAATTATTTTCAATCTTTAATAATTCAACCGTAACTTCAATTTTACCTTTCTCAGAAGTAAACTTAACTGAATTAGAAAGTAAATTTGTAATTACTTGAGCAATTCGTTGATCATCTCCCATCAGAAACCTTGGAATATTATTATCAATATTTAGAGAGAAGAATTGCTTTTTCTCATCAATTTTAAATTGTATAACGTTAACAACTTTTTGTAACATCTCTTCAAAATTAAAGTTTTCAATTGATAACTCTAATTTATTTGCTTCAATTTTTGACATATCCAATACATCATTAATAACTCCAAGTAAATGTTTAGATGCATCTTCAATTTTCTTTAAGCAATAATCTTTCCTTGTAATTTCATTACTATTTTCGCCTATCGTTGTCATACCAATTATTGCATTCATTGGAGTTCTCATTTCATGACTCATATTTGCCAAGAATTCAGCTTTTGCTTGAGATGATCTATATGCATCTTCTAATGCCTTATCTCTAACTATCATTGAGAATTCACGAGTTATAGAACCAGAAATCAAACTTACTAGAAGACTAAATAGTTGCATATTTGATTCGCTCCATTCTCTAATGTTAGAACAATCTTCAATACTAAGTACTCCCCAAAACTTTCCGCTAATATAAATTGGTCCCCAAATAAAAGAAGATATTGAAGCATTACGCAATAATTTATAAGTACTATCCAATGTAGTGTCAGAACAAACAATTAGCGGCAATGTACTCTCTGAAACTTGTTGTTCAGGGAATGAATTCTTGATCAAAAATCCAGAGCCTTTTAAATTCTCAAAATATTCAGTATCATTATTACGTGACCATAGAAACTCAACATTATTATCATAATTGTCATTTTGAGTAAGAATAGAAACTCTAGATACATTTAAGAACTCCCCTATTTTTTCCAAAGCAGAATTGAGTAATTCACTATTTTTTTGATTTTTAAGGAAAATTTGAGAGATTTCAGACATAAATTGTGATTGACCAACTTGTAACTCGAGTTCAGAACTACGCTTACCATATAAGATAAAATTAATAAATAAACTTAAAATTATTATCGCAGAAGCAATAAAAAGGAAAACAGAAAGAAACAAGATAGTGTTTTTATAGCTTACTAATTTATCGTCAGTTAAATCAATACCTACTACACCGATAATATTATCAAACTCATCATATACTGGAGCGAAGGCAGTCAAAATACTTTCATACCCAATTGAATAACTTCCAAAGTCAGTAGTAGTAACTTTTCCATCAAAAGATTCTTGTAATTTAGGTTCAATTTCAAGCGGATCTGTTAATAAATCATAAGATTCATTTGTAAAGTCATTATCAACAATTGGTTGAGCAAAATTTTTATCAGGAGTAAGCACATAAAAATACACAAACATTAATTCATTATCAACTGCGAATTCATCTAATCTTAATTTTAAAGATAAATATTCACTTTTGTATTTTTGTTCTCCTAATAAATTTTCTCTTTGACTGTCGGAAGCATTTAAATATTCTTCAGTAAAAACATCATCTAAAGATCTAAACTTTAATATCTCTTCTTCAGTGAGAATATATCTACCTAATTTTACCACTGCTTCCATGCGTTGTTTGGTATTGTCTACCATTTGTTTAGACGTAACAGAAATAATTAGAATTGTAATTCCAGTTAGTAAAATTAAAATTACGGAACCAATAACAAATAAATATAATAGAATATTTTTCTTAATTTTTTTCATTTTTCAACCTCTTCTACTTTTCAGTGCTAAACATAAAACATCCAATATATTTCTACATCAATATATACTATAGAAATAATCTAAAAATCCATTCACTAATACATTCATTGGCTTTTTAAGTAATTCACTATTTAATATAAAAAAAGCATGGATTAAAAATTATGGTGACCCTACGGAGGTTCGAACTCCGGTTACCGCCGTGAGAGGGCGATGTCTTAACCACTTGACCATAGGGCCACTTGCTTTTTATTATATAATAAATAAATTAAAAAAGTAAATTAACGTAATTATTATTAAAATTAAATATTAAAAAATGGACAAACGTCCATTTTTTAATATTTGTTCCTATTTTAACCTTTATTGTTTTTTTCTTCTTCTGCTTTCCTTTGGCTATAAGTTTTATACCCAGCATTTTTATTATCGCCTTGATCCCACTTTTTTCCACCAACAGAAATAACTCCAAAAATCCATGCCACTACAACTAGTGCTGCTATAAGTGCTACTCCATATTGACCCCAAAATTCATCTTCTTGCGCAAATATTGTTGGAACTAAAGCAACAAAACCAATAAATATTAAACCTAATCCAATGTAAACTTTAGTCTTCTTAATTACTCCGACATTCTTTTCAAATAATCCACCTAAAAATAAAACAAGACCTGCAGCAACAGATACAATTACAATACCCCAGTTTAAACTATACCATCCAAACTGTTCCTTTAAAGCAATTGATAAAATCCAAAGAACAACAGCTGCTAAAGCAGCAAAACCGATAACTAATTTTGATAATAAATTTTTACTCATTTTCATTCCTCCTATCTTAATATAACTTGATTTGAAACTGCTGTCACAGTTTCACCAATAGATAATACTATCTGTTGGCCATGTTCAAATTCTTTAACTATTCCGGCAACTCTTACATTAAATTTAGTTGCTCCATCAGATGATAATATAATATACTTACCTGGAATTAGGTAAGAATTCTTTTCAACTATATACTCTTTGTTTTTTTCAAGAATAACGTCTTTTTCGTAATACGTGACTTGATCATTAGTTTTTTTGTCTCCAGTAAATCTAACACCATCCTTAACTTTAACATTGCTGCTATTCTTTGCTTTACTAGCAACAATAATTAAAACGATAATTAGAACAAGAACAACCAAAGCTAGTGCCAAAATAATATAATCTTTTGTATCCATAATTAAATTCCTCCTATGAAATTTTTATCTATTCAAAACCAAAATAATAACCGTTGCGGCAACCGCTGCAATACCAAGAACAACTGATAGAACTTTCCAGAAGGAAACTGGAGTTTTTCCGGTAATCTTTCCATTTTCACCATTTAAAAAGAAATTAAATATCTTTTCTTTATAAATGAAATGTCCAATCCAAAGAGGTAATAATAAATATTTAAACGTAACATTTGAATGCATGACGTTACAAGTAAATGAAGAAATTACATCATAATCATATCTTTTCAAAATACTACTTCTAATATCTTTTTCCATCTTATCTTGGGCATCTTTCCAACATGATTTGCCATCTTTATCATATTGAGTTGATGCAAATCCAAAAAGGTAATCTTGTTTGAAAACACTAGCAGCATTTGTATTAAAAGGTTGGATCTTATCAATGACATTTGCCTTTAAAGAAACTGACGCCTGAATAAGAACATCATCAAAGAATTTTGAATAAGAACCAGATATTTTAAAATATCTAATTTTACGTTCTTGAACGCTCTTTCCATTAACAACTTTTGTAACATAATAATACTTTCCCAAAGTACCATAATAAGTTGAAAAAGTGTTGGAATCAAAAGTAAATGCTGGCGAGAAAACACCATTTAACTCATCTGTGTTAGAAAGTGATTTTTTAAATCTACTTGGAGCAAAAAATCTTGAACCTCCCCATTTTACAGCTAAACTTCCAGCTTTTTCTTTTGAAATTTTAAATGGAACAACCGCATTAGGTTTATATCCAGATATTTCCTCAGTCTGAACAACATTTGGAGTTCCACAAAATATACAATTCTTTGAAACTTCTTTTTTAGATAAAACTTGTTTTCCGCCACAATTTTGACATTGGAATACTAAAGTTTCATTAGACCAATCATTTTTAATTTTAAATAAATCATCAAAACTTTGCTCATCAGTCTTTTTAAAATCAATTTGAACTGTTGATCCACAAGCTTCACAATATAAACATTGTCTTTCTGGGTCAAATGACAAATTTGATCCACAAGATGCACATTTTTCTATATTTGTCCCTTTACTAGCGGCATTATAAATATCTTCTGACATATAAATTAAATTTTAGTTCCACAATCTGGACAGAATTTTGCTCCTGGAGCAAGTTTAGATCCACATTTAGGGCAAGTCGAAGCAATGCTCTTTCCACAATCTGGACAGAATTTTGCGCCAGAAGAAACTGGATGACCACATGATGGGCATACTTCACTTTGAGGTTTGCCACAGACAGGACAAAATTTTAAATTTTGTTCAATTAAAGAAGAACAGTGTATACACTTTACTTTAGGAGTTTGTTGATTACCCATATTTTGAGCCATTTGATTACCAAATCCCATACCAATACCAGCGCCCATAAATGTTCCAACAGATCCTGGATTCTTTGCTGCTTCTTTTAAAGCATCAACTTGTCCAACTTGAGTATATACATCCATAACTCCTCTTTTTAAATTTAGACCTGCTACTTCATCCAAAGTCTTTTCAAGTTCAGGAGGTAATGAAACATTTTCAAAATTAAATTTATTTAATTTTAATCCGTATTCAGCGAAAGTTACAGCTAATTTCTTTTCAACAAAAGTACTTAATTCATCAAGATTAGCGGCTAAATCTAAAACTGGAATTTTATTTTCTCCAAGTGCATCAGAAATTCCTTTAACCAAAATTGATTTTAACCATTCAACAATTGAAGTAGTTTCATAGGAACCAGTACCTGAAATTTGAGTCATAAATACATAAGCATCAGAAACTTGGAATGAATATGTACCAAATCCACGGATTCTTACAGCTCCAAAATCCTTATCACGCAACATTATAGGGTTAGAAGTACCCCATTTTTGATTAATAAATTGTGTTGTTTTAACAAAATAAATATCTGATTTAAAAGGTGACTCAAAACCATATTTCCAACTCATCAATTTAGTCAAAAAAGGAACGTTATTTGTATCTAATGTATACATACCGGGTAAAAATACATCTGCCATTCTTCCTTTATCAGCAAAGATAGCGACTTGTCCGTCACGAACAGTAATTTTAGATCCCTTATTTATATAATCGCCACCAATAGGAAATTTATAAACAATTTTTGTTGAAGTTGCTACTTCTTTCCATTCAATTAATTTTAATAAACCCATTTTAATTCCTCCAATAATAATTTAATACCATTATTATACAATAAAATATATATTTTTTCTAAAATATATTAAAAATACAATTATAAATATAATATGTAATTATCAATAATAAAAAAATGAAATAAATGGCTACCCTATGCATATTTTACCATATTAAAAATATTTAATTTTTTAAAGAAAATTATTACAATAAAATTTATTTATTAATCATATTGAACATCTAGTAACGTAACTAAATCAACAAGCCAATAATTTTTGAAAATAATCCTTTTAATAAATATTTCAATTGAATTTTGAAATAACTTAATGTTTACGTTACTACCTAGAGGATTTAGCTTTTCTTCTATTATTTTTGTAATAAGATCTTTATTTCCAGTGCTCATTTCTATTTCTAAATATATATCATTATTTAATACATTAGTTTTCTTTATACCTAGATTATAAGAGAACCGTTGATAAAACTTATCATACATATATAAAATCAAATTTTCATCTAATTTGCCAAATCTATCGGTTAGCTCTTCAATTAAAATCTTAATTTCTTTCAAACTACTTAATAGAGCAATCCGACGGTGAATTTCAATTCTTACACTATCATCTTCGATATAAAGTTTGTTAATTGTTCTTTCCGAAAAAATTGAATCTGTATCATTAGTAGGAATTGAAATATTCTCAGGATAGATTGTTTCTTTTAAAAGCTTTAAATACAAATCAATACCAATCGAATCAATGAATCCTGATTGCTCACTTCCTAGAATATCTCCTGCTCCCCTAATAGTTAAATCTCTTTTGGCAATTTTATATCCACTTCCAAGTGCAGTAAATTCAAGTATCGCTTTAAGTCTTTTTTTAGCATCATCAGTAAGAATTTTCTTCTTGTCATACATCAAGTAAGCATAAGCAATTTTATCACTTCGACCAATTCTACCTCTTATTTGATAAAGTTGGGCAAGCCCTAATTTATCAGCATCATGCACAATCAAAGTATTAGTATTAGGAATATCAATTCCTGTTTCTATAATAGTTGTTGAAACAAGAACATCAAATTCATGATCAATAAATTTTTGAAGAACATCCTCCAAATCATCTTTATCTAATTTTCCATGCGCATAGCAAATTCTCGCATCAGGAACCAATTTTCCTAATAAATCACTAACCTTTTCGATCTCTTCTATTCGATTAAATAAATAAAAAACTTGGCCACCACGTGATAATTCTTTGTAGAAGGCTTCTTTAATAATCATTTCGTTTCTTTCTAAAACATATGTTTGAATTGGATATCTATTCAAGGGAGGAGTTTCAATAATTGAAAGATCTTTAATACCTAGAACAGACATTTGCAATGTGCGGGGAATAGGAGTAGCAGATAGAGTTAAAGTATCTACATTTGCTTTTATCTCTTTGATTCTTTCCTTTTGTTCGACACCAAAACGCTGTTCTTCATCAATAATTAAAAGACCAAGATTCCTAAAAATAATATCTTTTGATAGTACTCTATGAGTACCAATCACGATATCTACATATCCTAGTTTTATTTTACCAATAGTTTCATTTTGATCCTTTTTAGAAACAAATCTTGAAAGTAATTTGACTACTCCTGAATATTTTTCAAATCTACTTTTAAAAGTATAAAAATGTTGTCTAGCAAGTATAGTAGTTGGAACAAGATATAAAACTTGTTTGCCACCCATGATAGCTTTCATAGCTGCCCGTAATGCTATTTCAGTTTTTCCGTAACCAACATCTCCACAAATTAATCTATCCATTGGAACTGCTCTTTCCATATCTTTTTTGGTATCAAAAATTGCTTGTTCTTGATCTTTAGTTAATGTATATTCAAAATCATTCTCAAAATCATGTTGAACATCTGTATCAACAGGAAATGAAAAACCAATTGAATTGTCTCTAATTTGATATATTTTTAGTAATTTCTCACTAATCTCTTTAATTTTAAGAGCAATTTGAGACCTAGTTTGACTCCAACTTTTTCCACCAATACTTGAAAGTTTAGGTTCTTGTTCCCCGCTACCAGTATATTTAAGTACTTTATCAATACTATCTACTGGAATATACATTATTTTATTATTTAAATATTGAAGTTGAAGAAAATCTCTTCTACCGGCTACCGAATCAATTTGTTTTATACCAAGATATCTTGCAATTCCATAATCAAAATGAACTACGAAATCACCTATTGATAGCTCATCTTTATTTCTTACTTTCTGCGATTGACTGATAACAGATCTAAATTTAACGTAACTTCTTAATTTATGTTTAAATATACAACTTTCATCAATCACTATTATAAAATTACATTTATCGATAAAAGAACCAAAAAAATATTCCTTTGAAATATGAATCCCTTTAGTTCCAGAAATATTACTATCAAAAATAACTTTTTTATTTTCTAACTTTGAAACTAACTCACCATAATAAGTTGAAGTAGGCAAACTAATATATATATCATAAGAATTTAAATAATCTAGTAAATCAGAAATAAGTAAATCTAAATTTCCATTATAACTATTTATCGGTAATACACCTAAAGATTTGTACTGATGAAATTCTAAAACGGAATTATCAATATTAGCTTCAATCCTATTTTCAAAATATTTGTAATCAAGAAAAAAAGGAATTTTTAAAAAGTTATTACCTGATAAACTGCTTGAAAAAGCCATTAACTCATCATTAATATTTTCTAGTACATTCATTGATTTCTTATAATCAAGAAGAAATATTTTTGTATTATCTTGAAGGTCAACTATCGAAGTAGGATTAGAATTGAAAAAATATGTATATAAATTAAGTGATGATAAGTTAGTTCTATTATTCAAATTTTCTAAATCATTATGTAATTTATCTTTTTCAAAACTCGATAATATTTTATTTTCAAAGAAAAACTCAATTTTATTTATCACTTCTTTTTTTTGTGTATCATTATAAAATAATTCATAAGCCCTAAATATTTCTATTTCCTCTACTTCTATCGTTGAACGCTGAGTCTCGGGATCAAAAAATTTAATCTTTTCTAAAATATCTCCATTAAAGTCTAACCTTACTGGATTATCTAAATCAAAAGGGTAAATATCAATAATTTCTCCTCTTTGACTAAATTCAAGAGGCTTTTCAACAACGTAGTTCCTATTATATCCAGATTCAATTAAAAATTCCACAACTTTATTCATTTTATATGAACTTTCTTTTTTTAAATAAAGTGAACTATTTAAAAACTCACTTTTCGGAAGAATTCTATTGATAAGACCAAAAATCGTAGTTACAACAATATACTTTTTATCAGTTATTAGACATTTAATCGAAAAAAGTCTTTCACTTCTAAATTCTATACTACCAAGCGCCATTAATTGCGTTAATATTTGGTCTAGTGGATAAAATAGTACTTCATCTTCTCCAAGTGTTTGAACTAGTAAATTATAATATTTTTGAGCATCATAAATATTTGGTAGGACAACAAAAATTGAAGAACTACTTTTATTAAAAATAGAACCCAAGAGATAAACATTATATTCATTTGTCGAATCACAATAAAAAATATTTTTATTTCCTATTTTGCGGTCGATTTCTTTTTTATTTTGTAATAGGTCCAGTATCTTGTGCATTATTTAAAGTGTTATATTTTGTCATTATATCTGAAAAAGGAATTTCTTTTAAGTAATCATTAATAACATTATTAACCATCGGTGAAACCACGTTATTAATGATCTCTAAATCTACTTTTGAAAAATTTTCAAGTACGTAATCAGCTAGTACCTCTTTATTAGATTGATTGATACCAATTCTAATTCGGTTAAATTTTGAACCTAAAACACTGATTACACTTTTAAGACCATTATGTCCCCCATCACTTCCTTGCTCTCTAAGTCTAATCTTTCCAACTGAGGTCATAGTGTCATCAACTATTACAAGGATATTTTCTTTCTCAACCTTATAATAACTTTTAGTAGCGTTAACTGCTAAACCTGAATTATTCATAAAAGTAGTGGGAAACAAAAAAAGAAAACAAGTATCATCAATTTTCAACTTGCCTAAAAAACCATTAAATTTAGCTTCTTTCTTAATCGATATTTTCAAATTTTCAGTTACATAATTTAGAACAATAAATCCCGCATTGTGCCTTGTATTTTTATATTCTGGTGGATAATTGCCTAAGGCAACTATAAGTTTATAGACGATCAAAATAACACCTATGAAATTACTTCGTCAAAAAGTGGAGATATTGGTTCATCTTTTAATATTCTAATAATGGCATTTGAAATTAAATTGCCAATTGATATTCTGGTGATCTTTTTGCAATTACAAAGAGATTCTTTATAAATAGTATTTGTAACTACCATTTCTTTAATGACAGATTGGGTAACTTTCTCAACTGCATCCCTTGAAAAAATAGCATGGGTTGCTGCAACATAAACTTCAATAGCACCATTTTCAATCAATGCTTCTGCGGCCGCACAAATAGTTCCGGCAGTATCAATAATATCATCTACAATAATAGCTGTCTTTCCGCTTACTTGCCCTATGATATTCATTACTTCAGCTTTATTGTCTTCTGGTCTCACTTTATCAATAATTGCAAGATCATTACTTATACGTTCTGCAAATTTACGTGCTCTAGTCACTCCTCCATGATCAGGAGATACAACTATGACATTTTCTAAATTCTTCTTTTTAAAATAATCAGCCAAAATTGGACCAGCAAGTAAATTGTCAATTGGAATATTGAAAAAGCCTTGAATCTGAGCAGCATGTAAATCAACACAAATAACTCTCCCAACACCACAAGTTTCCAAAAAATCAGCTACTAACTTAGCAGTAATAGGTTGTCTCGATTTTGCTTTCCTATCTTGCCTTGAATATCCATAATAAGGCATCACAACATTTATAGTTTTTGCACTTGCTCTTTTACAAGCATCACAAAAAATAAATAATTCCATTAAGTGTTCATTTACTGGTGTTGAAGTAGGTTGTACCACAAAAACATCATGACCTCTAACAGACTCAGAGATATTCATAGATATTTCTCCATCAGCAAATTTCTTAACATCGACTAATGACAAAGGTATTCCAGAAGATGTGGATATTTCCTTCGCCAATTCAATATTTGCATTTAATGAAAATAGTTTCACTTTTCGGTCGTTAATCTCGCTCATACATACCCCTTCACTCATATAATAATACTAAAATTATATTATAATGCGCTTATATTAATTTTCTAATACTTTTTCTAGGTCTATTTCACTATCTTCTATAAAAGGAACAACAGCCAAACTAGATACTTTTTGACCATCTTTTATATTAATAATTTTAAAACCTTTGGCATTTTTACTTAACAATGAAATATCTCTTGCATGTGTTCTTATAGTAATTCCTTTATCAGTAGTTACTAAAATATCACTATCATCATCTGCTTGAACAACTGCACAAATATTTCCTTTCTTTTCATCACTTTTTTGTACATATACACCTCTTGCGGTTCTATGAGTTCTTGTGATTTCTTCTGAAATTGTTCTCTTACCATATCCATTATCAGTAATAATAAATAATTCATCTGAATCAGAGGTAACAGAAAGAGCACTCACAATAAATTCTCCTTCAATCAATTTCATTCCAAATACACCTTTTGCGCTTGTTCCAACTTCAGATACTTCACTTTCTAAGAATCTACTTGCCTTTCCGTTTGATGCACAAAGAATAATCTCTTTATTTCCATCAGTAATTTGAACAGATAATATTTCATCACCTTCATGCAATTTAATTGCAATCTTACCAGTTTTACGAATAGAAACGAAATTATTTAAATTTACTTTTTTAACAATTCCTAACTTAGTAGTAAAGAAAGCATAACCATCTTGGATTATTTCTTTTCCTTTTTCTTTATCAACACTATATTTTACAACTGCAACTGAAGAAATTGAATCTCTTTCCAAAGTATATTCAGCAAACAAAATATTGTTAATATGCATTCCCCTACCAGTTTTATTAGACTCTCTTATGATATATCCTTTACAACTAAATACTTTGCCACCTTTTGTAAAGAATAAAAGATAATTATGAGTATGGGCGTGTAAAAGATGTTCGATATAGTCACCATCGTATAATGACATAAATTTCACTCCTCTACCGCCACGTTTTTGAGATTCAAATTCACTCTCATTAACTCTACAGATGTAACCATTATGACTTATTGCAATAACTATATTCTCGGGTTTAATTAAGGCATCCATATTATCACTAATATCTTCACTCAAATTAACTGTTGTTTTTCTTTCATCAGCAAAGTTTTCTTTAATAACTAAAAGTTCTGATTTAATAATATTATATTGTTCAACTGTACTTCCTAGAATTTTATTAAATTCAGAAATCCTATTATCTAAATCTCTATTTTCATCTTCTAATTTTGTAATTTCAAGACCAGTTAAAGCTCTTAACTGCATAGATAAAATTTCTCTTGCTTGAATATCTGATAATTGATAGATTTCGATTAATTTAGTCTTAGCAGCCTCAACATTTCTTGCTGATTTAATAATTTGTATTACATTATCTATATCATGAACAGCGATTACTAAACCTTCAACAATATGTTTTCTTGCTAGAGCTTTTCCTAATAAAAATTTAGTTTTTCTTTGTACTACTACCAAACGATGTTCTAAATAATATGATAAAGCATCTTTTAAAGTAATTGTTAAAGGTACTCCAGCAACAAGACCAATCATATTAAAACTAAAAGAATCTTGAAGTTTAGTATGTTTATAAAGTAAATTTACAGTTTGTTCTGGATCTGCATCTCTTTTTAATTCTAAGACAATTCTCATTCCTTTTAAACTTGATTCATCACGAATATCAGAAATTTGAACAATTCCTAGTTTAGTTAAAGAAGCTATTTTTTCAATTAAATCAGATTTATTAACCATATAAGGAATTTCTGTAACAACAATATTAGAACGATTTCTATCACGTTCTATTTCTGTTTTAGCACGAATCTTTATAGTTCCATTACCTGTATCATATGCTTGTCTTAAAGCTTCTAGACCTAAGATTTCAGCACCAGTTGGAAAATCTGGTCCTTTGATATACTGCATTAATTGATCAGTTGTAATTTCGCTATTTTCCATCAAAGCAATTAAACCATCAATTACTTCTCCTAGATTATGAGGAGGAATATTAGTTGCCATTCCAACTGCAATTCCTGTAGAACCATTTACAAGTAAATTAGGATATCCAGCTGGAAGAACTTCAGGTTCTTTTTCGGAAGCATCATAGTTATCTATTACATCAACTGTATTTTTATCTAAATCCCTAACCATTTCATTGGCAAGTTTTGATAATCTAGCTTCCGTATAACGCATAGCTGCCGCACCATCACCATCAATAGAACCAAAATTACCATGTCCATCAACTAGAGGATATCTATAACTAAAATCTTGTGCCATTCTAACCATGGCTTCATATACTGATGAGTCTCCATGTGGATGATATTTACCAATTACATCACCTACAATTCTCGCACTTTTTTTATGCGGTTTTTCAGATGTCATTCCTAACTCAGACATAGAATAAAGAATTCTTCTTTGAACAGGTTTTAAACCATCTCTTACGTCTGGTAAGGCTCTCGCTACGATAACACTCATTGAGTAGTCTAAAAACGATTTACCAAGTTCTTCTGAAATTTTTACTACTTTTACACCATCATTTAAATCTCTTATTTCATCGCTCATTAAATTAATCTCCTTATTAAATATCTACAGTACCAAATTTAGCTCTTTCTTGAATATACTTTCTTCTTGGTTCTACATCTTCACCCATTAAATCAGAGAAAGTTCTATCAGCTAAAATTGCATCATCAATAGTAACTTTAAGAAGTATTCTTCTATCAGGATCCATTGTTGTTTCCCAAAGTTGAACAGGATCCATTTCTCCCAAACCTTTATATCTTTGAATAGAAGGTCGTCCGTTATTAGAAGAAATAATTAAATCTTTTTCTTCATCAGAATAAGCATACTTAGAACTATTTCCAAATTGAATTTTATACAAAGGAGGTTGAGCAAAATAGATGAATCCTGACTCAATTAGACCTTTCATTCTACGATAGAAGAATGTCAATAAAAGAATTCTAATATGTGCTCCATCAACATCAGCATCCGTCATTATTACTATTTTATTGTATCTTGCTTTCTGAATATCAAATAAAATATGTCCTATTGAATCTTCAGCAGTATCTTCAGGTCTTATATCATATCCAGTACCAATTGCTTTTATCAAAGAAATTATTTCGTTATTTTCTAAAGCTCTACTTATTTTAACCTTTTCAACGTTAAGAACTTTACCTCTTAGGGGTAATATTGCTTGAATTTCAGAATTTCTTCCTTGTTTAGCTGAACCACCCGCACTATCTCCTTCGACAATAAATAACTCAGAAACTTCAGGATTTTTACTGCGACAATCCGCAAGTTTACTTGCAAATGATAAATTATCTAGTGCAGATTTACGATCTACATTCCTAATTTTATCAGCAGCAATCCTATTGGCGCTTGCTTCGATTACTTTTTGAATAAGTTGAGACGCAACTTCAGGATTTTCATCTAAGAATTTAGTGAAATTTTCTTCAAATATTGATGATACAGCTTTGAAAGCATCTACATTACCTAATTTAGTCTTTGTTTGTCCTTCAAATTGAGGTCTTGGATGTTTCATCGAAACTATCGCAAATAACCCATCTCTTGTATCTTCATATTTAAACGGTTCAATTGGCTTTTTAGTTCCTTTCTTTCCAAAAAATTCATTTTTTTCTGCGTAATCTAATAATATCTTACCAATTGCACTTTTAAAACCATCTATGTGTTTTCCACCTTCAATAGTTTTTATTCTATTTACAAAACCTAAAAAATTTTCGCTTGAATTTTTATGATAACGAGTATAACAAAACGCAATTTCAACACCTATAATATCATTATCCTTTGATTTTGCCTCTCCGTATAAATATTCTATAGGAATGATCATTCCATCATCCATTGCTTGACCTTTAACTCTTTTTTCTAAAAATTCCGCAATTCCACCTTCAGACATGTAAACATATTTGACAATAGGTTCAACTCTAGAATCAATTATTGTTATTGTCGTATGTCTATTTAAATAAGATAGTTCTTCAACTCTCTCCCTGATTATTTCAAAATCGAAAATATTTTCATTTTCATAAATTTCTTCGTCAAAAATAGTCTTATCAGGCAAAAAGGTTATACTTGTTCCTGTTTTTGAAGATACTCCAACTTCTTTCAAACCAGAAGTAACAACCCCTCTTGAAAAAGACATCTCGTAGACTTTATTATCTCTAGATACTCTAGCTATTAATTCATCAGATAATGCGTTTACAACTGAGGCTCCTACACCATGAAGACCACCAGCTACTTTATATGCATCATTATCAAATTTTCCACCTGCTCTTAAACTACATAAAACTGTTTCAAGAGTAGATACATGAGTTTCTTCATGTATTTCAGTGGGAATTCCTCTACCATCATCATCTACACGAATATAATTATCTTTCATTAATTCAACTGTTATATTCTTACAATATCCAGCAAGAACTTCATCAATCGAATTATCAAGAATTTCCCAAACCAAATGATGTAAACCAGCAGAAGATGTTGAACCAATGTACATACTAGTTCTTTTTCTAACGTGTTCTATATCGTCTAGAACTTTAATTTTATCCTGTCCATATTCCTTTGACCCAGTTAAATTTGATGTTTCTTCATTCATTGAATTTATTTTTTTTATTTCTTCCATATTCTTTCTCCTATTTTATAATTTAATCTTCTCATAATTACTGTCTTCTATATCAAACTGTCCATTCATAATAATATTATTCTCTTTTAAAGATTTTAAGACAATATTTCTTCTTTTTTCATCTAAGTCACTCATAATATCATCAGCTAATAATATTTTATTGTCATCAATAATCAACTTAAATAATGAAATTTTAAGAGCAAATAATAACATTTTTTGTTCTCCACTACTAAATACATACCTAATATCATTTTCATTTAAAGTAAATTTGAAATCATCGCGATGAGGTCCAAAATTAGTAAATCCACTTTGAACATCTTTACTTGGATCATCAACTAAATACATATTCAAAGTATTAATATCACAACTTGGGATATATACAAGTTTAATCTTCTTCCCTTCAATTAAATACTCTTTTTCTAATAAAGTTTCAATATCTTTTAGAAACGAAATTCTTTTATCCACAATTATTTGAGCGTATTTAAGTAATTCTTTTCCAATTACTTTCAAAGAAAAATAATCAGACTCTAAATTCAAATTTTTTAATAAATAATTTCGCTGAACTAATAATTTTTTATATATAGATAATGTTTCTAAATACTCCCTATCGATTTGAGAAATTTCAATATTTAGAAAATCTCTTCTCTCTTTTGGTGTACCATTAATTATTAAAGAATCTTCTTTACAAAAAAGTACAGTCTTCAAGTGTCCAACAAACAAAGAAAATTTTTTTATTTCTTTGTTATCTATAAATAATCTTTTCGAATCTTTAGAGATTATAATTTCTAATTTATTCTCACAATATATTACTATCCTGGCATAATTAGAGTTATGTTTAATTACTACTTCCAAATCACTTGTACGATTCGAATGTAATTTAGAAGCAATCGAAATAGCTTCTAAAATACTACTTTTGCCGGTTCCATTATCCCCATAAAAATAAATATTATTGGAATTGAAACTAAAAGAGACTTCATCAAACAAACGAAAATTAATTAGTTCAATACTTTTGATCATTCTATTTCAATAATTTTTTTATCTACTTTAACAATAAATCCAGGATATATTTTACGACCTCTTTCCTTGCAAATTATATCATTAACCAAAATTGAATTTTTTATAATAAATTGTTTAGCGTAACCTCCAGTTTCGATAATAGCTGTCGCTTTCAAAAGTGAACCCAAAGTTATATATTCAGCATTTAATTTAAACTTCATTTAAATCCTCCTATATATAATTATATTATATATATATAATAAATGCTAAAAAATAGGCAAATACAATAAATAAACACAATTATAGTCTTTTTTGTTTTTTCCTGCTTTTTATTTTAAATTTAGATATTTTATGCCTTATTGTAAATTAGTAACTAATAATTAAATTATTTAAATTAATAACTAAATCTAGTTGGAAGTAATAAGAAAATCAAAGTATCATTATCAACTTCTTTAATTATAAATGCACTTTGTTCTCCTCTGAAGTAAAGAGTAACTTCAGATTTTTCTAATATTTTTAGAACATCACTAACATTTTTAGATGGAACATAGATTGAAAGTCTCTGTCCCACTGGATCACTCACTGGAGTAATTGAAGTGTCAGAAGCACCAATCTCATTATTGTTAGAACTTATAGTAACTATTTGATTTTCCAAATAATTAATTTGAATTAGATTAGTTCCGCTTTTATCATCCTTAGATGCAACCATTGAAGCTAATCTTATTGCATTTAATAAATCAAAACGATTTAAAGTCAAAACTAATGAAAAATCAGTATAGGAAAGTGTTCTTTCCAAATCAGGAAATGAACCTTCTAATAATCTTGATTGAAAATTTATATTATCAATTACAAATAAAATTCGATTTGAAGAAATAAAAAATTGAACATCACTTATTTTATTATTTTTAAAATCATCAGATTTCATTTCTAAAATCTTTAGTAGTTCATCTAATATTTTTCCAGGAATTATAATATTAAATTCACTTAATTTTTGTTTCAAGGTAACTGTTTTTCTTGATAATCTTATAGAATCAGTAGATGTACAAATTAATTTATTATCTGAAGAAACAAAATTAACACCAGTTATACTTGGTCTTTTATCGTTAGTAGCTACAGAAAAAGAAGTTTCTTTTATAATTTGTTTAAGTAAATTTATGGAAATTACATTTGGTTTATCGCGTTCGATAAATTCAACATTTGGATAATCTAGGATACTAGACATATTTAAACTAAACTCACTATAACTAGAATTAATTACTACTCTATTATCTTCTACGATAGAAAGTTCTATTATTTTGCAATCAAGTTCTCTTAAAATGTCAATTATTTTACTAGAAACAACAAAGTTACCTGGTTCAATAATTTTCAAGTCTTTTGAAGTTAAAAGGTATTCAATAGCAATATTATTACCACTAGATGTTAATTTAATTGAAGTTTCAAACATTTCAAATTTTATATTATTTAAAATAGGAGCATTTGTTTTTATAGGTAGTCCTTTTTGAACTATTAGTAGTGCTTCTACCAAAGATTTTTTATCGATTGAAATTTTCATTAATTTTTCTCCTTTTTTCTTTTTTAAAGACTTATTATAATTATTAGATGATGTGGATAAGTGGACAACTACAATAAATCTCTTTATAATCAGTTAAATTATACCATTTTATTCAAAATTTACCATTTTATTGTCTTTTTTAATGTTGAAAACTATTTTTAATAATAGGCTGATATCTTCGCCAAAATAGTTGAAACAGCAATTCTTGTGTCTTCATATTGTTTATATTCGAAGGCTATCTTTTCAATTGCACTTTTTACAGTGGTGTGATCTTTTCCTAAAAATATATTTCCAATTTGATTTAAAGTAAGATTATACTTAGTTTTAATAATATACATTGCAATATGTCTTGCTACAACGTATTCTTTATTTCTCTTAGTTCCAAGTATTTCTTCTACTCCAATATGATAATAATCAGCTACAACGGACAAAACCCTATCATAATTATTCTCATTAAGAGTGTCAGTTATTTTTTTACTTGAGAGTTGTGGAGATAAAATTTCAGTTGCATTTTCTAGGTTTATTGAAAGATTCAGTAAATTACAACGTTGAATTACATTTCTAAGGGATCCTTCAAGTTCTCTAATATTTGAGTGAAAGTTCTTTGCTAAAAAAGTAATTACATCATCTGATACTTCTACATCTTCGTAATCACTTTTAATTTTTTTCCTTAAAATATTGATACGAAGTTCTAAATCTGGGGAACCAATTTCTATGATCATTCCTTGGGATAAGCGTGATTGCAATCTCTCCATAAGACCTTTTATCTTTTTAGTAGGACAATCAGAGGTGATAACAATTTGTTTATTATTTGAATAGAGATGTTCGTAAATTAGAAGAAATTCTTTTTGAGTTCTTTCAGCACCAGAGATTAATTGAATATCATCTACCAAAAGGCAATCACATTCTAAATATTCGTTTAGAAATACATCGTTGTTATTATTTGTGATTGATTTAGTAAAATCTTTTAAAAAGGTACTTGAATTAACGTATTTAACTTTTGATTTACCATCTTTATCTAAAACATAATTACCAATTGCATGCATCAAGTGGGTTTTACCAAGACCTGTTTCTCCAAAAATATATAGAGGATTTGCAAAAGTTCCTAATTGATCCGCAACTTTGCTTGAAATCATAAATGCATGATTATTTGTTTTACCAACTACAAAATTTGAAAAAGTAAAATCAGCTTTGACATCGTGACGATATTTATTAAAGATAAAATCATTCTTTTTTTCAGGTGACTTTTCTTTCTTAATTTCGACAATTAAAGGATCATCTTCGGTAACAAATTTAAATCTTATTGGAATTTCTGAATATTTCTTTGCTAAAATGTCTATTTGTGGAAGATATAGTTTGTTAATTTTCTTCTGGATAAAACTAGTAGCAACCTTAATAATAGCATTATCGTTTTGATAGAAGTCAATAGCATGAATTTTGTCGAATGTAGAATTAAAATCATCTTCAGTCATAATAAGTTTTAAATCTTTTTTTATTTGATTCCATAATACATCAAGTTCTACCATAAAATACTCCCTTCAATTATTACTAAATTATAGCAATTTTAAAATATAATAGCCATAAATAAACTTTCTGAAATATCCCCTATAATTGTGGGAAACTTTTCAAAAGATTTACTTTTTATATATAATTTTTGCTATTAACAAGTGAGAAAAACAAGGTGGTTAAGTGGTTTTTTGGACTTATCCACATGATTTGCTAATATTAAATGTGGATAAGTATTAAACAGCAATTTAAGCATTTTGCTACTATTATTATATTTAGGTTTAATACGCGACTTTAATGTGTTTTGAGATTAAGATTTAAATAAAAAATAATTTTTTTTCAAAAAAAATATATTAATTTAAAATTTGGATACTTTTTTCGAAATTATGTATTAATTGACATTATATTCACTTTTTATTTTAGTATTCTTAATTCCAATTAATTTCCTGAAAAATGTTATTATGCACCATTTATTACCTTTTTTCAAGCAAATAAGAAATTTTTAGAGTTTTTTTGAGATTTTTTGCTATTTTATTTTATAATATATTATGTAAAGAGGTATTAATTATGTTAGACTTGAAGTTTGTAATAGAAAATTTAGAGGAAGTAAAGAAAAAATTATCTTCAAGAAATGGTGAATTTTCTTATCTAGATGATTTAGTTAGTTTATCTGCAGAGAGAAAGGAAGTAATTTTTGAAACAGAGACCAAAAAAGCACAAAAAAACGATGTCTCTAAACAAATTGGAATTAATATTAAGAAAGGAGTTTCATCCGATGAACTAATTTTTTCTTCTCAGTCATTAAGTGATAGTATTAAATTATTAGATTCTAAATTGTTAGAAATTGAACAAGCTATTAAAAAGATACTTGAAACTATTCCAAATATTCCTGATTCATCTATACCAATTGGAATAGATAGTAATTATAACAGAGAGGAAAGAAAATATCTTGAACCTAAGAAATTCTCTTTCCCAATAAAAGATCATACGGAATTAGGTGAGAAGCTTGGCATTTTAGATTTTGAGCGGGCAGCAAAAATTACAGGAGCAAGATTTGTTGTTGATAAAGGCCTTGGTGCTAGATTAGAGAGATCGCTTATTCAATTTATGATGGACCTACATTCTAACGAATTCGGCTTTACAGAGATAATACCACCATATATTATTAATGGAGATTCACTTTATGGAACTGGACAATTCCCTAAATTTAAAGATGATGTATATAAACTTTCTGGAGGAGATGATAATTTTGATTTATATTTGAATCCTACTGCCGAAGTTCCAACGATTAATCTTTATAGAGATGAAATTATTCCATTTGAAAATTTGCCTATAAAACATGTAGCTTATACAGCCGCATTTAGAGTTGAAGCAGGATCAGCTGGAAGAGATACTAGAGGAATACTAAGGCAACATCAATTCAACAAAGTAGAGTTAATCAAATTAACTACACCAGAGTCATCGTACACTGAGTTAGAACATATGCTCTCTTGCAGTGAGGAAGTTCTAAAAAGGCTCAATCTTCCATATAGAGTAGTTACTCTTTGCACAGGAGATCTTGGATTCGCAGCAGCTAAAACCTACGACATTGAAGTTTGGATTCCTTCGCAAAATACTTACCGTGAAATTGGATCTATTTCAAATGATGTTGATTTTCAAGCAAGACGTGCGAATATTAGATTTAAAAGAACTAAAGATGCAAAAACAGAATATGTTCACACATTAAATGGCAGTGGACTTGCTGTTGGACGTACAATGATTGCTATTATTGAAAATTATCAGAATGAAGATGGTTCGATCACGATACCAGATGTACTTGTACCATATATGAAAGTTAATAAAATTTGTTAAAGGAGGTTTAAAAATGAATCAAGTTATTTATTACGTTGAAGATGAAGAAGATTTAAGAAATATTATTGAAAAATATTTAATCAAAGAAGGGTATAGAGTTAAAACCTTTTCTAATGGTGAGGAAGCAATTAGTCATTTAGATGATACTGTTGATTTATGGCTATTAGATATTATGTTACCAGGGGATGTTTCTGGTTACGAAATAATTCAAAAATTAAAAGAGAAAGAAAGTAAAGCCTCAGTAATTTTTACTAGTGCTAGAGATCAAGCTCTTGATAAAATTGTTGGATTAGAATACGGTGCAGATGATTATATTGCTAAACCAGTAACTCCTAAGGAATTACTTTTAAGAGTTAAGTCTGTTTTAAGAAGAAATGATAATACAAAAACTGATATCATGAACTATGTGGGATATTCGATTAATTTTGCAACCAGAGAAGTAAAAGATGCAGAAAGTAAAATAATTGAATTGACAAATAAAGAGTATGAGATGCTAATATTTTTCCTTAAAAATAGAAATGTCCAAATATCAAGAGAAAAAATTCTTAAGACAATTTGGGGAGACAATTATGATGGTTCTGAAAGAGTTGTAGATGATTTATTAAGAAGGTTACGTAATAAAATGCCTAACATAAATATAGTTACTATTTATGGATATGGTTACACAATTTCTTAAAAATTATTCATGCAAAGCTTCAAATTAACTACTCAATTTAATTTGCTATTTATTATAGTTATTCTTTTTACTAGTTTTATTTTTACGTTTGTTTTAGATAAAGTTTTGTTAACGTATAGGGAAAGATTAATTGATGTTGCGTTAACTTCTTATGTTAATACTGTTCCTAATTATGAACATAAAGAAGATTGGGAGCGAATTCCTAAAAGCGATAGTTTTGGATATTTTATTTATGATAATGATCTTAATATAATATTTGAAACTGATTCAGAAGATTTTATTGATACAATTGGTCTTTTAGATATTAATAAACTAGTTATTGAAAAAAAGGATTCCTTCATTTCGGTTAAAAAAGGAGCATCTACGTATTACATGAGATCAATTAAATCCTCGGATGATCAAGTTACATATGTGATATTTACTGATAATAGTTATTTAAATGAGAGAGGAAGAACATTTACATGGGCGATTCAGCTAAGCTTCGTGGCTTTAATTTTGCTTGGAAATGTTTTTGTGTTATTTTGGAGTTATTTAACTGTTGAAAGAATAAAAAAATTAACTATTCAAATAGTTGAAATGAAACAATCGAATTACAAAAAAAGTTTAGTTTTCACAGGAGCTGATGAGTTATCTAATCTTATTAGAACAATTGAGAATATGAGACAAGAAATTGAAAAAAGCAATCGAGAAAAAGAAGAGATGCTTCAAAACATTTCTCATGATTTGAAAACTCCTATTTCAGTTATTAAGTCTTATGCTGAAGCCATTCAAGATGGAGTAGAAGGTATGGAAGCTTTCTCAAAAATAACAACAGCAGCTGATAATTTACAAATTAAAGTTAAGCAATTAATTGAATATACTAAACTAGAACATTTTGTTGATATAAAAGAGTTTGAAAATGTTAATATTTCTGAAGTATTGATAAATGTCATAAATAATCAAAAATTTCAAAGAAAAATTAAAATAAGTACTGATCTAGATGATTCAACTTATTTTGGTATTAAAGATAATTTCGAAATTGTATTCAATAATATTATTGATAATGCTTTAAGATATTCGAAAAGTAAAATTGAAATTTCGTTAAAAAATAAAGTTTTAACGTTCTATAATGATGGGGAAAAAATTAGTAATAATATGATAGATTTCCTTTTTCAACCTTATGCCAAAGGCAATAAAGGTCAATTTGGATTAGGACTTGCCATTGTTCATAGAACATTACAACATTTTAATTTGTCTATTACCGCTAAAAATGGCGTAGGGAAAGACGGCGGTGTAACTTTTACAATTAAACCGTA
Organism: Acholeplasmatales bacterium; assembly: GCA_031284585.1. GTDB lineage: Bacteria > Bacillota_I > Bacilli_A > Acholeplasmatales > Acholeplasmataceae > JAITXT01. The sequence goes on from JAITXT010000003.1 coordinate 176,496, forward strand.
TTAATATTTATTCTATATTTTTTTGAATTTCTTTTTGAATTTTTATAAATTCAGTTTCACTCAATTTATTAGTTGGAAAAGAAAAACTAATATTATCATTTTCATATCTTGGAATCAAATGTAAATGAAAGTGAAATACTGTTTGACCAGCACTTAATTTATTATTGTTAAGAATATTTAAACCAGTAGGTTTTAAACTTAAAAAAATTGATTTTGCTATTTTGGTAGCTACCATAAATAATTCAGATGCAACTTCTTCAGGAAGTTCAGTTATATCTTTATAGCATTTTTTGGGAATAACTAAAGTATGACCAATTGATATTTGGGAGATATCTAAAAAAGAGATTATATTATCTGTTTCATAAATTACATAAGAACTTATTTCCTTGTTTGCTATTTTTTCAAAAATTGTAGACATTTTTTCCTCTTTTGCAATTAATATTCGCAATTCTTAGGAGTTCTTGCAAATGGAATAACATCCCTTATATTATCAACTCCTGTAAGGTACATAATTAATCTTTCGAAACCTAGTCCAAATCCTGAATGAATACATCCACCATATTTTCTTAAATTAATATACCATTCCAAACCTTCTGTTTTCATCTGTAGTTCTTTAATTCTTTTTTCTAAGTAGTCAATTCTTTCTTCTCTTTGAGAACCACCAATTAATTCTCCGCTACCAGGAACAAGTAAATCTGCAGCTCTTACAGTTTTGTTATCATCATTTAGTCTCATATAAAATGCTTTGATATCTTTGGGCCAATCAGTTATAAATACTGGTTTTTTGAAATGTACTTCGGTTAAAAATTTTTCATGTTCAGAGAAGATATCCTTACCATATTCAGGTCTATTTTCAAATTTATTTTTAGAATTTAGAAGAATAGATATGGCTTCTTCATGCGTTATTTTAGCAAAATCACTATTTAAAACATTATTTAATCTTGCTAACAAACCTGGTTCAACAAATTGATTAAAGAACTCTAATTCATCAGGTAATTTTTTTAGAAGATTACTTATTATGTATTTAACTAATTTTTCTTGTATTTCCATGCTTTTATCCATATCACAAAAAGACATTTCTGGTTCAATCATCCAAAATTCAGCTGCATGTTTAACAGTATTAGAATTTTCTGCCCTAAAAGTTGGACCAAATGTATAGACATTTTTAAAACTCAAAGCATAACTCTCTGCTTCTAATTGACCAGTAACAGTAAGACTTACTTTTTTACCAAAAAAATCTTGTTTATAATCCACTTCATTGGTTTCAGTTTTTGGTAAATTATTTAAATCTAATGTGGTAACATTAAACATTTGTCCAGCACCTTCACCATCATTAGATGTGATTATTGGAGTATTTACATAGACAAAACCTTCGTTTTGGAAAAATTCATGAATCAAAAACGCAGAAACACTTCTTACTCTAAATACTGCTTGAAATAAATTAGTTCTAGTTCTTAGATATGCTTGTTCTCTTAAAAATTCACGAGAATGTCTTTTTGGTTGGATGGGGTAATCATCACTAGAATCTCCGTTTAGAGTAACAGTTAAAGCGTTGATTTCAAATGGTTGTTTTGCGGTAGGCGTTAAAATTAACTTGCCAGTAATAGTTACGGAAGAACCTACTCTTATTTTTTGAATATTTTTAAAATTATCAAGTGAATTTTCGTATACTATTTGAATACTCTTGAAAAAAGTACCATCATGAAAATCGATAAAACCAAATTCTTTTTGATCTCTGTTATTTCTTACCCAACCTTCAATTTTAACTAAAGTATTTTCTTGTAAAGAATTATCGCGTAATGCTTGATATATTTGTTTAACTGTGAAATTTTTCATATTTTCTCCTTAATTAATATCCTCTAAAAAATAAATATTAGAAACCATTTCTTCTTTTCCATCTATAAGTTCTTTGTGAGCCTTAAAATAAATAGTTAAGTACGAATCTTTTGACAATAATAAATCGTATACTGAAGTGATAAATTTATCATCATTTAAAACTCTAGGAAACTCTTTTTGATTTTGTGAATCTAATAATGCACTTTGGTATGCTCTACTTATTAAATCCGAGCAATAATATCTGTCTTTTGTATTAACGAAAAAAGCCAAATTATAAAATCCTTTTGTTTCGGATTGACTTAAATCTTCAAGAAACGATTTTGTTTTTTCTAAAACTGCCTCGTTATAATCTTTTTTCCTTAAGGTCATTACTTCATCTCGGTAGTAATATCCATATTTTGACGAAGGACCATCTCCAAATCCATATTGCATGTGATAAGATGTTTTATTTTTCGTCATTTTTGGATATGATTTTTTTTCATCTAAATTATTAAATATTAGTTCTGTAGCACTATTAAAATCATCTACCATTCCCACTGATTCATAAATATATCCATCAAAGTACATTGCTGCATGACCTCCAAAATAAAAAGACATAAGAGAATTAGCTAGTGCGTTTTCATAAAATGGACTTTCTAATGTAATTGGGAAATCACCATTTTGGTAGGGAATTAGATATTTGTAATTTTGAATAACTTCACTGTAGGGATATAAAAATGCATTTCTAGTGTCATTTATTTCATAGGAATAGGTTCTTTTTATTTTGTAGAAATTTATTCTTTGAATGTGCTCTTTTCCATCAACACTTACTTTATAGTCGATTGTATCTTGTAATTCTCCCCGACTAATAAAATCATTTATTATCATAGTTGATCGAATATTCTCATAGGTAGATACCCCGAAAGAATAAAAAATACCCCCAACTATGACCATTAAAATAGTTATTATAATTTTCTTTGTAATTTTAATAATTATTAATTGAATTTTCATGGAAAATGAATTTAGGAACTTTTTCTTGGTTTGATAACTATGTGTCTTGCGTTTTCCTCGCCTTCTGATTCTGTGTATACATCTTTACTATTTGATAGTCTTGTATGAATTATTAATCTATCATATGGACTCATTGGATCAAAACTTGCTGGTATTTTTGTTTGTGCTACTTCTTTAGCAGTTCTTACAGCCATAATTTCAAGTTGTTTTTTTCTTGTTTGAAAATATGATCCAATATCAACTGTAACTTGTATTTTTTCATCAGTAAAACTTGTAATATAATTTCTAACTAATGATTGAATAGCAATTAATGTTCTTCCTTCTCTTCCAATTAGGAGAGAGTTTTCTTCTGATTCAATATTATAAGATATATCCTTTCCATCATCTAAATTTCTCATTTCCATTTTGTAAGTAACACCAAGGTTATTCAAAATAGTTTCTAAGTATCTTTTTCCTTCAACGGCAAGATTTATTTCAAAAGTAACATCGGCAGTCATTTTTGTTTCTCCCGAAAATAAAGCTTTTGTTTCTTTGATATTTTCAAAACGAAGTCTATTTTCTGAAACTCCAAAAAATAAGACTGCTTGTTTTTTTAGTTCTTCTATATTTTTTCCTTCAACTGTTATATTTTTAATCATATTTATCCTCTATTTGTTCTTTCTAATTTTTGCATCAACAATATTATCTTCTTTAAGAAATTTGTTTTCCATTTTGAAATGTTTTGCTTCATTAATTTTTTTATTTATTACAGTTTGTCCTAGAGAATACAAATTTCCAATTATCCAATAAAAAGCAAGTTCTTTTGATTGATAAGAAAAGAAAACCATCATTATTACCATCATATAACTTACCATCTTCATTGTTTTTTCTGTTTGAGCAGCTTGAGAAGTTTTTGTATCATTTGAATAAGTATTCTTTGCATATTTTGGTTTCTTTTGAGAAATATAATTTAATAGGAACATTGTTACTCCAACTATACCTGCGAAAATATAGTTAAATACATTTATAGGACTCGCTAAATCAATTCCTAAAAAAGATCTGTTAGAAACCTTATCAGCATACATACCACCTTCAAGTGCAATACGACGAACTACTTGATACATAGCTAAGAAAATTGGCATTTGAAGTATAGGCATAAGACAACCGAAAAAGTTAATTTTATATTTCTTATAAACCTGCATCATTTCCATCTGCATTTGCTGTTGCCCTTGAGGATCTTTTCTATTTTTAAATTTTTCTTGAACTCTATCCATTTCAGGTTTTGCTATATTCATTTTCAAAGTCATATCATTGCTTTTTGCATAAATAGGCCATGCTAGTGAACGTACAATAATTGTAGTAATAATAATACCAATTGCTAAACTTCCGAAAGCAACAAATTGTAATATCCAAGAAATAGGTAAAACTAATATATAATCAATAAAAGGCATATCCTTTGTTGTGATAGGTAATTCTCCGCCACTAACATAACCATTAAAATCAATGGAATAGTTGCTAGGATTATATGTTATAGTAGTTTTAAATAAACTAAAATTTAAAAACTTATTTTCTTCATTAAAAATATCATGTTCATCTTTAAAAGTAAATACTTTATTGTCAAATGCTTCTTTTAGAGAATCGCCAGAATAACTCGAAATTGTTCCATTTGTTTTTACTAAAACCAATTCAATAGTATTATATAAATCAGATTGTTTAATTGTTTGTCCAAGAAGAACTTTAAAAGATTCTAAATCTTTAATTCTATAAGTAAACAAAACTACTGTTTCATCAGATTTATCAACAACTTCTGGTATAACATAGAAACTATAAGTAAATTCAGGATTACTATTGGAATCTATATTGCCAGAAACTCCAGGAAATAACAAAGAAATGCTTCCTGATACAGTGTGAACATTTCCGTCAATTGAGTGTTTTGTATCAACTACATCAAAATGACCTTGATGAATAACAGGTGTAGTAGTAATTTCTTTTGCTGTATTGACAATATTGCCTAAATCAGTGAGAAAATAAAAAGAAGGACCCTTATTTTCAAAATTTGGATTTTTAATGTATTCACTTTCTTCGATAACAATGGTCTCAGGAGCTGATGATATTACGTTATTAATCTTTCCAGGATCGCTTTTGCATGAAACAAGGACAAGAAATAATAAACAAACAAGAAATACAGATATTATTTTTTTCATTTAATTACCTCGTAAAAATTTTTTTTAATAAATCAGATACATTTTTTTCAATTTCTTCGAAGAATAGAATGTTAGAACTAGGTTTAATAATAATTACAAAATCGACATTACTAATAATAAAGTTCATGTTTTTCCTAATTATTTCTCGTAACCTTCTTTTCATTTTATTACGTAGAACTGAATTTCCGTACTTTTTACCTATTGATAAAACAAATCTAAAATGGATATTTTCGCTATTAATACTGTAATATATTGTAAAATAAGAATTACTAGTATTTTTTTTATTCTTAAAGAGTGCATCGATCTCGCTTTGTTTTTTAATACTATAACTTCTATCCATTTTTTAATAAATAAAAAGACCACTAACAATATTTTGCATATTTCAATCTAGTAGTCCTTGTTGTTATTGAAACATTTATTTAAACTGTTAATTTGGCTCTGCCTTTAGCTCTACGCCTAGCAAGAACATTCCTTCCGCCTGGAGTTGCCATTCTAGCTCTAAATCCGTGCGTTCTTTGTCTTTTGATTTTACTTGGTTGATACGTTCTTTTCATAAATTTCACCTTCCTCATTTAGCAAGTGATGCGAATTTAATTATATTACATTTCCTTATAAAAGTCAATTAAAATGTATTTATATTAACATAAATAATTTAATTTCTTGATTATTTTTTTTTGTTATTCAATTGCTTTGAGTGAATGGCTCATTTTTATTTTCCTTAATGATGGTTTAGTTAACAAATATATTAGTAATAAAAAGATTAAATTTGCAAAAACAGTTATCAAATAAGTGTAATAATAAATTTCTCTTCCAAAAAACAAATTGTAAGAATCCATTAAGTTAGTGATTACAAAATTTAGTAAAATACCGAAGAATATACCTAAAATAGTACTTATCATTACATAAATAAGCATTTCCCTGAAAATATATCCATCCACTTCTATTTCCTTATAGCCGAGAACTTTTAAAGTTGCAATTTCGGTATGTCGTTCACTTATATTTGTAATTGTAAGGTTATGCATAATTACGATTCCAAACATTATCGCAAGACAAATAATTAAGATAATGATATAAGATATCTGTTTTTGTAGATTTTGATAAATTGTAGAATCATTTTTTTCAATTTTAAGAATTTCACTGGAGTTTTTTAAATTATTGATATAGATTTCATCATTAGTTTTTAGAAAAATATTATTTGTTTGTACTGAATTGTCAATTCTATATATATAAGAACCGATGTAATTTAAAGTTATGGCTTTAACTATATAATCAACTTTTTCAACTAAAATCGTATCGTTTTCTTTAATGTGTAAGGTTTTGGCTAGACTTTCTGTTATTATAACCTCATTAGTATTATTAAGAACTAATTTATTTTTATTTACTCTGTTTACTAGATTAATGTATTTATTAATGTTAGCTTTATCATCAATATTGAAAGTCATTACCGAAATATCCATTTTTTCTTTTTTAAATGTAATGCGTGAATAAGTTAAATTATATGCTAAAAATTCACTATTTTCTCCCAAAAATGAAAAACCATCTACATTATTTTCAATTTTTAAATTATGAGAATATAAGAAAATATCATTGTTTCCTGTACTTATTTTATCAACTGAGTTATTAAGCGATAAAGCAACAAATATGAGGCTTGTACTAAGTGTAAGACCCATTACAATCATGAGAAAATGCTTCTTATTTCTAAAAATATTTCTAAAAGTTGATTTATATTTGAAAGATAGTTTTTTCCAAATAAATTTGATATGTTCTAAAAATATTTTCTTTCCCGGTAGAGGAGGTTTTTTTAATAGTAAGCTATATGGAGAATTTTTTAGTAAACCTAGCATTGATATGAATGTAGATAATATTGATATTATAATTATTAAAACTGAGCTAACTAAACCGATTGTTAGATAGAAGCCGTTTACAAATTTAGGTAAATAAAAAGTAGATTTAAATGCGTTATATATAAGAATTGGTAGTAATCTGAAACCTATCAATATACCTATTAAGCATCCGATAATTGATGAGAAAGTGGCTAAAAGAAGAAAATTTTCCCTGATTTTAAAGTTACTAAATCCTAGTGATTTAAGTGTTCCAATCGAAAATCTTTCCTCCTCAATTATTCTAGTCATTGTAGAAGTTATTACTAAAAGAGAAACAATAAGAAATAAGACTGGGAAAATAATTGCTATTTTTTCTATTTTTTCTGAATTACTTTTGATTAGTTTAAAACTTTGAGTGTCAATGATCGAAATAATATTAAAATCAAAGTCGATATCTTTTTCCAATTTAGTTATATTTTCATCTAGAAGAATACTATATTTATTAGAAAATTTATTTAGTTTTTCTAGATTTTTGAAGTATAGAAAAACTCCAGAGTAGATAGGAATATCGATGAAGTTTGTATTAATATAAAAAATTTGTTCTATGCTTGAGTTTGTGGAAAATGCGATATCAATCCCATTATCAAAATAATATGGGTCTTGAACTACTCCGACAATTGTGTAAGTATCATCTAAAAAATTGACAACTTTATTTAGATAGTATTCATCGGTAACATATTTAATATTCATTAGAACTTCATTAGGATTTTCTATTTTTCTTCCTTCCAAGATGGAAACTTTGGGATAGGTATCATCATCAAAATTATAAGCTATTATTCTTGATAGATAATTATTAATATCAATTTCAAAGAAAAAGAATGGAATAATTTTATCTATATAATTTAAGTTATCTAGTTTTTCTAGATTTTCTTCAGTAATTTGATCACTTATACTTATAGCATCACTTGTATTATTAGAGGAATACATATTGTTAATGGAATCGTTTAAATTATCTGAAAAAGCATTGATACCAGAAATGAATGCGACGCTAATTATAGATATAATAACAATTGAAATTAGTTTTTTCGCATGTTTCACTATTAATTTTCGAAGTAAAATTTCAGGTTTTTTTACCATATCAAGTTATCTACGTCTTCAATTTTTGAATTATATACTAATTTATCAATTGTTCCGTTTTTTATATGAATTACCTTTTCGCATACTAAAGATATTAATTGGTTATGTGTTACAATGATTAAAGTTTTATTAAATTTTTTTCCAAAATCAATCAATAATTTAATTACTAATTTTGCAGTATCAAAATCAAGTGCTCCAGTAGGTTCGTCGCAAAGTATAATATCCGGGTTTTTTGCAATAGCCCTAGCAATTGATACTCGTTGTTGTTCACCTCCAGAAAGTTGAGCAGGGAAATTATTTAATTTATCCTTTAGCCCAACGCTTTCTAAAATTTCTTTTGGATCAAGTGCATCTTTACAAATTTCGGTTGCTAATTCAATATTTTCTATAGCAGTTAAGTTTTGCATTAAATTATAAAATTGAAAAATGAACCCTACTTTATTCCTTCTATATTTCATTAATTCAATTTCTGTATATTGAGAAATATTTTCTCCAAAAAAGGATATTTCGCCTTGTGTTGCTTTTTCCATCCCTCCGAGTATATTTAAAAGAGTTGTTTTACCAGCTCCACTTTGACCTAAAATACACACTGTTTCGCCTCTTTTAATTTCTAGTGAAATATTTTTTAATGCAAAAGTTTTTATATCCCCAACAGTATATTCTTTTGAAACATTATTCAATTTAATAACATCTCTATCTTCTTCCATATTTATTTTTCCTCTTGAATAATTTATAAATTTAAATCAATTCAGTTATATTTTACATTGTTTTTTTAAATACTTACGGTTAATGAAATAATGTGAAATTTGAGGAAAGAAAATATTTATAAAGATAAAATTATGTCGAAATTTTGTTAAAAATTATTTAATTTAGACTTTATTGTTGTCTTAAGTGACTGACATAAAGGTATGTCTAGAGGTTCTCCGTTGCTAAAAACAAAAAAAGCAGACCCAGAACCTGAAAAATAAACCTTTAAGTAGTGATCTTTTAGGGCGCAATATATTTCATTAAGTTCACTATATTTATCTAATGCGTAGCTTAGAAAAGAATTAAATCCTAATTTCTCATCTGGTGAGTTTAATCTATTAGTATCTTCGTCAAAAGAAAGGAACATATTTTTAGTATTTAATTTTAATTTAGGTACATATAAAATAATATTTTCTTCTGGATAGTCAAATGGTATTAAAATATCTCCTCTTCCTCTAACAATAGAAGGTCTATTATAAAGACAAAATAAAGTATCAGACCCTAATGATAGAGCGATTGATTCCATTTCATCAACGGATAAATTTAAATCCCATAATTTATTAAGACCACGGATGGTTGCGGAAGCATCTGCAGATTCTCCACCTAAACCTGCTCCAATTGGAATGTTCTTAATCAATTTTATTAAGACACCGCAATTAACGTTGTATTTTTCTTTAATCAAAAAAGCAGCTTTTAGGACTATATTATTAGGAATATTAACATTTGACCTCAATGAAATACTATTTTCATTTTCATAAAAATACAAAGTATCGTATAAGTTTATTGGCACAATAATACTATCAATATTATGAAAGCCATCATCTCTTTTATCTAGAACAACTAACGATAAATTTATTTTTGCATATGCTTTTTCAACTATGTTCATATAATAAATTATAGAGATTAATATAGTCATTTATGCTTAAGGATTCTGCTCTTATGGTTGTCGTAATATTTGCATTATTGAAAATATTAATTATCTTTTCTTTGTCATTGTAAATTAAATTAATATTACTTATTAAAAATTTTCGCTTTTGAGAAAAACAAGTTTTCAAAAAAAGTAGGAAATGCTCGTCTTTTTCTGTGTAAACACGTGATCGCTCAAATTTAATTAGTGTGCTATCAACTGAAGGCACAGGGTAAAAATTAATATTTTTTACATTCATCATCTTTTTACACTTACCATAATAGCTAATTAATGCTGTGAAAGATGAATTATTTTTTGTTCCAGGTTGACCGCATATTCTATCTGCGTATTCACTTTGAACAAGCAAGGTAAAGTCTTCAATTTTCGAGGTAACTAATTTTATGATAATAGGAGAGGAAATATTATATGGAATATTTCCGACTACAACATAATTTTGATAAGGTTCTAGATCTAATTTCAAAAAATCACAGTAAATTAAGTTGAAATTAGGATAATTTTCTTTTATAGGGAATAAAAATGGATCAAGGCTCTCATCTATCTCTACGCTTACAACTTTTTTAGCAACTTTACAGAGTTGAACAGTTAAATCTCCCTGACCTGGACCAATTTCTAAAACATTTTTATCTTGGCACGAAGCAAAATTAACAATTTTAGAAAGTATTTGAGGATGCTTTAGAAAATTTTGCCCATATCTTTTTTTAGGTTTCATTTTTTTTCCTATAAAAAAACTTAGGATCAGATTTTACTCCTGAATACATAAGACTTTCGATAATTTTTGATTCTTTTCTTATTGTAGATATAGTTCCGTCTTCTAAAAGTATGTAAATATTTTCTCCGAGTTTTTCTCCTTCATCTCGATATGTGCCCTGAGAAACTGTACGTGTACAAGTAAAATAACGTTTTTCTTCGTCATCTAATGTATTTAAAATTTCGTTTATTTTTTCTTTGTTTTCTTCTACGTTGTCAATTCTCTTCCAAATATTTCTATTTAAAAAATCTAATGAAAGGGTCTTTAAGTAGTAGTCGTCAGATTTAATAAAATATCTAATTAATCCATTAATGTAATAATCATCTATTTCTGTATATGCACAAATATCATTTGGATTAATTATTATTTTTTTAAGTGCATCAATATCACAGTCAAAGTGAAAATTAAGAGCTATTAAATCTTTGACTCTTAAATATATTTTTTCTAGAACTGCTTCATATGCTCTAGCTACTGGGTGGTAGTAAACTTGCCAATACATATGATATCTACTTATAAGATAATTTTCTATAGCATGGATACCATTACTTTTAAAAACCACTTTAGATTCTTTAATAAACAAAACTCTAATAATTCTATCGATATCTATATGTCCGTATGCAGTACCTGTAAAGTAAGCATCACGTTCCAAATAATCCATTCTATCAACATCTAGTTGTGAAGAAATGAATTGTTCAATAATAGGAAACTTATGCGTTTTTAGAATAATTGATTTAATATCTGAAGCAAAATCTTCATCTATAGTATCTAATATATCAACGATTTCTTTGTTTGAAACAATGATTTCAGCGCCTATATGTTCATGATTTACTCCGAAGACATCCTCGAATGCATGAGAATATGCTCCATGACCAATGTCATGTAAAAGGGCAGAGGTTATAAAAAGAAGAGATTCTCGAAAAGTAAAGGTATTTTTTACATCAATAATTTCCAAAAATCTATTTGCTAATTCATATGCACCTAAAGAATGTGAAAATCTAGAGTGTTCAGCTCCATGAAAAACCATTACTACTCCTGACAATTGTCGTATTCTTCGTAATCTTTGAAATAAAGGTGTATCTATTAATTTTTTTATGAATTCATAATTAACGTGAATATATCCGTATATTGGATCTTTGAAAACAACTTGTCTTTGAAGACTATTCATTTTTATTCTACAATTAAATATTTTTTGACTAAAGTTCCAGAATCTCCGGTTTTTAGTAAGAAGGCTGCGCCTTCATCAGTATCAAGATGGCAATCTAGTCTAAAATTAGGAGATACTCTGCAAAGAAGACCATCTAAAAGGCCAGATTTTTCACCTTCTATTTTGAGGGAAACTCTATCTCCATCTTTTACCCCAAATTCAGCGGCATCTTCAAGTGAAAAATGTATATGACGATCTGCCAATATAACTCCCTCCCCTATTTGAACTTGTCCTTTTGGTCCTTTAATAGTGCATGCACCACTTCCAGATATATCACCACTATCACGAATTGGAGCTGTAAATTTATATCTAATTGCATCACTTTGAGTAATTTCAACTTGAGTTGCTTTTCTAACTGGTCCTAAAATTCTAACTCCTGCAAGTTCTAGTCCTTTTGGACTTATTAAATCAACTTTTTCTTCACACGCATATTGCCCAGGTTGGCTTAATTCTTTAAAAACAGTAAGTGCATAATCCTTGCCAAATAAAATTTCTAAATGTTCTTTTGATAAGTGGACATGACGTCCTGATATTCCGATTGGTATTTTTCTCATTTTTAATATCCTCCTTCTAATATTTTAACACACAAAAAGTAATTTCGCGGTAAAATATCTTTATTATTAAAATTACAATTATTTGAGTAATTCTAACCTAATTAATTCATCTAAGTATTTTTCAAATTAGAAAGTGAATCTAGTTTTTTCTGTTTATTAATTTTGTATTTGGTGTAAAAATAATGATTAAAAAATAAGAAATATCCTAATATAATTACTATTAGGAAAAAAACTATTAGATATATAGCAACTATATAGTTATATGAACGTAATTCATTAATAATTGATTCGTTATAATATAGTTCACTTGTGGTTTTAAAATTGTCATTATTTTCATTCAAATTATAAATTGTTGTTAAGTCATATAATGAATGCTCTAAATTTATAATTTTACTTTTCTCATTAGATATCACATCGGAGGAATTAAGAAGCGAAGAATCATAAGCAAGAGTAATGACTGTTTGCTCATTATATAGTATTTTAATAGAAAGGATATTTGCATATGGATTTGAAGGAGAGTTTTTAAGCTCATCTTCTCTAAAAAAAGCAAAATATTCGCTATCAAATATTTTTGTGTACTGTCTAATTAAAGTTTTTTGATTCAAATCACTTTGGACTAGATCTTGATCAAACAAATATTCAATTGTTATAGGTTGAGTAATTTGAGTTTCACTTAGTGTAAAGTCCTTAACAAAAATAAAAAATCCATCAATAAAGGTATTTTTATCAAAAAAAGTGAAACTATATAATTGAATGCAAACACTTCCTTCCGATGAAGTATAAGTTTCATTAAAAAAAGGCTCAATTGATGAAACCGATTCAATAGGAACATTGTAGTTGGTTGCTGCAATTGAACTTATAAAATAATTATTATCAATTTTTACTTTATTTTCGATACCATCCATAAATTTTTCGTTTCTTTCGGTTATAGAGTAACCTAACAAAAAATAAAAAGCGAACCCAACAAAAATCAAGAAAACAAAAACCAAAACTGACTTAATAAATTTCATATAATCTCCTTTATAATTTCAATTATAGCAAAAATATTCAAAAGCACTATTTTATTATCTTTTATGTTTAAATAATAAAGAAAAAATACAAAAAGCAATTTTTATTATATACTTTTAAAAAAATGTATAATTATAATAAGTGATTGGAAATCAAATATTTTGTTTGTAAGTTGTATGATTGAGAATCACTGAATACTTTAGAGGAGCACAAATGAAAAAAATATTGTTATTTATTATTGCAGTTACTGGATTAATTAGTTTAGTTAGTTGCCAAGGCGACTCTGAATTAGAAAAAGGTTTGTTAATCTCAAAATATTATAATAGCAGTGCTTCTAGTGCAAATTATGGAAATAATGTTCTAGAGTTATATAACGACTCTAATAAATCAATTCAATTATCTAATTACTCAATAAAAATATACAAACCTTCTGAAACAATCGAAAGTAGAAAAATAACTTTAAGCGGTTCTTTAAGTTCTAAGGGCTTTTTTGTTATTGCTAATACTCTAGCAACAGAAGCAGATATTGTTTCCAAAGCAGATTTATTAACTGAGGATTTAGTATATCGCGGTAGTGATACTATTGCGCTTTATTATAATAATACTATTATTGATGTTTTAGGTAGTATTGGTTTTGATATCCAATATGGTAAAAATGTTTCTTTATTAAGACGAACTGATGCTTTAGAAGCTAAGGATAATTTTGATAAGTTAGATTATATTTCTTATTTACCAAATCAATATTCTTATTTAAAAGGATTTAATTATGAAATTAAAACTTTAGATGATATGCTTATTGGTCCAATGTTAGAAGACAGATATAAGGCATTGCCATACGAAGATCCTAATAAAATTGGTTTTGGTGCTGGAGGAGTTACTAAAGTAGTATCACTTTCTTCAATCGCTGACGGAGATACTGCAACTTTCAATACTGAATCTTATTCAGCTTCTACAAGATACTTTTATATTAATACACCTGAAGTACAAGGAAATATGAATGCCGAACCTTGGGGATATGTTGCTAGCAAATATAATAAAACACATTTATTAAATGATGCTGGTTCAAAAGAAATATATGTTCAATCAATTAAAGGAAATCAATTAACCGAAACATTTGGAAGACATTTAGGTCTTGTCTGGATTAACGGATATTTATCAAACTTTTTGGTAGTAAGAGAGGGATTATCTGATGTTGCTGTAAATATATCTAGCAATGATTTAGAAATGTCCTATAAAGGAATTACTTATGTTTCTTTTATAATATTTGCAAAAGATTATGCTCAATCAAAAGGTTGGGGAGTTCATGGTTATCCAAATGACAAAAACGGAGAAATTTCTCCTGACTGGAATTTCAATAATAATTCTGTTAAAACAACTAATCCAGAATGGGAACCACACATTGTAGTTCCATGGTTAAGAATAAGTTTAAGGAGCGAATAAATGGGAGAATCTAAACAATTAGGAATTGAGATACGTTTAAAAAACGTAACAAAAATATTTTCGGACAAGAAAACAAAGAGTGAAACAAGAGCAGTAGATAATTTTGATTGCGTCTTTCCTGCTGGCAAATTAGTTGGACTTCTAGGACCTTCTGGTTGCGGAAAATCTACAACCTTATATATGATTGCGGGTCTACTTGCTCCAACAGAGGGAAAGATATTTTTTGGAGATGATGATGTAACAGAATTAGCTCCAGAGAAAAGAGGTATAGGTTTAGTATTCCAAAACTATGCTCTATATCCTCATATGACCGTTAGAAAAAATATTTTATTTCCACTTGAAAATATAAATTTAAAAGGTAAAAAGATCGCTGAAGCGAAAAAACCTCTTAAAGAATTGAAAGATACATACAAAAAAGCACTAGCTGATTTAGATAAAAGTACTTTAAGTTTGGAGGAAAAAGATTCTCAAAAAAATAAATTAACTTCAGATTATAACGCTGAATTTGAAAGATTAACTCCTATTGTTAACGCGGAAATTGCTGTTATTAAAACACTATATAATGATATGGTTTTGAAAGTTGCTAAATTAGTTGCAATTGAAGACCAATTAGATAAAAAGCCAGGACAGTTATCTGGTGGTCAACAACAACGTGTTGCGATTGCTAGAGCTTTGATTAAAGAACCTAAAGTTTTATTATTGGATGAACCTCTTTCAAATTTGGATGCTAGACTAAGATTACAAACTCGTGAAGAGATAAAAAGAATTCAAAGAGAGACTGGTATTACTACAATATTTGTAACTCATGATCAAGAAGAAGCATTGTCAATTTCAGATGAAATTATTTTAATGAATTATGGATTGGAACAACAAAAAGGGGAACCTCAATATGTTTATGATAATCCTTCAAATTTATTTGTTGCTAAATTTCTTGGTACTCCACCAATTAGTTTATATGATGGTAGATTAAAAAACGGGAAGGTTTCTATAGGGAATACATCAATTTTATCTGATAAAGGCTCAAAAGATTTCGTGAATTTAATTTCCGGAGAACAAAAAATATTAGATGATTCATATAGTGAAAAAGTTAAACAATATGAAATCGAAAAAGAGAAATTAACAAGTGTTGAAAAACCTGATAAAAAGGCTATTTCCAATTTAAAGGTTCCTGTAAAACCTAGTCCTGTCATGGAAGCGGATGATTTTGGTTTGAAGGTAGTTATTGGAGTTCGTCCTGAAGGTTACATAATTAAAGATGATGGAATTTTTAAAATAGATTATTCTTATGTTGAAACTATCGGAAGAGACTTGGCAATAGTAGTTACTCATCCAGAAAGTTTGAGTACTAATAAAACTTTTAGAATTATTGTCCAACATAAAAATATTCCTTCTAATTCAATCAAAGTTGACTTTGATTATTCAAAGTTATTTGTATTTAATGCAGCTGACGGCAGGAGAATTATCTAATGCTTGAAAGAAAAAGAGATTTTAAAGCTTGGCTATATATAGGAATTCCTATCTTCTTACTTGGAGTTTTTACTTTTTATCCTTTAATTAAAACTGTTTTAATTTCTTTTTCTGTCCAATATAATCCGCTAGGAATTGGACTTATTGAACAATTCGGTGTTGTTTTTAATTTTGATGCATATATTTCTGTATTGAGTTTCCCAAGATTTCTTACAGTATTATATAATACATTATTAATTGTTTTTATCTCGGTTCCTGTTTCAACTGTTCTTTCAATTTTAATTGCGGTTGCTCTAAATTCAATTAAACCTCTTCAAAAAATATTCCAATCAATATTTTTCTTACCTTATGTTACAAATACTTTGGCAATTGGTATGGTTTTTAGTGTTTTATTCGATCAAAATGAAGGATTAATAAACTTGATTTTTAATTCTAATACTAATTGGATTGATTTAGGTGCTGAAACATGGCGTTGGACATTCGTTGTTCTTCTTTATACAATTTGGAATGGACTTCCATTTAAAATTTTAGTTTTTATTGGCGGACTTCAAAGTATTTCAAAACAATATTATGATGCTGCTAAGATTGATTCTACTCCTAAGAGCAGAGTTTTAACTAAGATAACAATACCACTACTATCTCCTACTATCTCCTACATTTTAATTACCTCATTTATTGGTGCGTTTAAAACATATGAGGCAGTTATTGGAGTATTTACTAATTTAACTAACGAACAAGTGAGAAATCGAACAACAATAGTTGGATTTATATATGAAATGATTGGAAGAACAGGTGGTTATGCTCCATATGAAGATCCAACTGCGGTCGCAAGTTATTATTCAAGAGGTGCTGCAGCTGCGGTAATTCTATTTGTGATTATTTTAATTTTTACTCTTATAAATTTATATATAAGTAATCGTAAAGTGGTATACTAGGGTGAAAAGATGACTAATGAATTAAACATTGAAAAAAAACTTAAAATTCAAAAAATTCAAAAGACTACTCAAACTATTTTAGTTTATATATTTCTTGGCGTAATGGCAATCGTTGTTCTTATTCCTTTTTATTGGATGATCAATGTTTCATTTAAATCTACACATGAACTAGTTGATGATGATATAACAATAACCTTTTTCCCTGAAGATTTTTCGCCTAACAATTATGTAAATGTTTTTAAGTATTCTGGGAATACAACTGGTAACATTTCATTTATGGTCTTTTTTGGTAATACTATGGTGGTTGCTTTATTTTCGACTTTAATTGGAACTGTATTTTCAATATTTGTTGGATTTGCTTTAGCTAGGCTTAATTTTCCTGGTCGAGATTTAATTTTTACTTTATTACTGGCGACCATGATGATACCTGGAGAAATGATGGTAATAACAAACTACACTACAGTCGCAAGACTTGGTTGGGTATCTCTTCAGGGGGGAATCACAGGTGGAGCATACTACGCGATGATTATTCCTTTTCTAGTTTCAATTTTTCATATTTATTTGCTAAGACAAAATTTCAAGCAAATTCCTAATGAATTATATTATGCTGCCAAAGTAGATGGATCTTCAGATTTCAATTACTTAGTAAAAGTTATGGTTCCTATGGCTAAATCAAGTATTATAACTATTGTAATTCTTAAATTAATGGGGACTTGGAATGCTTATGTTTGGCCTAATTTGGTTGCTGATGCGAAACATAAGATAATAACTTCGTGGTTAAGAAGTTCGTTTGTAGATCAAAGTCCAGGAAGTGCTGGAAGAGTGTTGTTAAACTATCAAATGGCAGCTGCGATTATAGTTACTGTACCTTTGCTTTTATTATTTATATTTTTCAGAAAATATATTATGAGTGGTGTTTCGAGAAGTGGTCTTAAGGGTTAATAATTTCTAAAATAGAAATTTTTAAATAAATAGGAGGAAAAATGATAAAAAATTTATTATTATTGGTAATTTGTTTATTAGTATTAGTGGTTGTTTCTTGTCAGAAAGATACACACGAGACCACTAATAAAATTGTCGAATGGTACGAACTTGCAGATGATGCTAGTTTGAGTACTACGGAAAAAATTGATATTTACATGTGGCATTCTTTTGGTGGAGATAATCAAAAAGTTTTACAAACTTTTATCAGTGAGTTTAACGCCTTATATCCAAATGTAACAGTACATGAAGAAAATAAAGGTGTTGATTACAAAGCTCTTGAAACTGCTGTTGCCAATGCAATTCCTAGTGGAAGTAATCCTCATTTAGTAACAGGATATGGTGATAATTTTGCCAGATATGCTTCAAGTAAGAGAGTTTTAGCCTTAAATAATTTTGTTAATCATCCAACATTAGGTTTAAGCGAGGAAGAAATTGCTGATTTTGTTCCTGGTTTCTGGAGGGAAGGAGCAAGTTTTGATAAATCAGGTACTATTTTAGCTTTCCCATTTGCTAAATCTACTGAAGCTTTATATTATAATAAAACATTTTTTGAAGAACATAATTTGACTGTTCCTCAAACTTGGGCAGAAGTTGAAGCTGTTGCAAGACAAATTAAAATATTAGTTCCTGATAGTGTTCCTTTTGGATATGATAGTGAAGCAAATTTATTTATTTCATCCTCTGAACAAAAAGGTATACCTTATACTGGCTTTTCTGAAAGTGGTTATGGACAAATTTTATTTAACAATCAAAACGCTAAAGATCTAGTTAAATATTTCAAGGATTTAACTAATGAAGGATTATTTTCAACTCCTTCAACTCTTGGTGTTACTTTTTCTTCTGATAGAGCAAAAATAGATAAACTATTTATGGCAGTTGGTTCAACAGGTGGAGCAAAATATAATATTCCTTCTGATAATCATTATGTAACGGGAGTTGCTCCAGTTCCACAATTTGACTTAAATAATAAACGTCAAATCCAACAAGGTCCAAATATTTGTTTATTTAAGAAAGATAACGTACAAGAAATGATAGCTAGTTGGTTATTCTTAAAATATATTACTGAAGCTGAACAATCAGTTAGATATTCTGTTCAATCTGGTTATTCTCCAGTAAGATTATCTGCATTTGAAACAGCTACATGGAAAGATTTTGAGGCGAAATCAGCATCAAATCCCACAAATCTTCTAATAATGCAATCTATTCAACTTGCAAAGAATTATTCTGATTATTTCTTTACATCAATTGCATTTTCAAAAAGTTCAAAAGCTCGTGAGGTTGTAGAAACTTTACTTGCGGAAGTATTAAAATATGATTCTAAAGTTGACGCAGATATTATTAACTATATTAATGCTAAATTTGCAGAAGCATATGAAGAAATTAGTTATTAAAAAATAACATAAAAAAGGAGAAAAAATGAAAAAAATTATTACTGTATTATTTCTATTATTAGTAAGTTTGACTCTTATTTCTTGTCAAAAAGATGAAGGAGCACAAGTAGATCCAGCTCAAGCGAAGTTAGATGAGGCTTTTGATGCCTTAATCTTACCTGTTCCAGATGACAAAAATGTAAGCCAATCTTTTAACGTTTCAGTTACTTTGCTAAACGGAGTTACTGCTAGTTGGGCTTCTGACAAAGCTACTTACGCAGAAATCAAAGACAATGCTGATGCCAAACTCAAAACAGTTTCGATTACTCGTCCAGCTGCTAAACAACCTAGTGAAGTCGTTAAATTAACTGCCACTTTGAAAATTGCTTCTGAACTTGACGCAACTAAACAACTAGAAAAAGTTAAGACTTTCTCAATTACAGTTGTTCCAGAACCGGATTCTGTTGTTGAAGTAGAAAATTGGGATGCTTTCTGTGAAACAGTTGTTGGTGCAACAATTCCTGCTGATAGTACAAGTGGTTATTACGACATTGACGGTGTTAGAGCTACAGTTAAAGTCAAAGCAGTAACAGTTATTGCTATTACTTCAGACACTTTATATGGTCTTAAAAATGGCGAATTTGTATATGTTTACCATAACGGAGTTGCAAATATTCCTGATGTTAAAGTTGGAGAAGTTTGGGATTTTTCTGGAAATGTACAATTATACTATGGTTTATATGAATTAATGGATGCTAAAATTGGTTCATGGGGAATGACTAAGGTTGAAAATGCAACACCTGAGACAATTGTTCCAACAGAAGTTCCAAGTATTGAAGGCTTTATTGGCGGCTTAAGCAATAAAGCATTGGATGATTTTACTTTTAATTCTAAAAATCCTTTCATTGTTAAATACGTGAAGGTTCATGCAAAAGTTAGAGTTCAAGGAACAGGAAACTATGATGTTTTACTAGTTGATCCTTCATATGATGGAGGTAACATTAATACTTCAACTCCAACAGAATATAGTAAAAAAGCTTTTATGGTTTATTATAAGTCTAATATTGACGTTTTAAGAAGTCTTGCTGGGTTTGAAATTGACGTAAATATATTCGTTTATACTTTGAGATCAAATAATAAAGCTGTTGCTATTGCTTATGCAGGCGACGGTTCAGAATTAGTATTATCAGATGATGCAATAGTTAATCTTGATGGTGGTTCAATTGTTTTACCGACAGATTTACATAAAGCTGAAAAAGTTACACTTCCTACAACTGGAGAAAAAGGTTCAACAATAGCATGGTCTTATACTGAATCTGACGGCGCTGGAAATGGGTACATTAATTTAACTACTGGTGATATTACTATTCCTGAAGAAGGTACTGCTACTATTAAAATTACTGCAACATTGACTAAGGGTACTGCAACAAAAACTATTAATTATGAAATAGTAGTTGGTAAACTTCCTGTTACACCTTTAACATTTAATTTTGTTAATGATACTAAGTATAAAGTTCAAGGTATTGTTTATGCTACTGACGGATATCTTTCATTTGGTCTTACTGATGGAACAAATTCATTATTAGTGTATTTAGCTGCTGCTTCTGCTGTTTCTGCTGCTGATTTAAATGCAAAACTCGGACAAGAAGTTACTCTTTATGGAAAATTTGCATTATTTAATGGTATCAGACAGCTTACTTTAGTTGAAGAAATAGAAGTAGTTAATGAATCTCCTACTAATACATATACTCCAAATTCTATTGATGATTTAGCTGGTTGGAGTGTTGTAACTAATCTTGGTGTATATAGTGGTGGTTTAGTAAGTGCAACTGGATTAAAAGTTGTAAGTGTAGTTACAGATCCTACTTATGGAAATATTACAGTTACTTTATTACATATTTCTAACAAACTAACTATCGAACTATATTATGATTCAAGATCAAGTCTTAAAGATTCTGAACAATTAGCTAAATTGAGTGGTTTACAACCTGGAACATACATTAACTTTACTAATGGTTTAGTTGGTGGTCAATCATCAGCTGGTGCTGTTGCAAGAATTCTTCTAACAGTAGATTTAACTATTACAACATATACTTTAACAGCTGAAGATGAAGTTTTACTAGAATCTTATTTGTTATCAGTTCCTGGCTCAATCTCTGAAGCTGGTACACTTGTTTTACCTACAACAATTGGTACTAAAGGTGCAACTGTTGCTTGGGCAAGTAGTAATAATGAATATATTAATGCAACTACTGGAGCAGTTACTCTTCCAGCTTTAGGTTCAGTTACAGTAAACTTGACTGCTACAGTAACATTAAATGATGTATCCATTTCAGTTGTTTTTGTAGTTAAAGTTGGTGTTGCTTCTCCTTCTGCTTCTATTGTTCAACCTAATACTAGTACTGCTGGAACAGCAAATGACTATACAAATAATCAAGCTGAAGCCTTAGGACTTCCTTCTAATTTCACAGTAACATTAGTTAAAGGAACAGGCGCAGGCGTTGGATATTATGCTGATTTGAGACTTTATGGACATGCTACTCAAGATGGTGCTTCAATTATATTTACATGTGAAACTACAATAACTACAATTGTTGTTGGATACTCTGATGGATATGCAGCTGGAGCTCAAGTATTAGTTGGCGGAGTTGAAGTTGAAGGCATTGCTGTTGAAGGCGGTATTGAATACATAATTAATGCACTTTCATTTACTATCCACAATAACAACACCTCTACTACACAAGTTAGAATTAAAACTTTAGTTATTTCTTATATTGCAGCATAATTATACTGTAGTTTAAAATCTTATTTGTAAAAATTTGTGGGGTATGCATAACGCGTACCCCATTTTTTATAGAGAATTTTTTTTAAAAACTGTAATTGTTTCTAAAACTTTCTTTAATGAAAGTTTTGCTAGTTCTTCATAATTACTTTCATTTTTATAATCGTAAGAGTCACTAATTACGTATTTAAATGCGGTTTTTCCAGAATCAAAATATTGATCAAATGTTATTTCGACTTCTAGTTCATTTTCTATTTTTTTAATATTTTTTACTAAATTTTCAACAATATGAACGGATTCTTTCGTTTTTTTAATTATCCAAAATAAGCATTTAATAACGTTTTGAGATGTAGATAAAGAAATTGAAATTTCTAATAAGGGATTTTCAAGTGAAAAACTATAAGCAATACCATTATCAACGGTGTGTCCGTGATATGGAAAATTTAGACTAGTAATTTGTCTTTCGAAAATTGTCCAAAAAGGTTTTCTTTTTTCAGTTTTTTCGTTAGAGATTTTGTCATCAATTATTCGTTTGTTAATATAGTTTAAAGAATGTTTTCTTGCTGTTAAAGTAAATAAAATTTGAGCATTTTCGAAACTTTCATATGCAGTTGCCTGGACAAGTATTATTTCAAAATTCAGTATTTTTTTATTTAGTTCTTGAATTGTTAGAATATGTTCATCTAATGGATTTTCAACTACCCAAATCAAAAATTTCGCATTTTCCAGCATGCCATAAGTTAGCAATTTACCCAAATGGGCGTGATCAGAATCATTGAATTGCGATTCTATTATTATTTTGTTATCAGTTTTTTCTTCGAAAGCTAAAATATCAATATACAAATCCCCAGATTTAAATTCTCTTTTAGGAGATTTAACTATTATTCCTGTTGTTTTTGATAAATTTTGTAGTGCAGATTCACAAACCAACCAGTTGTTAAAATTTTTTTCAGAATTAAAAACACAATTTAGATCAGTACGGCGCATTTCCAGTATTTTTTTCCCCATCTTTCTTTCTCCTTTAATTTATTTTTTTACTCATATTAATAATAGTAATGAAACTAATAAATTACTAATTTTTTGATACTGATTATTTAATTTATTAGATTTTATTAGTAGTTTTTATTAAAATTAATCAATTTTTTAAAAAATAGGTGTTATTACTTGACAAGTAAATACATAAATCATATAATTAAGAAGCACGCTATTTTTATGCTGGCGGGTTGGTCTTTAAAAACTGAATAACAAATGAAATTTAAAAAACAAAAGCGTATCAAAAAAAGATAACAAAAAAAGTAATGAGCTATTAAAAAACT